>NZ_JBWYII010000001.1:0-738790 GCF_056779705.1 Acinetobacter sp. 25-47-130 | reverse complement strand
TAGATGCGTTGAAAGGTACAGCACAAGGCTTGGTTGATGCATTACCTGCATCAGCAGCTAAAGATGATCTAGATGCTCGTTTAGATGCTCTGGATACAGCAGTACCGGCAGTGAACGATTTAGATAACAATGGTATTGTCGATGATCTTCAAGAAATAGTACTTCCAGCGGATAACTCAGTTAATTTCATTCCTGAAGTGATTAACCCGACTACTAAATTACCTTCAGCAGAACAACAACTTGAAGATAAAACTGCATTTGCGGTAGCAAGTGTTGGCTTGGGTGCAGTGCTCGAAGCTAATGTTTTAACAGAAGTTCTTCAAAATTCATTAACAGTAGATGTTGCTGATGGGACAGTTCGCAACTTAACATTGAAATCACAATCAGGTGGTGTTTCGATCGTCTCGATGTACGATCTTAAAATTTATCAATTTGATGAAGAAACTGGTCAATACAAAGAGTACATGACTGAGAAACAATGGTTGAAAGCTTATTTACTGGCTGGTGTTTCTGAAGAATTGAACGTGAGCCTTCCTGAAGGTAAATATATTGTATTCTTAACACCTTCTGTTGGGGTAACAGTATTAAGTGGTTATACATTGAAGGTATTGAATGACATTATTCTGGATTATAATGAAGTTGTGTCAGTCGATGGCGAAGCAACTGGTAATGTAATCACAGATGCAGATGCTGTTGATGGTCAGGATGTACTGCCAACTGGTACGATTGTAGAGTCAGTTATGGCTGGTTCTAATGCAGCAATTACGTTGAATAGTAATTCTGAAACCGCGATCGAAGGTAAATTTGGTACGTTATTTATTAATCAAGACGGAAGCTATCGTTACGAGATTAATGAAGACTTTAAAGGTCCATTCGGGCAAGTAGATGAGTTTACCTATTACGTTAAAACAGAACTAGGTAATACAGCTTCTGCAAAGCTTAATATATCGATTGATAATAAAGTTGTTGAGGTAAAACAATCAGAAATCAACGACACTGTTATCATCAATCCACTTCCTGAAATTAAAGATATCACTGGTGAAGTGCCTAAATTAACAAATGTTAAAGTGTTAGATGTAAGTTTGTTAGATCCAGTTATTAAAGCTGGTGCAGTTGATTTATCTTCGTTCATGAATTTCACAGTGAATGAAAATAATGTTCGTGAAATGACTTTCCAAGGCGATGGCGGCGGTGTAAGTTTAACTTCATACTCTTTATTTATTTATAAGTTCAATGCTGATACCAATGAATATGTCCAAGTTCACAGCATAAATAACTGGTACACAGTAATTTTAGGTGGTAAATCTGATGAAGTTACACTTAAATTTACAGAGGGTGACTATTATGCAGTGACTGTTCCAACAGGACTTAATGTACTTGGTGGATCTGGTCTATATGTTAATAAAGACACACTTTATGATTATTCGACTGTTAAAACAGACAATGATTTTGTCGGTCAAACTTCAGGTCAGATTGAATTAGCTAATGGGTCAGAAATCATTATTGCTGGTAATACTCAGCTTGTTGAAGAAACAGAACTTCAAGGTGTGTATGGTAAATTAATTCTCAATAAGGACGGAACTTACCAATACTTCGTAAATAAACCTAGTGAAGGCACAAGCTTACCATATGGTGAAATCGAGACATTTACTTATGTCATTAAAGATCAGAATGGAAATAGTTCACTCGAAACCTTAACGATTAAAATTGATTTAGCTGTTGCTCAAGATGATTTTGAAGAATCTGAAATTGTAATGCAAAATAAATCAGAAACTATTGTAAATGATACAATTTTAGATATTGGTCTGGCTCAACGTACTATCGATGCTAAATTTGCAATAGCTGAAAACTCAGTCAGTACAGTTGCAATTTCTTTTGAAAGTACTCTATCTTTAACTTCATCACGAAGTATTAGTTACACAGTGAAAAATGCAGCTGGCACTGTAGTTAAGACTGGTGAGTTAAATGCTGTTACTGGAAAAGTATTACAGTTAAATGATCTTCCCGCTGGTGTATATACTGTACAAGCTAATCTTGTTAATCCTGGACTTGCTTATTTCGAGGACTCTACAATCACGTTTAATACAACGTACTTGAATGAATTTACTCCAGTTGCTTTAGAACCAGTTATTGGAAACGTTTCTAATAATGATGACGGTTTAAATTCTATTAGTTCTTATACTATTAATGGATTAACGACGTCGACTTATAGTGGTAATCCTAGTGTAACTGTCGAAGGTAAATTTGGTACTCTTGTTTTCAATAATGATGGTAGCTATACGTATACACCATCAGGAAAAGGATTTGGTAAAGAAGAATTTAGCTATACTGTTTCGACAGTTGGTGGAACGACTTCAACAGCTACTTTAAGCTTTGATGTAAACAAATCATTTACAAGTTCGAAATTTAATGACGCATTCACTGGAAGTGATATCGCGGATAAATTAATCTTCAACTTACTTGATGAAGCCGATGCAACGGGTGGAAATGGTTTTGATACGTGGTCAGATTTCGAAGCAGGTGTCGATGTAATTGATGTATCTCAACTATTTGTTGATGCTAATACTTCAACTACATTCTCAACAGATTCGACTGATCAAGTTGCGGATATCTTAAGTAAATATATCACTGTTAAAGATTCTGTAATTTCAATCGATCGCGATGGTGAAGGTACACAATTTGAAGCTACTCAATTGTTGAATATTGGTCCTCAAAATGCAGATCTGACGTTGGAGCAGTTACTTCAAAACGGTCAAATCATTTATTAATTCTTTAAAAATACGCATACTACGGTATGCGTTTTATCAAAAAAGGCGAAATAATGTTTCGCCTTTTTTATGGCAATTTAATCTTTTAATTCAGGAGGGAAACCATCTTCAGTCAAAACTTCAGCGATTTTTTCAAAGCTATATGTTGTACGAATATCTGCAATTTTGTTGGCAACATCTACATTGACGCTTGCATTAGGATCAAGTGACAATACAGATGCAGTGACACCTTTAGCACAACCCGAACAACTAATATTTTCAATAAATAATTTCATAATAACCTCTTGCGTTAGTTAACATCTATCACTGTCACGATTGAATATGTTCAATTTTATTCAGAATACTGCAGTTTGAAGTCGAATCATTAGAGCACATCTGACTCGCAGCCTTTAATTTTAAAATCATTGATTGCATCGAATGAATTTGTTCTGTCAAAAAATGGATATGTTGATCTGTAATTTTTTTCACATCAGCACTTTTTCTGTCAGGATTTTTCCAAAGCTCAACTAAACTTTTGATTTGATCGATCGAAAAACCAAGATCTTTAGCATGTTTAATAAAACTTAAAGTCGAAAGGTCTTGCTCTGTGTAAACACGATAACCGCTAGCACTTCTGATCGGAACAGAAATGAGATCGATTTTTTCGTAATATCGAATCATTTTAGCAGTTAAGCCTGAACGTCGTGCTAATTCGCCAATATTCATGATCTTTCCTTTGTTTTAAGCTGCTAATTTAATTTCAAAGTTTTGAGTCTTAAGGCATTCGCTAATACAAATACCGAAGAAAGTGCCATTGCGATTGCGGCTAAAACAGGTGAGAGCAGGATACCAGTCAAGGGGTAAAGTACGCCTGCAGCAATCGGAATCAGACAAATATTGTATAAAAAAGCCCAGAACAGATTTTGATGAATATTTCTAATGGTCATTTCGCTTAATTTGATGGCTTTAGATAAGTTATTCAAATTTGATGACATTAAAATAAGGTCAGCCGTTTCAATGGCGACATCCGTACCTGAACCTATCGCAATACCGACTTGAGCTTGCGCAAGTGCAGGAGCATCATTAATACCATCACCAACAAAAGCAACATTTCCATATCGCGTTTGAAGGGTCTCAACGATGTTTAACTTTTCATGTGGTTTGACCTGTGCATAAACTGCATTGATATTGAGTTGATTAGCCACATATTGCGCTGCATTTTGATGATCGCCAGTAATCAAAGCAATGTGCTTGTCGTTCTTTTTAAGTTGAGCCATAACCTCGTAGGTTTCAGGTCTTAATTGATCCGTGATTAAAATAATTGATGCAAGCTCACCATCGATGGAGATCGCGATGGGTGTTTGAGCTTCATCTAGTAATCTTTGATGGTGAGAGAGTGCATGAGAAATCTTTGCATTTTCTCGAGTAATAAATTCTACAGATCCAATTTTAATATCCTGACCATTCAATTGTGCTTGAATGCCGAATCCTGAAATACTCTTAAACTCAGAAATTTCGATCATCTTTATATGATGATCGGAAGCATATTGAACAATCGCTTTAGCAATTGGGTGCTCGGAATGATATTCAACGGATGCAACAGTTTGTAGAACCTGTTGATGTGTAAATGGTGCGAAAATCTCGATATGACTAATCGCAGGTTGCCCTATTGTTAATGTTCCAGTTTTATCAAATGCAAATGTTGAAATTTCTCGAAGTTTTTGAAGTGAAGTCGCATTTTTAAATAAAATTCCGTGTTCAGCAGCACGTCCCGTCGCAACCATTATCGACATCGGGGTTGCAAGTCCCATCGCACAAGGGCATGCAATAATCAAAACAGAAACGGCGTTAATCAAAGCATAGCTCAGATTAGGTTCAGGTCCAATCACCAGCCACGCGATGAAAGTAATCATCGAAATCAAGAGGATAACTGGAACAAACCATAAGGTGACTTTATCGACTAAAGATTGTATGGGGAGCTTTTGTGTCTGAGCATTTTCAACCAACTGAATAATTGAAGATAAAATGCTATTTTCAGAAGAATGTTTGGTTTCAATGACAAGAAATCCATTTTGATTGAGGGTTCCACCAACAACTTCTGAACCCATCAATTTGTGGATTGGAAAAGATTCTCCACTGATCATTGACTCATCTACAAAGCCTTCACCTGAAATAACCACGCCATCTACAGGAATTTTTTCACCAGGCCGAACTTCAACCTGCATACCGATTGTAATTTTATCAATCGATATATCTTTAGTCTGGAGGTCAGATACTCTAACTCGCGCTGTTTTAGGTTGTAAGCCAATCAGATGTTGAATCGCTGCAGAAGTTCGACCTTTAGCTCGTGCTTCTAGATATTTGCCTAACAAAATAAATGTAATAATGAGTGTTGCAGGCTCGTAATAGACATGTACTGACTGTTGTGGCAATAAACTTGGAAAGAACGTAGCAACAATAGAATATAAATAGGCAGCTCCTGATCCTAAACTCACCAAAGAATTCATGTCAGGATGTAAATTTATCAGTGACTTGATACCTTGTGTGAAAAAATGCCGTCCAGGTATAAAAATAACTAAAGTCGCAAGAATAAATTGGAATAACCAGCTCTGATTCTGACTGATGTAAGTACCTATAAAATGATGAAATGAAGGCAAGAGGTGCGAGCCCATTTCAATGATAAATATAGGTAAACTGAGTACAAGTGCGATAATAAAATGCTTGAGAATTTTTTTTGATTCAAGTTCGCGATTTGGAAGTGCTGTGATCGTTTGCTGTTCAAGTACAGCTTCAAACCCTGATCTTTCAATACGCTCAATAACTTGATCAACAGGAACTGGATAAAGTAGATCAATGCTTGCTATCTCAGTTGCCAAACTTACTTGTGCTGCTAATACACCTGGTATTTTTAGTAAAGAACGTTCAACTCGGCTCACACATGCAGCACAAGTCATGCCTAAAATTTTTAATTTTATTGTTGCGCATTTTTTAATTTTAAAACCTGTTTTATTTACGGCTTGAATGATTTGTTGATCTGTTACGTCTGTTGTTAACTCAATTTGAGCTATTTCAGTGGCGAGGTTCACACTGGCATCTTGAATACCATCGACTTTTTTTAATGAGTTTTCAACTCGGCTTACACAAGCAGCACAGGTCATTCCTTCAATTTTGATTTGAATAGATTTAGTTGAAGTAGATGACATACTTAACTCCATATGCTGATTGAAATAAGGTCACGATCATTCTAAACCTTCCCATTGTGGTAAGGTCAATAAGATTTGTTTCTTGTTTCATCATTACTGATTGGAATCCAAATTAGGCGTACGTTCTTTCCTCACTTAAATTAAAAACAATATTCCAAAAATCCATTTAAATTGAATAAATTTTCTTAAATAAAAAATCATCAAAACAAATCAGAATAAAAAATAACCAACAAAAAGAATTATCGATATGATCTAAAGCATTCAATTTAATTGATTAACAATCTTCAAAATTTCAGATATTTATAAAAAATGGGTAATGATATGAATGATAAATTAAGTTTTGGTTTATTCGCGATTTTATTGAGTACCATGGCATTAAGTTCTAATGCGCACAGCGCAGATTATAAATGGAAGATAAGAGGTGCGATTAGCAATATTGATCCCACATCTTCTCCAGGTAGTATTTTTAATCAAACAGCACCCGTCACAATAGATGATGCTTGGGGAGTCACTGGCACGATCTCTTATTTTTATACACCAAATATTGCATTTGATGTATTAGTCGGTTTGCCACCACAGCATAAAATTAATGTTGCTGGTAATGAAGTCGCAAAAACAAAACATTTACCTCCAATTTTTAGTGTGCAATATCACTTCTTACCCAATGAAAAGTTACAACCTTATGTGGGTCTGGGCTTAAATTACACCTATTTTTTTAATGACCGATTATATAGTGGTGATAAGTTCGATCTCTCAGATTCTTTTGGTTGGGCTGGTCAAATAGGCGTAGATTACCAATTTAACCCTCAATGGAGTGTTGGTGCTGATATCCGATATGCGGATATCAAAACTGATGTAAAAGTAAATGGAGAAAAGGTAGGAAGTGTGGACGTAGATCCAACGGTGTATAGTTTAAATATCGGATATAGATTCTAAATATTAGGGTTTAAAAAAAGGAGTCAATGATAAGACTCCTTTTTTATAAATATCAACAACAACCTTCAATTAGCCATTGATGATCCCAGTAACACCAGTCACGATCATATCAATGGCAATCGTACCGATAAGCAATGCAGCAACACGACCCACGATATCTACATATAAGTCGATATAATTAGAATATTTATGCTGTAAATTATCATGCAAATATTTCATTAATATCAAAAGACTACAGGTTAAGAATAAGGTCATAAAGATGACTGTGATCGTCTGCCATAAACTTAATTGAATGCCAGTGATTACAGATGCAGAGATTGTTCCTGGACCGATCATAAAAGGCATGGCGATCGTACCAGCCAAATGGTTTGGTGCTCCACGCATGACCCCAATCGTATCAGCACCTTCAAATACATAACGATAACCAATCACCAAGAAAATGATTCCACCAAAAATTTGGAAAGATTCAAATCGTGCATGAAGTACATCATTAAAAAAGGCTTCACCTGTTTTAGCAAAAATGACAAAAACCACAAAGCTAATCAAACTACCTTGGATCAGGGCCATATTAAAAACTTTTGCATCTGAATTTCGAATAATCCCAAGCATATAAATGCTCATTAAAAAGGGATTAAGCAACGAAAAAAATAGAGCAAAGGCGTTTAGACTTTCTGACATGGTCATTTTCCTTGTTTAGATGAGCTACTACTAACTAAATGTCACGATCGGGAAATTGTGGACGTTTACCTGGACTGATACGGTTAATATGAAGGTACATCATATGACGTTCATATTTGTCCAAAATGTCGTTAATCACTTGTTCTTTGTTGTAACCGACCAAATCATTACCTTGCGAACCTTCAAATAAGTAACTTTCTAAACGATAGTAATAACGCTTTGTTCGTTTAGCACGGGTACTAAAGTTAGGGGTGTCATAACGAACGGGCCAAATCTCATATACGAAATTTTCTTCTTCATTCAAGTGAATAATGAGGTCCAAATGATAAAGCTCAGCATTATCTTCAAGAGGCTTAGTATTCACATCGACTTTGACACCTTTGGATAAAAGTTCTTGTGCCACGGCATCCATTGCAGGTTTACACACATCATCTAGCATTTTTAATGTTTGTTCATGGCTTGGATGAAGCATTACGCGACTGAGTCGCTTTTTCCAATTGAGAATATCCACATTGCCCACGACTGGCGCGGCATTTAAGCTAGTACTGGCTTGTCTGAAATCTTCCAATCTCAAGGATTTGTATAAACCCGCCATCACAAAGAATATGACAAAGCTAAAAGGCAGACCCATGATGATGGTTGTGTTTTGTAAGGCGGTAATACCATTTGCCATCAGCATCGCTAAGGTTAATAAACCAATGGCTATAGCCCAAAATACGCTGAGCCATCTTGGAGAGTCATGCTCGATATTGGTGAATTTTGTTGTGAAATTACCCAAAACAAGAGCGCCTGAGTCTGCAGAAGTGACGTAAAATAATAATCCTGTAATTGTTGCTATACCTGCTAAGAAGGTAAAACCAGGATATTGTGCAAGTAGGTCATAGAAACCATGCGCTGGATTTTCTAAAACGGTTGTTGCAAGTTGTGCATTACCATCAAAAATTACATTGTGAAGTGCACTATTTCCAAAGATGGATAACCAAGTCAGTGTAAATAGTAGAGGAATAATCAACGTACCAAATACAAATTCACGAATGGTACGACCACGAGAAATTCGTGCTAAAAACAGACCGACAAATGGCGACCATGCAATCCACCAAGCCCAAAAGAAAAGCGTCCAACTGTTCATCCATTCTTTAGGTTGTTCGAATGGAAAACTCATTAAACTCAATTTTGGGAATTGACTGAGGTAATCACCTAAATTTTGGATTAAGCCTGCGAGTAAGAATTCTGTATTACCAATCAAAAGAATAAAGAGGAGTAATCCAATCGAGACATAGATATTGATTTCGGAAAGTACGCGAATCCCTTTATTCACACCTGCCGTTACTGAAATTACAGTAATGACTACCGCGATCCCGATTAGACCAGCTTGAATCCACAAATTTTCAGGTAGATCGAAGAGAACATGAAGACCATAATTGAGTTGTACGACACCAATACCACAGGTAGTCGCGATACCAAAAATCGTACCTAAGACGGCAGCTGTATCTACAGTGTGACCTATAGGACCGTTAATTTTTTTTCCAAAAATAGGGTAGAGAGCTGAACGGATCGTAAGGGGAAGGTTATAACGATAGCTGAAGTAACCTAAGGCTACACCAACCAATGCATACATGCTCCAACCAGTTAAACCATAATGAAACAAGGTCCATACCATGGACTGACGTGCTGCTTCAAAGGTTTGTCCTTCACCTACAGGTGGGTTCATGTAATGCGATAAAGGTTCAGCCACGGAAAAGAACATGAGATCAATACCAATACCCGCAGAAAAGAGCATTGCAGACCAACTCAATAAACTAAATTCAGGCTTAGAGTGTTTAGGTCCTAATTTAATTTCGCCGTATCGAGAGCATGCGATAAATACAATAAAGACAAAATAGAGTGTCGCAGCCAACAGGTAATACCAACTAAAGGTTCTGCTTACCCAATCGAGGGTTTGTGTAATGACGTTATTAGCAGCTTCATTAAACAAAATTGTGGTGATCGAAAACAAAAGTATCAATGATGCTGATACATAGAACACGACCTTATTCAAACTATCCTGCGTTTGATCATTTTTGTTATGCATAAATCAGTGACCATTCAATGAGTAATGAAATGATCTACAGCGCAGTTCGATTTATATCCTGATAGAAGCTTGCTTGATCCACAATTACAAACTTTTGCAAATACAAAACAAACTGAGCTGTACATCATGGAAGTAATAGCACTATAATTTTTATTGATTGAACGTTCAATTAAAAAAACGTTTACTAATGTTACAGCGTTCTTATTGATAAACGCTGATTATAATCTCCTGTAGGTTTAGGTCATCTTATGCCAAAAGTTGGTATGCAACCCATTCGTCGTCAACAATTGATTGATGCTACTCTCTCCACTGTAAATGAGCTCGGTTTTGCTGATGCATCCATTCAACAGATTGCGCAAAGAGCAGGTGTCTCCACGGGTATTATTAGTCATTATTTTGGTGGCAAGAATGGATTGATTGAGGCAACCATGCGCTATTTACTACAGCAACTTGGAGAAAGTGTAAGGGATCTAAAATCAGAGGTTGGACATTCTCCAGAAGATCGTTTAATGGCGATTGTTAAAGCGAATTTTGCAACTCCTCAGACCAATCAAGCCGCGATGAAAGTATGGCTCGCGTTTTGGGCTATTAGTTTGCATCAACCCGATCTACACCGATTACAGCAAGTGAATCACTGTCGGCTACATTCAAATTTAAAACATGAGTTTTTAAAACGTTTAAGCCCCCTAAAAGCTGAGCAAGCAGCTCAAGGGTTGGCTGCATTAATTGATGGGTTCTGGTTAAGGGGCGCATTAACAAGAAGTGAGATTGATACTGATCTTTCTATCCGTCTTTGCCATGCCTTTATCCAGCAGCAACTTACACAATAATTTTTAATATTTACTATATCTGAGGCTAATCGTATGAATAAATTCCCATTACAACGTCCTTATATTCATGGACAATTCGTCGATGCTCAATCAGGTCAAACTTTTGATTCGATTAATCCAGCCACGGGGCAAGTTCTCGCGACCATTCAAGCATGTTCTCAACAGGATGTGGATCAAGCCATTCTATCTGCCAAACAAGGACAGAAAGTTTGGGCTGAAATGACTTATATGCAGCGTTCAAGAATTTTAAATAAAGCTGTAGCTATTTTACGTGAAAGAAATGATGAACTTGCCGCCATTGAGTCCTTAGATAGTGGTAAAGCATATAGTGAAACATCGACTGTAGATATTGTGACAGGGGCTGATGTACTCGAATACTACGCTGGAATTTTACCTGTACTCGAGGGTCAACAGATTCCTTTAAGAACAGATTCATTTGTCTATACACGCCGTGAACCTTTGGGAATTGTAGCTGGTATAGGAGCATGGAATTATCCAATTCAAATTGCCTTATGGAAGTCAGCACCTGCTTTGGCGGCGGGGAATGCAATGATTTTCAAAGCCAGCGAGATTACCCCATTAACAGCCTTTAAATTGGCAGAAATTTATACCGAAGCTGGAGTGCCAGATGGGGTATTCAATGTTGTAACAGGGGGCGGTGATATTGGTGCCTATTTAAGCCAGCATGTAGATATTGCGAAAATTTCATTTACTGGTGGTGTGAGCACTGGAAAAAAAGTGATGGCTCAAGCTGCTGAATCGAGTCTTAAAGAAGTCACGATGGAGTTGGGTGGGAAGTCACCATTAATTATTTGTGAAGATGCTGATTTAGACTTAGCTGCAGATATTGCAATGATGGCAAATTTCTATAGTTCTGGACAGGTATGTACGAATGGGACACGAGTGTTTATTCCAGAATCATTACAACTAAAATTTGAAGAAAAGCTATTAGAACGTGTTCCTTATATCCGCTTAGGTAATCCGCTCGATTCAGAAACAAATTTTGGACCAGTATCTAGCTTTGCGCATATGAATAAAATTTTGGCATTCATCGATTCTGCTAAAAGCGAGGGAGCACGTTTAGTGTGTGGTGGTTCTAGAGCAACAGATGATCATTTAAAAAATGGTGCTTTTGTACTGCCTACAATCTTCAGTGATTGTCGAGATGAGATGACCATTGTTCAAGAGGAAATCTTCGGTCCTGTGATGAGTATTTTGACATATACATCAGAAGAAGAAGTGATTCGTCGCGCTAATAATACTTCTTATGGATTGGCTGCTGGCGTGGTTACCCCTGATATTGTCAAAGCACATCGAATCATCCACCAAATTGAAGCAGGTATATGTTGGATCAATACGTGGGGTGAATCGCCAGCTGAAATGCCAGTCGGTGGCTATAAGCATTCTGGTGTAGGAAGAGAGAATGGTTTAACGACTTTACAACACTACACGCAAATCAAATCGGTACAAGTGGAATTAAGTCCATTTCAATCTGTATTTAAAGCCTAAGGAGAACACTATGACATATGATTACATTATCATAGGTGCAGGTTCTGCTGGGAATGTACTTGCAGCGAGACTCACCGAAGATCCAGATATTAAAGTTCTGCTCCTTGAAGCGGGTGGCCCTGACTACCGTTTAGATTTTAGAACTCAAATGCCTGCTGCTTTGGCTTATCCTTTACAAGGTCGACGTTATAATTGGGCATATTTGACTGATCCAGAACCACATATGAATAACCGCCGTATGGAATGTGGACGTGGTAAAGGTTTAGGTGGTTCATCATTAATTAACGGTATGTGTTATATCCGTGGGAATGCCATGGATTTAGAGCAATGGTCTCAAATGAAAGGACTCAGTCATTGGCGCTATGCTGAATGTTTACCTTACTATAAAAAAGCAGAGTCTAGAGATATTGGTGCAAATGAATATCACGGTGATCAAGGCCCAGTTAGTGTTGCTACGCCAAAGTCAGACAATAATGAGTTATTTCATGCAATGGTTGAAGCGGGTTTGCAAGCTGGATATCCACGTACGGATGATTTAAATGGATACCAACAAGAAGGCTTTGGTCCAATGGATCGTACGGTGACACCTCAAGGCAGACGTTCCAGTACCGCTCGTGGCTATTTAGATATAGCTAAAGGTCGTCAGAATCTAACGATTATTACGCATGCCACAACCAATCGAATCTTATTTGAAAAAAAACAAGCTATCGGTGTTGAATACATTCTTGGCCAAGATGCCACAAATTTACACAAGGTCTATGCTGAGCGAGAAGTATTGCTGTGCGCAGGTGCTATTGCATCACCTCAAATTTTACAGCGCTCTGGGGTAGGAGCTAAGTCATTATTAGAGTCACTGGATGTAAAGGTTGTGCAAGATTTACCGGGTGTGGGTGAAAATCTGCAAGATCATTTAGAAATGTATCTTCAATACCAATGTAAGAAGCCCGTCAGTCTTTACCCTGCATTAAAATGGTATAACCAACCTAAAATTGGCGCTGAATGGCTGTTTTTGGGTAAAGGAATTGGTGCAAGCAATCAGTTTGAAGCAGGTGGATTCATCCGCTCAAGTGATGAGTTTGAGTGGCCGAATCTCCAGTATCACTTTTTACCAATTGCAATTAACTACAATGGTACCAATGCAATCAATGAACATGGTTTTCAAGCACATGTTGGATCTATGCGATCGCCGTCAAGAGGGAGAATTCGCTTAACCTCGAAAAATCCTTTTGATCATCCGAGCATTTTATTTAACTACATGAGCACTGAACAAGATTGGCGCGAATTCCGTGATGCAGTGAGAATTACACGAGAAATTATGCATCAGCCTGCATTAGATCAGTATCGAGGTAGAGAAATTAGTCCAGGTTCAGCATTAAAAACAGATCAGCAAATTGATGAATTTGTAAAAAATCATGCAGAAACAGCGTATCATCCTTCGTGTAGCTGTAAAATGGGTGAAGATGATTTAGCTGTTGTAGATGGTTACGGTCGTGTCCATGAAATAGATGGGTTGCGAGTGGTCGATGCTTCTATCATGCCGCTGATTATTACTGGTAATCTCAATGCAACGACGATCATGATGGCCGAGAAGATTGCAGATCACATTCGTAATCGACCTGCTTTAACCCCTTCAGATGCACCATTTTATCGTGCAGAAACTTCACCCTCATTTTCTAAATTATAAATTTTATGATGATTAAAACGACTCAAGCAGTGCTGTTGAGCACTGCTAGCTTTATTATTTTACCCAGTTATGCAAATTCTACGAATCAAGAAACAAATTCACCAATTCAATTTGATGGATATGTCACATTAACCTCCAAATACATTTCACGTGGTTTAACAAATGCACCAGAAAATGATGACCTCGCAATTCAAACAGGTCTAAACCTCAGTTATAACAACTTCTATGTCGGGTATTGGGGGTCTACACTAGGCTACTCTTATGCTGAACTTCAAGGTGATAAGCGCCGTAAAACTGATAAATTAGAGCACGACTTTATTGTCGGCTACAGTTTTGATACTGGTAGGACAAATTGGAATATTTGGAATGCCACTTATTTCTATCCGAACGCGTCAAATACAACTTCCAATGAAATGGGGGTAACTGCCACACACCAATTCAATGATAAAATCTCTTTATCAACCAGTTTATCTGCATATACATATGATGTCGTGTATGCAAACCAAGGGGATACTTATCTAAACGTAATATATACCCACCAACTCAATGATAAATTATCTGCTATAGCAAGTGCTGCAGCGAGCTATTTTAATGATAATGGGAAATATGAAGGTCTAGAGCTCGGTGATACAAAACGAGAATTTGCTTATCGCTTCTCATCTATCGGGCTAGATTATGCCTTGACACCAGAACTCGGATTGAGTGGACAATATATTTTTGGTGGTAAGAACCGCTATAACGAAAAACAGAAAAATTTAGGTGTAGTGGCTTTCACCTATAGTTTCTAATTTAAAAAAATCTTCAAATGCTTAGGCTTAAATTTTGAACACCAAAATAGCCTAAGCAAAAATGTAATTTTTAAATTAGACTCATCAATAAATAAAATATCGACATATCAAAGATTATTAGTAAAAAAACTTATCAACTTAGTATTTATTTAATGAGTGATAGAAGTATGAATTGACCAAAAATAGGTCATGAATATGACGAGGAGAGTAAAATTTTACGCAATTTTTTTTCAAGAATTTATTTAGAAATAATTCTTGTGAAAAAAGTTCACTAAGATTTTTTGATGTTACATAGATGACTATGCTCAAGTATTAACTGATTTCAGCTAAATTCATAAATCAACTAGATATCCTATAATTTATAATTCATGAAGGACAATGGATTGAAAAAATAAAACTATGAATGTTCATATTAAACATGAGGTTAGAATTTGATTCTCTCCAATATTAAAATAGGGCTTTTGATTTCTATCTTCAGAGATAAACAACTAAACGTCTAATCTCATTTATTAAGTTTTAATATTTTGAAGAATTTTGTTCTCATCATTAACGGCGCTATCGGAAAAATAGCAACGATTTATGAAGAATATTTTTAATTGTTTTTATCTTATTGCTGTCATCAATATTACAAATATACCTTAGACAAATATCTCCCTAAAATCATTGAACTTATTTCGCTTTTTGAGCCAGTATTAAGAATGCTTTTAACCTGAGTGAGCTGGCTTATCTATGAGTAAAATCTCTAATTTAGATATCAAATTGTACTAAAATTAGTACGAGTCACTCAAAGAAAGCAAAAAAATTAAAATTTCAGCATTAAAATTCAGAGCTTTAAATGCTAAAGCTCTGAATTTAATAAATTAACGTGTAATTTTCCACGTTTGATATGAATTATTGCTTTGACATCCAATCATTTGTAGGCGTGCCATACTATTTGCACCATCAGCGGCATCAAGGCATAGACCTGTTTTTAAGTTGATATATTGGCTTGTATGGTGGCTATACATCCATCGTTGACTACTATCATTATTGCACGGCGCAACTTTAACAAAATTATCTTTATCATCGCCCATCAAACACGCATCCCGATGAGTTAAGTATAAGCGATGTGTGTGATCCGTACTCAGACGTTGATTTCCGTTGTTGGGATCGCATGAATACAATCCCATTTGTTGACCACCATTCAAGCTATCTGCACAGAAACCTCGTGCACCATTTTTCAAAATGAAAGGTTTTTGCTGGGTGTAATTTGCATTATTCACAGTAGAAATGCAAGTAGAATCATCCGTGCAATGCGCTGATGCCACTTGTACACAATTTCCATAAGTTTTAGTCGTTTGTGATTTAGACTTGATTGAAGAGTTTGCTATTGCAGGATAGGTCGCAGAAACAGATGTATGAACATCATTACAACTGTTATAGCCATAAATACCGTTGGGTTGTTTATTCTGTCGGAAGTTTTCGGTAAATGTAACTAAACTATCAAAACCACCCCAGGTCTGAGGCACATTGATTTTTGCAATTTCAAGTTGTTTACCAGTACTCACGTTTTTAACAAAGGCTGAGACTGTACTGTCATTATTTTTCACAATCTTAAAATTATATTTCGTGCCTTCTTTCCATTCATATGGTAAGTCACATTGAACGCCATCACCTTCGTGATCAAATTGTCTGCAATACGCAGGGTATCCTGATTTCCAAGATGTCGTTTTCCAGATTGAGAAATTTAAATACTTCTCATCATTGCTTCGTTGCTGTAATCCAACATAACCGATATTTCCATTTTTTAATGAAAATTGATTGGCCCAAAATGTATTACCATCATCTCCTGGCTCATGGGTAATGATGATTTGATTTTCAAGTGTTGCAAAGCCGTTAGCCGGAATATTGTTCCAATGGTAGTCAGTAGAAATCATTCCGCCTGCAACCACAGCATACGTATTCGAAACTCCAAGTAACAGGGAAGTACTTAAAGTGGTACGAAAAATAAGATTGATTAAATTCATTGTTATATGCTCATATAATTAAAAAAATTAGGTCATAGATTCTTTAGTTTTACTTATGATTCTACAGTGATGAATACAATTTAGAATCACTATAAATAAATTTTATTAAAGTTTAACTAAACATTAAACATGTTGAAATGTTATAACATAACAATTATGATTTAGTTACATCAAAAATCAAGATCATTCATTGATTGCAATAAGCGATCAAATGATGTGGTTGAACATGAAAACGAGTAACTCACCATGAATATTGATTCTTCACAACCGTATAAATTACCTGTCACTGTGCTATCTGGATTTCTTGGTGCAGGAAAAACCACACTTTTAAATCATATTTTAAATAATAGAGAAGGAAAACGTGTCGCAGTAATTGTGAACGATATGTCAGAAGTCAATATTGATGCTGCTTTAGTCAGAGAAGGTGGGGCGGAATTATCACGAACGGAAGAAAAACTCGTTGAAATGAGTAATGGATGTATTTGCTGTACTTTGAGAGAAGATTTATTAGTAGAAGTAAGACGATTAGCGGAAGAGAAAAAATTTGATCAACTCGTCATTGAATCTACCGGAATATCAGAGCCTCTACCTGTAGCCGAAACATTTACGTTTGAAGATGAAGACGGCGTATCTCTAAATGAGTACGCTCGTTTAGATACCATGGTGACCGTAGTCGATGCATTCAATTTTTTACGTGATTATCGTTCATATGATCTTCTTCATGATCGTGGCGAATCACTTGGAGAATTTGACCAACGTACTGTTGTGGATTTACTGATAGATCAAATCGAATTTTGTGATGTTATTATTCTAAACAAAACTGATTTAATCGATGAGCATCAGAAGTCCCAGCTTTATGCGATTCTCAAAAAGCTTAACCCTAGAGCAAAAATTGAGTCATCTACATTTGGTCAGGTTGAACTCGATAAAATACTCAACACACAGCTTTTTAATTTTGATGAAGCCTCACAAGCACCTGGTTGGTTAAAAGAGTTGAGAGGAGAGCATAAGCCTGAAACTGAAGAATATGGAATCGAAAGTTTCGTATATAGAGCAAGAAGACCCTTTCACCCACAACGTTTTTACAATTTTATTCATTCAGAATGGAAAGGTGTTATACGCTCAAAAGGATTTTTTTGGCTTGCTGCGGAACCAACAATGGCTATGGCTTGGTCACAAGCTGGAGGTATGGCTCGGCATGGTCAAGCAGGATATTGGTGGGCTTCGGTACCACAAGAGGAATGGCCACAAGATACGCAATCTATTCAGGAAATTGAATCGAGTTGGCATCCAGAAACGGGTGATGCCAGACAGGAAATTGTTTTAATTGGTCAAGAGATGGATAAAGAGCAATTAATCCAAAATTTTGATCAATGTTTACTTACTGATTCGGAGATGAGTTTAGGACCAATCGTTTGGTGTAATTTCTTTAATCCATTTGAAGCTGAAAAAGAATTACTCGCCTAAATTGAGCAAGGAATTCCTTAACAAATTAAGAGTAATCTGAGTTCTCCTGCATTTTCTTTTGGAGCACGGTGAACACAAGGAAGTACTTTCTGATCAGGATGATCTACAGCCAAACGCCAGAGATGACCAATTCCTAAATTTAAAGGTGTTGCACCATTTTTAGGTTGATAGTGAAGATCCATATAGGTCTCTTCAAGAAAATCCTCAAACTCATGGTCTTCGCCATCAAACAATGATTTAATTTTTTGACGGATTTCTGGAATATGAATTTTTTGTTCAACCTCATCATTGGAAATAATATCGCTAGCCGCCCCGTAATAGGTACATAGATATGTATCCGTTGCTAATGGCGATCGATCTACATGAAAAGAATATACATCAGTGCTGATAAAATCCAATTCTTCATCACGCTGATATTCTTTGACTAAGTTTAAAGACGGCGATGCACCCAATTCGGTAAGCAACATTATATCATTAATAATAACGTCTCTCGCTTTGCTTGCAGAGTCTGAAAGTTTGAGTTGCTCTAATTGTGCGATGGAAATTTCAGTAATATCTTCTATGAGTGTAAGTTTTTCAACGATTTCTTTGAAATTGTAATCTAAATGCCTATACCAACATAAAGCATTGACAGGGTCTTCAAAAACTTCATTCGCTAATGCTTGGAAAGTATTCACCAATTTGGCTTGAGGATATGAGTGAATGAGTTCGAGCATATGATCTAAAACTTTTTAAAAACATATTATAGCTTTTAGCTCTAGACTTGATAAGACTGGATTTAGATGATTGATCGTTGTCCTATGTAGTAGGAGAGTGGGGCTTCCACCCATAACTACACGCTGTCAACAAAACGATAGATACTCATTAAGGCTATTCTACGATTGGGTCTAAAAGATTAAACATAGCGTGAGTTTTTTTGTTGGCTACAATTTCTGTTTAGCTTTTTGACGGAGAACATACAAATATAAGCTTTCTACTTTTTCACGTGCCCATGGTGTAGTCCGTAGGAATCGTAAAGATGATTTAACACTTGGGTCGATGCAAAAACAACGAATTTCAATTTTACGACTTAATCCTTCAAAGCCTCCGTAGTAATCCAATAACTCATCTAAAATGTCAGCAAGTTTTTTGCCATGTAAAGGGTCATTGGAAGTGTTCATAGTAGATCAACTGAATTGTGTAAGATGAGCATTATAACCTGAGCTAGTTAAAAATTGAGAGCATTGCTTTCTATGCGCAATTAATCATTCAAAATTACAGATTGTGTTTTAGTTTTTTTAATTTTTCAAATTGAATTCTAATCATTCGTTGTTTTATGTCATGTAACAAGACGATAGGTAGTATTGGTGTGCTGTTTAAGATATTGTATTTAAAATAAAATGAAGTTATGAGACTTTATAATGACTTAGCACTTGAGAAAAATATGTCCCAAAAATTTCAAACTAGATTAGAACATCTAATTAGCCAAGGCGAACAGATATCAGCTCAATCTTATCAAAATACAAATGGTTATATGAGCTTTTCACAAAAATCAAAGGATTTATATGTTCAATGGATTGTTAGTTCCAAATCATTACTTAAATTAATTTCTGATAATAAAAAAGCAATTCACTTTGAACTTTTTGATTCAGCTGGAAAGAAAACTCATAGTATGGAAACAGATCCACTTGTTTTAAGACGTCTTATAAGTATCTTAAGGGCAACTCTAGATGACATAAATAGTGGTTGTTTAATCTCTTTTAAACAACTCATACAAGCTGATGTTTTTGATAATGAGCTAGAAAATGAGCTAGAACAAGCTAAACATTTTTTAGAATCTGGTTATCCAGTTGCAGCTGCTGTGACTGCAGGAGTAGTGCTAGAGTCATCAATTAAAGAAATTTGTAAGAATAATGGCATAGATGTTTACCCTCCAGGTTCGACTAAGCCTAAAAAACTTGATGTTTTAAATGCTGCATTAAAAAACGCTGGTATTTATAACATTCTACAACAAAAGAAAATTACTGCTTTAGCTGATATTCGAAATAATGCAGCTCATGGAAACACTAATCAATTTACGATTGAGGATGTAAAAGATATGATTCGTGATATCGAGCGGTTTTTACTGGAATTTGCTTCTTAAAAAAAGAGTCCTTGTTATTAAGGGTAGACTTATAAGAGTAAAAGGACCGAATTACTTAATCATCCTTACAATAAATTTCTGCACGATACTTTACTACAATTATTAGAATCTAGGTCGATTCTTATTGATTTGTGAATTTGAATTGAACTTACACCAATCGACAAGATTCTGATTGTTGCATAAACTTATATTATGTTTCCTAGGATACTCATCAACGTGAATTATAATCGTAGATATTAACGTGGATGAGCTGTAGCTATAAAAAAGTATTGTGTAGGCAACAGTTCCAGATATCCTATTTAACATAATATACATTATGCGAAATCGTGTTAATTCAATCTTTGGTCAATCGACAAATCAATATTTCATGTGTATACATATGCTTAGTCAATTTTAAAGAAAATCGATTATGGATAATCAAAAAAGAATTCACGCTTTCACGGATGATATATTAGGTACGAGTGATGCGATTGAGCTCTCAAACAGAATTCAATCTAAAGACATCTCAATTGATGAAGTTTTAAGAGCTACGATTGAACGCGCAAAATTCGTAAATCCTCTGCTAAATGCAATTGAATTCGAAAACTTCGAACAAATACTTAAATCGCCTACTTTTAAACCAAATCAGATTTTTTCTGCAATCCCTACATTTATTAAGGATAATTTGGATCTAATTGGTTTTCCTACGCAACAAGGATCAACATCGTTCAAATCCAAGGAAAAGATCAAAAATTCTAAAATTACTCAACAAATGTTAGATACAGGCTTAATTGCACTGGGTAAATCTAAAATGCCTGAATTTGGCTTAAATGCTTCAACAGAATTTAAGTCTGGGGATTACACACGCAATCCTTGGCATACTGATTATTCGTGTGGAGCTTCTTCAGGTGGAGCTGCGGCACTCGTTGCATCAGGCGTAGTACCAATTGCACATGCAAATGATGGTGGTGGTTCGATACGAATTCCTGCAGCAAATTGCGGTTTAGTCGGTTTAAAGCCGACACGTGGTCGTTGGTATCCAAATGAAGGTTCACAGTATTTACCAATTGACCTTGTTTCAGATGGTGTTTTAACACGTTCTGTGCGTGATACCGCGTTTTTCTTTGCTGAAATGGAAAAACAATATAAGCCAAAAAAATTACCCGAAATTGGCTTAATCCAGCATCCATCCAGCAAACCTTTACGGATTGGTCTTGTTTATGATTCATTGCAAACCAATACTGATGCTGAGACCCGTCAAACTGTTGAGTCTACTGCTCAATTACTCAGGAATTTAGGTCATCATATTGAAGAATTTTCACTTCCTCTTCCAGATTCGTTTATAGATGATTTCAGCCACTATTGGGGTTTTTTATCATTTATGATTCAACAGTTTGGAAAACCGCTACTTGGCAAAGATTTTAACGTGAATGAGTTAGATCATCTAACAGTTGGGCTTGCAAACTTGTACAAGAAAAATTTCTATAAAACCCCTTTATTTTTATACCGTTTAAAGCAAATCCAGCGCATCTATCAACAAATCTTCCAACAATATGATGTCATCCTTTCGCCAGTTTTAGCGCATGTTTCGCCTCAAATTGGATATCTTTCACCTCAACTCGAATTTGATGTTTTATTTGAGCATTTAAGGAATTATGTAGCATTCACACCTATTCAAAATATCGCAGGTGCTCCAGCGATATCACTGCCAATGGGTATGACTAAAGTAGATTCAAGACCGATAGGTATTCAGCTTTCTGCTGATTTGGGACAAGAACGTTTACTGATAGATCTCGCTTATCAGCTTGAACAGATACAACCTTTTAAAAAAATATTCGATTAAATTCATACGCTAAGGATCATTAATCAAATTCTTGATGATCCTTATCAACAATACTCAGTGCTTGTTTATCACTTTTTATGCATAATATATATATAAATGTGATTTAGAGATTTGTATGGATTTAACGAAGCATTCTGTGGAACGAATCATCCCAGCTTGGAAATGGTTAAAAAAATACAACACTCAAGATTTTAAATCTGATCTTCTTGCATCTGTGATCGTGCTTGCAATGCTTGTACCACAAGGCATGGCATATGCCATGATTGCAGGCTTACCTCCAATTATGGGGTTATATGCCAGTATTATCCCTATGATTGCTTATGCACTGATTGGAGGGAGTACTACCCTTTCAATTGGTCCAGTTGCATTAATCTCTATGATGACTTTTGCTACATTACAGCCATTATATGAAGTGGGTTCACCAGTCTATATTCAAGCTGCCTATTTGCTAGCAGTAATGGTTGGCATAATTTCATTTTTATTGGGATTATTCAGATTTGGTTTTTTGATTCGTCTCATTAGCCATCCTGTGATTAAGAGTTTTATCATTGCTTCAGCCGTCTTAATTGCATTAGGTCAAATAAAATTTATTCTTAATATTCCATTGCAATCCAGTAATTTAATCGAATTTTTTACGAGTTTGGCTCAATATATTTCTTTATATGATTTGGCCAGCTTATCTTTGGGTTTAGCTTCAATTTTAGCGCTCATTTATTTACCACAATTACTTAAAATTCCAGCATTTTCAAATCATCAAAAATTAATGCAATTTGTACAAAAAGCATTACCGTTATGCTTAGTGCTATTTTCAATCTTACTGGTTCAATCCTTTGATTTAACTGTCTATGGAATTAAAACAGTAGGTGAAATTCCAAGTGGATTACCTCCTATTCAAATGCCGTACTGGACATGGGACATGGTGAAAATACTGCTTCCTGGTGCAGCAATGATCGCTATGGTGAGTTTCGTTGAATCTATTTCGATCGCGCAAGCTACGGCTTTTCAATCACGTAGCAATTTGAACAGTAATCAAGAGCTTGTTGCACTCGGTGTTGCAAATTTTGGCGCTGGAATCAGTGGCGCATTTCCTGTCACTGGTAGCTTATCACGTACAGTGGTCAATGCTGATGCTGGTGCTAAAACACCTATGGCTGGGGTTTTATCCTCGCTACTTATTATTGTGGTCAGTCTATATTTTACAAGCCTATTTGAATATTTACCTTTAGGAGTATTGGCTGCAACAATCATTGTGTCGATATGGAAACTTGTTGAAATTAAACCTTTTATAGCGGCTTGGAAATATTCTAAAGCAGATGGTTTAGCAATGGCACTCACATTTTTAGGAGTGCTGTGTATAGATATTACGACAGGCTTAATGGTGGGTATTATTTCAACATTTGTGTTGCTGTTGTGGAGAATTAGTCGTCCACATATTGCAGTGATTGGTCTCGTTGAAGGCACGCAGCATTTTAGAAATATTTCAAGGCACCAGGTTATTACCAGTAAAAGGCTCGTTTCGGTGAGAATTGATGAAAATTTGAGTTTTCTCAATGCAAACACCCTGAAGGAATTTATTATTTCAGAGGTTAGCCAACATGATGAGCTTCAACATGTTGTCATTAACTGTTCCAGTATTAGTAATATTGACTATTCAGCTTTAGAGACTCTTGAAGAAATGAATTCTGAGTTATCTAAACTCAATATTCAACTACACTTAAGCGAAGTTAAAGGTCCTGTTATGGATCGCTTAAATTCAACCAATTGGATACAATATCTGACAGGTAAAATATACCTCACTCATTTCCAAGCAGTATATGAATTAGACCCGCATTTCAGCGAAAATAAATCATCTTTTGCATAAGAATTTGATATTCTTAAGTAAGAATTATCAAAAAAAATCCAGTGATTTGATTCACTTAATTTTTATTATGAATAAGTTTTATATTTAAAATCATTTTTAAGTATAGAATACCCCACTTATTTATCCGATTTTAAGCCAGACTCGGCATTATTAGGTTCAGTTATGTTCACTGCTCTAGCACGTTTGAGTTTAGTCACCAAAATCATTATCGCCATTATTCTTGGCGTTTTGGTGGCTATATTTTTTCCTCAAGTTGCACCACAATTAAGCTTGCTGGGTGATTTATTTATTAAAGCCCTTAAATCTGTTGCACCAATTCTTGTTTTTGTTTTGGTCCTGTCTTCGATTGCAAACTTTAAAGTTGGTGATAGCAGCAGTGCGAAAATCAAACCCATTATGATGATGTATGCCGTAGGTATGTTTTTATCTGCGTTAACTGCTGTCATTGTGAGTAATTTATTTCCAAGCACTCTTTTCCTAGATGTCGCTGCGCAAGCTGATTTACAGCCACCTGGCAGCTTGACTGAAATTCTTAAAAATTTATTACTCAGTTTTGTTGCGAATCCTATCGTTGCATTAAGTGAAGCAAACTTTATTGGGATTTTGGGTTGGGCTGTTGCACTTGGTATAGCATTTCGTCATGCCACAGACACCACAAAACAGTGTCTGACGGATGCTGCGAATGCCGTGAATCACGTGATTCGTCTTGTCATCAGTTTTGCACCTTTCGGTATTTTTGGACTTGTTGCAGTGACTTTTGCAGATGCTGGTCTTAAAACCTTAGCAAGTTATGCACAATTATTGTCTGTTCTATTAGGGACTATGTTCTTTGTTGCACTTGTAATTAACCCAATTATGGTGGCATTTGTTACGCGTTCAAATCCTTATCCATTGGTTATTCAATGTCTACGTGAAAGTGGGATCACCGCATTTTTCACGCGTAGTTCAGCAGCAAATATTCCAGTGAATTTAGATCTTGCAAAACGATTGGGCGTGAATGAATCGACAGCGAGTGTAGCAATCCCGTTGGGTGCTGCAATTAATATGGCGGGCGCATCAGTAACGATTACCGTATTAACATTAGCAGCGGTGAATACACTTGGTATTTCCGTTGACTTTACTACAATGCTTGTTCTTTCTGTTGTGGCTACAGTTTCTGCTTGCGGGGCTTCTGGTGTAGCAGGTGGTTCACTGTTATTGATTCCTGTCGCTTGTGGCTTATTCAATATTTCACCAGATGTGGCTATGCAAGTTGTAGCCATCGGTATGGTGATCAGTGTTCTACAAGATTCTACTGAAACAGCACTCAACTCATCTACAGATGTATTGTTTACTGCTGCGGTTGATCGCGCTCCTTCAAAATAATATATTCATGGCATAAACTTTTAGAATGAAAGATATGCCATTTCAATTCCTTCCAAACTGGGTACAATTTGGGGCTTTCATGCTTGCAGTAAATGCAGGCATGATCAACGTTTTGGGTCTCATTTCTTTATTACATCAGTCAGTTTCACACATGACAGGCAATGCAAGTTTGCTTGCCATCGGTCTTATTGACCATGATTTCAAAGCTGTAATTTTTCTTATTCTTATTATCCTGAGTTATGTTTTAGGCTCTAGTTTTAGCGGTCTGATATTGGGGAATAGTCAATTTAAACTCGGGCGCAGATATGGTCTACCATTGAGTTTAGTGACTCTTTTTATTCTGCTCTGTTGGGTATTTATTCCCTATTATCCTCGTTATGCACTGCTATGGGCATGTTGTGCGATGGGTGTACAAAATGCCATGGTAAGTCATTATAAAGGTGCGATTATACGCACGACTCACCTTTCTGGTGTCTTAACCGATCTTGGTTTAGCATTTGGATATTTTGTAAGAGGTCTTACAACGGAATCCAGAAAAGTTATTTTGCATTTAGTGATTTTATTTGGTTTTATTATTGGCAGTACTGTTGCGGCATTCAGCTATCCTTATTTACAATTAGAAGCGTTTTTAATTCCTGCAGGTTTAAGTTTTTTACTGACCCTGATCTATTGGATTTTATATTTCCGTCATTGTTATTTTCAAAAATCGTAGTTGGTATTACTCATGGTAAAAAATGCCTTGCAAGCACAATTGCTCAAAGCTGGTTTAGTCGATCAAAAAAAGGCTAAAAAACTTTCTAAACAAGCTGTGCATGAGCAACGCACGGGTCAAAGCAATGAAGCTGAGATTAAAGCTAAGATTGAACAAGATTTAAAGCAAAAATTAGAAAAAGATCAGAGTCTTAATCTTGAAATCAAACGCCAGCAAGATGAAAAAGCATTACGTGCAGCAGTAGTGCAAATGATTGGTCAGCATAAAATCAAAGATATTGATGGTGAAATCAGCTACCAGTTCGTTGATGAAAATAAAATTAAGAAAATTTATATTAATCAACAAGTTTACAATGCACTCGTGGCAGGCACATTAGTTATCGCCAAAGATCAAACAGGTTATGCTGTTCTACCAAGAGTGTTATCTGAGCGGATTAATGAAAAAGTCGAAGGATTTATTATTGTGAATAATGCTGAGAAAAATGAGGCTATTACGGATGAGGAAGATCCATATGCAGCTTATGTTATTCCAGATGATTTAATGTGGTAAATCTCTCTAAAGCCTAATTTATTAGGCTTTTTTAACGCTTTATATGTGATTCAGATTGCGGTGTAGCGGGTATAAATTCATGATTAAGATGCTTTAGGTCATATTGCTGCGTCCAACCATCACGAGAAGACTCTATCAATTTTCTGCGCTCGTCTTTTATTCTCTGATTCGATTTTTTTCAATCGATGTTGTTTTGGAGAGCTTTAAAAAAATAATGGATTGACTTTCTCGCATTATTTTTTCATTTTCTAACTGCTGAAGATGAGCAAGTTCAATAATGCTTCTTTGAGGAGCTTTCGCAAAAAGCAAAGAACACAGAGAGATCGATATAAAAAATATTAAATTAGATTTAAACATGGGTTTTATAATTTGAAAATGTAATGACGATAATCTACGAAATTTTATAGTGTGACTTATTTCACATTAATTTTATTTAAAATAGAATTTCATAAAACGTAGTTCAAGTAATTAATTTAATCTATTCTGTTTGATAAACGTTAACTCTAATAAATTTAATAACTTAAACCATTAAGCTAATGCTAATTCATTTAGAGGTGATCAAGTTGGACAGATTAAATTTTGTAACTCAAATCCAAGAATGGTCAGATCAATTTCCTTGGTTAGAGATGTTGACCTCTCTGAGCATTCTTATTCTCATTGCATTTATCGCAAATTTTATTGCTAAACAAGTGGTCGTCCGTGGTATTCGCAAAATTATTAGCAAACTACGTTTTAGTTATAGTGATGTCTTAGCGGAACATAGCGTTATTCGAAGAATTGCAAACATTGTCCCAGCATTGGTGATTATGAATGGAATTGTGACGGTTCCTCACCTGTCTGAAAAAGTCATTACATTGATTCAGATGTTTGCACAAGCCTTCATTTTCTTAACCATTGCCTTGGCAATTAGTCAGCTTCTCACCATTTTTAATATTATTTATCAACGTAATCCTAAATCTCACAATAAGCCAATTAAGGGTTATTTACAGTTAGTTAAACTCATTATTTTTGTTGTTTGTGCTCTGATGGTCATAGGAACATTTCTTAAAAAAGATGTTTTCACGCTATTGGCAGGTTTCGGGGCAATGGCAGCAGTGCTCATGCTGGTTTTCCAAAATACAATTCTATCTCTAGTGGCTTCAGTTCAAATCTCTTCATATGACATGGTTCGGATTGGTGATTGGATTGAAATGCCAACCTTAAATGCGGATGGCGATGTCATTGATATGTCATTACATACGGTGACCGTACAAAACTTTGATAAGACCTATACCACTATTCCGACCAATCGTTTGGTGACAGATACTTTTAAGAACTGGAGAGGTATGCAAGAGCAAGGTGTTCGTCGTATTAAACGTGCACTCTATATCGATCAAAATAGTGTTCACTTCTTATCTGCAATGGAATACAGCAAACTTAAAGAATTTCTGATTTTAGAAAAATATCTGGATGAGAAACAAACTGAGTTAAAAAACTTTAATCAGCAATATGCAAATAATGGGGTCAATAATCAACGTCGTTTAACCAATTTAGGAACATTCCGCGCATATATTGAATACTATTTAAAAAATCATCCAGGTATTGCACAAAATCAGTCCTTAATCGTTCGTCAATTACAACCGACAGGTGAAGGTTTGCCTATAGAAATTTATGCTTTTACAAATACGACAGCTTGGGTGGCTTATGAGGCGATCCAATCCGATATTTTTGATCATCTTTTGGCGATTCTTCCTGAATTCGGATTAAAAATATTCCAGATTCCTTCTGGGAATGATTTCAAGATTCCTCAAGACACAGTAAACTGAGTTTTGATTAGATGAATTAAGATTAGTCGTATGCTGCAGTGGTTTGAAAGACTCGTTGATCCATATCCATCCAAAGATTTAAATCAGCCCTTGCCGAAGAAATTTTTTCCATTTGTTTGGCAAGCAGCATCAGGAGTTAAGCGCTATCTCTTGGTGTTGGTGTTATTTACTGCAGCAACAGCTTCATTTGAAGCTATTTTCTTCTCTCAAATTGGTCATTTAGTTGATTGGTTGTCCGCATCGACGCCTCAAAATTTTCTCGAAAATAACCAAACAAATCTGATGATTTTGTCTGGTTTTCTACTTGCTAATATTTTCTTTGCAAGTTTGCAATCAATCATAAGGCATCAGATTTTATTCAGTAGCTTTCCAATGCGCTTGCGTTGGCGTTTTCACAACTTATTACTTCTTCAAGGTTTAGACTTTTTTCACAATGATTTTGCAGGTCGATTGTCAGCTAAAGTCATGCAAACTTCACTTGCAGTTCGTGAATTTTGGGTAATTTTGGGGGATATCGTTACTTATGTGGTGATTTATTTTATTACCATCAGTGTGGTTTTAGGAAACGTCTCCCCTCTTCTCCTTATTCCCCTGATGGCATGGTTGATTTTATTCATTGGCGCGGCATCCTTCTTTATCCCGCGACTTGGAAAAATTTCAAAAAAGCAGGCTGATGCACGCGCGGTGATGACTGGTCGTGTGACTGATGCTTATACAAATATACAAACAGTAAAATTGTTTGCACATGCTGGTCGTGAAAGCCAATATGCCAAAGAGTCTATGCAACTTTTTATGAAGACGGTGTATACCCAGATGCGTCTGGGAACTGCTTATGAAATTAGCATTAATCTACTGACCGCAATTTTATTCTTTGGCGTTTTAGGTACAGCAGTTTGGCTTTGGTTTATTGGTGAAGCAAACATCGGTGTGATCGCCGCAACGACAGCCATGATTTTAAAGCTGAATAGTATGGCTTCTTTTATGATGTGGCAAACTTCAGCCTTATTTGAAAATATTGGTACCATCCAAGATGGGATGACCACGCTAGCCAAACCAATAGCAATTCAAGACAAAGAAGCTGCACTGCCACTCAAGGTACATTCTGGTGCAATTAAATTTGATAATGTGAGCTTTGCATATAATCAAAAAAATGTTATTAATCACTTGAATTTAGAAATTAAACCGGGTGAAAAAATTGGAATCGTCGGTCGGTCTGGTGCTGGAAAATCGACACTGATCCAACTACTACTTCATTTTTATCAAACCCAACAAGGTAAAATTTATATCGATGGTCAAGCGATTGACGAAGTCACCCAAGATAGTTTAAGAAAAAATATTGCACTCGTGACGCAGGATACTTCTTTGCTGCATCGAAGTGTTGCTGAGAATATTAAATATGGTCGACCTGAAGCGACTGATGAAGAAATGTATGAAGCTGTCCGTAAAGCTCGGGCAGAAGAGTTTATCCCGCAGCTTACAGATCTACGTGGTCAGACAGGATATGACGCTTATGTGGGTGAGCGTGGTGTAAAATTATCTGGTGGGCAAAGACAGCGTATAGCAATCGCACGGGTATTCCTAAAAGATGCTCCAATTTTGATTTTGGATGAAGCAACCAGCGCACTCGATTCAGAGGTTGAGGCGGCGATTCAGGCAAGCCTTGATGACTTGATGGAAGGTAAAACGGTAATTGCAATTGCACACCGACTTTCAACCATTGCTCAAATGGATCGATTAATTGTTTTGGATCAAGGAAATATCGTAGAACAAGGATCTCACGATGAGCTGATCCAACAGAATGGAATTTATGCCCAACTTTGGCAACGCCAAACGGGTGGATTTTTAGTTGAACAAAAAGTGAAAGACAAGGAATTAGACGAAGATGCTTTATCTTGATGATTTAAAAGTGGGTGATCAGTTTAAAAGTCGTGAATATGAGTTAACACTCGAAGAAATTAAAGAATTTGCACAAAAATATGACCCTCAAGTCTTTCATACTGATGAAGAGGCTGCAAAAGATCATCCTATTTTTCAAGGTATCGCAGCCAGTGGTTGGCAAACTTCAGCCATTACCATGCGTCTCTGGACTGAATGTTTTCCAATTGCCAAGGGGCTTATCGGTTCAGAGTCAAGCTTAAGATGGCCAAAACCAGCTCGTGCAGGTGATCGTTTGCATGTGGAAGTTGAAATTGTTGCTATCAATCCTTCTAAAACAAAGCTAGATCGTGGAATTGTGAGTTATGTCACACAAACAAAAAATCAGTATGGTGATGTTTTGTTGATTTCAACCACAAAAATTGTCGTTTTTAAGGCTTAAACATCGGTTTCACACTAGATTTGTCCGACAAAATTGGTATTTTCTATCTGGAATTTATGTCAGTATTATTTTCACCAAAAATTATGAAAAAAATTGTGTAAAGCAATGGATCGCACATGAAAACAGTTTCAGTTCGCCCAGATTTAGGCATTCCAGGTGTTTATGGACTCTTACTTTTAGATGTTGTTTCTCGTTGGGGTTATAGTGCTGAGTCGCTATTCGCTCCCTTTGGATTCACCAACGAGCAACTTGCCGATCCTGAATTTAGAATTCCACTACAAGTAGCGAATGAGATGATTATTCTCGCGCGCAAAATGACAGGTGAAAGTTCTCTTGGTTATCATCTTGGTAACCAAATGCGGATTTCTATCCATGGTTTTATTGGCTATGCCATTATGACCTCGAATGAGATTACTGATGCACTTATTTTAGCCAACCGCTTTATACAACTGCGTATGCCTTTTCTGCAATTTCATTTTTCGACATTTACAGAACAAGTTTCTTTGCAGTTACAATGTGATATTGATCTTGAACCGCTGAGAACTGAAATTGTCATGGCTTTGACTTTTGGTGTCATTACCATGGCAAAAGCACTGACAGGCATAAATGATTTGTATGGCGAAATTAATTTCGACTTTCCTAAACCTGAAGGCTTTGACAAATACATCAGTCGTCTACACCCTAAAACGATTATTCATTTTGACCAGACTCATTTTCTTGCCAGTTTCGATAAAAGTTATTTAGGCTTGAAGATGGTTAACGCAGATCCGATTGCCAGTCAAATTGCAATTAATCAGTGTGAAGCAGAACTATCAGAGCTTGGAGAACGCCGTCGAATTTCAATGCGTGTTCGCGATATTTTGACACATTCTGAACAGCACTATTTAAGTATTGAAAATGTGGCAGATCGCCTGCATATGTCTGATCGTACACTGAAACGTCAGTTGGCTGCAGAAGGAACTTCTTTTTCAACCTTAGTGGATGAAGTTCGATATCGTCATGCAACCTCCCTACTGTCACGTACTGACTATTCACTTGAACAAATCGCAGATGAACTCGGTTATTCAGATGTTGCGAATTTCAGTCGTGCATTTAAACGTTGGAGTGGTCGAAGTCCAAGCAGTTGGCGTAAAGATCCATATTTATAGAACTTTCGTTTTTAAATAAAACACTGTATAACACAAGAAAATTTTTCAAATCGAATTGAGGAGTCGTGATGAATCATCCTTCAGAGCTTAAATATGCTCGCACACACGAATGGGTACGTATTGAAGGTGATCTCGTTGTTACTGGGATCTCAGATCACGCACAAGATGCATTGGGTGATCTTGTCTATGTAGAAGCACCTGAAGTAGGTCGTGAATTGACTGCTGGTGAACAAGCGGGTGTAGTTGAGTCTGTGAAAACAGCTTCTGATATTCATGCTCCTGTAAGTGGTGTAGTTGTAGAAATTAATGAAAATCTAGAAGATGATCCAGATTTTGTAAATGATGATCCCTATGGCAAAGGCTGGATCTACAAAATTAAACCATCTAATTTGGCAGATGTAGAACAACTTCTCTCAAATACAGATTATGAATCAGGTTTGTGATATTTATGACCAGTCTACGGACTGGTTTTTTATTTATACATTTTCGGATGAATGGCTCACTTTTTGATGTAATTTTCATGTAATTTGATTATAATTAATTCAACTTCTCTCCCTACTTCATTGCTGACCAAAACCAAAAATAATTTTATTTGGCACAGATTGAAGCTTTTAATGGTTCAATATTTCAAGGTTGTCTATGTCTTCTATACATGCTGAGCATCTATGGAATAAATCTTTTATTCTGTGTCTAATTAATAACTTATTTATTTTCATCTTCTATTTTGCTCAGACAACGATATTGCCAATTTATATTCTTAATGATTTAAATGGTAATATTACCCAAGCTGGGCTTGCACTGACTTTATTTCTAGCTTCATCGATCGCAATACGACCGTTTACCGGTCTCATTATCGAGAAGATTGGGCTTAAAAAAGCACTTTATATCTCTGAGTCATTTTTTGTACTGCTCTCTTTCGCTTATATCTTTGCTGATAATCTAACCCTATTACTGGTCATTCGGTTACTACAAGGAATTTGGTTCAGTATTTTGACCACTGCCATGATACCAATCGTCAATGACTTCATTCCAAATCAGCGTAAAGGTGAAGGCATGGGCTATTTTGTCATGTCAGTCAATCTTGCCATTGTACTAGGACCCATGTTGGGCTTGATTCTCATTCAACCATGGGGATATATTCCAGTGGCTACACTTTTAGCTGCAATTGTTTTTATTGGTTATTTGTTCTGCTTTTTGATTCCGATCCAGACACAATTTCAAACTGTTAAGCGCAAAACAAAAATTAGTGTTCATGATTTTGTTGAGATTAAAGCTTTACCTGTTGCGATGATGGCGATGCTCATCTCATTTTCTTATGCAAGTATCATGTCTTTTATCTCGACATATGCTGAATCAAAAAATTTATTGACCTATGCGAGCTTATTCTTTGCTGTTTTTGCAATTTCCATGATGCTTCTAAGACCCTTCACAGGAAAGTTATATGACTCTAAGGGTCCTGCCTACGTTGTCTATCCAGCGATTGTGAGCTTTAGCATTGGGCTATTCATTCTAAGCCAAATTCATTCTGCTGCCGGATTATTGATATCTGCTGTCTTTATTGGTATAGGCTTTGGGTCTGCTCAGCCATGTCTCCAAACGCAAGCCATTCAAGCTGTAGCACGTGAACGAGTTGGACATGCGAGTTCAACTTTTTACACCTTTTACGATATTGGCATCGCATTAGGTTCTTTTATTCTAGGTATTGTGATCACACACTATCAGTATTCGATTGCATATATATTATGCGCGATATTGACGCTTTTGAGCTTGCTGTTTTACCGCTTCGTTGTTCAAACTAAAGTTAAAGCGGTCTAGATAGCTAAAAATTTGTCCAAAAAAAAGCCTTCAGATGAAGGCTTTTTTATTTAATTAGCTCTCTGCATCTTCATCAAACATACTGAAGGTTTGTGAAGAGGTTTCAGCATTCTCTCGGACGCGTGTACTTTTTAGCTTAATCTGTAGACGTAATTCATTTTTAGAGTCAGCATTACGAATGGCTTCATCATAACTGATCGCACCTTCGTTATATAAATCAAATAATGCTTGGTCAAATGTTTGCATACCAAGTTCTCGCGACTTGGTCATAATTTCTTTCAACTCATGAAAGTTACCTTTCAAAATCAAATCAGAAACTAAAGGTGTATTTAGCATGACTTCTACAGCAGCTCTACGTCCGACACCATCTTCAGTTCGAACTAAACGTTGAGAAATAATGGCTTTCATATTTGATGAAAGATCCATAAGCAACTGATTGCGCCGTTCTTCAGGGAAAAAGTTGATAATTCGATCCAAGGTTTGATTGGCATTATTCGAATGTAACGTGCCTAAGCACAGATGACCAGTCTCTGCAAAAGCGATCGCATGCTCCATGGTCTCCGTATCACGGATTTCGCCAATTAAAATTACATCTGGTGCCTGACGAAGTGTATTTTTAAGCGCATTATGCCATGAGTGACAGTCCACTCCGACTTCTCGGTGAGTGACCATTGATTTTTTATGTTTATGCACGTATTCAACTGGATCTTCTACAGTAATGATGTGCCCTGCTGAGTTCTCATTACGGTAATCAATCATGGCAGCAAGTGAAGTAGATTTACCCGATCCAGTGCCACCAACCACTAGAATTAAACCTCGCTTTTCCATTACCACATCTTTCAATGTTTCTGGTAATTTCAACTTTTCAAAGTTTGGAATTTCAGAGGTAATGGTACGAATGACCATCCCTACATTAAGTTGCTGTTGAAAAACATTCACGCGAAAGCGCGATACATCTGGGACATTAATGGCAAAATTACATTCTAATTCACTCTCAAATTCTGCTCTTTGTTTTTCATTCATTAAGCTATAAGCGAATAGTTTTGTTTTTTCTGCAGTCAAAGCTTGAGAACTTAAAGGCTTCATTGAACCTTGATGTTTCATACTTGGAGGAAAATCAGCTGAAATAAATAAATCTGATCCCTCATGTTCAAAAACGCTTTTAAGCAATCTGAACATGAATTGCCGAGCTTCGCTAAGTAATTCATTACTGAACATTAATTTCCCCAAGTTATAAATATTAAATACTTAAAATACTAATAGAAATATAAGGTTATTTCAGCTGTTTCATCAAATATTTAATGCTTTAAACAAACATTCAGATCTTAAAGGCAAAAAAAAAGAACCCATATTTCATGGGTTCTTTTTTATGAATTATATTAGGAGAGTTGTTGAGCAACATCCAAAATCAATTGCTCTGTACTTAACCAACCCAAGCATCCATCAGTCACTGATTGACCATAAGTCATGTGATCAGAAATTTTCTGATTGCCATCGACTAAAAAGCTTTCTAGCATGACGCCACGGACTTGTGTTTGAGGTCGTTCATTCACAATTTGCTTTAATACAGCAGGTTGATTCAATGGATTTTTAGCACTATTCCCATGGCTACAATCAATAATCAAAGCTGGTAGTACATGGTTATTGTTTTCTTGAATCTTTTTAATTTCAGATAATTGGTAATTTGTACCCTGATTCGATCCACGTAAGATCAAATGTGCATGCGGATTACCCTTTGAAGATAAAATGCTTGGACCACCATCTTGACTTAAACCAAGAAATTGATGCGGTTGTGAAGCGGACTGAATCGCATCCAATGCAATTTTGATTGATCCATCTGTACCGTTTTTGAACCCAATGCTATAAGGCATATGGCTAGATATTTCACGGTGAATTTGCGATTCGCTTGTTCTCGCCCCAATCGCGCTCCATGAAATCAAATCATCAAAATATCCTGTTGCCATTGGGCTTAAGATTTCTGTGGCCAACGGCAAACCCATTTCAGCAATTTGAATGAAGAGTGATCTAGACTGTTCAAGTCCTTTTTGCATATCTGCTGAACCATTTAAATCTGGATCATACAAGAAGCCTTTCCATCCTACAGTGGTGCGAGGTTTTTCAATATAAGTACGCATCACGATGAAAATCTGATCTTTGACTTGTTCTTGCAGTTGTTTTAATTTTTGTGCGTATTCGAGGGTTGCTTTAGGATCATGAATCGAACATGGACCAGTAATGACCAATAAACGTGGATCATGACCCGCTAAAATGTCTTGTATTGTTTGGCGATGTTGACGAATTTGAAGTGAAAATATAGGACTCACAGGTAAAGCTGATTTTAGTTCTAATGGTAAGCTTAATTTTTTTTCTAAAGTATGTTGAGCTGTGGTTATAAGCTGAGAATTAATTGCATTCATCTTGAATTCCTTTGGGCAGCAATTGCCCTATCTTTTATTTGAGCGTGAGGTGTCTATTGGATGGGTTTTGTTCTTGACTAAAATAGAACCAATAACCGTTGCTAAAATAAAAAGTATTCAATGTTTTCATGAGATGCTCCTATATTTGTTGAGATGAAAAAAAACCTGATTGGTGTTGCCAATCAGGTATAAACTTGATGGGCAACATTTTTGTTGCCCGAACGCGTCTAGGCAACTAGATGTTAAATTGCCAAAAATAATAATAAGCGTTAGTAATCAAGTGTGTCGTTTTCATCAAATTATCTAAAATATAACCCTTAAAAGTAAAATACGCATAAATAGACTGATTGACAAGCAATTTATATAAAAAATATTGTTATATCAATCATAACTCAAATATATCAATGGTTTATTGCCTATCTGTAGGAAGCCAATCTTTTATAGCACATACTTGTTTGAGCATCAGTTGCTCAGCCTCAGACTTACAAATCGCTTGGCTAAATAAAAAGCCTTGACCATATGCACAGCCAACATCCTGAAGACTTAAGAGCTGTTGGCATGTTTCGACACCTTCTGCGATCACATCCAATGACAGAATAGGTCCGAGCTTAGCAATGCCCTCTACAATTGAATTGATTGACTTCTCCTCATTCATTCGATTCACAAAAGCATAATCAATCTTGAGACAGTCGACAGGATAATCTCTTAAATGCGTCATTGAAGAATGACCGGTTCCGAAATCATCCAATGAGATTCGAAGACCATAATTTTTGAGCTTTTGTAGTGCTCGAATCACAAATTCTACTCCACGCTCAGACAGAATATGTTCTGTAATCTCAACCTCGATTAAATGAGCAGGAATTTGATGTCGTTCTAAACGTTGAATTAACAATTCTGCATAATTGTCACGCATGAATTCAACTGGAGAGGCATTAATTGAGATCGGTACAAGTTGAACGCCCTTAGACATCCAATCTGCCATGTCACTGAAAATCTTTTGATGCATGATTTCACTGATTTTACTGGCCAGCTCATAATCGTTAAACGCTTCTGAGATTGAAGCTGGATAGTGAAGTTGCTGCTGTGTATCATGCCAACGCATCAAAGCCTCAAATCCGATTAGCTGACAGTTATCTAAGCGAACCTTAGGTTGATAATACGGCTCGATTAAATTGTCCTGTATGATATAGCGAGCAGTATCAAGTTGTTGCATCTTCTTTTCAGCAAGTGCAAACATTTCGTCATCATACATACGATACCCACCACGACCCTTTTCTTTAAGATCATTTAGAGCGGTATCCGCACATTTCATCAATCCGAATACATCTTGAGCATCTTTAGGATAAATGGCACATCCAATACTCATCCCACTATTAATCACTTTTCCTGCATAAGTGATGGGGGCAATATTTTGTTTAAGTACTTTCTGTGTGGTTTGATGTAATTCTTCTTCTGATGTCATCCCTGGGACAATAATTGCAAATTCATCTCCACCTAGACGTGAAACAATACACTTGCAATCCAAACTCTTTTGCAGACGTTTAGATAAGACTTTAAGTAGATGATCTCCAGCAGGATGACCTAAAGTATCGTTAATGTTTTTAAAATGATCGAGATCAATAAACATCATACCAATAAGTGTTTTTTCACGATTTGCTTGTGAAATCGCCGCTTTTAATTTATTTTTGAAGGCACGACGATTCATCAGACCAGTCAGATCATCATATTCACTGCTGATTTTTAGTTTAGCTTCGGCAACACGTTGACGGGTAATATCACGTGATACACAGAGAATACTGGTCGTATTTCCTTGTTCATCATGCACAGGTGTTAAAATATTATCCCAATACATCACAGTATCGCCGTGTGTGCTCATCCCCGCAAAACGGGCATTCTTCCCTCGAGCTGCTGTTTTAATCGCTTTTGCCCCCTGTTCACGTACTTCAGGTGGTAACAGCGTTAACCAATCCATTCCAAATTTCTTAAAACGCTCTTGACCCAGTAATGCCATGCATCCAGATTTGTTCATGTGTTCAAGCTTGCCATCTGGTGTGATAATTTTTATACAGTCTACGCTGACATCGAGCATATCTGTATTGGCACGCAAGGCCTCAGCAGTTTCACGCATTTTGATTGTACGATCATGGATATTTGTGCAACTTATCATCCAATTTTGCTGGTTGGATTGAATCACCTTAGGTTCAGCAAGCATTAAGAACCAAAGATATTCACCTGATTTATTTTTTATACGACACTCTTTTTCAAATTTCTGACCGTTTTTTTGAGCATCATTCCAAATCTGATAAAGATGTTCAGCATCATCAGGATGAACAAATTTAAGCCAGTCTACGTCACGTAAGATTTGCGTATCCGCACCGATATATTGTTTAAGTGCGAGATTACAATACCCTGAGTTGGTGTGACTGACCCAAATCAAATTGGGCAGTAAATCAAGTGCAAATTTAAAGTCATCTGACAGTGTTAGATGCAAAGGCACAGCTTTGGACTGTAAATGATCAGCTCTATTCAGATCCAGAATGCTCATAGTTCACCTATTTGAAAATAACAACCCATCAAAATGACGAATACAAAAATCAGCGTAAAAATTTAGAATTTAATTAATCAGTATTTAAATTTCGTTAATAATGATTATTAATCATCATTAATTTTAAAATACGTGATAATAATAACACTTAAATGGATTAAATTAATACAAATACCATTTCTGCATGATACATAATTTTTATCACTTGTGAATATTAAATAGACAAAATGCATAAAAAATAATGAAATACGACACAATAATGAATTTATTTGATAATTCGACATCTTAGAATTAAATAATTCCGATTTTAATTAAAAAAAATACCTACTTATATTAAGTAGGTATCGACTAATATAAAAATAATCTAAACTTATTATTAATTTATTATAAAAAATCTTTAATGTTCTTGATAACCTCACTTGGTTTTTCTGCATGTAACCAATGTCCAGTGCCATCAATCGTCACAAATTTAGCTTTAGGATATTGAAACCGAATAAGATCGTTATCGCGCTCGAGATTAATATAATCGGATAATTCTCCTTTTAAAAACAAAGTTTCATTCGATTGTGGATTAAGACGTTCCCATGACAAAATCTGAAAATATTGTTGTTTAAGTGCATCTAAGTTAAATAGCCACTGTCCATTGCGGAAAGATTTGAGCAGAAATTGAATAACGCCAATTTCATTAATATATTTCTGCATCAACTCGGTTGCCTCCTTTCTTGAAACAACTTGAGCTTTTTGAACTTCTTCTAAAGCTTTGAAAATTTGATCATGATGAGATTTTTGATAAGCGACGGGTGCCATATCAAGTACAATCAACTTAACTACTCGATGTGGTACAAGGTTTGCTAAGTGCATGGCAACTTTCCCCCCCATCGAATGACCAATGATGTGAAATTGTTGCACATTCATATCATCTAAAGTTTCTACAACATCTTGCGCCATGAGTTGATAACTCATTTGATTAGAATGAGGTGATAAACCGTGATTACGCAAATCAATTTGGATGACATCATGCGTTTCCTGAAATGCTCTCGCGAGCATGCCGAGGTTCGATAAACTACCAAAAAGACCATGAATCAGAACAAGAGCAGGTTGACGTTGATTCGCATTTGATTTGGTGATCTCAGCATTTAGTCGCATGTATATACTCAAATAGCTTTAAAAATGTGATTCAAATTCTAACAGTTGAGTTTGTATTTTAGTGCTAATTTAATTTTTATTTATATAATTCAGCATATTAAAGACAATCAAAAAATTTCGGTTATAAGTAAAAGTATTGAGTTTTATAAAAATTAGTCCTGTAATTCGATCTTGTGATCGTGCGGAAATTATATATATTATCCGATTAAACTTTTTACTTTGAACATTTTAGGAAATTTAGACCATGTTTCATCATGTAGATGCTTATGCAGGTGACCCTATTCTTTCACTTATGGAAGAATATAGTAAAGATGAGCGTACTCAAAAAGTGAATTTGAGTATTGGTCTATATTATAACGAAGACAGTATTGTACCTCAGTTAAATGCGGTCAAAGCTGCGTACAAAAATATTGAACCGAGCAACGATAAAGTTAAACTTTATTTACCAATGGATGGTTTGAAATCTTATAACGAAGCGACTCAAGCATTAGTTTTAGGTCCTGATAGTCAAGCGCGTAAAGATGGTCGTGCTGTCACGATTCAAACACTTGGTGGCTCAGGTGCACTTAAAGTTGGTGCTGATTTTTTGAAAAAATATTTCCCTGAGTCAGATATCTGGGTAAGTCAGCCAACTTGGGATAACCATATTGCAATTTTTAATGGCGCTGGTATCCAATCTCATTTCTATCCTTATTTTGATGCTGATACAAATGGCGTTAACGTTCCAGCAATGCTTGAGGAATTAAAAACACTAAAAGCAAAAAGTATTGTTTTGCTTCATCCTTGCTGCCATAACCCAACTGGTGCAGATTTAACGCCAGCAGAATGGGATCAAGTGATCGAAGTACTTAAGACGAATGATCTTATTCCATTCCTTGACATCGCTTACCAAGGTTTCGGTAAAGGTCTTGAAGAAGATGCATACCTTATTCGTGCTTTAGATAAATCAGGTATGAATTTCATTGTGAGTAATTCATTCTCAAAAATCTTCTCACTGTATGGTGAGCGTGTCGGCGGCTTAACATTTGTCTGTGATGATCAAGCTACTGCTCAAAAAGTGCTTGGACAATTAAAAGCAACTGTACGCCGTATTTATTCTAGTCCAGCAAGCACAGGTGCATTGTTGGTTGAAAACGTGTTAAACAACGCAGATCTAACTGCTCAATGGCAAGCTGAATTACAAGAAATGCGTGAACGTATTATTAAAATGCGTGAATTGTTAAATGCTAAATTGAGTGCGGCTCTGCCTGAACGTGACTTTAGCTATCTAGTAAAACAACAAGGTATGTTCAGTTATACAGGTTTGACTGGCGAACAAGTGGATATTTTGAAAGATAAATATGGTATTTATTTAGTCCGTAGTGGCCGTATGTGCGCAGCAGGATTAAACTTGAATAATATTGATTATGTGGCTGATTCAATTGCAGAAGTTTTGAAAGCTACCGCTTAAAAACAAAAAAACGGGCATATCGCCCGTTTTTTATTGCCCAATTAAAAATGTACAACTGTACGGATTGATTTACCTTCGTGCATTAACTCAAAGGCTTTATTAATGTCTTCTAGCCCCATAGTATGAGTAACAAAAGGTTCTAATTGAATGTCACCCTTCATCGCATCTTCAACCATTTTTGGTAATTGAGTACGACCTTTTACACCACCAAATGCTGTACCCATCCATTTACGTCCAGTCACTAATTGGAATGGACGAGTTGAGATTTCTTGACCTGCACCAGCCACACCGATAATGACAGATTGCCCCCAACCACGGTGTGCACATTCAAGCGCTGAACGCATTACGTTTGTATTACCGATACACTCAAATGAATGATCAACACCCCATCCAGTCATCTCTACAATGACTTGTTGAATAGGTTGATCATAGTCCTTAGGATTGAGGAAATCTGTAGCACCAAACTGCTCAGCCAATTTAAATTTTTCTGGATTAGTATCCACTACAATAATTCGGCCAGCTTTGGCTTGTTTAGCACCTTGAACAACTGCTAAACCAATACCACCTAAACCGAACACAGCAACAGTATCACCTTCCTGTACTTTTGCAGTATTGTGAACCGCACCAATACCAGTCGTCACGCCACAACCCAATAAACAAACGTGTTCAGGGTTTGCTTCAGGATTAATTTTTGCTAACGATACTTCGGCAACAACTGTGTATTCACTGAATGTTGAACACCCCATATAATGGTAAATAGGTTCGCCGTTATAAGAGAATCGAGTCGTTCCATCAGGCATAACACCTTTACCTTGAGTGGCACGTACAGAGACACATAAGTTTGTTTTATTTGATTTACAGAACAAACATTCGCCACATTCTGCAGTATAAAGTGGAATGACATGATCACCTGGTTTTACACTGGTCACGCCTTCACCAACTTCAACCACAATACCTGCACCTTCGTGACCCAGTACCGCAGGGAATACGCCCTCTGGGTCTTCACCAGAAAGTGTAAATGCATCAGTATGACAAACACCTGTATGCGTAATTTTCACCAATACTTCACCAGCTTGTGGTGGAGCAACATCTAATTCAACAATTTGTAATGGCTGACCTGGACCGAATGCCACCGCTGCACGAGATTTCATGATGAAAACTTCCTTTGTAAATTAAGATTTAACAGATAAGTTACAGTAACCGCTTTTGATAAAAACATTCAACTATTTGATTGATGATATTATAGCCATACAACTGAATAATAAGATTTAGGAACGACAGCTTTGATGCTTATGTTGCGATATATATTGTGTTTACTCACATTCTTTATTTTAACTGGATGTAATTTGGCGATGAATACAAGTATAAAACAAGCCCCAATCCAACCTCATACCACACATTGGCTCAGCAATACACCAGAAACAAAACGCAATATTGAACAAGATTTAACTGCATTCTTACCGCTTCATGATCCTTTTATGAGTATGGCTTCACGTGTTCATTTAATACGTGAAGCACAACATACGATCGATTTACAGTACTATATCTGGGAAAATGATGTGATTGGTCAGCATTTATTGTCTGACCTACTTAAAGCAGCTGATCGTAATGTGAAGGTTCGACTGTTAATTGATGATCAAAATGGCACTCAATTAGACTCGACCTTAAGTGCATTGTCTGAACACCCCAATATCGAAATTAAGCTATTCAATCCCTACAAATTTCGCATCTTTAGAGTTTTGGATTATGTGTTTCGCTTTAATAAAATCAACCATAGAATGCATAACAAACTGATTATTGCTGACGGAGCGATTGCTGTTACTGGGGGGCGTAATATCAGTAATGAATATTTTGATGCCAGTGACAATTTTCAATTCGCGGATATGGATATTTTATTTGCAGGGCAATCAGTTTCAGATGCCAACACGGTGTTTCACCAATTTTGGAATGATGAGCTGAGTTATGATATTCAGCAAATAATTCCTGAGTCTCAAAAAGAATTGGCGCATTTAAGATCGTATTATTCAACCAAGCAAAATTTTCAAGGTGCTGAAACTAAAAAACGTATTGATCAAGCAGAACATTTTTTAGAAGAAAATTTAAAAAAACATCCTATTCGTTGGTCTAAAGCTCATTTTGTTGCAGACAGCCCAAATAAAATCAGAGCGAAAGCTCAATCCCATGAACTGCTGTTTAATCAGTTCAAATCCATTATGGGGAAACCTGCTCAAGAAATAAACTTGGTGTCTGCCTATTTTGTTCCTACTGATCATGGTGAGTCTTTCCTCAAACAATTGAGTGAGCAGAATGTCAAAGTTCGAGTTTTAACAAACTCATATTTGGCAAATGATGTCCCGATTGTTCATGCATTTTATCAAAAATATCGAACCCCACTCTTAAGGTCAGATGTAAAACTTTACGAGTTTAAACCTTATATTGAACGGTCTGATCGCACTTGGTATGAAATTATGACGGGTAATGTTATTCCTGCGAAAGGAAAAAATGCGTCGCGTCTTCATGCCAAATTTTTTACTGTAGATGATAAAGTTTTTATTGGAACATTCAATTTTGATCCACGTTCAGCGTATTTGAATACTGAACTTGGACTGATCATTGAGTCAGCCGATTTTAAAACAGAGATATCTCAATCTTTAGATGAAAATCTTCCCAAAGTTGCCTATCAACTACATTTGGATGCACATCAAAACTTAAGATGGGAAGAACAACGAGGTGAAGAAAAGTTAATACATGATCATGACCCTGAAACGACTCGTTTTCAGAGATTTATGTTCAAGTCTTTGTCCTATCTCCCAATCGAATGGATGATGTAAATTCTTTGTTGTGACTGGTTTGTACAACCAGGATAAATTGCATTATTATTCACGTTTTATTTTTTGAACCCTTGGTTCTACTCTACTCCCATGCAATTTTTTGATCTTAGTCGACAGTATAATCTGAACGACATACTCACCCCTTTTTTATCACTTGAAGATTTATCTCAGCATGAATGGTATTTAGCTAAAATTAGTGTTGATTATGATTGCCTTACTGATGAAGACCTAATTGAAGGTTCTATCACCTTAAAGTCTAACCATAATGTTCAAATTGAATTGGCTTGGTTAATTTTAGACAATGGTCATGAGTTACAAGTTTTGTTCAAAGGCATTGAAACCTCTGTCTCAGAGCAAACACTCGTGATTGTGAAGGGTGCCCGCTTAGTTGATGAAAAAGGACAAGAATTATCTGCTCAAGCATTATCTTTATGGATTGATGGTACTCTACTCAATATGCTTCCACATATTCGTAAAGAAATTAAATCACGTTTAAACTTGTGGGATTATGTAGATTATGATGTGTAATAAGCATCTCGATTGACTTTAACAGGTTGTTAAATTAATCCAATTGACTGGAAAAGTTCACGATAGTATTCGGCTTTCTTTTCGAGAGCTAAAGGATAAGCTCTTGAAGAAGATGGCATACGATGAATTCGGATATCTTTGTTATCAAATTGCAGATCCACGACTGTACCCATTTTAACTTTAGTGTGTACAGATGCATTCATTGACTTTAATAAGGTCTCAGTTGCTTTATCACCTGTGGTCATAATATCTCGACAATGTGGAATTTTTTTAAGCAATAGAAACATATCTGTCGGTGTAACGATTTCTAGAAATTGATCTGAGGCATTGTCTTTCAAACGCCGTATTTGATAGGCTGTATCAAATATTGCAATGCCCAACTCATTTAGAAAATCTTTCAGCATTTGCTCTTTGAATTGTTTATTTTCACGGTCTAGAAAATAATGAGAGTCTTGAAAAAAGATCAACCCATATATTTTCCACATATCATTTTGAAAATTCGGATAATAAAAATCCATTTTCCATCTTGCTTTCGGCGGAGGAAAACTGCCAAGCATGAGCAATTTAGCTTGTTGAGGTACAAATGGCTCAAGTGGATGTGTTTCGATATCAGTCATATCAAATTTCGGTCTAACTTTTCGATCTAAAGTGATTTTGAATAATCGAACTAATTTTTTTTGCCCAAAGCTGATAGATTTCTTTACTTGGATGAAATCCATCCTCAGCCATCTTCAAATTGAGTTGTTTATACTCATCCAAATCATATTTAACCAATTCAAATTTTGGTTGTGGTTCAATCCAATTTTCCAATTTAACATTCATTTGATAGGCATATTTTCCAAACAACCAAGCTAAAGGATTTGGTAATGAAGGAAACTCATTCATCGGTGGAACTCCAGTCGCGATAATGAGCTTGGGTGAAAATTTCTCAGCGATCAGTGAATATAATTGTTCTTGTAGGCAGATCCATTTTTTCGGTGAGATGAGCTGTGTTACATCATTGACCCCTATCGAAGTTACTACAATATCAAACTGATCGTCATTAATAGCCTGTATAGTTCGAATTACATCTGAAGTACGATTTCCAGTTTTTGCAATTAATGACCAGCGAATTTGAAAATGATCTCTTAGTTCTTGTAACAATGTTCCGCTTAGCGCATCTTCTTGAAATTGCACACCCACACCAGCAGCAGCTGAATCACCTAAAATTAAAATTGATATTTGAGGGCCATTCCCAACCAAACCATTTCTTTCCCCCAAAGCTTCTGCTAAACGAGGTGTATTTTTCTTGACTTGGTAACCTTGTACAAGTAAAGCTGGAATGAGTGCGATTGTCGCTAATTTAAGAAACATGTATTTGAATTTAGGTTTTGATATTTCCTATTTTAAACGATTTTTTGATATTTTCATTGCTATTTATTATTGAAAATAATTATCATTTACACAATTAATTCAAAGCTAAAATCCATGAATCATCCTATCAAATTTTTTTCTATATTGATGTTAGTGAGTTCCACAGTAAGTGCTGATCTTTCTGTAAATCATTTATTACAAGTCAGCACTCAATCCTATGCCCCTGTATGTGAGGATATGGATGCTAAAAGTAAGGTGCTTCAACAAATTCAAAAACAGATTCAGATGTATCCTGATCAAAAAAATCATCTCCTCGATCAATTTTGGTCGGAAATTCGTAAAAATCAAACCCCAATAATTGAAGATTTTAATGAAACACACCAACGTGTCATTTATTTATATCGTGGTGCAAAACACAATGTGCGATTAATCGGTGGTCCGAGTAATGATCATGAATGGTTAACTCGGCTTAAAGGTACTGATATTTGGTTTAAAGAAAGTATTGTTGATTCAAGATTTATCGGAAGTTATAGTTTTGCTGTGGATTCGCCGAATATCGATGGATATTTATCAAATTACTGCCCACATTTAAACCCAAATTTAAAAGAATCACGAGATCAGCGTCGATCTATTTTAAAGGTACAACAACTCGACCCTTTCAATCCTCATAAGTGGTTTGATTCTAAAAACATTGCCTTAAAAACGAATACCACGCTGAGAAATGAAAATATCGCAAAACTCAGTCGAGCGCCCAATTTTATTGATCCAACTCAAATGGCTGAAAATAGTGAAAAACAATTAGTTTCATCCGTGTTGAAAAGTAAAGTTTTGGGAAATGATCGTCTTATTCAGATTTATGCAACTCCACCTCAAGTCGGAAAATCATATATCACTCTGATTTTTTTTGATGGTGAGCAATATGCGCATTTAGTTAAAGTTCCCCAGATATTAGATCAGTTGGTTCAACAACAGCAACTCCCACCTATACAGGCTGTTTTTGTTGGACACCCAAATGATCAATTACGTGCTAAAGAACTTAGCCCCAATCCAGAATACACACAGTTTTTTCAAGAAGAATTATTGCCTTGGATGAGTCAACATTTGCCCTATCAACATGATCACAACAAAACAGTCTTATTGGGTTCAAGTTTAGGTGGTCTGAGTTCTGCTTATTTGGCGTTAAAAACATCCAATGATATTAGTCACGTCGTGCCACTTTCTGGTTCATTTTGGTGGAAATCTGATCCAAACGATACAATCAATGGTATGAGTAAACTGATCAGAGCTTCAACATTAGACAATACAAAGAAACTCAATTGGTATATTTCAGCCAATAGCTATGAAAATTCGAGACAAAATAATAGCTTAAGCATTCTAGAAACCTCTCCGATTGTCGCTCAGGATTTAATCGATCAGGGACACAATGTTCACTATCAAGAATATATAGGCGGACATTCATATGCCGTTTGGCAAATCGTCATACAAGATGCTTTGAAATATTTCTTTAAAAATAAATCCCACTAAATGTGGGATTTATAAGACGTTATTTTAACTCAGCTTATTGACGAGCTGAAGCGGTAAAACCTTCATTGCAAAACCCAATGGCAACCATGGCCACTTTGGAACATATGCTTTGACTGGTTGCTTTTCGATTGCTTCAGCTAATAGTCGTGATCCTGTGGCTTGATCGACCTCAAAAGGTAATTTTCCAGCACCTTCATTAATTTCAGTTCGAATGTAACCAGGATAAATCGTTGAAACTTTAATTGGTGTTCCAAGAAGTTCAGCTCGAATCCCTTCGGCTAAATGCGCAATTCCCGCTTTACTGGCAGCATAAGCTGTAAGATGTTTTGGCATACCACGCAAAGCACTCATCGACGAAATTACAACTAAATGTCCTGAATTTTGAGATCTAAAAATTTCGACCGCTGCTTCACATTGTGCCATCGCAGAAATAAAATTAGTTTCAACTGTTGCTTTATTAATCGCAAAATTACCTTTACCGATACGACGTCCTTCGCCCACACCAGCATTGACTATCACTCGATCGATAGTGCCTAGCTCATCTTTAAACTCTTTAAATACACGGAAGACTTGCTCATCATCCGTGACATCCAATGCCTTCGCACTTACTTTTACCTGATAGCGTTGTTCTATTTCATCTTTTAAAGCATACAACCTTTCTAAACGACGTGCACAGATCGCTAGGTTATATCCTTTTTTTGCAAACTCTTGTGCCATCCCAGCACCGATACCTGAGCTTGCACCTGTAATTAATATAGTTTTGTTCATTCCATTTTCTCTCTATGGCATATAGCCTTGATCAAATCCAAGTGAGCAAATCACGATCTTGTTCTTTTAAATAATGATGTTCATTTAAACTGAGTAATTGTGGTTCTGTACCAACCAATCTTAAGGTGGTAAAACTGGTATTGGTGATTGCCCAGTTCAATGCAAAAGTTTTGTCTGCACTTAAACCAAGTAAATGCCCTGCAACAACAGATATAACACCACCAGACGTATAAACTACGGCATAGCGAGGTTTTTCTGTTTCAAGTTGTATACATAGTTTGTTCAAGCCTTGAAGTACTCTTTGCTGAAATTGAGGCCAGCTTTCATCATAATCATGATGATGATCACCCTTGGTCCAACGTTGAATTGCACCTTCAAAAATTTTTCCTAAATATGCACGAGGATCTACCGCTTGACCAACATCTTTTTTAAGTAATGCAGGATCTGCAAAACGTGGTTCATATTTTGCAAACACTTGTTGATGATTGAACTCGTTCCAATGTGGATCGATATCAATATGACTGTCAGGAAAACACTCATTCAAAGAGATATCCGCCGTCTGCTGATGACGTTTCATCGAGCCAGCTAATACATAGGGCTGCTCTTGTATTAACTTTTGAAAATATTGCCCCAACACACGTGCTTGAACTTCACCTTTCTGAGAAAGCTGATCATAACTTTCAGCACCAAATGAAGCTTGACCATGTCTGACCAAATATATTGTCGTCATCTTGGCAGAATATCCTGTAATTTTGCGAGATAAGTTTTTGCAATTTCATTCGCTTCAAGCTTTTGTATACCTATGAGTTTTAAAGCACGAATATGTAATGCATGAATCACAATCCAAAAATCCTTAAATGCAGGATTATCCGTTTGTTTATGGTAATAACGATAATAAATTTGTTGTGCTATGACCGCTAATCTAAAGATCCCAAAAACTTCATAGAACGTCCAGTTAGATGGCTTTAGTCCTGTTTTTTCTAGGTAATAATCCACAACTTCTTTACGTGTAAACATGCCTTTAAGATGTGTAGGTTGTCGACGTGTCGATTTAAAGATCATATTGTCGTTTTCTTCAACCCAATATGCTAAGGCTGATCCTAAATCCATAAGTGGATCACCAATTGTCGCCATTTCCCAATCCAACACCCCGATGACCTCAGTAGGCTGTTGAGGATTCAAAATGACATTATCAAAACGCCAATCGTTGTGAATAATACAGTTGGTTGAATCCTCAGGAATATTGTCTTTAAGCCAATTTCGTACAAACTTAAAGGTCGGCACATTGATGGTATGGGCTTTGTCGTAGCGACTGTCCCAACCTTCGACCTGACGACGGCAGTAACCCTCACCTTTTCCAATTTGCTCAAGTGCTGTTCCTTGATAAGGAACTTGGTGCAATTCAATCAATTTGTCTAAAACATTTATACAAAGCTGATGCACATCAAATTTAGTGAGTTTTAGTTCTGGTGGAAGCTTTGCCCTTGGTATAATTCCCTCGATTCGCTGCATCACATAAAAATCGCATCCGAGTACAGATTCATCCTGACATAATGCCAGCATTTTGGGCACGACTGGATATAGATCTTTTAAAGCTTTCTGAACATTATGTTCTCGAACCATATCATGAGCAGATTTGGCTTTGGTTCCTGCGGGTGGTCTTCTTAATATCAGATCTGCATTGCTATATTTTAGCCGGTATGTCCAGTTTGAAGCTCCACCAGAATATTGTGTAACTTCTACAGGCTCAATCACTTCCACACCATTTTGATTTAACCAGTTTGTGACTGAAACGATATCGAGCTCTTCACCACGTCTGACTTGCCCTGCTGTATCTATAACTGACATATTTCTTCCTTAAATCGAGTGCTCATCTTATTGAGAATGACGAGTTGAAAAACCACGTTTCGCAAGTTCCAATTTTGCAATCATGCCTTTATGCACCTCATCTGGCCCATCTGCCAAACGTAATGCACGCGCTTGTGCAAAAAAACCTGTCAATGGCGTATCTCTAGATAGACCTGCACCGCCGTGAATTTGCATTGCCATATCGACAACTTTTTCCAAAACACTAGGTGCAACGACTTTAATTGCAGAGATTTCAGTGAGTGCAGCCATATTGCCCAGTTTATCCATTTTATATGCCGCATATAAGGTCAAAAGACGTGCTTGATCGATGGCAACACGCGCTTCCGCGACTCTTTCCAAATTACCACCAAGTTTCAAAATTTCCTTACCGAATGCTTTTCTTTGCATTCCACGATCAATCATTAATTCCAATGATTTCTCAGCAGCACCGATACAACGCATGCAATGATGAATACGTCCTGGACCAAGTCGCCCCTGTGCAATCTCAAACCCTTGACCTGCTCCACCAATAAAATGAGTGACTGGAACACGAACATTATTAAAGGTTACTTCTCCATGACCGTGTGGCGCATCATAATCACCAAATACAGGTAACATTCTTTCAATTTTTACGCCCTCAGTTTCAACTGGAACTAAAACCATTGAATGTTGTTGATGTCGACCTTTATTTGCGTCTGGTGTATGTGCCATAAATATAATGATTTTTGCATTAGGATCGCCTAAACCCGAAGACCACCATTTGCGTCCATTTAAAACAATTTCGTCTCCCTCAATTACAGCAGTGGCTTGCATGTTCGTCGCATCTGAAGAAGCAACTTCTGGTTCAGTCATGCAAAATACGGATCGAATTTTTCCGTCTAAGAGAGGTTTTAACCATTGCTCTTTTTGTTGTGCTGAGCCATAGCGCCAAATTAACTCCATATTACCGCTATCTGGCGCATTACAATTGAAAACCGTAGGAGCCAATAAACTACGGCCAGTTAACTCAGCAATGTGTGCATATTCTTGAACTGTTAAACCTTGACCAAATTCTGGGTCTGGTAAAAAAAGATTCCACAAATTTTGCGATTTAGCTTTTTGTTTGAGTACTTCAAGTTCTGCTGGCCACATCCATGATGTCCAATCATCACTTGAATTTAATTGATGAGCTTTATGCCAAAATTCTTGTTCTATAGGCTCTATTTCGTCTTGAATAAAGCGTTGTGCTAAATCATAAAAGTGTTTAGCTTTTTCCGTTAATTGAAACATTAATCCCTCGAACTATATTCTCATCACGCTTTACATCAACATAGCTTGAAACCTACTATGAATGAAATGATTTATTTAAATATTACTTTATGAATAGAATTCATCAGGAATCTGTGGATCTGAGCGCTTTTTCACACATTGATATCAATCTATATCCATTATTTATTGCGATATACGAACATCAAAGTATCAGTAAAGCCGCAAATTTGATGTGTATTACACAATCTGCAGCCAGTCACGCTTTACAGCGATTAAGATTACAATTGAAAGATGATCTTTTTATCCGAAGTGGTATAAAGATGGTTGCGACACCCTTTTCACATCAAATTTATCCACGAATAAAAGAAACATTAATCGCAATTCAGCATATCTCTACTCATCATATATCTTTTGATCCACTGACGATTCAATCTATTCGTATAGCAATTCATGATGAAATTGAGCCTTTAATTTTTCCGCAGTTAATCCGTCATTTTCGTGATTTAGGACTAGCGACACGGTTTCAAAGTATCAAATTAGATCGAACTAATTGGGCAAAAGATTTATTGTCACAGCAACTTGATTTAGTGGTCGATCTTCAACAGAAAGTTGATGAGAAAATTTATTTTAACCCTTTAGTGAATGATCGCTTTGTCATATGTGGTTTGACAACCATCGAAAATTTAGAACAATACAAACATGCCCAACATATTGGTGTTTCATCAAGGCATTCTGGTGTGCTTATTGAAGATTTACATTTTAAAAAGTTGAATATTCAACGTGATATTTTTTTACGCTGTCAACACTATTCAACAGCACTACAAATTTTGAAGGAGTATCCTGACACATTGCTAACCTTACCTTTTAGTATTTTAAAAAATTTGAAATTACCTCAAGATTTAAAAATTTCTGAACTTCCTGTTGAATTTCCTTTAATGAAAATGGGAATTTATTGGAATTCACAATTAGCATTACATCAAAAGTTTGAATATTTAATTTCAGAAATTAATAAAATTTTTGCTTAGGCTATTTAGTTGAAAATCTGTGTGAACACCATCTGTTCAATATTGAATCAAACACTCACTTCGAGTTGATTTATCATATTAATGCTTGTTTTCTCTTGTATTTTCTATGTTTGATCAACTCCCTGCATCATGGCTCATTGGGCTTGGTGCAATTTTATGCTTGTTACTTCTTATTATCTTCAGACAAATATGGATTTATCTTCTTCAAGTATTTAAACCTTTTAAAAAAGGAAAAACTTATTGGTGCCGTGTTACAGCGGTGAGTGATGGTGACACCCTCTCCTGCCATCGTTTGAATTTGAGACGTTCTAAAACTAAATTACGCTTTGCTTTTGTAGATGCGCCTGAATCTAATCAAAGTTACGGGCTTGAATCCCAACGCTTAGTTAAGAAAATGGTTCAAGGTAAAATTGTTCGTGTAAAAATCACGGATATTGATCGTTATGGACGTTGCGTGGGTGTGGTCTACCGCTATCGCAAGAATATGAATGAAGAATTAGTGAGGCGTGGTGGTGCGTGGGTTTACGAAGAATACATACGTGATCCAAAGCAATTAAAATATATGATCTCGCTACAAGATAGTGCAAAACGCAATAAACGTGGTCTCTGGCGCGGGACCCGTCCTATTCGACCAAGTACTTTTAGAAAACAAAAAAACTAATATTTTCAGTACCCTGATTATCAATAAGTGCATTACGCTTGATTCGTCTAATTATTGAGCGTAAATTCAAGCCAACAAACTAGTTAGCTTGGTTAACTATATGCAAAACTCTCCCAAATTCCGTGTCGTATTGCTGCGAAGTGCGCGACTCTTTAGTGACCGTTTAAATGATATCTTGGCTCAATACCAACTGAACTATTCAATGTTGCAGTTGATTTATCATATCTATGATCATGACTCCATCACTTCAATTGATTTGGCTCATGAACTCAATGTTTCTAAACCATCAATTGCAAAACGCATTAATACTTTACATAAATTAGATGTTATTCAGTTTTTAGAATCATCTGATAAACGCCAAAAATTAATTCAATTAACCGAAAAAGGTAGAGATCTTTATCAAATTTGCACAATTCAGATTGATCAATTTGAACAACAGTTTTTGAATCAAGTAAATCCTGAAGACATTGCTCAAAGTGCTGAGACACTTCAACTGTTTTTGTCTATTTTAGAGCGTTATAAAAGCTTAAATATCGTGGAGGAGTTATGAGTACTTCCTCAAATCAAGTTAATCAGCCTCTTTGGACACGTAACTTTATTTTGGTCAGTTTAATTAACTTTCAATTGGTACTGACTTTTTATCTTCTCGTCATTGTCATTGTGGGATTTTCGATAGCAGAACTTGGAGCGACGACGGCGCAGGCTGGTTTAGTATCAGGACTTTTTATTGTGGGTACACTGATTGGTCGTTTATTGGTGGCTAAATTCCTCGTTAAATTCGGTTCTAAAGTCACCATGCTGGTCGGACTCACTGGATTTCTCATATTTTCAGGCTTTTATTTTCTCCATTTAGAGGTTGGAACTTTATTAATCGTTCGATTCTTGCATGGCTTTATGATGGGGGTTGCCTCCACCGTATTTGGCACTATTATCGCTCAAATTATTCCCGCAACTCGTCGTGGTGAAGGTATAGGTTACTACAGTATGAGTAGTACTTTAGGAACTGCAATTGGACCATTTTTGGCAATCTGGCTAATGCTTCATGTCAGTTACAACATTATTTTTGCCCTATCTTCAATCCTTGCAGTTTTATGTTTAATTACAGCATTATTTATTCAAGTTCCTCAATTGCATCAGGTTTCGTCTATACCTGATCAGGCCCATACTCAAAATAGTTTTCTATCTCAATATATTGAAAAGAGCGCCTTACCCATTGCTCTGATCATGTTGGTAAGCTCCCTCTTTTACTCTGGTGTTCTATCGTTTATTAATTTTTATGCCAAAGAAATTGATCTGGTTGAAGCAGCATCATTTTTCTTTCTCATTTATGCGTTGACGATTCTGCTCTCTCGTCCTATTACGGGACCACTGATGGATAAGAAAGGCGAAAATATAATTATGTATCCGGCCTTTCTCATTATGGCACTTGCATTCTTCTTGTTGAGCCAAGCTAACAGTTCGGGTCTTTTGTTGATTTGCGCAGGATTATTAGGTTTAGGATACGGTAATATCCAATCAATTTGCCAAACAATAGCAGTAAAAAGTACTAGTTTGGAACGGATGGGATTTGCAACCTCAACTTACTTTATCTTTTTAGATGCAGGTTTAGGATTCGGTCCTTATTTCTTAGGTTTAGCTTTAGACTTGATCAGTTACCAACAACTCTATTTATATAGTGCTATTGGGACGTTATTTTGCATTGTCTTATATTATGTATTACATGGGAAAAACGTTCAAAATACAAAAAATGCTTAGGCTATTTATGGGTTTAAAAAAAGCACTCCTATGAGTGCTTTCCCATATTTTATTTAAACACTTTAAAACGTGTGGCGTCGTCAATATAGCCTTTATCGAAAGCTTCACCTTCCTTAGATCCAAATACCAATTGTGCGCGTAGTTTCCACGAAGCTGGTATAGCCCATTCAGTTTGGACTTGATCATCTACAATCGGATTATAATGTTGAAGGTTTGCACCTAAACCTTCTGTATGCAAAGCTGTCCAAACCGCAAACTGTGCCATTGCTGTTGAATGTTCCGCCCAAATTGGGAAGTTTTCCGCATACGAAGGATATTTCTCTTGTAAGTCAGTGATCGTATCTATTTCTTCGAAAAATAATACAGTGCCTACGCCTGCAGCAAAGCTATCCATTTTTGCAGAAGTTTTTGCTGCACTCGCCTCGTCCTTCGCATATGACTTTAGCTTCTCTTTCACAAAGCCCCAAAACTTTTCATGTTCAGCGTTAAATAAAATTACCGCACGTGAAGATTGAGAGTTAAAAGATGATGGGCTTTGTTTAATCGCATTCTGAATAAGATCTGTTAAGTACTCAGGAGATTGTTCAACTGCTTTTCCTAAAGCATAAATCGTACGGCGTTTTTTAATTAAATCTAAAAATTGATTCGACATTTTCTGAAATCCTTTGGTATTTCCTCGGGGAAATACGATACTCTGACTTTTAATTCATTAGAAATACTTAATATGAGATTAAATATTCAACAAATCAAATATGTTGTAGTGTTACATTAAGCATTTATCAGACCAACATCTATCCATTTTGAACCCTAATTAGAAGATCTGATTTTATTCGTATTTTTTTTACCCAACAGTAAAAAGCCCTCCATAATAGAGGGCTTGTCTTGGCATATATAAGCTTAAAATTTAGCCTCAAGAACCTGAGCCGATACTTGGTTTTTCCATAGGGAGCGTAAGGTTGGCAAATAGAATTTTTCACCTAACTCTACTAATTCAGCATCAATCGCCGTATGAACTTCATGCATGAACAAATAGTCTAAATCTACCGTACTGAGCTTAGGGTGGTCTTTAGAAAACTTTGCTCTTTTTTGTTGAGCAGTTTTTACTAGCTGATCTGCAAATTCACGATTTTTGAATTGTGTAATGGCATTTAGACGCAGTTCAATAACACCCCAACCTGTCAGTAGGAGTTTGAACGTTTCAAAATCTTTTGTTGTTGATTCCCACGTCATGTCTTCTAGATTTTCATCTTTAGGCAGAACAGGAAGTAGTAATTCCATGATACTTGGGAAGATTTTTTTAAAGTTAAGAATAAATTTAACAGGATGTTCACCTGGATAATCTTGAAATTGAACATTTTTTTGAACATCTGTTAAATATATATCGAGCATTGAAAATTTCCGTAGATTGGCTGTCTTAAGTCTAAGATAAGAACTTTGATACAACAGCAATTAAAAGCAATGTGTATTTTAACAATTGTGACGAGTTAATCAATCTCATAATCATTACATGACTATGTGATGAAGTTTTTACTTATTTTTTTAATGTTTTACAGTTATCGCATAATAAATCTTCCTCCGTTGAATATTTCGTTAATTTCTCTATTAATCTCATGATAGCTATCATTATTAGCCACCCTGAGCCCGTTAAAATTGTTAATGTAATGTTCCGAAGATTATTAAATTTATGTTTCTTTCTATTCTGAACTTCATCATCAATACCTTGCTTACAATTGATACATTCTGGTTCTTTGTTCTCTTCCCACCTTTTATGCAAAATTTCGAGTTGATTGTAAATTTTAGGACTATCAATCTCTCTTAAATATTCAATTACAGGTTGGAAGAGGTTGTAATTAGCTTTAAGTATTGATTTGAAACTACTTTTTATTAATTCTTCATCTAAGTTGTTATGTCTGATTCCAATTGCTACAAATTCCAAAAAATTTAATAAATATGTTACAGCCGATTTTTCCTCATCTTCCAATGAATTAAATTTTTCTCTAGTCAATTGCACTTTATCTTTCGACTCTACGTTTTGATCCTTCCCCAAATTCCTTCTTATTTTGGTTGCAATATCAACCTTAGCAATATACGCAGTAGAATTCCTACTATTCATCAATACTTGTACTGAATGACTTCTTATAGTGTTTATAATTTGCACCCTTGAAGTAAAAATCCAACCAAAAACGGCAGCTATAGCTGCTAAAACCGTAACTAATGCTGTTGTTTTAAACTGCCCATCTGTATTCTCTATATCAAAATTTAGAAATTTATAATCTTCAAAAAAACTTTTCCAAATTAATATTTCTACAAACGTGATACCTAATAAAATTAAGATGAGAAGGAGTTGATTACTACTTCTAATCTTAATAAAGAAATTATCTCTACGATAAATATAAAAATAAGCAATTACAGTGACATATGGAATAATCAAAAGATAAGTATAAAAGAAATTCAATTTTATTTTACTCAAAAATAAAGCACCCTAATGGATGCTTTTTTATTACACAAATTTAAATGAGTCTCAACCTAATCCATAGCCTTCTTCAAGGATTAGACGAGCTTTATAATTATTCATGATTGTCTCCTTTGTAAAAGCCTTAAGTGACGTATGAAAGGTCGTTATATAAATAGTATTCTGAAATGAATAATTGGTCAATATATTAAAGACAGTTGCTTGTCAATATATGTTATCAACATTCAAATCATAAAATTCACCAAATCAAAATCACTTCACATTAGGTGAAACCATATTCTCAGGTACAACGACTTCATCAAACTGCTCAGCTGTGACTAAATTCAGCTCTACAGCAACTTGTTTAAGTGTTTTACCTTCCTTATATGCTGTCTTAGCAACTTTTGCCGCGTTTTCATAACCAATCACAGGATTCAATGCAGTAACTAACATCAACGAGTTATGCAAGAAATAATCAATCTTATCTTGGTTCGGCTCAATCCCCACAGCACAATGCTCATTAAAGCTATTACATGCATCACCTAGCAGCTGAATTGATTGCAGTAAATTATAAGCAATAACCGGCATAAAAACATTTAGTTCAAAATTACCTGAAGCACCAGCGATATTAATCGTCGTGTCATTACCCAAAACCTGCGCAACAACCATCGTCATAGCTTCACTTTGAGTAGGATTCACCTTACCTGGCATAATACTCGAACCTGGTTCATTTTCAGGAATACGAATCTCCCCAAAACCACAACGAGGACCACTCGCTAACCAACGAATATCATTGGCAATCTTATTTAAACTCGCAGCAAGTGTTTTCAGTGCGCCAGAAGCAAATACTGCAGCATCACGTCCTGCTAGTGCTTCAAACTTATTTGGTGCAGTCACAAAAGGTAAACCCGTAAGCTCAGCCAATTTTTTTGCTGCATTTATAGCATAATCAGGATGAGCATTTAGACCTGTCCCGACAGCTGTACCTCCTAATGGCAATTCATATAACCCTTCTAAAGCTTGCTCTAGACGCTTTAATCCATGATCGAGTTGGGATACATAACCACTGAATTCCTGACCTAAAGTTAACGGCGTTGCATCTTGTAAATGTGTACGCCCAATCTTAACGATATTTGAAAATTCTTTAGACTTCTGATGTAAAGTTTCACGTAAAGCTTGAACTGCTGGAATCAGTAACTCATTAATCTGTAAACTAGCAGCGACATGAATCGCTGTTGGAAATGAATCATTTGTAGATTGAGCTCGATTAACATGATCATTTGGGTGAACGGGTTTCTGTGCTCCAAGCGGATTACCCAGTTTTTGATTCGCAATATTTGCAATGACTTCATTACAATTCATATTACTTTGAGTACCAGAACCTGTTTGCCATACCACTAATGGAAATTGACTGTCCCATTGCCCCGTGATTACTTCTTCTGCAGCACCCACAATATAATTCGCCAATTCAGCAGGAATCTGATTTAACTCAGCATTAGTAAGTGCAGCAGCTTTTTTGACCAGCCCCATACCACGGATCATCGCACGAGGAAGTCGCTCACCACCAATTTTGAAATTTTGCAAACTGCGCTGGGTTTGAGCCCCCCACATCGCATCATTTGGTACTTCTACATCACCCATCGTGTCGTGTTCTATACGTGTTTGCATATCAGCCTCAAATATTTCGCTATTCCTTGGAAGAATCATGTTTGATTCGGATTCATCCACCGTTGATTTGATGCTAATCAAAAAAACCATAAATGTAAATGATTATCATTTCAATTATTAAAGATGCTTTGATAGTATCGCCATTGATCTTCAATCATTTGTTCTAGTGATCGATGTGCTTTCCATTTCAATAATTCAAATGCTTTTAAACTATTCGAACCAATTTGATCTAATTCTTGGAAAACATAATCAGTTTCCTCAGTTCTAATTTTTGTTTCAGTCACTTTTTCAACTGTATTGATCAAGTTTTGAATTGAACTTGGCTGACCTGCGATATCAAATGCTTCGCACGTTGATCTTTGATTAAATAACCACTTTAAAGTTGCAATGACTGCCTCGCACACATCAATGACATGCACAAAACTTCGTTCAACCGTTTGGTCTTTTGTCTTGGCATTCTTTTGTAATTGAATGGAATCGCGCTGCATGGCTGCGACTTGTAACACCAAAGGCAAAATATTTTTAGGTAAAGGGGCAACCACTTCACCCAAAACTCCATGTTCAAAAGCACCAGCTACATTTGCTAGTCTCAGGATCGCAATACTCCATTCTTCGTCCGTTTTAGAGGTATCACGGATGATCTCTTCAATCATTTGCTGGGATTTAATATAAGGGTTTGGATTGGCAAAATTGAGAGGATGTTCTTCATTTAAATTCAAACTCGAAGTGCCATAAACCGCCATACTTGAAAGATGCAATAATGTTCGTACACCAGTTCGTTGCATTGCACGCATCAGACTCATAATGCAACTGACATTATCATTATAATATTCAAGCGGTTTTAAGCGAGACTCCTCTAAAGACTTAAATCCTGCAGTATGTATAACAGCACGGATTGAGTACTGCTCAAAAACTTTATTCAGAGCAGGCGTATTTCTAACATCTAGCTTTACAAAAGGTACATACATTCCAGAAATGTATTCAAGACGTTCAAGTGTTTGTAAATTCGCATTGGCAAGATTATCTACAATGACGACTTCTTGACCATGTGCCAATAAGCTTAAAACAACGTGTGAACCTATAAAGCCTAATCCACCTGTCACTAAAATCATTGTATACTACCTTTTTGTTTAAAAGCCTGAACAAGCTATTTTCAGTTTGATCACCCTATGCGAAGTTTTAAATGAGTACGTTATTACTAATTACCTCGGCACCTAGCTCAATCCATGCTTGGCATGCATTAGGACTCGCACAATCATTGCAAGCGAAAGGCGAAATTTTTCGAGTTTTCTTTTATCAAGACGGCGTTCAAGTTGCAAACAACTTACAGTGGTCGCCAGATGATCAAAGAAGTCTCACACAAGAGTGGCAAAAATTAAATATCAAACTTCCTGTTTGCGTAAGTGCTGCCCTAGCACGTGGAATCACTGATGCTGAAAATGCTCAACGCCATCACATTGAGTCCCATAATCTGGCTGAAGGTTTTCAGCTGGTAGGACTCGGTGAATTGGCAGATGCTGTCTCATCTTCAGCACGTCTAGTTCAATTCTAAATTATTCATTTTTCATTGATTGTTGCAATTGAAAGGTAAATTGTGTGAAATCTGTACTGGTTATATTAACCCAATCAAATCTCAACTCGCTACAAGTTCATGAGAGCCTTTCTGCAACCATGGTTTTAGCAACTTTTGGCGCTGAAGTAAAAGTTTTATTGCAAGGCGCAGCTTTAAGTTTACTCCGTTCCGAATTAAGCTTCGAACCCATTAAACATGCGTTTAAACTGGCTTCCAACCTCGTCGATAGCTTTGAGTTTTATGATCTAAGCCCTATTTTGGTTGAATCCAATCAACAAGATAATCCCTTTGTTCAACATACTACGCATGAAATTAAATTTATTGAATTTAATAAAGAGTTAATTCAAAGCTTTGACCATGTACTGTATTGGTAACTCATATGACCGATAAAACGCTTTATTTAATACAATCTCAATTTGCAAATACTGAACATTGTATTCAACAGGTTCAAAAATCACTGGATACTAATGATGCTTTAGTGCTTATGGGGGATGCGGTGTTGGCATTGTTTACACCATCTGTACTTACGATTCAAAACAAGGTCTACGTTTTAGATCGAGATGCTGAGTTATTACCTTCGCATCTATTGAACGGCGAGTATTTTCAAATTGAAGTGATTGATTACACCACTTTTGCAGATATCATTCTGGGCTTTACACGCTGTATTAGCCTTAAATAAAACAAATTTATTGACTTAGGTTTTACCATGACCACTGAATTATCCCTTGAACTCGATCAAGATGGTCATTTAGTTGACTATACCATTTGGAATGAAAATGTAGCGCAAGTACTCGCGAATACACTCGAGCTTGAGCTAACAGCTTGGCATTTCGAAGTATTGCATGCGGTGCGTCAGTTCTACGCTCAATTTGGTCATTCTCCTGCAACTCGTCCCTTAATCAAATTTTTAATGAAACACGTCAGCGCTGACATTGATAATGCAGTATTGCAAGAAAAGTTTAAAACAGGCCTAGTTGCTCGCCATCTAAGTCGATTAGCCGGAATACCAAAGCCCGCCAATTGCCTGTAAACCAAAACTACTTTTTGATTTACATAGCATATCGAGTCAGTTCGTAGCTTAAAAAAATGAATTAATCAGTGAAATAGACATTAATAAACCCGCTATGCAGCGGGTTTAGACATCACCTAGACTAATGATGGTTAAGATGTCGCGTGTCAATCAGGGAAATTGGAATACGTCAACTCAACGCAAAAAATTATAATAAAGCTCGAGTTATCAATTCAGTCCAAATTCATATCAATATCTGACAAATTTGCTAGTTTGCGCTACACCAATCATCAATTGTCATGCCCGATTGCTGAAAACTCGTAGATTGCTGATTTAAATAAAATTGCGCAATACGTTTCATTACATGTGCTTGTTCAACTTGAATAAACTGGTCTGCTAAACCAACAATGTTTTGATAGGCCTTTAACCTTGCGCATAAAGCAAGTTGTTGCTCCATCGGTGTGGCTGTACTGTGTTCATCATCTAAAATCTGCTTGGTTTGTTCGATCAGCTGCATTTCATGATCCAGTTTTTGCTGATACACCATCTGTTGTGCATCAATCAAATCATTCGCTACAACCTGTTGTGATACAACAAAACTTAAACCTACAAAAATCAACCTCACCCATAACATGCGCATTAGATTCCTAAATCAGGCTCAGCTTTCCAAACATCCTCATAATCATCTCGATCAATCATAAAACGGAAACCTGTTTCCAATGCAAGAAATGGAATGGCATCGGGTAAAATTTCTTCAAGCTCTTTCACCGTCATCGTCTCAAAAAAATCTTCGCCCTCGCCTAATTCACCACCATAAATAAACCATGCCACTTTCTCACCTGGTTCAGGCTTATTACGCAAACCGACGATTGGCTCTTGATCTAAAGTATGCTTAGCCACAGCAACAACATCATCTTCATTCACTTTGATGTAAGCAGAATCAAACTCCTCACAGACTAATTTTTGCTCTTCAATAAAATCTTGCAACATGGATGATTCCATTTTCATCATAAATTTAGACCTAATTTTAAGCATAGTGTCGTATAAGCACAATCAATCCGACGAAACAATCTGTTTTTACAATGTTTTTTTTGCTATCTTGATTTTGTTACATATTCAAGATTAAATGGGGGGGGAATTTCATATGAGCAGCAATTCAAATATTTCAGCAACAAATACCGCTTCTCTACATGGTGGTAAACGTGCCAATGCAGGTCGAAAATCACAGTTTTCAGAAAAAACAGTAGTAATGCGTGTTCCTGAATCAAAAGTGATTCAAATTAAAGAATGGTTAAAAATACGACCTGAAGATGATTTCAATCAACAAATTGAAATTTCACCAATCCAATTTAGAACACGTTTAAAAATCGCCTATCCTATTGAATCTGTGGCAGCAGGCTTCCCTTCCCCAGCACAAGATTATGTAGAAGGACATATTGATCTAAATGAATACTTGGTTCACAACGTAGCATCTACTTTTATACTACGCGTAAATTCGTTATCAATGAAAAATGCAGGGATTGAAGTTGGTGATCAAATCTTGATTGACCGGAGTTTGAATGCAGAACATGGTGATATCGTCTTGGCGCTGATTAATAATGAATTCACAGTAAAAAGATTAATGTTAGAAAAACAAAATGATGGAACGATCCTTTTATGGTTAAAAGCCGAGAATCCAGACTACCCTGACATCTATCCTCGTAGCGAAGAACAAATCATGGTCTGGGGTGTAGTGACTTGTATTTTAAAAAAACTGAAATAAATTGATCTAAGCAGTTCACCCTACTCCTATGCAAAATATTTATCATCAAGAGATTTTTGCGCTCATTGATATTAATAACTGCTATGTCAGTTGTGAGCGTGTATTTAATCCAAGTTTAAATGGTCAACCGGTCGTTGTTTTAAGTAATAACGATGGTTGTGTCGTATCTCGTAGTGAGGAAGCGAAAGCTCTCAATATTGGCATGGCCGTGCCATGGTATGAAATTGAAAAAGATATGCTTAAGGCTGGTGTTAAAGTATTTTCAAGCAACTATGCCCTCTACGGCGATATGTCTAGTCGCTTTTTCACTATTTTAGAGCAACACTTTCATGCAGATTCAGATCTAGAGCCCTATTCAATTGATGAATGTTTTATTCGCCTAACACATTATCAAAGTCTTTTTGATTTAGAAAAATTTTGTCGAGAATTAGTCGACCGTATTCAACAATGGATCGGTTTGCCTTGTTGTATCGGGATTGGTTACAGTAAAACACAAGCTAAACTCGCCAATCACTTTGCCAAAAAACGTTCTGGTTTTAACCGAGTGTGTTCTTTATTGGATTTGGATCCATGCAGTTTTGATCAATTACTTATAGAAACCTCAGTATCGGAAATTTGGGGCGTAGGTCGAAAAATTAGTAAACAACTTGAAAGTTACGGTATTTATAATTGCTATGACTTAACTTTTGCCAATGAACACTATTTGATGAAGCAGTTTTCAGTGCTCATGGGGCGTACCATTCGTGAGCTAAAAGGTCAGTCCTGTATTTCACTAGAAGATCCTGATTTACCGTCTAAACGAATCTTAGCATCACGAAGTTTTGCATCAGCATTAAAGGATAAAGCATTAATCAAGCAAGCCATGATTTTTCATTTAAGTCGGGCTCATGAGCGTTTAACCAAGCAAGAACAATTATGCGCCTGTGTCCATGTGTCTCTTTATGAAAAAATTCCAGTAAAACCATTCAAGAAATCACATTCTCATGTAATTGGTTTGGAATATCCGACGGATGATTTATTAATCCTGACCCATGCAGCACAACAGCAAATTGATGTTTTATTTAAAGAAAATATACGTTATGTAAAAGTTTCCGTCATGTTTTCTGCTTTGAGTGCTAAAAAAACACATACACATGACCTTTGGCAGCCTCATGATTTAATCCAGCAGCGAGATTCACTCATGACAACAATTGGCGCTATGAAAAACCGCTTTGGAAAGCATTGTATTCAAGTGGGCTATCATACCAATCAACAACAATGGAAAATGAAGCAATTGCACCACTCTCCACGCTATACCACCTCATGGTCAGAAATGCTGACTATTGATGACTCACATATGGCGGTTACACAAAACAAATGAATACTTTTGGTCAATTCGGTTTAAAATAGCAGACTCGAAGAATTAAAAGAAAAATGTAATTTTTTAACATTGCCAATTGACTGCAAAGTTCTCAAAATACAGCTCATTGACGACATTGTTTTTTTGCTATTTTTGAAACAAAATATAAATGAAAAGCTTAAAAACATGCCATAATATGCAAACTTTGCAGGCATCTTGCAAGGTTATATTGCAACTTTCATATTGGAGCTGTCTTCATGAGTTCGACCATTTTGGTCATACATGGACCAAATTTAAATTTGCTAGGAAAGCGAGAACCTGAAGTTTACGGACACTTAACTTTAGACGATATCAATCATCAACTCATACAGCAAGCTCAAGAAAGTTCAATTCAACTTGAAACCTTCCAAAGCAATTGGGAAGGTGCCATTGTCGACCGAATTCATCAAGCCCAAATTGATGGTATAAAATTTATCATCATCAATCCTGCTGCACTGACCCACACCTCAGTAGCAGTACGTGATGCCCTATTAGGTGTTGCGATCCCATTTATTGAAGTTCACCTTTCAAATGTTCACGCACGTGAAGCATTTAGACACCACTCTTATCTCTCAGATAAAGCTGTCGGTGTCATTTGTGGACTAGGCGCACAGGGTTATTCATTTGCATTAACTCATGCCGTGCAAAAAATTCAAACTTCTACACATCTTTAACCTTAGGAATACGAATTCATGGATATTCGCAAAATTAAAAAGCTCATCGACTTAATGATTGAATCGGATCTTCAATCTATTGAAGTAAAAGAAGGTGATCAATCCATTGCTTTAGCGCGTCGTAATCCTATCGTAGCCGCTGGTGTTGCACCAATACAATCTGCTGCGCCAGAAGCTCCAGTTGTGAAACCAGCTTCTCGTGGTGCTGTTGAAACCTCACCAATGGTTGGCGTGTTCTATGCTGCACCAAGTCCAGGCGAAGCACCATTTGTAAATGTAGGACAAACTGTTTCAGCAGGCGAAACGCTTGGAATTATTGAAGCAATGAAAATCATGAACCCAATTGAGGCAACTCAAAGTGGTGTGATTGAAGAAATTTTAGTTAAAAATGGTGATGTAATCCAATTCGGTCAACCTTTATTCCGCTACCGCGCGTAATCGTTGGGGGTTGGTATGTTGCAAAAAGTTCTCATTGCCAACCGAGGTGAAATTGCACTGCGTATTACACGTGCTTGCAAAACACTCGGTATTAAAACAGTCGGTATCTACTCGGATGCCGATAAAGACCTCATGCATTTACGCTTTGTTGATGAAGCCGTTTGTATTGGTCCTGGTGCAAGTAGCGAAAGTTATCTAAATATTCCTGCAATTATTACAGCAGCGGAAGTGACTGGTGCAGATGCAATTCATCCAGGTTATGGCTTTTTATCAGAAAATGCTGAATTTGCTGAGATTGTAGAAAGTTCTGGTTTTATCTTTATTGGTCCACGTCCTGAACATATTCGCCTTATGGGGAATAAAGTGTCAGCGATTATGGCGATGCGTAAAGCTGGTGTACCAACCGTTCCAGGTTCAGCTCATGCTGTAACACCAAACAATGCCTTGGCCGAAGCAAAAGAGATTGGCTTCCCACTTATCGTTAAAGCTGCTGCTGGTGGTGGCGGTCGCGGTATGCGAATTGTTGAACGTGTTGATACACTGTTGGAGTCTGTACAAGCAGCTCAACGTGATGCTGAAATGTGGTTCGGTGATGATACGGTTTACATGGAACGTTTCCTTCAAAAGCCACGCCATGTTGAAGTACAGGTAATTGGCGATGGTAATGGTCACGCCGTACATTTATATGATCGTGACTGTTCATTACAACGTCGTCATCAAAAAGTGCTTGAGGAAGCTCCTGCTCCGAACCTTCCAGAAGAAGCTCGTGCTGAAATTTTAGCAGCTTGCGTAAAAGCATGCGAATTAATGCAGTATCGTGGCGCAGGCACGTTCGAATTCTTATTTGAAGATGGTGAGTTCTTCTTTATTGAGATGAATACACGTGTTCAAGTAGAACATCCTGTGACTGAAATGGTAACGGGTGTCGATATTATTGAACAACAGCTTCGTGTAGCCGCTGGTCTTGGTTTAAATCTAGAACAAGATCAAATCAAAGTACACGGTCATGCAATTGAATGCCGTATTAATGCAGAAGATCCAACCACCTTCCTTCCATCACCAGGTAAAATCGAGCAATTCTACACACCTGGTGGTGCAGGCATCCGTTTAGATTCTCATATCTATCCAGGTTATAGCATTCCACCTTACTATGATTCGATGATTGCAAAATTAATCGCACATGGTAAAGATCGCGAAACCGCTTTGGCTCGTATGAAACAAGCCTTAGATGAAATGATCTTAACAGGAATCAAAACCAATATTCCGCTACACAAAGATCTCATCCTTGAAGATAAGAACTTTGCAGAACAGGCTATGGATATTCACTACTTAGAGAAACATTTGTTGAAACAGGTATAAGGACATAGCGAAGCTGAGTAATTACAGCTTTACAAGATGAATAAAAAAGCCTCTTTTTCAGGAGGCTTTTTTTTATTGAAGAATACGCTGCAAAGATTTTAGCTCATGGCAATATACGATTAAGTTTTGCAAAACATTGTCCACCCTTTTCAGATGCACAGAAATTGATTTGATTCGGATTGTCCCATTTTACAAAATATTGAGACAAATCTCCTGCCTGATCTACTTGATTACCAGAGCAGTCTTTTTCGTTGTTCTCATAATTGACTTGCATGACCAAGGTAGGCAACAAGCCCGAAGAGCTGTCTTGAGATGGTTGATACTCAAATAAACCGACCGACCACTCTTTAGCACTATTCACGACCACCTCATTGTTACCACGGAAATTATAATACTCAACACATTTTTTATTATTTGGAATTTCCATTCCCCATAAACCTAAAATTTCTGGGCGCATGTTGATTCGAATATTATTTTCAGGCTGTTGTAAATCAGCACCTTTAGCTTGCGCTTGGACATTTTGATCGGCAGAAGAAAAAGACGTCATTAATAAAAGTAAAGGTGCAAAAAAAACTGTTTTTTTCATACAACATCTATAGGTCAACGTTTAGAGCTAAATTAGCACATTTCAGCAAGAAAACTCATAGAATTAACGTGATAAGAACAATTTTATATAAGAAAATGAATTCCCTATTGATGAACTTTAAATCATCAGCAGTTTAATGCGATCTATTGATTTATTAGTGCAAAAATATATTCTTATCAGAATAATATTCATTCTATACCTCACAGAAAGCTTAAAAATATAAGCTTTTATGCAAGGGAATATACGTTAAGTATGACCATATGGATACGAACAGAGCTGATTAAAAACAATGCACAATCTTTTTTGATTGTCATGCTCATCATTACACTTTGTGCTTTGGCTGGAATACTTGGTCGACCTCTCTCATTTCTTGCAATTTTCTGGCCTGCAAATGCCGTACTACTAGGTCTTTTTTTAAGATTTAGTTATCTCAATAATCTTGGTGGCTGGCTTGGGGCCTTTTCTGGGTATATGCTTGCAGACCTAGGTACTGGCAACACTTTACAACTTACTTGGTTGTTAACTCTTGCTAACTTGCTAAACCCATTAGTGACCTTATACCTACTGAACCGGTTAAAAATCAATTATCAAGAATTCAATAAAGGTCTTACATTTGTTTACTTATTTTTAATTAGTGCTTTTGGAGGGTGCCTAGCGAGCCCAACCTTTGCGATTTTAACCATCCCTTATGTTCCTAACAGCTTTATGGAGCTCAGCCGTATTTGGGTTGATTTTGGCATGTGGTGGAGTGGTGAAATTCTTAACTTTGTCGCTTTTTTACCTATTGTTCTCGCATTACCAAGCAAAACTACAGTTCAACAATATTTTGTAAATCAAAAAAATCAACGTTTAAGTTTGCCCCTTGTCTTACCCTTCATATTTGTCGTTGTATCTGTAATTCTAACTCACTTTTTTATTGGCCCTGGCGCCATCATGTTCCCGATCGGAGCACTCATCTGGGCAGCATTAACCTACAATTTATTGTTGGTTGCAATCATCAACTGCTTTGTATGTATGTTCTTATACAACAGCTTAAGTGCATATTATCTAACAGAATCTCCAGAAGCATTTATTTCGACAACACTGTCTGTTCGCATCGGTCTTTTCATGCTGGCTTTAGGCCCACTAACATTATCAATTATTAGTTTGAATCGCCAAAAGCTATATCACCAAATATTATATTTAGCGAACCATGACAGTTTAACAACGACTATGAATCGCCGATATTTTTATGAAGAAAGCGAAAAGACGATAGACTCAACTCATAGGGAGGCGAAATCCAATATTCACAGCGTGTCTATTCTACTACTCGATATTGACCACTTTAAAAAAATTAATGATCAATATGGACATGAAATAGGTGATATTGTTCTCAAAGACTTTAGCAATATCGTCAGATCTCAAATTAGATCAAATGATTTATTCGGTAGAGTTGGCGGTGAAGAATTTGCCATCTTAATTAAAGATAGTAACCTACCAGCCTGCATTGAAATCGCACAGCGTATATGCGACCGCGTGGCAGAAACACCGATTATGATCAGGCAAAATCAACATCTCAATATTAGTGTAAGCATAGGTTTAAGTTATCAACAACTTCCGTCTGGCACCCCATTCCAACAATTGATTAATCGTGCAGACGTTGCCCTTTATCAAGCGAAATCTGCAGGACGAAATAGATTATGCGTGGATCCGCAATTACTATTTACTCAAACATCATAAGTCACTATCTTGCTTCAGTGGGCTTGAGATTTGGTAAAGCGGATAAAAATATGAAACCAATCAACGTTGAAGCTCCTGCAATGATAAAAATATAGCTGCCAGAAATCAGCTCCCAATATTGTCCTGCCAATACGCTTCCAGATGCCACACCCAAGCCCCACATCGTACTATACAAAGCTTGAGCTCTACCCTGCTGCCCAGCAGAAAAGTGCTCAAAAATAATGCGCATCGCCAATAAGTGAAATAAACCGAAACTGAATGCATGCATTGTCTGGGAGAGAAATTGGAGAACAAAACTTTCAGGAAATAAACCAACAATCAAAAACCTAAGCCCAGTCATCCATAAACAGATCGCAACCAAATGACGCCATGTAAAACGATTTAAAAAAAATGATGCATAGGCAAACATCATGATTTCAGCAATAACACCTGTTGACCAAAGAAATCCTGTTGCTGTGGTACTAAATCCAGATGACTGTAAGTAATTGCTATAAAAACTATAGAATGGTGCTTGAGCAAACAACATAATGAACTCAATTAAGAAAATTGCTTTCACAACTGGTTGTTTTAAAACTGGAATAATGGATTCAAGTGTTTTTTGGGCTTTTGGTGCGCCCTTCGGTTCTTTTACTGTAAATGACCATAAGAACGCTAGAAATGAAATACTCAGTAATAAAATCGGGAGATATTGAATATCAATAATTTCAAGAATTAGACCAATAAAGAAAACACCAACAATAAACCCAATCGATCCCCATTTTCTCACTTTGCCATAAAGTTCATTTCGATTTTCGCCTAACCAAAATAATGTAACGCCTTCAAATTGAGCAAGTATCGCATTTTGAAAAAAGCTGAAGATCAACATTAACAAGGCAATTGATTGAAAATTATTGGGTATAATAAAAATGAGGAACCATATACTCGCTTCCATCCATGTTGCGATTCGCACCAATAGCATTCTTTTACCCGTTTTATCCGCCACCCAACCCCAAATAAACGGCGCAAAAAAACGTGTCATGATTGCAATTGCACTAAGCCACCCAATCTCTAAAAAGCTAAATCCCTGATCTTTCAGATATAGACTCCAATACGGCATGAAGGTACCGACAATCGCATAGTAGAAAAAGTAGAATCCACCTAGTTTTGTTTTAATTGGCAACGCTTGTATCATATTGCAATTACCTGTGCTTTCAATGACTTAATACTATTTAACAGTTGCATACATTTGTTACCACTTAGGTGTAATTGCACTTCATCAGTCTACAAATCAGTCTACAAATTTATTTTTTTGTAGACTCTTCATTTTTTGTAGACTGAAGATATTTACGTCTTAGAAAATAATTCTGTGATCATTTTCATCAGAATTAATTGTTAGTAAGTTACTAAAGAAATTTTATACTTTACCTATAAGGTTTCCTACCCAATTTTGCTATTTCTCTTTTTTGAGTATTCAGCGGATAGCATAACTTGCAAAGTATTGAAAAAATTTCAATCTATAGATTGTGTCGCACTAGACTGGGGTAATAGAGTTTGATGAGGAGATTATTGCTAAATTGCTAATGTAAAAATTTATAACAATGCATGAGTAAGAGTTTTTATAAATTACAAATATATTAATTTAAATATTATATTAATAATCGATTAATATCAGGCACTCATAATAAATATTTCTAAAACTATAAATCTTGATACATATTCAGGGTATCTATTAATAAATATAAGGCACATGCTGAGTTTGTCGATAATACTATTGACAATTCAAGGACAATCATTATGTCAAATTTCACAAAGTCAAGTGACTCTAAAACCCAGCAACAGAACCAGCAACAATCAAATCCTGCAGGCGATAATACGCAAAAAACTCAGCAAGAAAAAAATAAGGAACAGCAATTAAATGCTGAGAACAGACAAACTAAAGATGCTCCGAAAGAGCATACTGAGGTCGAAGTTAAAAAATAACTTATAACTCAGAATTCTTAAATCATTTAAAAGGTTTAACTCCTTTTAGGTGATTAGGATAAATAATGAATATTGTTAAAGTTAAAGTCCATAAAATGTATGAAAACTTTCACAGAAATCCAGCTATTCAATATGTTGGGTTTTTTGATGATAACAATGTATTAATCAGCTTATACGATAACAATAATATTAAACTCATTAATAAAATCGGGACGTTGCAATGGGTAAGCATTGCTACTAATCAAGCTTACTTTGTTGAAATACCAGATTATATTAGTGCCGAGAATTAAACTCATGATGATTAAATACCCTCAAGTAATCCTCGTTTTTCACAAAGAGTCAAACCACAGTGATCGTAGATGTGCTTGGGCAAACTATAATTATCAAGGGAAACTAAATAACATTACAGATTTTTATGGCCAGAATTTATCTCTTTACGATGGCAATAAAGTTGTCATCGATGGTGATATTTGGGTTCTGGAAAGTCATCTACACAAGGTATATAGAGATAGAGGTCGCAAATGAAAAAAATTCTAAGTGCATTCGATTTAAAACGTAATTTATATTTCAGAAAATTAATGCTCGATGGTGATTACAAACAAAATGTATATGATTTAAAGCATAGGAATAATTATGATTTATATGTATATAAATTAATAGATAGTGAATCAGGCAGAAAACTGTACTTTAAAAATTTTGTTATATTTAAATAAATTAGCCCTCATTTAGAGGGCTGATGGATTTTAATAAATGCTTTAACTTTAGCTCTACAATCTGCGTATTGCTCAGAAGTATCAACAATCCAAATTAATGCCTCACCCATTTCGCCAGTCTCCAATTGCTTTAAATCTTGGCAATCAATTAATAGGCTTGCTGGAATTTGCGGTAGCGATGGCGGTTTGGGCGATACGCAAGCCGTCATCAGTAAACTTGCAATCAGTGTAAATGCGGTCAGTAATGATTTTTTGAGTCTCATGTCGAATATCTCTAAATTCAATTTTGATGTTGTTGCGTTCGGCTTCGAGTTCATTTTCAACAATGAATACTTTTGCTTTCCAAGCCTCTAAAGCGCTTTGGTAGGCTTCATTAACTTTGTTTATTCGCTCGACACATTCGGCATCAGCGCCATTAAATTTATTTTGCCAGTGACTTACACGCCATGACTGAATTCCAAGCCCAATAAGTGTGAGTAATAAAAAAGCCGTCAGAGCAATAATGACGGCTTCATAAAACTTTGTTATAAATCCTGTTATTAAATCTTTCATTGTGCCCCCATACATTTACTGTGACGTTCAAGCTGTCGAGTCCAAACGCCATAGCAGTTATTTGAACGAATAGAACAGTCACGCTTTGCTACGTATTTCCATTTGAGTAATGAGTCACAGGCAGCTTTATATTTTTTGGCTTTGAGGTTGCGCAACATCGATGAACTGGACCAGTTTGCGGTACCGTATTGATATGTGAAATCTAAATATAAATCGTATTCATCCTGTGAAATTGGTACATTCAATATGGTTTTATTGAATCGCTGTGCGTCTTTATTCATGTGAAGCTTCAGATATTGAAGCGCAGTTTTACGATCAATTGCAGGATCTGTCATCTTGACTCGTACACCGTTTGGATAGACGGTGGTACCGTGGCCAATCGTTGGCACATCCCCCTTCACTGGAATAACAGGTTTTGCTGTATACCCTTCTTTTTTTGCTGTTGCTTCAACTTGTTGTTCACTTGGTCCAGTAATAAAAATGCCGCTTAATAAAGCGGCAGCAACAGTTGAACCAGCGACAAATAATTTAGTCTTGTTTTGCATCCCATTGCCCTCGCAATTTTGCAATTTTCAGTTCATGTTCTTCTTGCTCACGTTGATCTTTACGTTTTTGAAATTGCTTGTTTGATAAGTAGTTTGCAAAACTGATTGCAAGACCAGCCAGACCAATCAAAACACCAATTAAAAACCCCCAGTCCCAAGTAGCAAGCCAGGAAATAATCGTGATGCCTGTGCCTGCTGTAGTCGCTACTGGCCCAGAAGCATCCACCATTTGTGTCGCGTTCGACATTGTGCCCCCTTAAAATCGGCAATAAAAAAACCACCCAGAGGTGGCTATGCATTAAATGGGTTATAGTCCCATTCAGTAAATTCAGATATTGGCTTTTTATATTCCAAAATCCATTGATCAGGTGGTGGTAATGCTACCCATTGCTGAAAATTAAAAACAAACCAAGTTCCGTTTTCTTCTTTAAGATAATAATGTTCGCCAATTTGACTGCGATAATAATCTGAAAAAAACTGAGTACCTTCAGGCGGCAAGTGCATACTGATCTCCTATATAAGGTTTGCCAACAGCAATAAATTGTACAATCGCACCAACAGCATTAGTTAGAACCATAGCTGCTAATAAGCCTGCAGAATTTGCAGTCTTTGCTCTACCACGTGCTCGAGTAGTTGTAATACTCGAAGGAAATAGACATGCAAATGCAGCATTACCTACGGCGGTATTTGTCTCGGGGTTTAAAGCAAATCCTGTGATGAATATTTTGGGTGGTTCAGCAAATATGTTTTCAGGAATGTTGATTGTAAAGAAAGCATCCGATTCGTCTGCCACAACCTCACCTTCGTAAACAACTCTAGGCCCACCATTCGAAGACTTAAGAACATTACCTACCCGATTCCAGTCAACATATAGTTGATTATTATGCAGAATAAAGTCATCCGAAAATTCTTCAAGCTCAGGTACTTTTACTTCACTCGGAAACAATATCGGGTTGTTCAGGCTCATAAGGTAAAATCCACCCTTTAATATCACCTTTTAAATTTCTCAAGGCGACCGTAAACATACTTTTAATCAATGCACGTACATCAGCTTCACTCATAAATTGAGTCAAATCAATTCGCACTTGATCACCTGCAGTATCAGTGAGCACTAACACCTTTCCCTCAACCACACCACTATTTACGTGGACATCAGTCATAAATGCTGAAAAATTTAATTCTGTCGTTTGACCAAGCTCATTAACATAAGTGATAAAACGTGCACCTGACTCTGCATCGACTCTTGAAGAGAGAGCTGTTAATGTTTGATTGGCTTTAATAGCATTAATAAATAATTGCGATTTAAAACTTAAGGCAATGGTTCCGTTTGGTTTGATATGAATAGATTCATTATCGACATTTACTTGTAGTTGATTATTCGCATTGATTGCTAGACTCGGATGCAGATCATCCTTAAGTAAGATATCAAGTATCTGAACCATATATATTCCCTGCTAAATCTCTGAACAAAATTCTATTTTCATTAATTTTTTGATCAATTCGATCATCAACCTCATCTAAAGTTAGTCCAGGATCACCCTTGGGTCCTTGACGACCAGCTTCATTTACTTGAACGACTTTGATTGGCATTTTCGCAACTATTGCTTTACTTGATGAGCTGACTGTCACCTTAAGCTCTGAATTTTTCACAATGACTTTGTGAGTGTTTTGGCTCATGGAAATACCCTCCATTAAGAGATTCGTTCATCAACAATCCATTTGCTTACACCTTTATCGGGCATGGGAAATACATGACCATCTTTCAAATAAAAGTAGACATCCCAAACATGTTCTCCTATAGGCCAATCATCAGTAGGACCTGTTTCTATAATGAGTCGACCAGGTGTTTCCTCATCAATGGAAATGATGAGTTCTGCAATAACCTCACGACTGATATTTCGTATCTTGCTGCGGATCTCAGTCACATCACTAAAGTCATATGGTGTGCCATCACTATTATTAACGTCTAATGGAATAGGCTTATTCGTACCCTGTTTAATCACGATATCTCGCAATTGATTACCCCTTTAAAAATGAAACCACCCGAAGGTGGTTTGTGATTAATCCGCAGTGGCTTGCGTGATTCGTGTTGAATAGTTCCACGAAGTTGGCTTCCACACGTCCCGCGCAGCAACACGCACATAATATGTGGTCGTTGATTGCAAGCCAGTAATCGTGCAAGCATTTTCGGTACCCGTCCAACGTGCTGCTGTTATTTCAGGATCAAAGTTCGCATTATTGCTGATCCACACCTGGTAATCTTTCAGATCCGGTACTTCACTTGGAATCCACGTCACTGTGATCGAATCTGCAGTAGCAGATGTGTACACGTTCAACAATTGTGGTGGCACTAGATTACTGATATTCAGTTCAGCATAAGTGCTGATAATCGAACCGTTTTTACTTGCAACACGTACTGTATAAGCACGTTGAATACCATCGATTTTTGCTTCATCCATTGAATAGCTATAATCTGTATTGGTTGTATCAACAGTCCGAAGCAATACACCATTTGACCAGATCTGCACACGATAACCGCTAGCACCAGAAGCACTTTGCCACTGAACTTTGAAACTTGTGCCTACAAATGCTGACTGAAGTGATAAACCTTTCACACCTGCAGGACGGCCACCATTGACTGTGTAACTGTATGCAGTCACTTCATCCAAGGTTTCTTCTTTTTGCTCAAGACCATTGAAGCTTGTGAACTTCAGATAAATCTGTTTACCGATCATATTTGAGTTGAAGTCATATTCAAAAATAGCACGATCAATACGAACAAATGATTCACCTGCATTATGCGTACTGGCATCATCAAAACGGCCACGCAGCATGCCACTTAATGTATAGCGCCCTGATCCATCCAAGGTTGCATCGATATAGTTGATATATTCATCACCAACTTTACACAGTGTTGCATCAACTTCGGCATCTTCCAGCGTACCACCAAAGATTTGAGATGATGTATTCAATTGCACTTGCATCGATGTGTCATCCGCATCAATGGCTGAAACTAATGTACCGTAACGTGCAGAGCCATAGATGGTGCCGATCATTTCATAAGTCGTGTTGTCTATACTTGCCCAGACGTTACAACCACCCCAATTAATACCACCAGATGCAGCTACCCAGATTTGATTTTTACCATCGGTTAATTCTAAAGGAGGCTCAAAAATTGCCGGTGCATTGACGTTGCCTGGTTCCTCATTGCCACCTTGATACCCATTCGATGATTGCAGATCATACTCAACTGCTGAACGAGATCCGACAGCAAGCTCTTCAGCTGTAATCGAAAGCACACCCTCTTCATCTTCTTCAACACGAGTGATCCGCACAGGAAACTGATTTAAACCCAAGGATTCATCTGTAATGGTCACAATATCCATCGGCTCAAGTCGGCAGTACTTCCACCCCAATTCAAACTCATATTCATTTCGAACATAGAGTTTTCGCTGTAATAGCAATTGCACCGCATGACGCGCAATTTTTGGCTCACAGAAAAAGTCGTACTTGATCGGATCTTGGGTACGAAGCCCAAACATTTCAATATTGGCTTGGTCCTTGGCTTCAACCGTTTCAGTATTGTATTGGTTAAAACGATTCACGTACTCAATTTGGCAATGATTATACGCATCTGTATCACGGCTTCGACGTACACGTACTGGCTGATCTTCACCCAAGAAATCGTCATCAGTCAGGTGGTATACAGGTTCAAGATTGGGCGTAAATGTCACACCATTACCCGTCACAGCACTGTCACCATAGGAACGGATTTTCAAACCGTCTGGACTCGGTACTACTGCACAATTCACTGCTTCCACAATCTCATTGATGATTTCAAATGCTTCACGCTGTTCAGTCAAAGCAGGACTGATCAACAAATTAGTGGCTGCACAATAGGTTCGAAATTCGGATAAATCAGCCATATTCAGACTTGGTGCTGCACCATACCGTGGATTGGTGATGAAGTCCTCAATCACATCAGCAGGATTGGCATCATGAATTGTTTCTGAAAAGGTAATATCGCTAATCACTTCAAAATTATGATTCGATAATGCTGCACTACCGCCCAAATCATAATTAGCACATGCCACATATCCGAGGAATGGATAATGCACCGCTTCATCTGGATGCTTTGATGCTAAATAGCCCCAAACTGGATTGTGATCACCATCGAATAATTCAAAACCGATTTGATCAATTGGCTTGAGTTGCACACCGCCTTCAGTCTTGGTGACAATCTGCTCTTTATCACGCCAGATGATGCCAATGTCTTTGATTTTGTTTTCACACAAACCAAGCATCAAAGATGCTGAATAAGTATATGTTGTGTTTTTGGTCTTGGTTTTACCCCCTTTACCACCAGATTTAGTGGTCGTTGTATGGGCAGTGGATTTAAAATCACCATACCAAAACATATTTGCAGCAACACGGTTTTTGCCATAAACCAATGGCTGAGTCAGACCGTATGCAGATTGCTGAATACGCATCGAATTAATGCGCTTATCAGACGTACTGATTGTCGTACTTCCAAATACTCCACCCATATTATTCTTTTAGCCTCTTCATACGAAAAAAGCCCGCAATTCTGCGAGCTAGACTTCCTTTTGTGCCATCTTGGAGTATTACTCCTTGATGAATATAGGAGTGAATAATCGTTGGCCATTCGACGACAATTGCACCATGACTGATGCATTTGCCAAAGTGATATAAAACAATGTCACCAGGCTGTGGCTCATCGACTTCATAGCACACGGATAAAACATGCTCTAAATATCGTTGGCCAAGCTGGTGCATGTGCCAGTCCGGCGGGTATGGACGTGGATCTAAGTGATCCATCAAGCCCACTTTTTCGTAGACTTCACAGATCAGCGTTCCACAATCCACACCAACACCTTTCACACGCCCTTGGTGATGGTATGGTGTGCCGAGCCAAGTCATGGCTTCGGCAACGGCTTCGAGGTTTTTCATAATAATGTTTTTAAAAATCCACAGAAAGTATTAGCCATCTTTTCATGACCCTGTCGGGTTGGATGCGTACCGTCTGTTATATATACATTGTACATCTGTGTGTATCCTGCCTCTGTGCCTTGAACAGTTTGGCTAATATGTGGAGTGATGCCACTCAAGTTATACATATCTAAAACAGGTATTGAATAGTAAGCTCCAACATCTTTTACAGCTTGAACGTATGGCTCCAACGTAACATCTAGGGCTGTGCCACCACCGACCTGCAGCTTAATCGGAGTCATCAGAATAATTTGCTTTGATTTACCCAGTTCAGTGCCTTGATTTATGTAGTACTTATCAATTAACCCCTGACAAATAACGTGCAATGCACCGTAATAAGTTGTATCTACACGATCTGACATTGTCCCAAGCGGCACACTCTTACGCACATCATTAGTCCCACCCATCACGCAAATAACATCTAAGTCATTCGCCATATTTTGATAACGTCTTGAGAAAGGAGCATTTGCTCCAGCACTGTTCGCACCTAAAGTTGAACCACTGATACCATAATTGAAAGCAGTCATTCCTAGTTTTTCTGCAGAAAGAATTAACCAGCTATTTAATTGAACACCAGTTGTGCCTCCGTTTGGGTCATTACGTGGTGTAAATCCCCATGTGATAGAATCCCCGATTGCACCAATCTTTTTACCAAAAAATGGACTTTCAGGCGTTATTGACTTTGCGATCTGTAAGACTTGCTGTGACGCTTTATTCACAACATTCGGCATGATTAACGGATTAGAGTTATCTGTTTTAATAAACCGCTCAGATGTAGAGTTATTAACTTTTGACCAATCCACTATCACACGACCGACAGGCTCTGTGCTTGCATCCCCATCTCTATAAAGCAAATACTCTACTGTTTCGGTTAGTTTTTCTGTCACCTCAAACATTGAGTAAAGAGAAATATAAGCCTGTGGTGCTAAACCAATCGCAATATGTTGATTTTTTGAAGAATTAAAGCCAATAGATGAAAAATATTTATTATTTTGAGCGGGCAGAAAACAATAATTCCAAAGTGTTCTCAGATAAACACTTTCATCATCTTCCAATCCCCAAAATTCCACAAGTTCAATTGCGTCTTGTGCTATATAAGCTGTTGATAAAATAGGCGACTCTGTTGGGAAAATGGGCTTATCGACAACAGCTTTTAGCTTATTAATGTCGTTTACAACTGAATCATCAGCATAGACGTAGCAGCTCTTATCTATAACCCATGACCATCCTGGACCTGTATTTGACATAAGACTATACGCCGATCCACTGGTTTTGAGTGCAGCACCATTCAGTGTTACTTTAAATTTCACATCATGCGTTGTTGATACTATTAAGTAAGTATCGATCACAGTTCTATCGACAGTAACCTGCGGCATTTTTGATGTAACAACTGTTACACCGCCATTCGTACCGATTGTGCTTGAAAATGTAGACTCATCATATTCTGTAAAACGCCATGAATCTTTGTGAATACTATTCGCAGCATCAACCGCGCCATTTGCAAAATACTCAAGTTTATATAGTTTCCCCTTTTTCGCGCCCAAAACCTCAATATCTAAAAGAGGGGTATTGATGTCACTGCTAGGTGATGTAGTGCCGTTTCTTGTTAATTTTTTTAAAGGGAAATCTTTCCCATTATTTACTCTTAGAGAATCCAAACTATTGCTTAATTCAGTTATTTCCTTTGTTGTTGCTTCCATAACAGCAATGCCGTCAACACTGTACTTAAAATCATTTGTTCTAAAGCTAGTTGATGACGCTACAACGAAACCAAGCACAAGGCTACCATTCGTTCTATTTGCACCCCACGAAACCGCTTGAACCAATCCAGTCGCTATCACGTACTCAAGTCTATAAGGGGTGTCAAGTGGTAGAGCTATGTTCTGCGGAGTTGTTAGTGTGTAAACTTCCACACTAGATACAATCCTAACAGTCCCTTGAATTAATAAATTTCTGTCGGATGTTGTGTAATTAATGTTTACGCCTTGAGCTAACCCTTCAATACGAGCATATCCTTGCTGTTTGCTCACAACATTCTCAGCCATCTGAGCCATCATTTCACGCATTTGAGCATTCGTTTTCGTACGGTCACGCATTTCTGCTGCAGTAGGTAAAGGCATTTTCTCACCCCATAAAAAAACCCAGCTCAAGCTGGGTATTGATTAATACAAATTTGTTTAAACTGCGGTTTCAGGTACAGGTATAAATGGCGCACCACGGAAACGGCTGAAATTATTAAAACGATTTTGACATGTCTCAAGACGTTTATCACATCCTGGATAAACCTTGATTCGTTGCCCTGCCTGCGGTGCTTCCAACAATGGCAAAGTCAATAACAAAGCGCCTGATTCATGCATGCGAATCGTTCGTTTTAGACCTGCATTACCACCGTCCAAGAACTCGATTACACCTTGCGTGAACCAACCTTGCGGTTGATTCAACTGGCATAAAATTCGTGCTGCAGTACTGCCTGTTTCAATTGTCGTTTGCACCATAAAGTTTTGGCGCAATAGACCGCATGCCGTATCAAATAGCGTATTGGTGCAACTTGGCTGATAAAGATTTCGTGGCATTTGCACATTCAATTCATCCAGATCTGACGCAACACTGGCCTGAATTGAATTACGATCTAAGTCAGGCTCAATGATTCGACCTTCGAACAACTTAATGGTGCCGGCACTGGTGTCCGTTGGCGTATTCATATCCATAAATATGCGCTCTAACTTAAATCGAGCACCGTCCAGTTGGCCATTATGAAACGCTTGAACGACATTGATGCCGTTCCATTCATTATCATCAATACAATCAATACTGATCGATAAATTATCAACTTCAATACCCAGTGACAGACTAATTCCTTCACGGCTGATGATTGGACCACTCGAACTATATGTTTGACTTGCAACAGTCAAATCAAAGTCATAATTCGTATATCGGAATACATCACCTTGAACAGTGGTGATGGTGTAGAGATCTGCCATCACAAACTGATCAGCATCAAGTAACGCAATTAGTTTTGCAGAAGCTGCTCTCATACTTTATTTCCTAGAGATCCAACGAGATCAACTCTTTTTGCATTCCAAAGTTTATGCATGAAATTCGTAAACTGTTGTTCATCATCAGCAAATCGACAGCGGTAGTAATATGTTCCATCGACTTCAAACTTAATGCCTCCATCTATTGGTTTGGATAAAGTGATCTTTCCATCTTTTGAAATAATTGCAGTTGTATCATCCCAAAACAGATCGTCGTCGTTATCACTCCAAAATTGCTGATTGTCATTTTCATTCCAAAATGTTGGATCCACATCAAAAATTGTCTCAGCCTTAGTGTGAGCCAAAGGTATTACGGATGTATGCATCTGCTTATAAAGTTCATAGCTTGTTGTCGTGCCATCACCTTGAAAAGTGCAATTAAACTCATAATCATCAGGCATTTTGAAAAGAAACGAATCGAAAGCACCACGGCGCTCTAAAAAGAAACTTTCAAGTTGCTGTAATTCATTCCTACCATTTTTTTCACGTAAAAATGCAAATGACATTGAGATTTCATACTTAGGAATGGCTTGGTAACTTGCTCGAAGTTCCCTACCATTCACAGAAGTCATAATTTTGGTATTAAAAATGGGAGTTTTTGACAACTCCCATTCAAGACCTGGTAGTTCAGGAAATAATACATCAGACACAAAAACCTCCTTAGGTACCGAAATTACGGCGATGGCCCTTTAATCCACTCGCCAATTCACGACCATGCTTTTCAAAGAAACGCTTTACGTCACGTGAGTCAAAGGCTTGAATTGAGAAATGATTACTCACTTGCTGACTAGGAGTTTGAGGTGTGCCAAAGCCTCCATCTGCACTTAGAGACTTACCTAAGGCACGAATCGTATTTGCGTGCTGCTTAGGTAAAACCATTTCTTCTTCATGAAGTTGTGTCATGGGGTTTACACCTGCAGGAATATCGTAACCACCTCGGGCTGATGCCACTTTTCCAACAATTGCAGATACACCCGCGAATGCAGCTATACCAGCAGCCACACCCAATGCAGGGCCTACGATTGGAATTGACGAAAGCGCCGCCCAAGCACCAGCCATAGCCTCCCAAGCTGACATCATGATTGACTTTAAGACTTCCATGAGCTTTAAACCTAAACGAGCAATTACACCTGTTGAAGTTGCAGCGGTTTTCATGCCTTCACCAGCTACCACAGCACCAGTCTGAGCAGCTTGCCCAGCTACTTCAGCCGCCGTCTCTGATTTGATAAACCCTAATTTAATCGCCATACGAGTTGCTAAACTTGCAGCGTATTTTTTCAGTGGTTCACTAATCATGCTTTGAATAAATGCCCCTGCCAGTTCTGTAAAAATGGCATTCATGGCATTTTTCCAAGTCAGCGTGCCATTCATCATGGACTGAATGCCTTTATCCCATAGACCAGACATTCGTGACGTTAGATTCCCAAACTTATCCTCAAAGTCTTTCATTTGGGCATCAGAAATCATGCCTGGTACTTGGATATCAGACACCGATCTTTGATGATCTAATGCACTGATTTCATTGGTTACGCCACTTACCCCAGAACTATTCCCAGTGAGTTGACTTAGCTCTTGTTCAAGATCTAGGCGCTCCTCCAATCCAATACGCTTGATAGCATACAACTGTTCTTCAAGTTGCTTTGCAAGACGTACCTTTTCAACATTATTGATTCTTCCAGCATCAAAATCAGCATCCAAACGTGCCATTTCTAGCTCGAATATTTGCTGAGACAAAATCATTTTGCCTTGAAGCTCTTCCTCATGAAGCGTCTTGAGTTTTTCAAGTTGTTCAACACGAATCGCTTTGATTTTGTCGGCGGCTTCCTGCTCAGCTTTGATTGAAAAAGCTTTCTTTTCTTCAGCTGACAATATAGAAGAATCAATGTCACTTAGTTCTTTCTTAAGATCTAAAGCAACCTGCTTGCTTTCATCTGCATATTTATACTGCAGTGCTAGCATTTCCTTTTCAGCTTCTTCAGCTTTGCGGATTTGCTCTTGAAGTGATTTATCAAAATCTGAAGATTCAGTCCCTGCTTCTACACCGTTAACGCCAGCCATGTAACCCTTGACTTTTTTCACGTACTGGCGATTAATTGGACCAATACTGGTACCACGATCAACATTCCCTTCACCTGCATGATAAGCAGAAATAGCCTTGTTGATATCACCATACTTATCTAGCAAGAAACGCATGTATTTGGCTGCGCCTTCAGCAGCTTGTTTTGTGTCGAATGGATCAGATACGCCAAAGCGCTTGGCGGTCATATCCAGCATTTGAAAGTTGCCTTTCGCCGTGCCGTATTTAGTCTGAACGCCTTCAACATTTCGACCCTTAGTCTCTTGCATGTTAAGAGCTGATAGCATGCCACTCGGCAAGCCATACTTGGCTTCAAATCCTGAATAGTTAAACTTTTCAGCATTCGCTTTAACACGTGCATTGACCTGCAAGATCTGTTGCTGTTTTTCAAGCTCCTTAGTTTGACGTTTTTGAGTCTCCTCAGCTTTCTTTTCAGCTTCCTCACGCGCTTCAGCTGCTTGTTTACGCTTCCAGTCCGCTTCTTCAGCCTGTTTAACAGCTTCAGGCATTGCACCGTCTTTAGCGGTGTATCCCATACCTGCCTTATCACGAGCATCTGCCATGTGCTCAGCACGCTCACGCGACACACCACCAACTTTCATGTTGTGTTGAATATAGCGTTCTCGTTCAGAATGTTTGTTAGATTCACGAACATACTCCATCTGCTTTGCAGTCAAATTGGCTAATGCATTTGCTTTATCGTTGATGGAATTTGTGTGTTCCTTATTATCCTTAGTACCTTGTGTCACAACTTGGTTATAAGTTTTTAGAACACCCTGAGCATCAATGACTGCTTTACGCTCTTTATTAACGGCAGCAGCTTTCTCATCAATTCCAGCCTTATGTTTAGACTCAACTGTTCGTAGGTTATTAATACCTGTGGATAGTTGATCTGCATTCAGCTTGCCTTGAATATATTGATCGTGGAGCTCTTTAGCTGCTTTTTTATCAGCATCTGATGCATCGGAATGATTAACAACCGCACGCACCAAGCCAAGTAATGCAATTTCCTGTTTACGGAAACCTTGCTCAGCTTTGGATAGGTCTGCCGTGGCTTGTCGCGTCAATACACGCTGTTGAGCCTTATCAAGCTTTTCATATTCTTCACGAAGTTGGGTTACAGTTTTACCTTGTGTATTTAATGCAGGTACTGCTTCATCACTGCTTCGTTTCATGTAAAGGAATGCAGCACCTGCCGCTAGACCTTGAAATGCCAACATACCTAAGCCAGCAGGACCACCGAGCAATGCTGACGCACTACGCAGTACACCCATCGCCGTTGCGGTACGCATCGCTTGACCCTGAAGCGCAGACAATTGCATCTGATATGCCATGCCTTGGGCTACGCCGATCACAAACTCTTTAGCCAATACGGCGCATTGAACAACTAATTTGGCTGAAATAGCTGCACCCAAAGCGATGGCTACAGCTTTAATATTGTCAAAGTTCTGCGAAATAGCAGTCACTGCAGGCGTTACTGAATTGATCAGCATTGCCTGGAAACCTTGGAACTGAAGCTCTAGTGTGTAAAGGTTTTCTTTAGCTTTACCGAGGTTATCTACCATGTCTTTCGACATGATAGCACCAGCATTCTTGGCTTCCTCACCCCATTTTTTAAAGCCTGCGCCACCGTCTTTGAGTAATGGAATCAATAAACTACCATCATTGACGATCTGCTCCATGTAGGTGATAGTTTCAGCATGCGATAAATTGGCTTTTTCCAAACCATCGTAATATGCCTGGATAACCTCTGGACCACTTAAATCTTTGAACATATCGATGGTCACACCAATCTTAGGCGCAACCTTTTCAAAGAAGTCTATCATTTCGCCTTCACCACGGCGTGCTTCACCGAGCCGATCTAGCGCGTCCTTACCCATCATGCCGAACTGTTCTAATGACAATCCAGCTGTTTGAGCACCCTTGGCAAAGTATTGGAGGTCTTCTACCGATTCACCCAGCATGTCAGACATTTTCTGAACTTCTGAAGCGGTGCTAATTGCATTGCGAGTGAAACTGACCAATCCATCTACAGCTAAGGCAGAACCAATACCAGCAGCAATTTTTTTACCTAGGCCCAGCATCTGCGTTGAGATATTGCTTGAAAGATTATCGAAGATCTTTTGCACACCAGACACGTCAATCTGAAAGTCCACTTTCTTACCTGTGACTTCAATCTCCTGCGCCGTATCTTTAACAATACTTTCGGCTTCATTCATGCCTTTTTTAAGTTCAGAAGTCTTCGCACCAACGTGCACTTCCACTCGATTGTTGCTCATAATTCCTATCTCGCAGGCATAAAAAAACCGCCGTGAGGCGGTTGTAGTCAGTCAAGGTATGGTGAAAATCACCACACCTTCGAATTTTTTTTAGGGTTATTTAACTAGGCGTTCCATAGCATTTTGCATAATTAAAGGGAGCTGCTCTTTTGAAACTAAATCTGTACGATTCACCAATTCTGGGATTTTATTAGACTCAATCATCACGGCGTTTTCGGGCACAAGGTCAATAGCAAACCCACCCTGATAATTCAGTTTTACAGTCATTTGCTTGCCTTGAAGTATCTCCGACATTAATGCCTGAGCAACTTGTTCAGGATTAAAGGATGGATGTTCAGGCATTTTTCCACCTAAGCGTTTAACCTCGGCTTCCAAATTCTTTTGGTACTCAATCAAACGATACTGTAAAACGCCGTGACAATTCTGAATAGCATTTACATCTACTGGGGCGTGAGATTGGTATTTATCGAAAGTCAAAATTAATCCATGAACATACTCGACCGCATCATCCAAGTTTTCTAATGGTATTTCGTCAATGTGATCAACATTAAATCGCTGTTGAACCATGATATACGCATCTGAAAAGTTGATTTTCACACGCGATACTAAGTTTGATACAGCATGACGTAAGTTCTCACGATCTTTAGGAGTTGTTTTACGTGGATTAACAGCCTTACCTTTAGCCCAATAATCCCAAAGTACATCGTCGCATTCCTCTTGATACTTAATAACCGTGTCTCGAAGTTCAGGTTTTACTTTGTTTGGGCTAATAGTCATAAGCCAGCCAAATAACTTTTTAACTGGCAAACACGTCATAAGACGATCTTTACCATCATTTGCAACTATTGTGATTTCCACAATGGTTGAAGCGAAGCGCTGTTTTAGCTTCACAAATTGAGAACCCCAGTCTAAACCCATGCCATCAACAATAGGCTTCATAGGTGTGTATGGTTGCCCATTATGCTCAACTAAAAATAATTCAGCATTGTGGAAAGGTACTGTGATTTGTTGTAAACTCATAGTTGTCATAACTATTTTCCTTTATGGTTAATAGGCAACTAAACCTTGTGATATGTGAGAGTTGAACAAGGTTTTTTTGTGCCTGTTGATTTCATGCTTTCGCATTCTCTTGGTCAAGTAAAAGTTCAACTGCTTTGTTGATTAAATAATTCATTGAACGGTCTTCCTTTACAGCCTTTTCTTTTAGTTGCTTGTGCAACTCAGGTGGAATTCGTACTGCTACCTGTGTATCTGAACGTGCCATTTAAATCTCCAATAAAGCACCGTGATCACATTAAAGCACACTGCTTTATTGATGTAAAGCACAGTGATGCAATATTATTCTTTATATCACTAGCAGAGTCTTTCGTACATGGCACGTAACGATCCACAAATGAACCTCCGTGTACCCATGGAGTTAAAAGAACGTATTGAAAAAGCAGCTCTTGAAAATGGTAGAACCATTACAGCGGAGGCGGTCTATCGCCTTGAAGAAAGCTTTTCTCAAAACCTATCTGCTGTTGAAAAAATACCTACCGAAGTTCTAATGATGGAACTTGCTAGTCGTATGAAAGGTTATAGCCTTACCGTGGAAGAGGTTGCGCGCATTAAAAAAGCACCCTAAGGTGCTTCTTTAAGTAAGTTTCAAAACTATGGGAGTTACTGTTTTGTTCCTAAGTACAGTACTGCGTTCTGTCTATTACTATTTTCTGCCACTGCATAAAGTGATTTAATTGATGAATCATAATAAACCACACCCTTTACAGACTGTCCCGCTAAGAGACAAGGTGAATAACCAAAAGCTAAATCAACATTGTAGTAAGGTGCATTTTCTTCAACTGCTATTTTCCCCGTGAACGTACAGCCACTTTGTCCCTTACCTGAAATCACACCCGTATTTGAAATTGTTAAGGTTGCTTCTTCAATACCTTCAACTATCGCTGATTGACCTATATAAGATCCTGCGATTGTCGTGAGATTGGCTACCGAGTTATTTAATTCAGCATCATATAAAGTGTCAAATGTAACCTGATTTGAAGGCGTATAAGTGATCGTTCCATTTAGGCTCTTTTTAGTTTCAAAAGTACCATCAATAGATGTGTCGTAAACTGCACTACCACCAAAATAAAAGTCTTTCCCTTTTATCGCTTTTACTGTGTTACCAGAAACAGTTAAATCACCAGTCATGAAGCCAGTAATTCCGTTAGAATAAGGTGGTGTATATAGAAACCAGAATTTATTATTTTTATCTACCAACCCAATAACATTTTGCGCTTGATTGGTCTTGCCAGTGTAAACACCAGTGATTTCAGCATTAGCTACAGGTGTTTTATCTCCCTCATTATTAGAAGAAGATGAATCACCCCCGCCACCTCCACCACAAGCAGCCAAAGTGAAAGCTAAAAAACTCACCCCTAATACTTTTTTCATGGTTATATCCAAGTTGTTATAAAGTTCCCGCAAACTTTAACCAACAAAAAAACTTAAATCAATCAGGGCAGCCTTAGCCACCCTGAGGAAAGTTCTGCAGATCCGCAAACAGATCATCATCATCACTTTGCGTATCATCTGAACCAGTACTGTCTTCAATCCCCATAAATGCCTCAAGGATCCGACACAGACGCTGAATGCCAACATGGCTGGGAGGACACTGCTTGTGATACGCATTCAATGCTTTGACTCTTGAGAAATCCAATTCATTACGCACATAGTCGTAATCCTTGCCCAATGTCAGCACCAAATGCGTGTACAGCTCCTCCCAGTCTATTCCCCCGAATCAGTGGCCTGCTCGTCTTCACCTGTATAAACCAGACCAGAAGCCCCCATGACCGTTTCAAATACGGCGTTCACGTGACCAATATCAAGTAGTTCATCAGCAATAAATTCGCGGGTAATGTCAGGATAGTTACGCTTTAAAGAACTATGTGCTACATCTGCCACTAAAGCAAAGTCACTTGGATCAAAGGTTTTAAGCTTTGGCATCAGCTTTTCCGCAGCACCCAAGGATAACGGCGCAAAAATCCAAATCTGGCCATTAATTTTAAGCGGATTACCACGTGGGTTTTCGACCTGGTTAAATTGCATATGGTATTACTCCGAAGTAGTCCATTTGAACACACGGCCTAAATCATCGGCCATTGGCTGGAATTCAAACTCAGGTAGATCGTAATCATCCTGTTTTGAGCTAAACGCAAGCTTATTGCTGACACAGCGGAAGAATTCAATTCCAAAGAATTTACCTTTGTAATCACGCATCAGATCAACACTGAATTCAGGCGTATAACCCATATCCAAGTTGCTTACGATACCTGATTTGGCACCTGCCACCGTCGCTGTGTATTTAAAGCTGATAAATACCGTTTTACCCACATCAGCTGCTGCAAAGGTATAAACGCCTGTCGCTTCATCCACACTGTATTGACCTGCAACTGGTGCACTCGCCACACGCTTTAAAGGAACTGCTTTGGAATCAGTCACACCTAAATCCTTCATGAATGTACCGCTGTTCGGAACGATTGGTGTTACTGACGCTGCAACGACTTCGCCATTGATGGTTTGAGCGACTGCAGTAATACCACCCTCAGCGACCACGCCACCAAAGAAAATGGAATTCAGTAATGCGCCGTTGATGCGACCCATGGTTGCTTTACACTTAATCGAACCTTTACCGCGTGCGGCATCCACGGCGAACTGACCACGGCCATAGAGTTCTTTTAAGTCATAGCTGATATCAACTGACGTTGACTGCAGTACGCCCACTTCAACGGGTGTGCCATTGGTGATTGGATTACCGTGCACATCCTGTAATGGTGTGGCAAAGATTTTACCGGCACCAAATAAATATTGAGCCATATCGACCTCTTAAAAATGAAAAACCGCCGTATTGGCGGTCATGGAATTTATGAATTGCTTTAGGTGGTGGTAAGGATCCGAATCGGAATGATGGCAATACCTTGGTCATCAAGCATGTTTTCCACTGCTTCAAAAACTTCGATCGTGCCCTCGATCCAGCAATGTTCAACCAATCCCCCTAAGGTTTGGTATTCGCAGATGTCAGGATGGTCTGGTGAAATTCTCGCTCTCACCTCATCAATCATCTGATTTAACTGCACGCTCGGCGGTATCGATGGATCTGATTCATGAATGTAAACGTACACTTCCGCTTCAAGCTCAACCTTGGCATCCAAGCCTTTCACAGGTGCTTCCGTTTGATTCCCTTGCGTCACAAATAACGCTGGGCGCTGTTCGGGTGTAACATGGTTAAAATGCTTCAAGCGTCGACTGGTGGTTTTAATCCCATCAATACATGAAAGTCGGTCAAACAATGCCTGGTAAATGGCTTCACTATTCATTGCTCAGTCCCCTTTCAATTGCAGCATCAATATTTTTCGGTACGATCTTCGCCACTTCATCCAATGAATCACGCATAAAACGGCGTTCTTCAAAGTCTGCTTTACGCGAATGAGCCTTAATCATGATTTGACGAGGTGTAATCGGCTGACCAAAGACTTTCTTGATTGTACGCAAATGCGCCTTAATGGCCATCGCACCTTTAAGCCCAAATTCATGAGCAAAGGCATACGGTACCAAGGCACCACCAGCTCCGACTGTACCCTCGATCCAGTCCTTATCCTCTTCCACCTTGGATGAAACGGATCCTCTTAAACGCCCAGACTGCACATTCAAACGCTGACCTGTCAGCATGTCTTCCTGAATGGTGCGCTGAAGTTTAAGTGTGAGTGCATTTACCGTGCGCCGTATTTCAACACGTACACGTTCATTGACCTCGTTAAAATCAACATCAGCATCAACACGGTAATCACTCATACATCACCTACTTTGCAGCAGTTTCCTTTTTAGGTTCTGCTTTGGTTTCAACCGCACGTTTAAAACCATGCGGTGCCAGGATGTGTGCAATATCGGTATCCGACTCAATCACACCTTTTTCAACCTTGTATGTGGTGCCTGCAATTTCAAGCGAAGTCGCTTTAAAGTTTTCAGGCGCTTGATACTTAAATGACATGCCTTGCTCCTAAACAACGAAAGCACCAACACCGATACGATTGGGATTGGTTCCATCATTGCCAACTGGAATTGAATTTTTTAATGCCAGGTAACGCTGACCATAAATACTTTGGTTATAAAATGCATCGGTACCCGAACGTGAAAAACTCACGCTCTGACCTGCAATAGTCATACTTGATGCATCTGAAAAGCTGTTACCAGACTTTGATTTATGTGCAACTCTGAGAATATGTGCTGCATATAGACCCACAGCACGTTCTTTCAGATCACCAAATTCAAGCGCCGTTACAACAAGACCAGCTTCTTCTAATGCATCGGCAATTTCAGCATCAGAAGTATTTAATAATGTTGTGTCGTACTTAAACTTTAATTTAAAAGCTTGTGGGTCCATAGTTCACCTTATTCAGTGGCTTGAGCAAGTTTTTCTTGCAGCTGCTCAAGGGTTTCATCTTCAGCAAAGGTGATTTCAAGATCAGTCAGTGCTTTACGCACATCATCAATCGTGAGCTCAGCAGTTTTGGATTCATCCTTGCCTTTCCCTTCATCAGTTTTACCTGATTGAGCGCCTTTACCACGACCTGAAGCAGGTTTTGAATCACCAACTTCTGCAATTTCTTCAATGCTTAGCTCAGCAACATCAATCAAATGCTTTGCAAACTTATTTTTTTGAAGTGCTTTGTGGTGATTGGCTTCAACTACTACGGCGATACCTTTAGGTAAAGTCACCAGGCCTGCAAAAACAAAAGCGGCATTAGAGCCGCTGTATGTGTATGAATATTTAGCCATGAGATTTTAATCCTTATGCATGATCAAGGTAACGAAGTGAATCAACACGCTTCAACCAAACGCCCTGGTATTTGTAGTGACCAGGTACAAGCACATCTAAGCCTTTTGGTTGCGCCGTCAGGAACTCAACGCTGTTACCTTTGAATTGAATACATGATGGATCACGGCGATAGATGATCGAACGGTCAGCGCCTGCAGTACCTTTGCCGTTACCACGGCCAGAACCACGAATAGTCAATGGCTTACCCTGAGTGGTGAAGATGTTGTTTTCTTCAATGTACTTCAGGAATGTTTTACCGCCTGAGTTTGGTACCACACGTGTTGAAAGGTGTGTGTACTGCGCTGATGCCATCAAGTAGGTATCAGGCTCAATAGAAGCATCACCGTCAAACAGGTTTGCTGAGTCAGCCAGCGAATTATTGAAGTCAGATAAAACTTCTTCAATGGTCGCTGTAGCCCAATCGTGCTGACCTGTCACGATGGTAACGCCTGTTTGGTTCAAGAAGCCATTCACTTGTTCAAGCTGTCCACTGGCATTCGCTTTGATGTAACCGTACCAAGCGACATTTGACATGTGCTTTTCAGCAGCTAAGTTTGCAGCCTGAACTTTATCCGCTTCAAGCGTGAGGTTCATTTGCTGTGCGGTCGCCAATTCAACCACTGAATATTGGTAGCCAATCACACCGACTTTCACTGGTAGGCTTACAGTATCGTATTCAACTTCTGCAAGCGGAATATCATCACCTGTACCAGCATAGTCTTCGCCGATACCCACGCCTTTTTTACGAGACAGAATTTCACCACCACCATAAACCGCATTTACATTGGTCACTGGGATGAACTTGGCGTAGTCAAGGACCTGTGCAAGCTGTGGTGTAATTTCGTTTTGTTCTTCGATCTTTATGAAGAGCTGTGCCAATGCATCCATGTTGAACGCATCGCCAACTTGTGCCTGAATGGCATGTGAAATCGGCGTTAAACGCGCTTTCATTTTTGCTAATTTGCTCATGTGTTATTAAGCTCCACGAAGATTAAGAAGGGCTAAACCATCGGCACCTGTCACGGTTTCCCATGCTGCACCTGGAAATACTGTTCCGTCAGTTGCTGAGCTCGACAAAGAACCCAACGGCGCTGCTGTGGTACCGTTTGCAGTTTTTACATAAACCGCAGCAGTAATGTCGGTGATCGGCGCTATAGGCTTGACCCAAATTGCACCTTCAAACATCACAGGCAACATATCAGCCGCTTTATAGGCTTCTTTACCAGCCGCCGTTTTGCCTGTCTTACCAACACCGTGGCGTACCACTACTCCAAAACGTGTCGGTGTAGCGCCTGCCACAGCCGTTACAGATTTGCCATCAGTCGTGCGGACAACCACATCACCGTCATTGACTAAAGTCAGACCTGAAAGCGGTAATGACAGTACAACTTCTTTGGTAGTTAAACGGCCACGCTGACCTACCACCGCATTTAATTGCTGAACCATGATTCAAGTTCCCCTTAAATTGTTTTGTATGCAGCAGACTTGTCATAACCCTTATTTTCTTTAGGGTCTTGACCTTGGTTTTGCTGTTGTTGCTGTTGATGTAATGCATCACCGACTGCATTGCCTGGTGTGGTCGACTTCACTGCTGACAGTGCACGGAATACCGTGTCGATCTTTTCAGGATTCGCATCACCTACGGCGACACCACCTAGTACGGCAGTCACCAATGCATCGCCTGCTTTGGCTGCAATCACATCACGTTTAATTTGTTCACATGAACAACCTTCAGTTTTGATACCTGGTACCAATGCAACGGCGTCCGCAACCACTGACGCACGTTCAGCTACGACCTGATCAAGCTTTTCAGGAGTGATTTGGTTTTTCTCGAGATCACCTACTTTTTGCTTAAGTTCTGCGTTTTCAGTCTGCAAGGTATCAACCACTGCTTGTACAGCTGGCAATTCATCACCAATGGCAAATTGTTTGTCACCGACTTTGAGTTTTGCTGCTTTTAAATTTTCAAGCTGGTCTTCTTGTTGCTTTACAGCATCTGCTAGCGCTTGGTTATCACCAATCTCAAAGCGAATACCGTTTACTTTAATTTCCATCTTTTTCCCCTTTGGGTTTGGTTTATGGTCACCGACGCGACAATCACCGCCACAGCGACCGTATTTCACCAGCGCCACGTGATTGCCTTTAAAATTGATAAATTTGGCTTGATACGGCTTACCATCTGGCGCCGTGCCTTGTTCAAGGACAAGATCAGCCGCATAGCCTAATGAGATCTCAACGCGCTCATTGTTTTGGATTAAACCGATACTGTTCTGATCTTTAATGATCAGATCACCGACCAAGAAATCACCCTCTTGGCGCACATTGAAACATTCACCAATGTGGTATTCCTTCCAGTTGGAAGCATTGATTTCATTCTTAGGTGGGTGATAGTCCGTTGTGTCTACGCCGTCGAATCCTTTAATGACTTCAGGTTTGAATAGGTCCTCAGCTGCCACATAGACATTGATGACCTGATCCGCTGAATAGCCTTCCAAATTTGGAAATTCATAGGCGTAGTACTGACGAACTTGCGGTGCTTTGGCCAAACGTACATTGACGCATTTCAGATACCCTTCTTGAGTAAATGAGCGTGTACTTTCGCTTGGTGCAAAGTCCCCAATTTTGAGTTGGTAAATGAGTTTCATGAGTTAATGACTCAGCTTTTGTAAGATTCCGCATAAAAGAAGCGCACAAGCTACGATTGCCGCCATGTGTAAAATGCACAATCCAAACAATCCTGAGTCATTATTTGGCTCAGATTCTCCAATTTTTTCCAATGTTGGAGGTGGTACAAATTCAGATTTAAACTCAGGTTGCTTAGGTGGGTTTCGGGCATTAAAAAAGGGCTTTTTAGCCCTTATTTCTTCCGCTTTCTTTTGTATGTTATTAGCAATGATTTCTAAATCTATTCGATCCGTACGATTACTAAAATCTGGATAAATCTGACAGACCGAATAACCACCCTGCATTACATCCCAATCCGTTTCTGACTTGGATACTGCTTTTTTGTTTTGAGCTTCCAGACGGCGATAAAAACGCTCTTTGGAAAATTTCTTTTTTCGCATGACATCACCTTTCTGTGGGCAATAAAAAACCCACCGAAGTGGGTTAAATTAGATAAAACAACAAGTGACTTTACTATTGATCTTTAAGCGAATTCATCATTACCGAAGCATCTGCTGCCCAACACTCTAAAGCACAATCTTTATCAAATTTACTTAAACCAATCCCTTCACAACAATTTTTAGTCACTTGTAGAATTTCAATTGAATCCATATTCAATAGCAACTCGATATCGAAGTTTGATTCTTTAAAAACATCAAATAAAGGCTGAAAGTGGGGATCAACCACATCCATAGAAAGATACTTTCCAATCCATTTATTTGCTCTATTTTTTACATCCAACAAAATATCTAGTTTTTGGTCTTGATGCATCTGTAATCCCCTGCATATCGAAAGATACTTTAAATCAAACTATTGAATCAGTCGATCAAAATATCCTCATAATTCGGCAACGCCGTGCATCGACATCCAATCTTTTGACCAGGATGACCACCCTTAGGCGGTGTATCCCATCGAAAGGTTTTGCCATGATGGCTGGCACATAACGGACGCACACGATCATCGTTAGAATCTTGCCAATCGTATGTTTCTACACCCATGGATTCCTGACGTTTCTTATTGATTGCGCCGTTGATCTTGCCCATCTGATCACGTGCAATGAGTCGTGCACGAATATCCGTACTATGACCCAGCTTTTTAATTTCCTGAGCCAATTCTTCATTGGTCTGGCCTGTCTGCAAGGCATTCATCACCAATGCTTCAAGTTTATCGGTATATTGACTTGGAATAGACTTAATCAGCGAAACGTTTGCAGCAATCTGATTATCGATTTCATCCTGAATATCAGCACCACGGAAAAACGGCGTAAGGTCCACACCAAGAATGGTTTTGGTATGACTGGCAATCTGCTTATCCACTTCCTTGCTGGTATCCATGACGACCTTAGTGGCCAAAGATACCGACACATCCATGGTGTACTTGATCATCTTTTCACGTAACGCCGTGAATAGATCTGTCACCCAGCTATCACCAATGTTTTGCCCTACCGTAGGCAAAACAAAATCCTTTGTTTGGTCTTGGCAAAATTTGGAGATTCCCAAAAGCTGACGTATATAGAAAAGTTCTATACGGCGATTGACCTTAACTGCCTTAGGCTTAGCCTTGCGCCCTTTCTTACTTTTTTTGATCTGCTGAATTTGAGGCTTAAGGATCTGTATGATCGTCGTCATTTGGCTTCACCATGGTTTCCAGCAATTTGATGTGTTTTTCATCAATGACTGAATAAACGCCGTCGATATTAAGCTGACGAGCGATCTGCGGTTCAGTGATGATGCCCATATTGAGATACTTTTCATCGCGCTCAGCATTGGCTTTTTCCACTTCTGCACGGACTTTCGCATCCAATTGCCAAAGCGGATTAAAAACAACATCAATCTCAGGTATTTGACGCCCAAACGTGGACTGACAGATCACAGCGAGAAACTTCATCAAGATCGGCTTAAGGTCCCATTCCTGCTTAGTAGCAATCGAGTCGTAATAATTACGAGTGTCATGCTCACCAGTGGCATTCATACCTGCGGGTGACTGGCCAAACAGAATCGTATATGGGATATCTGCGGCACCCGCCGTCTGGACAGAGAATTCACGCATCATGTCAGGCAAGCCGCCGAAACTATACGTTTTTGATTCGTACTTTTCTTCAGCATCAAGGACTAACATACCGTTTAGGCTTTTCATCAGCCCCACAGACATGAAACGTTCCATGACGCCTTTCATATCCTCTCTAATCTTATCGACCAAGTTCGGCGTTTGAATGACATCAATCTTTGATTCATGAATAAGGCTAGCAGATCCACGCTTCACGCTGGCATGATCCAGCAGATCCTCATAGACTTCTTGCAGAATGCTTTGAGGTTCTTCATTCACCACATCAGCATGAGCAATGCGAATTAGACGAGTATGGTGAATGCGCTTTTTCGCTTCATTCCCCATTTTCATTTCGTAAAATTCAGGCTGTTTTAGCAGCCCACAGCATGCCGACGGCGGCAAATAACTGTTTTTATCCGCCGTGATGTATTTCTTTTTAACGACCGTAAAGAATTCCAAACGCCCTTGACCGAGTTTAGAAATATCTAAAGGTTGGTCTAAGGCAGCGCCGTCAGCCGTTCCAAGCAGGATATACACAACGCCGTAGAGGCGAGACAGGATTAAGCCTGATAAAAGCACATGCTCTAAGTGAAATGCCTTACACGCTTCCTCAAGGCGTTTTAAATCATCACCTTGAATGCCTTCATAGAACCATCCAGCACGCAGCATGTCAGATGCAGGGCGATTGACAATACGGCGTGCAAGCCAATTCTGATACACCGCTTCAAGTTGATCATCGTCAATGTCTTTACGGACGAACTTGCCACCTGTGGCTTTGTCACGCTCGGTACCAATATTGGATACCAAATTGGTATATGCACCAGCATCACCAATAGCGTTGATTGCCTGTTTTACTGCATCTGCTACAAGCGTTTTAATTTTACCGCCTGTATCAGACTTTTTATCTTTAGCCATAAATACCTCTAATCAAATACAGTCGGCTTTTTCGCAAGTGAGTCATTAATTGCATCGATGGTCGGGTCCCACTGGTCATCGTGCTCATGTGTGAAGTCGGCTTTAAGACCCTCGATTTCTTCAACATAATTCAATAACCATGGTGCACTTACAGGTAAGACAACACGGCGATCTTCAACATAGAACACCACATCCATAGTACGAGTCAGCTTGTCTGTATCACGCTGAATCGCTTTGATCGGTAATGTGGTTTCACGCGAAATGTTTTGGATCAACATCGTTCCAGATGCTTTATCCTCGATGGCCATATATCGAAGCTTGCCGATCTTGGTATTGCTTTCCTTATGCTTATTGATGAAAGCCTTAGCTTCCTTAATCAGCTCAGGTGCTTCCCATTTTCCACGGCGCACATCGATGATGTATAGGCGATTGTCATAACCAAGCCCTGCACAGAAGAACACTGAATAGTCGTTATGCTCTTTGGTTTTTTGCGCCGTATCTGCCCATATCGCACGCCACTTGAGTACTGGTAACTCATGGTATCGATCGAACCATTCAGCCTTAACAAGGTCACCACCGAGCTTTTTAGGCTCTTGCTGGTACTGACTGCTGAACGTATAACGCGACACTGTAGCGCCGTCTTTATCCTGACCGCCTTTCTCTAACTGCAGCAATGACTGTAACGACTCTTTCAGTGGCCAATAACTCTGACGCCCTTTCTCGTCACGCTCCACATCACGTGGTACCTTACGGCGTATATGCTCAGGCAATGAGTTGATATAGTCATCATCAATCAGTGCTGGTATCGAGATCTGATGCCATTTCCCTGGCACGTTGCCAGTCATCACAAAGTTGGTCGGATCCTCAACGTGTAAACGCTGCATGATCAGAATAATTGGTGTGGATGATTTGGCTTTACGTGAGTTGACTGTGTTCAGAATCTTACGATTTGCCTTGTTACGTGCCGTCTTACTAAATGCGTCCTCAGGCTTGAGTGGATCGTCCAGAATAATCGCACCAGTAAATCCAGCATCTGCCAAAGTACCTGCACGGCGGCCCGTAACTTGACCACCCATCGAAGCTGAATAAACATGCCCTGCTTCATAGCCATCTACAGTGGTTTTCCAGCTTGCCTTAGCATCGGTACTGGTCGAGATCTTCACAGGCCATAAACCCTGAAAATCAGCCGATTTCACGATGTTTCGCGCCGTGGATGACACATCCTCTACAAGTGACTGCGAGAATGACAAATATAAGAATCGTGAACGCTGATTCCGTGCGATACCACGTGCAATCAGATTGGTCAGTAATTCAGTCTTGCCTGAACCTGGTGGAACGTTAATGACTAAATTTTCAATGTTTCCCGCAATGACTTCATCAATTGCCCATGCAATATATTCATGGTGCCAATTAACTGAGAACTTAAACCCCATACGAGGCATGAAAAAACGGCGTGTGAAAAACAAATGTTCACGTTCACATTTCTCACGTTCGATCTTTATCTCAAGCGGTCTAGTATTTACTTTCGAGTTCATCTAACACCTGCTTCACTAATTCAGGGCTAGCATCCACGTAGGTAACATTTTCGCTTTGTAATGGTCCACCACCTGCGCCAGTCAATTCTGTTTTATTGGTGTACTTGCCACCGACATCTTCAGCCACCTGTTTAAGAATGGTCAGCTGTAAAATCGGATTGCGTTTGTTCTGTGGGTTATTCAGCAAATTCTCATAATGACGTAAACGCACGGCGAGATTCGCCAGGGGCATTTCATCTGTGTTTTTACGGAACTGCTCCCGGGTTTTATAAAACTCGTCAGCGAGTGCCTTACTGAGGTTTTGTCCTGTCCGTTTGGTCGGATCGTATGCCTCACACTGCTGACGTGAAATAGTGATGCCAAACTCTTGTTGGACAAGCTCAACGGTTTCAGTAGGTGTATTCCACTGCGCTAAGCTACGCACGATAAAGAGTTTGTGCTTTTGATTTAGCGTTGCCATTGCTCTTTATCCGTCCAACTTCGTCCAACTTAATGGACAAAAAAATTTAAACGACCTTCAGGAAGCAAGTACCACACGCATGGTAAATATCGGCTCTTGAAATTTCAGGTCGCTGTTTCGCTGCATCAATCATGATTTGAACTTCTTCGCTTGCACCATAACGGCGTACCACACCAGTGAATTCCTCCACGTCATGCCCTTTGATCTCAAGCTTTGGTAAACCTGTTTCACGGTTAAATTGTGGAATACCCCATTCATCACGCTTATGTGCAATGTGGTAAAGCTCATGCTCAACCAGTGCACAAAAGGCAATGTCATTCGCCACTTGGGCAAATTTGGCATCAACCGTAATGAGATATTCAGGAACTTGACCAAACCATTGTTCAAATTGTTCCTCTTGGCGTGCTTTCTTCCATCCACCCACATTGATCATGACTTTCTCAGCTTGACCAACGACAAAGCGCCCCTGTTTGATAAATCCGCCATTTGCCCACATCACGGCGATCTGTGGCCAGTAAAATGAGTCCAGATGAATATGATCAGGGTTAAATACTTCAGAATGTTCATTTAGGAATACAGCTTTAATCCATGCCCATAGTTCTGGTGCCGGCATAAAGTTAGGCGTATCTAAATCGAATATTTCTTTTGGTGGGTATGGTCGAACTGGTATGGCTTGTCCGACTTCATTGCTCATTGCAGTACGTTCCGTAAGTTTCGGATGCGCTCCTTAAGCTCAATCATGATTTCATCAATCGCAATCATTTGATGACGCTTAAGACCTGAACGGCTGAGGTTTTGATATTTCGCCAGCTCCGCACAACAGAACTGTAAATCTTGTTTAGCTTGCACACGATCTGTCATATAAGTCCCTACCGCGTTAATACAATATTTCAAACAAAAGAAACCCCACTAACAATTACGTTAGTGAGGTTTAGTGCCGTAATAAGTTCGGCAAGTACTTCAAAAAGGGCTTGCTCTTACCTGCGAGCCCTTTAGGTTGGCATGGTGCAAATACATGCATGCGTTAGAAATTCAAGTTAGATGTTAAACATCCAGGTTTATTGAAAGGAAAACGCAATTCCGTATTTCAACTTGAACACTTCCGTATTGCTTACGGTTACAACCCAAGATCACATTAACACCCCTTTAAACTTGAAAAATAAAGTTAATGTAAGGGAATTTATTTATCGCTTTAACTTGCTAATTCAATGAACGATTAATTATGTTAATAATTTAAATGGCAAAAAAATACCTCCTAGGTGAGGAGGTAAAATTGAAGAACAGGTTAGGTCCTGTGCATAAATAATATTCGGTTTCTAAAAGCGTAGCATTAGCAATAAGTTACAATATTATATTAGAAGAATTCATTAACCTGAAGATTTTAATTCAAGCTGTCTATCATCTTGAGTAACCTTAATTTTAATATTTTGATAAGTACGCTTACTAGGATTCATAGCGGATCCCACTACCTCTTCAAAAAACCTTCTATCTTTCATTAACTCTGCATATAGCTTGTAGCCTATCAATATTCTTTCAGGTTTTTTATTATTCGCTAATGTTTCTTTAAAAATATTGTTTAACTGGTTTACATCTACCATAAATAAAAATTAGCTCTAAATTTAAGAAGCCCATTATGCCTTATTTAAAAGTACAAACAATGACAACTGCCTGTTATTAAAGCTTTCAGAACAAACAAACGGTTAAAACACTATACTTCGTAACTTTATCACCAAAAAAAAGAAATATTGATAACTAAAAAGCCCACCATTTGGCGAGCTTTCCTTGATGCTTAAACCTATTTTTGACATTTCACGTTAAACTGGTATTCGTCTTGAGTAACCTTAATTTTAATATTTTTATATTTTCGTTTGTTTGGATCCATTGCCGAGCCAGCCACTTCCTCAAAAAAGCTACGATCATTCATTAGCTCGCCATACGCTTTATAGCCTAATAAAATCTTTTCAGGCTTTTCGCCTTCAGCCACTAATTTACCGAGAGTATCTTCTAGTTTTTTAACAGTTAAAATCGCCATTTCAATTAGAGCTCAAAAACAAAAAGGCATTATCGCTTATTTTCATGAACAAACAATGTCAAAAAAAGCCCACCTTTCGATGAGCCTTTACTAGTAGCCATTAGCCATCTTTTGACCTAACCATACTTGGTCTCGGTTGAACCGTAATACGACCAGTATAGTGAAACTATACCTTGGTTTTCAGAATAATGAAATCCCTATGCCTCAAATTCTTTATAAGTATTTTTCTTATACGTTTTGATAGCCTTGGATGCCTCATCAATTGCCGATTCAATTGCCAAGGTCATAAGGTTTTCATATTGCTTCCATGTCATTCGGTAGCAATCTAGGCTCATCTCAGACTCTCTGACGCCGGCTGCAAGGTGTAACCGCCCTTTGGCAGTGAAGTTATCTTCAAAGGTTGGCTCTAAGGCAAACTGAATCACCATAAAAGCTACACGTTTGGCTAAATCCTTAATCTTGATTCCCTCTGGCTCACGACGTTTATCCTGAACCGCATTTAAAATCATGATATTTGCCAAATGTTCCTGCACATGATCAAAGTCAGCTTTCGCTGCTGGGCCAAATACGATGACTGAGGCAATCGCCTTTGCCAGCTTGGTATCCATTGAAGCAATAGCACCCAACTTGTCCTGATACGTCAAAGGCTTTTCATTAGTTCCATGCACCACAGGTTCAAAGTTAGGTGACTTTGCTGTAGTACCCCGAATCAACCATTCAAACTGTTCAAATTTTTCAACTGCTGCATTCATCCTAAATCCCCTACCATCTTCTCAATTTGTTCAATCGCTGCACCTGATTTCACTTGTTCTGTACTAAACCGTAATACCTGGTAACCCATCATTGTTGCTGCGTTGTATTTTTCCATATCGTCGATATAACCTTTGCCTCTAGTGTGTCTACCTCCACTCCATATTCCACCTTCAACCTCAATCAATATTTTCTTGCCGATTAGGTGAAAATCAGCTTTCCATTTACGTTTGGGATGGAACCTAAATTCCTGCTCAAACTGAATTTTCACCGCACGTAATTGCATGGTCAGTTTGGATTCACCCACACTTTCACGTGCTGCTTTAACCGTGGGACGCTTACGCCCCTTTTTCGGTTTTTCGATTCCTAGCATCTTGTGGTATTCAGCCAATGAGTAACTGGTCATTCAGTTGATCCATTGGCCAACTCAGCAAATAACTGTTTGGCATGATCTGTGAGGCTAAAACCTTGTGGGGTCTCTCCGTCTTTAGCCACCAAACCCCACGATGCAAGACCGTTCAAATAGCGCTGTAAGCTTCGTATTGAGATTCCCATGTTTGGTTCTATCGCTTGATGAATCTGTTTCACAGATACTCTTCCAGGCGTTGATGCCAAGGTTTTAAATATCATTAGATTGGTATACGTCCGTTCAGCTTCGGTCATGCTGCAACCTCTGGGAGATGCCCATTGAATCCAACTTGCTTGAGATACGACTCCCATTTTTTTGCTTGTGCTGGATTCTCTAGCTTCACGGCGATACGTGCTGCTAATTTGTCGTATGATTCTCCTGGTTCACTGAACTTGCCAGCAAATTCAGGATGATGAGCAAGTTTTTGAGCGAAGGTTTGAATTTGTTTTTCGGTGAGTCCTATTGAATTGGTTTTCAGTGAACTCGAATTTCTAGAAGTGCCTGAACTTGGTTTTTCAGAGTATTTGGTTTTGTAGGCGTTGATCAGCCAATCAGCGAAGTGATAAATCATCAAATCATCGCTCATGGATTTTTCAGCGTTGAAAATTTCGAATGCTCGTTTTTCTCGTTCAGCCCATTTGGAATTCATGATGAATTCAAAATCGATTCCGTCATCTGCCAAGAAAATTTCTTCACGAAGTTTTTTAAAGCAAAACCAAGATTTTTTATTTTTAGATTCTATTGATAGATTCTTTGAAAGATTCCGTGTCCCAACGTTGGGACTCTTTAACGGAATTGTTGGGACTCTTTCATGGAATTGTTGGGACTGTTCCATTGTTGGAACAGTTCCACTGTTGGGACTCTTTAAATCATCATTTTCAGCATTAAAGGGTTCCGTTGTTGGTACTGTTTCGCGACCATTTACACCCACCAATTGATAGACTTTAACTTGTTTAGTTCTACCTTTGCGTTCACCGGTGTCAATAATCAATCCATCTTCGATTAGTTCATCGATGATTTTAAGTACAGTTTTACGGTCCATTTCCGTATCTTCTACCAATCTGCTCATGCTTGGATAAGCACAATGATCTTCACTGGCACGATCAGCCAGTGAGAGCAATACTAATTTTTTAAGGGGTTTTAAAGCTCCGCCTTTTTTGGTGGGCATTTCAACTTTCCATGCCCATACACTTGCATCCAAGCTCATGGCTTAACTCCCAATTTTACAAGGCCGCGCACTTCCAGCTGACGGACAATCCGAGGTTCTATAAAATCGTTGTTGATTTTGTAGCGAATTCTTGATTTTTCTTTGACTTGAATGAGTTGAGCGCCATTCTGCATTTGATGGCGTAGAGCTATGGCTTGCCCCCCCATTTTGGTTGTGTGCTCGAGGAGATAAAATTTCTCTTGTGCCTCAATTGCAGCATTCATTTTTGATAAAGGCATTGCTGCAAGCTCTAAAGCGGTATAGATCCGAACGGGATCTAGTAAATTAATAATTCTTTCTTGAGCGATAAAGGTGGTTTTAAGTTTCTTGCTCATTCATCACCATCCTTTGGCTTCACATAACTGCCAAATGCCATTACTTGATCTGCTTTAATTAAGCTTGAGATAACTTTATGTGCTAACCACATCGTTATACGAAATCGGTATGCCATCTTTTGAGCGAGTTCTTCTTTCGTCACTGCAGCATTGTTTTCGCTATAGCCACGTAGCTTGAGGTTCGTTTGTTTAACTAGATAAACTTCATTTAACAACTGCAGTGTCGGCTCATAGAATGACTGCACACCTTGTTGCTGTTTATAGTCAGGTTGCTTTTGAAATTGAGTATTCATGAAACCTCCGCTAATGCCATTTCAGCATCTGTTAAACGGCGTTTTAATTTGAGCTCTGATGGTGTTGCCAGTCGGATATCCGCGCGGTGTACAAGTTGGCCACCTTCTAACCAGTAATATTCTGCAGGTTGAAATGCCTCAACCACCATGAGGTCATCAGTTTTGATATGGTTCATGTACACCACGACATCACCAGTCAAGAAGTCTGTGTTTGGATTGTTTTGAATAAGGTCCTGTGATAGATTTGTTTTCATTCATGATTTCCTAAATTATTGAATGCCTAAAAGCCTGACCTCGACCGTCAGGCTTTTTCGTCTACGCATGCATGAATTTGCGAATCCAGCTTTGCTAAAAATAAATGCAGTTGATGTATGACTTTAGACATGTCCAAGGCTTCTCCTTGCGTAATTCGACCATCTGCCATCATTTCTCTAAAGACTTCACATACATCCCCACCGCCCTTACCAATGCTTAAAACTAGATCTGTTAGCGCCGTATCTCTACATTCAGGAATCTGAGGCAAATCTATCGAGACCTTTCCATGTTCGGCATTGAATGCTTGCAAAATTCTGCAATCCCCTGTGATCGCGATTAACTTTGAAGCTTCGACAAGCGTTAGATGATGTGTTTCCGTATTTGGATTGACTTTACTGTTCAACACAGCAGGACTTTTAATGCCAAGACGTGGCGCGAGTGCATTTGCTCCGCCTGGATAATCGTGAACTGTGTTGTAAGCAGCATCAGTTATGTTCATATCGGCGTCCTTTGAACGTGGTTATTGGAGGGCTGGGTTATTACTATTTTTAGTAGAACGAATGAAAGTCCAATTAATGTCTGGGCGCAATTGCTCAGCTTTAACTTTAGATTTAGTTAATTCTTCGATTGGCAAACAACGTTCTTCAGGAATTTTATTGAAATTCCATTTACTTAGAGCCCAAGGTGTTATGCCTAGTCCACGGGCTAATGCAGACTTATTGCCAGCAATTTTTATCGCTTTTTCTAAAGCATCTTTTGGAGTTGACATAATGCACTCATTAAAACTACTTAAAGTAGAAGATAATATACTACCTAAAATAGAATTGGTGCAACTAAAAATACGAGGTAAACTTCTACCATTGGTAGAAAATGGAAAGAAATCCAAAGTGCAGACAGCAAAATATCTTGAATTTGCATCAAGACTTAAAGGCCTTATGGATAAGGAAGGATCTCCCATTACAACTGTTAATCAGTTGAAAGATGCTATTGATGTAACGTATGAGATGGCTCGTAGGTATACGCTTGGTATTGCAAAGCCGCGTGAAGAAAAAATGCAAATTCTTGCTGATAAATTTAACGTTGATATTAGTTATCTAGATCATGGCACTGGTTTAGAACCAAATGTAAAGAATCCTTTTCCAGTTGCAGGTCGATTAGTACCAGTAATTTCATGGGTACAAGCTGGCTCATGGACAACTGTAGATTCTGTTCCCGCAGGTACACAGTTTGAAGAATGGTTACCACCGAATCCTAAATGTGGAAAGAATGGCTATGGTTTGGAAGTTGTTGGTGAGTCTATGCTCCCCGACTTTCGGCCTGGCGATAAGATTTATGTCAATCCTGACTTTCAAATAACAGATTTAAAAACAAGTGATTTAGTTATTGTTTCCTGCCAAGGCGATAGTGAAGCGACGTTTAAGAAACTTATTGTCGAGAGCGGAAATATGTATTTGCAACCTTTGAATCCTGACTGGCCAGAGAAAACCATTGCTTTAGAAGATGGCTGCAAGTTGGTTGGAAAAGTTGTTGGTTTGTATCGGGATGTTTGATTAATTTAGGTATAAAAAATGGCTGAAACTAGCAATATTGGTAAAATGGCTGCTCTAATTTCTGAAGAACTGTTTAATTATTTTGGGTGGGAAAAATGTACTTTTGAAGACCTTAATTGGAAATGTGAAAATGCTGAGCATGAGAAAAATACTCATCCAGCAGATGTCGTCTTTTATTATAATGATCCATACACAAACACGGTTACTTACATTCATACTGATCTCAAAAGTTTTTCTGAGAGCACTCTAAGCAGTTTAAATCTAAATGAAGTCTTGCAAAGTCTCTCAATGCAAGTGGAATGTTCTGAAATAAGCGAAGAATGGCAAACTTTGTATTTAGAAGGTGCTTCAGACTTTAAAGTGCATGGTATGTTGTTTATCTATAATCATGATAATAAATATATAAAACCACTAACTTCAAAATTTAATAAAGTTACAAATATTAGTATTAATACTCCCAAAAATAGCAGGCTGTATATATTAGATCCTAGTGATATTTATTGGTTAAATAATATTGCTCTACATCTTGGTCGACTACAACATAAGAACCAAATCTCAAGCGATTACACTTTTTTTTATCCTCAAAGAAAAGATCAGGCTACTATTGGCAATAGTAAAGCAGCCACTATTGAGCTTTTGAAATCACCTTTTATTATTATAGAAGACAAAGCCCTTAAAACTGTTATTATTTTCTATAGAGCTGAGGGTGAAGAGATTGATGAATTTGTTTATTTAATTGACTATTTACGACATCATCAACTACTTGATATTGAAAGTAAGATTACTATTTATCAACTTGAGCAATGCGCATTTGCCCCTGCAAATTTTAAAAATGCAATTAGAAAATGTGAAAGCTTATTAAACATTAAAGATCCTGATCTAAAAGATCTCTTAAATAAAATTGATATTCAAAAGATCAAGCACTTTACGACAGAGTTTAGCGAAATTGAAATTGGAATGGCATTAAGATAATGAAAAAATTTGGATTTGATAACCTGCTGGTTTCTGATAGAGAAATTTTTGATGCAATTTATAGTCAAAAACAAAAGTTACCAGATGATAAGCTATTAGAAATTTGTAGAAACTACGGAGTTTTTTTATCTAATAATGAAAATAGAGAATCAATTTGCCATTTTATTTCAACTCAAGTTTCTGATTGGAATAAATTAAAAGCTTTGCTTGATAGCATAAATCATGATGAAAAAAATGCAAAAACAACTACTATGCAGTTTTCTGGTGCGGAATTTAAATTTTTTAAAGAAGCAATACAAGAAATAGCGCCTCAATATGTTGATAATCAAATGAGTCATTCTGGAAAAGGTGTGAATAAATATGAAGTTAATCTTACAACTTCTTCAGTAGAGCTAAGTAATACACGTTTAATTCAAAAGCCATTAAAAGACCAGAAAATTACTGTTGAAAAGAACGGAAATGATGTCATCCTTAGATTTGATTCTGAGGAAGTATTAGAACCAATTATTAACAATATCATTCAGAAAGTTTCTGGGAAATCCAATGGGACTCTAAAGTCAAAAGAAGTAAGTTTAAAAGACGTTAAGATATCCGATTATAGAACTAATTTTTTTATTAATTTAATTATTTTAGATGATAATAGATATCAACTCCGCGATGTTAAAAAAATTAAATTACACCATAGTAAAAACAATAAAGCTGTGGAGTTGGTTAAAGAAGATCTGGAAAAAGAAGAAGGGTTTCTTAAATCAGCTCAATTATCTGGATCATCCTTACATACTAATGATTTGTATAAGGGCTTAAAAAAACTTGGACATTACATTACAGAAATTACTTGGCATGTAGAAGATACGAAAGACAAAAAACTACTAGAGATTAATGCAGGCTTTCTTAATGTAAAAGACTGTTCTAGATTCTTCTATGACCTAAAATGCTACTATAAACAAAATTCAAAAGGTGAGCGATATACTCTAGATCGTCACAAATTTAAAGACAGTGAAAAATCTATTTTTTTTAAATTTTTTGATGGATTTTTATACGAAAACTTTGATAGAACTATTGAAGAGTATAACAATAGTCTGGTTACTGACGATGAGTAAATTAAGCTTTTATACAGCATCATTCCCCTCTAATTTTAATCAATTGGCAGATTATTTTGAAAACAAATCTGTCAAGGTTAATGAGTTTATTTCCATTTCTAGAAAGCGACTACAATATATCGAGCTAAAGTATTCTCTCAATCAAGTTATTATTGAAGAGTATTATGACACCAATAATATAAAAAAATCTTTAGAGAGACTCTCAACAAAAGAGGTTACTTTTAGAATATATAACAGAAGCACTTTTAACTTTGTTATTATAAATCAACCTAGGAGCATCTTAAATTTAAGAAACTTTTTGTCAAAATTATTTCATTTTGACTTTTTCCTATCTAGGGAAGAATTAAATTTGCTTAATTTACTTGATTACTGGCGCGACCAGATTGATTACATCTCAAAAGCAGAGTTTAGAGATGGTTTATATCCTAACAATATATTTTCAAAAAATATTTTCTACACTCAAAATAAAGATATTAGTTCATTAGAAGCATATACATCACTATTAAAAACCAGTCATTACTCTATTTATAAAATTGACTTATATTTTAAGCAGTATTTAAATGTTAAATTTATCATTACAAAGGAATCTAATTTTTCATTTATTGGGCTAGATGAGGATGATGTAATAAATTTTATTTTTGATAATTTACCGATTTAATTAAAAAATTTGGAATAAATAAATATTTTCACCTACCTGCAAGTTTTTTTTATGGTTTTCTCGACCCTATTTTAGCCTATAATTCATCCACCAATAACAACAATACAAAAATATGAAAACTACAATTCTAAGCACCCTACTCATCACTTTGACACTCACCAGCTGCCAAAAGCAGAATAAGGAAGAAACAAAAGTGAATGAAGCTATCAAAGCACAGTTTGAGAAATCAGATGATCAACTTGGAAAATATCTGGCCAAGTTAGATGATCCTGAAATAGCACAAAGCGAAAAAATCCAAATTATTTGTAATGACTTTCCAGCTGAATATACCAACAACTATGTACCAAGCCTATTGAAGCTGCAGCCCAAAGACTACACCGAGCCAGGCCTTCTTCAAGATTTAAAGACTACCGAGGATTACTACATAAAAAAGCTAAAAATTAGTTGTAGTTAGGTTAATCCAATCGAAGAATCCAACCCACCTCGTGTGGGTTTTCTTTTGCTTAATATAAAGCAAAACTATTAAAAGTAGAAAATAATTCTACAAAGTATTGACATTATTTCTACTTAAAGTAGTATTTATTTCACCAGACAATAAAAAAGCACATCGACTCTCTTAACTTCCGATGTGCTTTGCAAACTGCGAGATCTATTATGAATCTAAATTTCACCCCTTTCAATACCATAGCTGTTAGTTTATTGGTTTCTAGTGTAACGATTGGTGCATTAGTCTTCACTAAACAACCTCAAGCGACAGATTTAAAGCTTAGCTATTCAAGCTATGTACCTAATCAAACATCTGTTGCAGCATTAAAACTGACCTCTGAAACGACTGGCTACGCTGTAATACGTTTTGATGAATACACACTCGATGTGTCATTTGACTATGAAAAATTCACGAATGATTACGGCGTTCCTGGTAGTGAATTTGATGATGCAATGATTACATCGCTGACGATCGACAAAATTCACGATGTCTTAGGTAACTCAGTATCAGATTTCACAGATCACAATGACCATTACAACATTAATCAAATGCTGATTACTCACATGCATAAGAATCGCATGTTAGGGGGTGTGTAATGGCCCTTCCTATCATTGAAGCGAACCAAACACTATTGGTTCAAGCCATCATTGTTTATCTATATGCGGATCCAGGACTTGGCAAAACTTCAATTGGCTTTACAGGTGATAAAGCCATTTCCTTTGACTTTGATAAAGGTGCACATCGTACTGGTGAGCTTCGTCGTGGTGCAGTAGTTCAAGTTCAACAATGGTCGGATGTAGCAAATCTCACACCTCAAGATTTAGCACCATATAACACAGTGGTTATTGATACTGTTGGCGCCATGCTTGAAAGCATCAAGACGCACTTGGCCTTAAACAATACCAACAAACAAAAAGATGGTTCACTGAAATTAAAAGCTCAAGGTTTAGCGAACAATATCTTCAAACAATATGTAAATACATTGATTGCATCAGGCAAGGACGTAGTTTTCATTGCACATGCTTCTGAAGATCAAAACGGCGATCAAATTGTATATCGTCCTGATTTAGGCGGTAAGAACCGTAACGAGCTTTACCGTATTGCAGACATTATGGGTTACCTGACTACCGTGACTACAGGTGAAGGTAAAAATGCTCGTGTCATTAGCTTTAAGCCTTGCCCTACTCATCATGCAAAAAATGCTGGTGGCTTAGGTGGTGAAACTGGTGAGGTGTGGGTACCTGACTTAAAACAGAATCCTACATTCTTGGCTGACATCATTAAACAAGCGAAAGACCATATCAACAGAATGACACCTGAACAGTTGGAAACCATCAAAGCGGATGAAGACTTTGAAAATTGGAAACAAAGTTGCACAGAAGCTCAACATGCCGGGGATTTAAACCAACTCACTGAATCATTACCTCAGGGCCATCGTTACGTAATGGATATGTGGTACGCAGTTCAGCGTCGGGCTAAAGAACTAGGCTGTCCATACAACAAAGATGAAAAGAAATGGCTCAATTCACCTGAATTCAATGGCATTTCAAATGAACAATTATCTCAACTTCAAGACTTTATTGCAGAACGTGGCTTAGACACGAAAACCGTTTGTGAATACCTAGGCTTAGATGCCTTGGCACAGATAGAGGTAAAGCAATTTGCAGCGGTTAAAGTCGATATAGATAACTATGCGAAAAGTATAGTGAAAACATGAAATTTAATTATTCCTCTATTACCCGAACACTGACAGTGTTCGGGACGCGAATGACCCATATTTTCGAAAATGTTGGTATTGGTGAAATTGATACGTTGGTCATCAATGCAAAGTTTAAAGAAGCAACATGGAGAAAGTAATGAAAAAAATTTATGTATCAGATTTTCAAAATGAAAAACAAATACAAACAACAGAGGTGTTTTCATGGCTTTGAAAAGTTTTAAGAATATCAACGAAGATGAACGATCTAAATTATTAAAACCATTTTTAGATGCACCTAATGATCAAAAGTTTGGACAAGATTTGGTAGCTCTATATTTAGATTGTTCCCCGTGGACTTTAGCAAGAATGCGTTGTGATGGGTCTGAACTTCCTTACACCAAAATAGGTCGTCGAGTTGCTTATAGAAAAGCTGATGTACTCGCTTTCGAAAAAAGAAGAACTGTCACCTGCACAGCACAATACGCATAATTAAAAAGGCAGGTTTATCCTGCCTTTAATTGTTTGAGTCTTTCATCCCAGACACTTTCGTAGTTAAAACAATCAATTTTTCCTTGGTATACAGCCTCAATCATATTCATGGAAGCTCTTAATTCCTCCATCGGGATTTGTACATATCCACCTGTGACATCTAAACGCGGTCTAGCAGTATGGTTTAGCAGTCGTTTAGTCACATAGATATTAAATCTTAGTAAATTACATATCGTCGCGAAGGTGCGTCTAAAATCATGCATCGATACATAAAAATTAACTTGGGTACCTATTTTTTTGAGTGCAGTATCTACTACAGTAGCGTGAATATTATGAGACGTTGGAAGTTTAGTCGCCGGGAATACCCAATCATTTTCTTTAAGTAAGTATCTTTCTTTTAGTACGGATAGTAAGTGGTCCCCTACTGGAAACTCATGATTTGAACCATTTTTCGTGTCTCTAAAAATAACTATACCATCTTTAAAATTCACATCTTCCCATTTAAGACCACAGACTTCTTGGCGACGGCAACCGGTATACATGGTAAAAAGGATGATATCTCGATGCGTGTTGGATCGTGCAGTATTTTCTAGATTAAGCTCATCCTCATAATTTAGAACGGCGTTGTAGTATTTATGAATGATACTTTTATCTAAATGTCTATTACGACTTTCAATCTTATTCCAGCCTTTAGTTACGGCAATAATATCTACCGGATTGCTTTTTAAAATTGGGTTTTCATCGGTCGAATACAACACATGAATATATTTCCAGACTGTGCCTAGCAATGAAATTGCACCATTGGCTGATGACTTGCTGAGCTCAGATACTTCGATAAACTTATCCAGGACTTCTTTTTTTGTTATTTCAAAGAGCTTTCGATCTGACCACTTTAAGTATAAATCAAAGTATTTTTTATACTGTCTAATTGTTTTAGGTTTGAAATCATTTCTATCGATATAAATCTTTAAAGCTTCATCTACAGTGATATTTAAAAAATTATTTACGGAAACTTTTTCATTTGGACTAATGTATTCCCCATTGGAGATTTGAGCCAAAATCATTTGAGCTTTTGCTCGAGCAGAATTTACGGATATTTCGTTCGCTTTCCCAATCACGACTCGATAAAGTTTCCCCTCGTGTCTTCGTTCTACAATATAGGATTTTGATTTTGTGGTGACTCGAATCGCAAAACCGATCAAATCTTTATCTCTGATAATTTTTTGACCAGAATCCGTCAATGGGATAGCATCAACATTAGACTTGTTGAGTTTCATGATTAATCCAATAAACCTTCAGTAAGTTTATTAAATCATGCTTCTCAACAGTCTACAAATAGTCTACACGTGATTTTTTAAGACTTTTATAGCATCGTTAAAATTAATATAAACCACTAATAAATATATAATTTTAAGTTAAGAATAATCCACAATGGTGTTATAGAAAAAGTAGAATCCACCTAACCTACTTTGGATTGGGAATGTTTGGTGCATATTGAACCGTGCTTAATTTCGAATAGAACTATATTATAAAATAGATAATGAATAGTGATGAGAATAAGAAAGGCAGCTCAAGGCTGCCTTTAAATTAATTCAGTGCGATGACTTTAACTAAGATTGTTTGTGATTCTTCAAAGTCATCAAATATTTGCTTTCGATTAAGTTCTTTTGACTTCACTTTAAACTCATGATTCTGGTACTGAATGACTGATGGAATTGAATCGAAATACGCATAGTCTGCCTCGATGGTTTCTTCAAACAATGGAGTGCCCAATTGATAGTCTTTGCTCTTCAGCACCACATATTTCACAGTCGTTTTCATTTCATACTCTTTTATTAACGCTTTATTTTTAGTTATATCACCTTTTGAAAAGTGTTCAATCAAAAATAGAAACGTTTGACCATAAAGGACTCAATCAATTATTTTTTACCACCTTTAAACTTAATTCAAGCAACCTGACAAGCATCACAAAAAAGAAAAATAGCAAAACACGACAATAAATATATATTTTTTTGATAACTGGTTAACATTTATATGGATTATATGCTAAATTTAGCATATACAAAAACAACATCTGTTTAACTGGTTGATAATAATGAAAGTTCAATTTATATCTATTCTTACTGCTCTTTCACTGAGTGGGTGTATCGTTGTATCCAATAAACCAAATGCAAGTTCTGCAAAAGCTTATGCATCTAATGTTATTGATTTTAAACCTTCAGAAAATGCCAAGCGAATTGAAACACGTGGTCAGGTGATTTGTGAACCGTCAAAACCATGTACTGAGTTAACATTTGATTGGAAACAGCAGAGCAATAACTTATTTAGAGTACATACCAATCTATTTGATCGAAAATCTTTTGATATCAAGCAAGTGATCTTCACGCTAGATGGTCAAACTTATCCTTATACAACTTTAACTCAAACCAATACACGATCAGTCAACAATTCAGATCTCATTAACTCTACAAATTACATTGATGTACCAATGAATTTTGTCGTTATGTTTGATCAGTCTAAATCTATCGATATTGCTGTAGTGACAGATCAAGGTGCCATTACGCATAGCATTTTAAAAGATGGGCATGCATCGTTTGCCTATCAAACATTTAAAAGTGGCTACCAACAATTTAAGCAAAAGTAAAAAAAGACCCACTATGGGTCTTTTTTTAATCATCGATACAAAACTGCAACGTGTTATTAGACTGCTAGGCATTTCATTTTTTAGAATTTTTCGTTAGATTTAACAAATTGTGTACACAGTTATAATAAACAAGACAATAGGTAAAATCATGAAAATCAAACTAGCGCTTATTTCAGCATTGGTTGTATTAACAGGTTGTGCAGGAAGTTATCCAGAACGTGTTGTAACCAAAGGACCTCTCATCTGTGCTACTGATGAAATTTGCCCTGAGCTTGCACTCCGTTGGAATGATGAAAAGCGTAATGGTTTTAAAATAACTGCAGATGTAAATGACACTGTACAGCACGATATAAAACAATTGAACTTTATTGTTGATGGTCAACCTTATGTCTATTCAACAATTCAACCAACCCAATATGCAACTGCAGCTGGTGTAACGAATTCATCTAATTTTATTGTCGTTCCTGTAAGTTTTTTAAACTCATTTAGAGACGCAAAACAAATTGATCTAAAAATCGTGACAGCTAACGGCGAAGTGACTCGTCCCATCCTGCAAGCTGACGGTCAGAAGTCTTCTGCTTACTTAACATTTATCAAAGGTTATACAGGTCAAACTATCGAATAAATGAATTATTCACTAAAAAGCCAGTTCGTTGAACTGGCTTTTTTTTAAGGCTTACAACTTTTTTGATAACTTGTTCCTAAATCTTGGAATGATAACTCAAAAGAATTTCTCATTTTTTTTGCAAATAATGCTTCTTCTTTTGCTTTAGCCATATGAATATTCTTTTGTGCTAATCGTTCTAAAGCATTTAATGCATCTGCATATTCACAAGCTCTTTGAATGATCAACGAAATATTCTGCTTACTATCGACCGATTGATGTAATCGAATTTGACTCGCTTCAATTTCGTTATAAATTGACTTCACTTCAATATCAAACTGAGATTGTGTTAAGCCATTCGCATAACTATACGATAATCCGCATAAGACCATCGCCCCAACCAATATCCTTATTTTCAATTGAATTCCCCATAAAACTTTCAATTGCAATTTTAAAATTATATTAAAAAGCCAGATCAATTATCTGGCTTTTTACATCATACGCTTTTTTACTTTGGTTAAATTGGCTCAAATGGCGCAACAACGTCGGCATTTTGGGCACGATGACGCATAAAGTGATCCATTAACACGATTGCAAGCATCGCTTCAGCGATTGGTGTCGCACGAACACCCACACAAGGATCGTGACGACCTTTAGTAAGAACATCCGTATCTTCACGATTAATGGTAATCGTTTTGCCTGGTGTGGTAATAGAAGCAGTAGGTTTTAGTGCAATTGATACACGAATATCTTGACCACTTGAGATACCACCTAATATACCACCAGCGTGATTCGCTAAGAAGCCATCAGTTGTCAGTTCATCACGTGATTCATGACCAAATTGTTCAGCCACGCCAAAACCATCACCAATCTCTACACCTTTAACCGCATTAATTGACATCATCGCATGAGCGATATCAGCATCTAAACGGTCGAAAACAGGTTCTCCCCAGCCTACGGGTACTTTAGAAGCAATAATTTCAAGTCGTGCTCCACAGCTTGTTCCTTTTTCACGCAATGATGTCACAAGTGCTTCAAAGCGTGGTACGGCATCAACATCACCACAAAAGAATGGATTATTCGGCACTTCATTCCAATCTAATTTTGCTGTTTTTTCAGTTCCGATTTGAGTTACATGCCCACGGATTTCAATACCAAATTTTTCAAATAAGAATTTTTTAGCAATTGCACCCGCTGCAACACGCATCGCTGTTTCACGTGCGCTTGAGCGACCACCACCACGGTAATCACGGAAACCATACTTTTGTGTATAAGTATAGTCTGCATGACCTGGACGGAAAGTTTGTGCGATATTACCGTAATCTTTAGATTTTTGGTCTGTATTACGAATTAAAAGACCAATGGATGTCCCAGTGGTTTTACCTTCGAACACACCTGAAATAATTTCAACTTCATCTGGTTCTTTGCGTTGTGTTGCAAATTTAGAGGTACCTGGTTTACGACGATCTAAGTCTATTTGTAAGTCCTCAGCTGATAACTTCAGACCTGGTGGAACTCCATCTACAATCGCCATCAAACCAACACCGTGAGATTCACCACAAGTTGTTACACGGAACAATTGTCCAATACTATTGCCAGCCATGTTCAACAACTCCTTTAAACTTGAACAGATTGAATGAATAAATCACGATATTGACGGCATTGTGCTGCAGTCAGTGCAAAAATACCTGATCCACCACGTTGGAATTGCAACCAGTAGAAATCAACAGTATTAAAGTTTTGCTTCATCGCCCATTCTGAGTTGCCCACTTCAATGACGATTAAACCATCTTCAGTTAAATAGTCAGCGGCTTGAGCCAGCATTTTACGCACAAGATCCAAACCATCTTGACCCGCTGCCAATGCCAATTCTGGCTCGTGATGAAACTCATCTGGTAAATCTGCCATATCTTCAGCATCGACATACGGCGGATTAGAAATAATTAAATCGTATTGATTTTCAGCAGGTATTTTAGCGAAAAGATCAGATTCCAATAAAGCGACTTGATACTGTTTATTGTGATGCTCACAGTTGATTTGAGCAACCTCAAGGGCTTCTTTTGAAATATCAGTAGCATCGACTTCAGAATCAGGGAATGCATATGCCAAAGCAATTGCGATACAACCAGAGCCAGTACACATATCCAAAATACGCTGTGGAGTTTTAGGATTTGGATTCACTGGCAAATTATTGACCGCTTCACCCATTTCACCATTTTCAGTCAAACAATAAGGTGCAAAACGATTTTCAATTAGCTCAACGATTGGTGAGCGTGGAATCAGTACACGCTCATCTACATAAAATGGTTTACCAAAGAAATAAGCAAGATTTAATAAATATGAAGTAGGAACACGGTCATTGATACGACGTTCGAGTAAACTCAAGAATTCCGCAACTTCGCTTGGCAGCAATTTTGAGTCTAAAATCTCAGCATCGGCATTCCAGTCTAGTGATAAAGTTTGTAAAACTAAAGCAGAACTTTCAGCAAAATAATCTTCAGTACCTTGACCTAAGTGTGCATCGTATTGACGTAATGCTGTAACTCCAAAACGAATAAAATCTCGAATAGTTGTTAAGTTTTCAGCGGCTTCCTGTAGATGTTCAGGGCTAATAGTCGGTCGATCCACTTAAGGCGTCTCCAAGGTCAATTTTTTAAAAACGGTCTATGATACCTTGTTTTATCCTATTAATAAAAAGTTCTATCCGTGTTATTCGGCAAATTTGTATTGAAAATTTGAATAGTTAGAATTATCCATTGAATAAGGTCTACTCATTCAGGTTTTAAAATAGCGAGAAAGTTGATTAAAACTAACGATATTGAAAATAATCGTGTATACTCGAAGCCAACTAGAAAATTTATGTTGTTTCATTAAATCTTTTATTTCGCAGTGTTAGTCATAATCCTACGTTTGGTTTCAGATTTTAAGTTTCATTTTTTTTCAAAGTTACATCATTGAGTTCAAACTCATAACATTAAAGTTTTATTAGGATTCCTATTATGTCTAATACTGTTAAAGGTACAGTTAAATGGTTCAACGAAACTAAAGGTTTCGGTTTCATCCAACAAGAAAACGGTCCTGACGTTTTTGCTCACTTTAGCGAAATCAAGGGTTCAGGCTTTAAAACTTTGGCTGAAGGCCAACAAGTTGAATTCAGCGTAACTCAAGGTCCTAAAGGTCCTAACGCTGTTGACATCGTAGCAGTTTAATTAACTGTTGAAAAAAAGCGGGCTTTGCCCGCTTTTTTTTGTCTCTCGAAAAGCTCACCAGACTTGAAAAAGAAAATTTAGACTCAAACTAATAAAAGTTAAAGTGAATTTCAAAAGTTAAAGTATGAGTTATAAACACAATAATTTAATGGCAATGCGTCAAAATTACTGGGGTGATGATTCTTCCCCTCGTGTCACAACAGAAAAACAATTTCTTAAGCAATTTTTGATGGATCATCAAATTTTTGAAAATCCAAGTTTGGATGATGTTAAATATTTTTTCTTCAGCTTACCTAGCGTCATTATTATCAAAGCATATGCCCTTGGATTTATTCATGAAACTGTTGTCAACTTAATGAAGTTATTCATCTCTGAGTATCGCGTGTCTCTGTCTACTCGAGCTCAACTCCCAGTTAAATATCGACTTTAAAAAGCTTAGGCTATTTAAGTTTGAATAAATTGACCATTTATACACCTGATATTGAAATACTTGAACTATTTTAATACGTTCATAACATGTAATATTCAATACAATGATTTCTCTGCGCGATTCGCTTAAAGGACCTAAACTTCATGTCAGATCAGAATGAAAAGCTTAAACAATTAAAAACTTCTTCAATGGATCGCCGTCTTTCGATTGCGAAAGCTTCTCTACTGGCTGGCACACGCTGGGCTGCTTCAAGTGCGAGTTCTATTTTTTCAAGCGAAGAAGAAAAAGAAAAAAAACGTAAACAAGCGATGAAAGAACAAGCTGACTATCTTGTTGCTGAAATCGGTAAATTAAAAGGCTCTATCGTCAAAATTGGTCAAATGATGGCGTTATATGGTGAGCATTTTCTACCTGAAGAGATCACGCAAGCTTTAAACACTTTAAATAATCAGACCGTTGCCCTCGCGTGGCCTGCGATCCATGAGCAACTGCGCAACCAACTTGGCTCTAAACTCGATGATCTCACCATTGATCATGAGCCTTTAGGCACCGCATCATTAGCACAGGTTCACCGTGCAACACGTAAGTCTGATGGTCTTGAATTGGTGCTCAAAGTTCAATATCCAGGTGTAGCAAGGGCAATTGACTCAGATATGAGCTTGTTTAAGAACATGCTCAAACTTACACGCATGGTTCCTCAAACTCGTGAATTTGATCAATGGTTTGATGAGGTTCGCGAAATGATGCACCGTGAAGTAAATTACAAAATTGAAGCTGAAACAACACGTCGTTTTAGAGCGCGTTTAAAAGATGATCCGCGTTATGTTGTTCCACAAATTATTGATCAATATTGTACAGATCAAGTGCTTTGTATGACTTTTGAGCGTGGTGTTCCGATTAATAGCCCAGTCATGCTTTCACTCCCTCAGGAGCGTCGCAACAAATTAGGTGAAGCATCGCTTGAAATTGCCGTTCGTGAAGTGTTTGAATGGGGCGAGATGCAGACTGATCCTAACTTTGGTAACTACCTAGTACGCTTAGGTGACGGCGCGCAAATTGAAGATAAAATCATTCTTTTAGACTTCGGTGCGATCCGTCAATTTGATGATCAACTCCTCAAGGTAGCTCGTAATTTAATTACCGCGGGCTATCATCATGATGCTCAAGCCATGGTCAATGCTATGACAGGTTATGAGTTTTTCGATGCAATGCCATTAAGCATTAAACCTGACATGGCAAAAGTGTTCCTTCTAGCTACTGAAGCTTTTAGTACTTATAGCAATAATCCAGACCTACCAACAGGCATTATGGATGAACAGCAGCGCTATGATTGGAAACAAAGCCAACTGCATAGCCGTGTGATGCAACGAGCATCTAAGTCGATGGCATCGCGCTATTTTTCAGTTCCACCGAAAGAATTTATGTTCATCAGTCGTAAGTTCATAGGTGCATATACATTCATGACTGTGATCGAAGCAAAAACAAATGTGCGCAAAATGATCCAATCATATGTTTAAGGAACAAAGACCATAGTGATCTATCGTGTCACTATGGTCAATTTATTATATAAAAAATTTAATTACTAAAAAGAATATATCTTAAATTTCATTAGAATACCTATTCAATTACCATTTATCTGTTTGGTCAAAAAAGTCTTTTAAGCTAGTCATTTTCGACATAGTCATTTCACTAAACACATGTCACGATCTTGTTGTATAAAAAAACCATCAGGGAATTTACAACAATGAATGATATCGCAAACAAAGCGCAAGGTTTAGGCTTAGCCTTGATCACTAAGCTCGCAGGCAGTGATTTAATCGATCAATTAAAACTAAGAAAAATTATCGAACGCTCGCTTTATCAAGGTTCTAAGGCTGGATTTAAAACCTTGGGCTCTACACAGAAAATTTTTAAACAAAAATCCAATACTCCGACTCAACGTCTATCCAATCAGCAAAAAGGGTTATTTGATCTCAGCCTTTCTGAAGAACAACAGATGACTGTTGATGCGATGCAACAATTTGCTCATGAAGTTCTCTACCCCCTAGCACATACAGCCGACCACCAAGCTACTTTTCCAGAAAACTTATGGGCTCAATTTAAAGATTTAGGTGTCAATTATTATGCATTGCCTGAACAATACGGCGGCGTTGCTTCAGAAAAGAATGTGGTTACAAATGTGCTGATCGCAGAGCAACTTGCACAAGGTGACTTCTCATTAACAGCTACATTACTCTCCACGTTCTCAGTCATTAATGCAATTACACAGTGGGGTTCAGCAGAGATTCAAAATAAGTATTTGTCGGCATTTAGCGAACAAGATGATCTATTTGCAACTTTTGCTGTTCAGGAAAATACACCTGCTTTCAACCCTTTCCAATTAAAAACAAAAGCGACACGCCAAGGCGATCATTTTGTCATTAATGGTGAAAAAACTATCGTTATTCTAGGTGAGCAGGCAGATCTTTTATTGGTTTCCGCAGATTTAGATGGAACAGCTCAGGTTTTCATTGTTGAGCGAAATGAAACGATTTCATATAAAGTAAATCCAGCAATGGGGCTTAAAGCAACCCAATCTGTGAGCCTAAAATTTAACAACACACCAGCATTTAAACTAAATGAGCAAGATTTTGATTATTCAGCGTTCATTGATCTGGGCAATTTAATGTGGTGTGCAATGGCAGTGGGTACATGCCAAGCGGTTAAACAATATTGCATTCAGTATGCCAATGAACGCACCGCATTTGGTGAACCAATATCCCACCGTCAAAGTGTTGCATTTATGATCGCGGATATGGCTATTGAAATTGATGCTATGAAAATGTTGGTTTTGAATGCTGCAAGCCGCGCAGAATCAGGTTTAAGTTTCCATCGTGAAGCATACTTAGCACGAATTTTGTGTGCAGAAAAATCAATGAAAATTGGCACTGATGGCGTACAACTCTTAGGTGGACATGGCTTTACCAAAGAACATCCAGTTGAACGTTGGTATCGGGATTTGCGTGCTACTGCCATTATGCATTCTGGTTTACATGCTTAATCAAATAATAAAAATTTAAGGACAAGATGATGAATTTAGAGAATCCAAAAAAATTTAAAATGCTTGTTGATCAAGCTCATCAGACAGCGTTAAACGTGCTTCGCCCTATTTCACGCAAATATGATAAAGCTGAACATGCTTATCCCAAAGAACTCGACATGTTAGCATCCCTATTGGATGGTATGAATGAAGGTGGCGATGGCATGAATGCTGGCGCTGCCGTCAATAAACGTGGAGATACGACTCAAGGCAACAAAAATGGCGTGAACATGTCTACTGCTTTGGGTGTAATTGAGATGTGTTATGGCGATACTGGTTTATTACTTACCATGCCTCGCCAAGGATTAGGTAACTCTGCAATTGCTGCTGTAGCCAATGAAGAGCAACTTGAACGCTTCAAAGGAACTTGGGCTGCGATGGCAATTACCGAGCCAGGCTGTGGATCTGATTCTGCAGCAATACGCACCACAGCGACTAAAGATGGTGATGATTATATTTTAAATGGCGAGAAAATTTTCGTCACTTCTGGTGAACGAGCTGATTCAGTCGTGGTTTGGGCAACACTCGATAAAAAACTTGGGCGTGCAGCAATCAAATCATTTGTTGTTCCTAAAGGCACGCCTGGCATGACCGTTGAACGTCTTGAACATAAACTCGGAATTAAAGCTTCAGATACTGCTGTCATTCGCTTTATCGATTGTCGTGTCCCTGCTGCAAATTTATTAGGCAATGCTGAAATCGATGTTGCAAAAGGTTTCGTTGGCGTCATGGAAACTTTTGACAATACACGCCCTCTTGTGGCCGCAATGGCAGTTGGGTGCTCTAAAGCGTCTTTAGAGCGTATCAAGGAAATTTTTAAAGACCAACTAGATGCTGAATATGCCACCCCCTACCTTCAATCCTCAAATATTGCAGCTCAGATTTATCGTATGGAAGCAGAATGGGAAGCTGCTCGTTTATTAACCCTAAAAGCTGCATGGATGGCTGACAATAAAAAGCCTAACTCGCGTGAAGCTTCAATTGCAAAAGCGAAAGCTGGACGAATTTGTAATGAAATTACATTGAAGTGTGTCGAACTTGCTGCAAGTGTAGGCTATACCGAAGATGAGTTGTTGGAAAAATGGGCGCGTGACTCCAAAATACTAGATATCTTCGAGGGTACACAACAAATTCAACAGCTTATTGTTGCGCGCCGTGAACTTGGAAAATCATCAAGCGAATTGAAATAAATCACGTTGAATTAAACTCAACTCCGATGAAACTTAGATATACTCTGTGAAGATTTACTAAGTTTCATCAATTATGTACTTTATTCGAACTATTCACCCCCAAGATAATCCCCATATTGCAAAAATCATTCGTGAAGTCTCAGTGGAGTTTGCTCTCGCTGCTGAATCAGGCTTCGCAGTAGCAGATCCAATTCTAGATCAACTCTATGACGTTTATACAAAACCTCACTCCATATATTGGGTTATTAGCAATGACCAACACGAGGTCTTTGGTGGTGGGGGCATTGCACCTTTGCTGGGCCACGAAAACACCCTAGAGATACAAAAAATGTATTTTATGCCCTCAATACGAGGTTTGGGTTTTGCAAAACAAATTCTAGAAAAATGTATCCAATTTGCACGAGATCAGGGTTACACGCAAATTTATCTCGAAACCACAGCATCTCTCTGGCAGGCTGTAAAATTATATGAAAAATTAGGTTTTCAACATCTACAACACCCATTAGGAAATACTGGACATAGTGATGCATGCGAAATACGCATGTTAAAAGTATTATAAAAAAACCGACCCATGGTCGGTTTTTTTATTTTTGAGTGTTAGCCCAATAATTTATCAATAACACCAAATTTTTTAAAAATTTTTGCTCGTCGTTTTGGATGAATATTGGCTTTATTTAAATCGCCACCATAATGGTCAAATACGCGCTTATCCATAATTTTAAACCATAACTTAGGTATTAAAACTGGGATCAACATCGTCGCATATCCACTTGGCAACACTGGCGCTTCTTCAAAGTTTCTCAATGCTTGGAATGGTCGTGTCGGATAAGCATGATGATCCGAATGGCGCTGCAACTGGTATAAGAATAGATTGGTTGTGATGTTATTATTATTCCAACTATGTTCAGGCATAGTACGCGAATAACTTCCATCTTCTTTCTTTTCTCGCAATAAGCCGTAGTGCTCAAGATAGTTGACCATTTCAAATAAAGTCACACCGTAAAGTGACTGTATGGCTAAGAATGGTAAAATTTTCTTACCATACAGTTTTAGCATCGTTGCGTGAAAAGTTGCACTAATGGCTGCGCCGTGAAATAACTCATTTTTCAGTGAAAAGAACGACTCACCCTTACGATTTAATCGATGTTTTTCAATCTGTATTGCTGACTTCAAGCCACCGCTAATGGTTCTTGGAAGAAACTCGTAAAAGGTCTCACCCATCTTAGAAGTCGCTGGATCTTCTGGAGTAGCTGCGCGCTTATGATGCCCATATGGGTGCTCAATACGGAAATGATTGTATCCAAGTGGTGCTAGTGTCACGTGTGACCAATAATGATCTGCACGCTTCGGTCGATGGCATAGTTCATGGGCAGTATTCACACCAATACCGTTGATCAACCCCATAGTACAACCAATCAACAACTGATCCAACAATGGGGTTTCTTTACGAGAGACCACGTATCCAGCAAAAAAATTGGCTGCATATTGTAAAGGAACAAACATTTTTACTATACGATCATAGTAAGGATCACTGACTAATTTTTTGATCTGCTCATCACTCGGATTATTCTCATCAGTACCGACCAAAGCATCAATGGTGGGAATAATTACGTGTAATAATAAAGGTCCACCTAATGCAAACAATTTTTTAGTTGCTTTAGGTCCGTATTGATATCCAGCCAAAAAGCCCATCCCTAATACAGGTAGTGCTGGACTAAGCAACCATAAGTAACGCTTCTTATCCAGTTGTAAGCCTTGCGCTATCGGGTTCTGACTCAATAACTCTTCAACTTTTACCTTTGCATTCACTTGCAATTTTCCTTTTCTATTTCTTATTTTTATCTTTGTTCATTTCAAATTTCAAATACAGTCGTAATCGTCCAAAAAAGCTATTGAGTCGTATTTCCACAACGATTTTGAAGCTAAAATACATTATAGAAATCTTTACACATGTTAAGATTCAGCAATTGTAAGCGTATAGGGAATATACGAAAAACATGGATGCTCTCAGTCAAGTTTTTGAAGATATTCACCTCAAAAATACGGAATATCTCTACCTTCAAGCACAAGGTAAATGGGCTTTTGAGTTAAGTCATCAAACAGCCATGATTACCTATATTTTATTATACGGTGAAGCCTTTTTTAAATTTCAAAATGGCGAACAGCTACACTTAAAAGCTGGAGATATGGCAATTATTCCTTCTGGAATGTCACATCAAGCCTATAGCCATCAAGAACAAACATTAGTCAACATTACTCAAATAGATCATTTATTTAAAGGTTTAAGAGATGATGAAATTATCCTCGGTGACGAAGATGATAAATCTGAGAAATCTCTCATCTTCAGTATACGATCTAACATGGACAGTATTATGGGTGGACCATTGATTCAAGCCTTACCCACTTATATCCATTTAAACAATGCACTGAATGCTAGAGAGCCGGAGTGGTTAAGGATCGGGCTTTATTTCGTGGCTGATGAAACCAAGATGAACCGACCTGGTCGCCATAAGATTATGGATCACGTGGTGAGTATTATGTTAATCGAATGCGTGAGAGATTACATTTCCACGCTTACAGATCAGAATAACTGGTTAAATGCACTTACTCACCCAGAATTGAGCCCTGCATTTTCAGCGATTCACAGCCAACCAGAACGAAACTGGACTGTAGAATCATTGGCAGAAACTTGCTTTATGTCGCGTTCAAAATTCGCTCATTTATTTCAAAATATGGTGAATGAAACACCATTAGCATACTTACAGAAACACCGTTTAAGATTAGCCAGTCAACTTTTACGCTTGAGCCAGCTTTCAATCCAACAAATCGCGCACAAAGTTGGTTATTCATCAGAGACTGCATTTAGTCAAGCCTTCAAAAAACATTATCTATGCAGTCCAAGCCAGTATCGGAATACTTATTTGAATTAATCGAATTAAATAAATCATAGCAAAATAAAAAAAGCACCGAAGTGCTTTTTTTATGAAGATAGAATTACTGGTGAGTTACTTAATTTTTGCAACTGACTTTAAATACTCAGTGTAATCTTTAAGTAATTGTGTACCACGATAGTTTTGATAAAGCTGTGCAAGCTGCTGTTTTTCTTCAGCCGAAATCGAATCCATAGATGGTTTTTTTACCTCAGCCACACCGATAATTACCATTTCATTTGGTAATTGAGCTGTAGTCACAGACCACATTCCTGCTTTAGGTGCAGGCACACTAAATGCAGCACGTTCAATTTCTCGTTTAAGACCTTGAGAACGAGTAAACACACCTGCATTTACGAAAGATTGCTGATGCTTAGTTAAAACCTGCTGTGAAGGTAGTGTTTTAAAATCCTTTAACATTGCAGCAACTTTTGCTTGAGCAGCTTCATATGCCTTTTGATTCAACAGCTTTTCTTTAACCTTCGCTTTGGCTACTGATAAAGGTTGAACACCAGCTTCACGGTATTCACGAACTTTCAACCAAACTGTATCACCATTCGCCAATTGTATATTGCTGGTCGCATTACGATCACCATTTTTTACATCTTGACTAAAGATCTTAGCTTTTACAGCAGGATCCGCTAGGACTGTATTTTGAGTGGCAAGAGTTACATTATTCGCAGTAACCAATTTAGCCGATTTTAATTCCTGAGGGACTACATCTAAAGCATCGCTACTTACAACGAGCTCATTCAAACCATTTACTAGATCAGAATAAGCATTGGCATTTTTAGATTTTAATAAATCAGCTTCAAGACGTGCTTTTTCAGACTCAAAACTAGCAACATTCACTTGAGCAGCTTTAGCTTGAATAATATGTACACCAAAATCGGTTTTTACTGGCTTAGAAATCGTACCTTTTGAAGCTTGAACTGCATTATCAAAAGCATCACCGAATACACCGGCTTCATAACCATCAACTCGACCCGCATTATCTTTGGAACTAGAATCTTCAGAATACTGTTGAGCAGCCTCTGCAAAAGATAATCCTGATTGAATTTTTGCATAAACATCATTGGCTATTTTTTCAGCCTCAAGCGCAGTACGATTATCTGTTGTAATCAAAATATGTTGGACTTCAACTTTGGCATTTTTATTTTGTTGAGTTACATATTGATCATAAGCTTGTTTTAATTCTGCATCTGTAACAGTTGTTGTGGCATTTGCTACCATAGCAGGCGTTACCAATACATAATCAAGATCAACTGAGGCAGGTTGCTTAAACAGCACTTTATGTTTTTCATAATAAGCAGCGACTTCAGCATCAGTTATTTTTACAGACGTTTTGTAATCATCCAATTTTACAGATGACATAAATAACGTACGTTGCTCACCTTGTAGATTTGCGATTTGCTGAATATCACTTTGGCTTACCAAAGAATTATCACGAATGCTTGAAACTAACATTTGAAGCGCATGATCTTGTCTTAAATTTTGGATTAGACCCTGGCTCGTCATATTAATTGATCGAAGATAGTTTTCATAAGCTTGTTGTGAAAATTTACCATCAACCTGCAGACTTGGCTGTTGAGCAATCATTTGTTCAATCTGAGCATCACTTAAACTGATGCCTAACTTTTCAGCCTGCTGAACCAATAAAGCACGATCAATTAAACTATCTAGAGCCATTTGTTCAATATACGATTGATTCAGAAGTGATTCATCACCTTGAACCATTTGTAAGAATTGATCTTTATAATTCTTCGTTTGAACTTCTAGCTCTTTATTAGAAATTTCTAAATCATTAACGGTTTTAGCAATCCCATCTTTGTTTCCACCACCGAAATAGCCTTCAATACCGACCAATGCCAATGGTGTCAAAAATAATACTAGAAGGACTTTGCCGAGCCACCCTTTAATGAGTTTACGAAACGATTCCATAGGTATTCCAATATTTTATTTCAAAGCGATTCTAACTGATAATCCAAACCGAATATATCAGATGAAGCCATAAATTTTCTTTTTAATAAAAAACGCGCCAAGTCGGCGCGTTTTGGACTTAATAAGAATTAAGCTACAGAATCTTTTAAACCTTTACCAGCTTTAAAGCTAGGAACTTTGCTTGCTTTAATTTGTAATTCTTCGCCAGTTTTCGGGTTACGACCAGTGCGTGCAGCACGATCTTTAACGCTGAAAGTACCAAATCCTACTAAAGTAACAGAGTCACCTTTTTTCAGCGCTTCGCCAATAGAAGCAATAGTCGCGTCCAATGCCTTACCAGCATCAGTCTTAGACAATCCCCCTTTCTCTGCAATCGCATCAATCAATTCTGATTTATTCATGAAGATTACGTCCTCTTATATCGTTTGTTTAAAATCCAAGGCTTGTATTTTAAAAGGCCATGACGACTTTATAGCAATGCTTTGGGGGGAAACGCAATACTGCTCGACCTGTTTTGATCAAAATAAGCGACAAAAAATACCAAAATTACAGTTTTATCTCTAAATCCATCATTTTTTTTCGAGTTTGGCTCGTAAAGCTTGATTTTCAGCAATGAGCACATCTAATTTCTGGTGAATATCTAAAATCATATTCTCAAGATGTTGTACATCTTTAGTTGAGACGAGCCCAATACGATTAAGCGAAGTACTCACCCCATGATCTAAAAGTTTTTCCACCTTATCTTTTTTATCCGTAACAGACTCTTTAGTTTTTTCCGCAACTTTGTTTACTGTTTGATCTGTAAATTCAACCGTTTTTGATTCAAGCTCTTCACCGACTTTGACTAAAGAGTCAAACATTTTATTACCTTCTTCCTCTGCGCGAGAAAAAGCACCTAAACCAGCAAGCCAAATTTGTTTAGTATATTTACGAAAATCAAGTGTGGACTTACGTTGATGCTTTGTTTTACGTGAGTTTGCAGGTTGTGAGTTGTCCATTAACTCCTGTTCTTTATTGTTATTTACATCTTGATCCACCGTTACACTCCTGTATATTTTAGCCTCTAAACTGACTATTCGTGCATAAAATACATTGATAATATCAAATATCGCTATTGAACCTTGTTCAAAACTGTTCTACAAAGCAATGATAAATGATGTAATCTTAGACTTAATTTAAGTTTGTGTTAATAGAACTTTTTAGATTTATTAAATTTGAATAGGATTTATTTATGAGTGAATCGCAACAACAACAAGGTCATACCCGTTTGTTGCTTAACATTGTTATGTTAGTTTTAGAGACATTCTATTCTTTCGTCTTAAAACATGACCGTGTTGTTCGCCTTCAAGCAAAAAAATTTGTAGAACAACAAATTACAATTAAAATGAATAGCTATATCCCCTATTTTGACTTTTATATCCAATTTACGGATAAAGGCATCTTATTTGACCTTCAAGCGCCAGAAAAAGAACCTGACCTCAAGGTAAGTAGTACTTTAGTCGATATCATTCAAATTTTCGGGTTTGCAAACCGCAGAAGTTTGAAAAAAATGCGTATTGAAGGTGATCAAACCCTTAAAGACGAATTCAGAGATTTAGCATTACATCTCTCAACACCGAAATTACTTTCAGATTGGAAAAACTGGTTAACAACAGCTTCTGAAGACCAAGATACAAAGGCTTCGAGAAAACGCATTGCACCATTACTTGAAAAAATTGACTTACAAAGATCTAAAATCAATACACTTCAAGTAGAGGTAAAACAATATAAAAATCGTATTCGTCGCATGCAAACCAACCAAAAACGTATCAATATTGCGTTCGGGATAGTTTCGGTTCTATTCGTGGCTTTAATCGTGTATAATTTATTGATTATTTATTAAAATAATAAAGTTTTATCTGTTTAAATTCTCGCCATATTTAATTCCGATTAATTTAGTTGGTTTTTAGAAAAAATACTTGACTAAATTAGTCGGAATTCATAAAATTTCATCATCTAGCCTTTTACACGTGTATCGAATCATGCGCTTAACCACTCGCGGTCGCTACGCAGTGACTGCATTACTTGATCTAGCTTTGCAGCCGACTGAACAAACCATTACTTTGGCAGAAATTGCTACTCGCCAAACTATTTCTGTGGCTTATTTAGAACAACTATTTGCTAAATTAAAGCGTCATGGCTTGGTTTCGAGTGTACGTGGTGCTAATGGTGGATACCATTTAGCGCGTAATGCTTCTGATATTACGGTCTTAGAAATTATTGAAGCTGTAAACGAAACTGTTGATGCAACACGTTGTGACCACAAAGGTAACTGCCAAAATGGCGCAATGTGTCTAACTCACGATTTATGGCAAGAACTCTCCCTCCACATTGCCGATTACTTAGCTAAAATCTCTCTTGCTGATTTAGTTGCTCGCGATAACGTTCAAACTGTTGCGATCCGCCAGAATACAGCTCCATTAGATTCAGCCCTTTTATCGGTTACAGGTATTTGACATGAAACGTCCAATTTATCTTGATTATGCTGCAACGACTCCAGTCGACCCACAAGTTGCTGAGCGCATGATGGAATGCCTTACATTCGATGGGACTTTTGGTAACCCTGCATCACGTTCGCACGCATATGGTTGGCAAGCTGAAGAAAAAGTTGAATACGCTCGTGAGCAAGTTGCAAATCTTGTAAAAGCAGATCCACGCGAAATCGTTTGGACATCTGGCGCTACAGAATCTGACAACCTTGCACTGAAAGGTGTTGCACAGTTCTACGCTTCAAAAGGCAAACACATCATTACGAGTAAAATTGAACATAAAGCAATTTTAGATACTTGCCGTGAATTAGAACAAGAAGGCTTTGAAATTACCTATCTTGAACCAGAAGCTCAAACAGGTCTAATTACTCCTGAAATGGTTCAAGCTGCTTTACGTCCAGATACAATTCTTGTTTCATTAATGATGGTCAATAATGAAATTGGTACTGTGACTGATGTTGCCGCTATTGGTGAATTAACTCGTGCGAATAAGACATATTTTCACGTAGATGCCGCTCAAGCTGCTGGTAAAGTTGAAATCGATTTATCAACCATGAAAATTGATTTAATGAGTTTCTCTGCTCACAAAATTTATGGTCCTAAAGGTATCGGTGCACTTTACGTACGTCGTAGTCCACGTGTGCGTCTTAAAGCTCAAATGCATGGTGGTGGTCATGAGCGCGGTATGCGTTCTGGTACGCTTGCAACTCACCAAATCGTTGGTATGGGTGAAGCATTTGAACTTGCAGGTAAAAACCTAGTTGCTGAACAAACTCGCTTACGCACTCTACGTGACAAACTTTGGAATGGTCTACAAGATCTTGAACAAGTTTTCTTAAATGGTCATCCGACTCAAAACGTAGCAAACTACTTAAACGTAAGTTTTAACTTCGTTGAGGGTGAATCTTTAATGATGTCACTTAAAGATGCTGCTGTTTCATCTGGTTCAGCTTGTACTTCTGCAACATTAGAACCTTCTTATGTTCTTCGTGCATTAGGCTTATCTGATGAGTTAGCACACAGTTCAATTCGCTTCAGTTTTGGTAAATATACGACTGAAGAAGACATTGATCACGTACTAGAAGTGACAAAAGCTGCTGTAGAAAAATTACGTGACCTTTCTCCACTTTGGGATATGTACAAAGAAGGGATTGATCTGTCGAAAGTTGAATGGACAGAACACTAATTTAAACCAAACACATGCATCTTATTAAGCTTAAATATTGAAATTTAATAAGATGCACCCATATTAAATATTATCAGCCGACCCTGAGGTTTGGAGACGCATCATGGCTTATAGCGAAAAAGTGATTGATCATTACGAAAATCCTCGTAATGTTGGTGTTTTAGATAAAAACGCAGAAAACGTAGGTACAGGTATGGTCGGTGCACCAGCTTGTGGTGACGTTATGCGTCTTCAAATCCAAGTGGATGAGAATGGTGTAATTGAAGAAGCTCGCTTCAAAACTTACGGATGTGGTTCTGCAATTGCTTCAAGTTCACTTGTAACTGAATGGCTAAAAGGTAAAACTTTAGACCAAGCACAGCAAATCAAGAATATTGATATTGCAAATGAACTTGCGCTTCCTCCTGTGAAAGTACACTGCTCTGTACTTGCAGAAGATGCAATTAAAGCTGCTGTAGAAGACTACCGTAGCAAAAAAGCGAAAGCTTAATTTAGCGCTTGATGATTGAATGGAGTTTTCATGATCAATTTAACTGAAAATGCTGCAACTCATATCAGCAATTATTTATTGAATCGCGGTAAGGGTGAAGGTATTCGCGTTGGTGTGAAAACTTCAGGTTGTTCTGGATTGGCTTATGTTCTCGAATTCGTTGATGAAGTTGACGAACATGATCAAGTCTTTGAACAGTTTGGGGTTAAAGTTTTCGTTGATCCGAAGAGCCTTGTTTATCTAGAAGGTATGGAAATGGACTATGTTAAAAATGGTCTAAACGAAGGTTTTGAATTCAACAACCCAAACAAAAAAGGTGAATGTGGTTGTGGTGAATCTTTCACTGTTTAAGATAATCATTCTCTTTTTACCTGATTAAAACAGTGCCCAGCACTGTTTTAATTCTATTCAGCGCCCACTTTTATTTTTCACTATTTTGGAATTTCCAATCCATGAATCATTTTGAGTTGTTTAATCTCCCTGTAGCACTCGATATTGATTTAGCAACTTTGAAAGCTAACTTTCTAAAATTGCAGCAACAATATCATCCAGATAAAGCTGAAAATAAAGACCAAGCCTTGATCAAATCTAGCGAAATCAATCAAGCTTATAAAGTTTTATCTCAAGTTGACAGCCGTGCTGGATATTTACTTACACTCAAAAAACAAGACTATCATTTAGATCAATCCATCAATGATTTCGAATTTTTACAATCTGCATTAGAAATTCGTGAACAGTTAGATGAAGCTCAAAGTTCTGAACAACTTTCATCTTTAAAAACTGAAGTGCAACAATGGATTGATGGTTTAGTTCGCGAATTCAAAATAGACTTTGAAGCTGAAGATTGGGCTGAGTCTCGCGATACTGTTCGAAAATTACGTTTCTTCCAAAAAGTGATGAATGATATACATCAAGCTGAAGATCGTATTCTCGATGATGAAGATTTTGACTTAGATGACGAATTCTAATTTTATTTTTTTGTTTTATTTTCAAGGGATTTAACACATGGCACTCTTGCAAATTGCTGAACCTGGACAATCAAGTGCGCCACATGAACATCGCATTGCTATTGGTATTGATTTAGGTACGACCCACTCTCTTGTAGCAACTGTGCTTTCTGGCAAACCTAAAGTTCTAAACGATGAACAAGGTCAAGTGTTACTTCCTTCTATCGTACATTATGCTGAAAACTCTACTGTGCTCGGCAATGACGCAAAACCGTTTATAACTCGTGACCCACAGAATACTATTGTCTCTGTAAAACGTTTTATGGGACGCTCAAAAGCTGATATTAAATTTCAACACCCATATCAATTGGTGGGTGAAGACAATCAGATGCCTGCTTTTGAAACAGCGCAAGGTCGTAAAACACCTGTCGAAATTTCTGCTGAAATTCTAAAAAATCTAAAAGATCGTGCTGAAGCAAGTTTAAAAAATCCCATAAATGGTGCTGTCATTACAGTACCTGCCTATTTTGATGAGGCACAACGCCAAGCAACACGAGACGCTGCACAGCTCGCTGGTTTAAACGTACTGAGATTATTAAACGAACCTACAGCAGCAGCTGTAGCGTATGGTTTAGATCAAGCAACAAATTTAAGTACAGATCAAAACTATGTGATTTATGACTTAGGTGGTGGTACTTTCGACGTATCCATCCTACGTTTATCACAGGGTGTATTTGAGGTACTCGCTACAGGTGGACACACTGCACTTGGAGGTGATGATTTAGATCGTCTTATCGTCAAGTGGGCTAAAAAATCGCTCAATATCGAGACCTTAGATGATAACGAGTATGCACACTTCCTTGTTGCAGCACGTAAAGCGAAAGAAGCTTTATCGGACCAAGATCAAGTTAATCTTCAGCTTTTAGAAAACGAATTAACATTGGATCGTGCAACGTTTGAAAGCATCATTAAAGTTGCTCTAGATAAAACGATTTCAGTGTGCAAACGAGTATTACGTGATGCTAAATTGGAATTAGACGATATTAAAAATGTCGTTTTAGTTGGTGGCTCTACTCGCTCTTATGCGGTACAAAAAGCTGTAGCAGAAGTATTTAGTCAAGAACCCCTGTGTACCATTAATCCAGATGAAGTCGTTGCAATTGGTGCTGCAATTACTGCCAACCAATTAATTGGTAATAGCACCGATGGTTCTTTACTACTTGATGTAACACCATTATCACTTGGTATTGAAACCATGGGTGGATTAGTAGAGCGATTAATTTCACGCAATACTGCAATTCCTGTCGCTCGTCGTCAAGAGTTCACCACGTATCAAGATGGTCAAACTGCGATGTTAATCCATGTTGTCCAAGGTGAGCGCGATTTAGTAGAACATTGCCGTAGTCTCGGACGTTTTGTTTTACGCGGCATTCCACCGATGACTGCTGGTCAAGCACGCATTGAAGTGACTTATCAAGTCGATGCTGACGGTCTCTTATCGGTATCTGCTCGTGAAACAACATCTAACGTCTCAGCTCAGATTGATATTAAACCATCATACGGTTTATCTGATACTGATATGGAGCGCCTACTGGTTGATGGTTTTAAATTTGCAGCAGAAGATAAAGCCCTTCGTCATTTACATGAAACTAAAGTTGAAGCTCAACGAGAACTTGAAGCTCTTTCTCAAGCGCTTAAAGCTGATATTAAACTCTTGACTGAACAGGAAGCTCAGGATTTAATTTCTGCACAAACTCATTTGGCTCAACAACTTGAAACTTCTGATATTGAAGCAATTGAAGCTGCTGTTGCTGCGTTAAAAGTTCATAGTGATGCATTTGCTGCAAAACGAATGAATCAACATATTGATCATGCTCTCAAAGGCACTAAGCTTGACGATTGGTCAAACTCAAACTAAACATAGGTAAAAATTTATGCCACGTATTAAAGTTCTTCCACATGCGCAAATTTGCCCTGAAGGTGCTGAGTTTGAAGTTGAGCAAAATGCCAATCTTTGCGAAAGCCTTCTAAAAAATGGTATCAAAATTGAACATGCTTGTGATATGTCTGCAGCTTGTACGACCTGCCATGTCATTGTTCGTAAAGGTTTTGACGGTCTTGAAGAAATGAATGATGTAGAAGCAGATTTACTCGATCGTGCTTGGGGTTTAGAGCCTGATTCACGTCTTTCTTGTCAAGTAAAAATTGAAAATGATGATTTAGAAGTTGAAATTCCGAAGTACACGATTAACCATGCTTCTGAAAATCATTAATCATTTGTAAAACCATATAAAAAAGGTCACTTAAGTGACCTTTTTATTTATGTAGATATAAAATCCTAATTTAGATATTTTACTTCATCAGATAGTTTTAACTTCACAATACCAGAAGAGTTGGTTAAATCCTGCTGAAGTTTAATACGTTCAATCATTTTTTCTAAAACTGCGATTAATTCAGCATATTCGTAATTTTGTACTTCTTCCATATTCAGCACCAGTTGAAACCCTTTGTACTCGTAATCAAACCAATGTTGATGGGTTTGCTTGGTGCTATATTTTTCCATGACCTGCCAACTTTTAATTGAACCATGAATCCCTTTCAGCTCTATAGGTTCCTGAGGTGCACAAAGATAATAGTTTTTAACTAACTTATAAGTCTCATCCGAGATTAAAATTTCATCAATTTCTGCAGCATTTTGAAGTCTTGCAGCTAAATTTGCATCCCGCCCAACAATGGTATATGCCATTCGATGAACTGCGCCATAGTTACCAACGTGACAATAACCTGTACTAATGCCCATACGTATATGCAGTGCTGAGTATCCCATTTTCACCCAGCGTTCACGCAAAAATTTCATTTGTTGACGCATTGCCATCGCCATATCGATGCAATTTTTGGCATCCTGCTCAACCCCTTGCGAATCTGGATCTCCAAAGAAAATGAGAATCGCGTCTCCCATAAACTTGTCAATTGTTCCACCATATTGCTTGGCAATTTCAGTCATATGGCTCAGATAATCATTCAAAACAAAAGCTAAGTCATCTGGAATAAGAGTCTCTGAAAGCTCAGTAAATCCCTGAATATCAGAGAAAAAAATCGTAATTTTTTTTCGTTTATATTCAAGTTTCGCTTCAGTTTCACCACGCATGATTGATTGCCACAATTGAATTGGTGCATAGCGGCTTAACTGATTCGATAACTCAATATATCGATTCATTTCTTTAAAATAAGTTTGACGTTGAACATCTAATTTTTTTACACGTCGATTCTGATAATAATTAGCAAAATTCACAAAAAGAATCGCACATATACACGAGACTACGGACAATTCGATTGAAGTTTGCTGGAAATAATCTTCAAAACCAAAAATAAAAATTGTACAAATATAAAAAACAATGATCGCAACTAAAATTGCAATCGAACTCACCATCATCGAAATTTTATTATTAACGGCGGTAAACACCAATCCAAACAGGAAAACAAATGTTGGCAACAAACTTAAATGCACTGCTGCTAAGGCGGTAGCTACAACAACTACATCAATAATAAAGAACGCAAAACGTCTGGTTTTACTACCATAACGATATTGGATACTGTGTGAAATTCGGGGTGCCAATAGAATCAGCAAGAAAATAAATAGAGGGTATAAAATCTGATAATTTTGGTTTTGTGAAGTGAAATAATAGATCACAACAAGAATCGCGATCATCACATACCCCATCATCCTGAGGAGTACTTCAAACTGCTGTGGCTCTTTATCCAGCATTCGTTCAAATGGCAATTGCTATTACCTCAATTCACATTATTTTTATTCTTCCTTGAAATTGACGTATTTACTCCATACGCCAATCGAAAGGCATGTCACCTTGACCACGTAGCGCGAGCATGAGCGTTTGACGCATATGCGCTAAAACATCATTACTGTAAGGAACTGCAGGTGAAGCACCCCAAACAGGCTTAGGCCATGCAGAATCATTCTGATAACGAACTACATGATGAAAATGAAGTTGAGGAACCATATTTCCTAGTGCTGCAACGTTCATTTTATCCGCACGGAAAACTCGAGATAATTGACTAGATAACCAGCTAGATTCTCTTAAAAATTGTTCTTGGTCTGCTTGGCTTAATTCATATAATTCAGTTACACCAGGAACACGCGGTACCAAAATCAACCATGGAAATTGCATGTCATTCATTAAACGACAAGTTGAAAGTGGAAAGTCGCCAACAAAAAAAGTATCTTGAGCAAGTTGTGGATGCAAACTAAACATATATTTATAAATGACGCAAAAATTAAATGGATAGCTAATACTAACACAACAGTTTTAGACTGAGTATTATTAGTCATGTGTTTCGATACAAAAAAATATGTATTTCATTGATTTGAATCTCACTCATTCATTGCAATGCATCGCTAAAAAATCAACCTATAAGGTTGACTGTCAGCCAGTGCATTTTGAGCTACGAACAAGTCTAGATTCAAGCCCAACTTAGATCAGTTGAGCCCTCTCATCAACTCATCTAAAAGATCATTAATAAACTGAATTCTTTTATCATTTTCCTCAAGCATAACCATCACTTTCAGACGTTGACCACCGTCCATTCTAAAAAATGTCGGATGTTTTTGCATCATTTGGATAATACTCATCGCTTGAACAGGAGTATCAGGTGAAAATTCAATTTGGCCACCCTGCTTACTCAAATCAATCTTGGTAATACCTAATTTTTCTGCTTTTATACGCACCTGATGAACAGTAAAAAGATATTTCACTTGTTGAGGTAGCACACCAAAACGATCGATAAGCTCCATACGGATATGATCGAGTTTTTCTTGTGTATCCGTATTACTAATTCGCTTATAGAACAATAAACGCTGATGCACATCACCTAAATATTCATCTGGAATTAATGCAGGCATATGTAAACTAATTTCTGCGGTGAGTGACAAAGGTGCATCAAAGTTAGGAGTCTTACCATTTTGGATGGCTTTAGTCGCTTTCTCAAGCATTTCCATATATAGACTATATCCAATTGCATGCATTGAACCACTTTGCTGCTCACCTAGAAGCTCGCCTGCTCCACGTATTTCTAAATCCTCTGTCGCCAATACAAAACCAGCGCCTAAAGTAGAAGCACGCTGAATGGCATCAAGTCGTTTTTCAGCATCACCTTTTAAGCCTTTAATAGACGGAACCATCAGATACGCATAGGCTTGATGATGAGAGCGCCCCACACGACCACGCAGTTGATGAAGTTGTGCCAAACCTAGCTTGTCTGCTCGCTCAATGATAATTGTATTGGCATTTGGTACATCAATTCCCGTTTCAATAATGGTCGAACACACCAATACATTATATTCTTTATGATAAAACTGCTGCATGACCTGTTCTAACTCACGCTCACGCATTTGACCATGCGCAACTGCAACCCGAGCTTCAGGAACTAACAACCGAATATTTTCAGCCGCTCGTTCAATGGTATCCACTTCATTATGCAAAATATAAACCTGACCACCACGTAATAGTTCACGCAAGATCGCCTCTTTCATCGTGGCATCGGTCTGCTCATTGACAAAGGTCTTAACAGCGAGACGGCGTGCAGGTGGTGTAGCAATAATTGAGAGGTCACGCATACCTGAAAACGCCATATTTAAGGTACGCGGGATTGGCGTAGCGGTTAGCGTCAGCATATCTACATCGGCACGCATCGCTTTAATACGTTCTTTATCTCGCACACCAAAGCGATGTTCTTCATCAACAATCATCAATCCAAGTTGTTTAAACTGGACATTTTCCTGCAAAATTTTATGCGTTCCAATGACGATATCAACTTTACCCTCTGCCAAATCTTCGATCGTTTTTAAGTGTGTTTTATTTGAGCCAAATCGAGATAACACTTCAATACGGATAGGCCAATCAGCAAATCGATCTTTGAAAGATTCATAATGCTGTTGCGCAAGTAAAGTTGTTGGAACTAAAACAGCAACTTGCTTATTGTTCTGTACAGCAACAAAAGCAGCTCTCATCGCCACTTCTGTCTTACCAAATCCAACATCACCACAGACTAAACGATCCATTGGTTTAGCTTGTTGCATGTCGTATAAAGTCGCTTCGATAGCATTCGCTTGATCAAGCGTTTCTTCATAAGCAAAACCACTAACAAACTGCATATAAGTAGTGTGATCTAATTCAAATTGGATACCTGGTTTTGAGTGGCGTCTTGCTTGAATATGAAGAAGTTCGGCTGCAACATCATGTATCTGTTCTAGTGCTTTGCGCTTAGCTTTATTCCAAGCATCAGTACCAAGTTTATGCAGTGGTGCTAAATCAGGATCACCTCCACTGTATCGACTAATCAGGTGCAAATTGGTGACAGGAACATAGACTTTGGCATCATCAGCATAATTAAGTTGCAAAAATTCGTGGTCTTGATCATCAATACATAAAGTCACTAATCCCGCATAGCGACCTACACCGTGATCAATATGAACTACAGGAGCACCTATACTTAATTCAGTTAAACTTTTAACTAAGAACTCTTCAGAAACTTCATGCTGGCGTTTTCTACGGCGTTGTACAACACGATGCTCATAGAGTTGATTTTCTGAAATGACAGATATTTGTCCCTTAATCTCCAAGCCACGTTCAAGTGGTGCATGCGTTACTGCTACTGAATATTGTTGATTAATAAACTCCTGATAATGCTCTACAACAGGAATTTCACCCATACTTGCTCGCAAGGAGTCCTTTAACGATTCACGGCGTCCCGCACTTTCAGCGACGAGTAAGACAGGGTGTTGCGCAGCATCAATAAATGATTTTACAGCATGAAATGGCTGTTGATGTTTAGGCTCTACCGCTAAACGAGGTGGCTGTTCAGCAGAGGTATTAATTACACCCGCTTTAGGTTCAAAAACTTCGTCAGATGCGATAATACGAGGAAACTGATTGAGTTGTTCAAAAATTTGATTTTGTTGAAAGAAGATTTGTTCTGGAGCTAATAAAGGTTGATCAACATTATGACGTCGGTCTTCATAACGCTGATAAATATCTTTCCAAAATTGAGTTAATTCACTTTCAATATTGCGATCTGTAATGACAATGGAATGATTTGGTAAGTATGATGTAATACTACTTTGTTCTAGCATTTCTTTTTTTGAAAAGAACAGCGGAAAGTAATAGTCCAATCCCGGTGAAGATATACCCTCCATTACATCCTGATAAATTGGATTTTTTTTCGGGTTCGCCGTTGGAAACTCTTCAGCATAACGGTCTCGAAATTGAGCTCTACCTTCTTTTAAAGGAAACTCTTTAGCTGGTAAAACCTTAAAATGTTCAAGTTTCGTCGTGGTCCTTTGAGTTTCTGGATCAAAAAATTTTAAAGAATCAATTTCATCATCAAACAAATCTATTCGAATTGGAGCATCTTGCCCTGAAGCAAAAATATCAACTAAACTTCCCCGAACAGCAAATTCTCCATGATCATATACAGTATCGACCAAATGATAACCAGCCTGAATCAGGCGTTGTTTCTGCTTTTCTAAATCAAATTTTTGCCCAACGCTAATATCAAAATGCTCACCTAACACCCAAGACGTCGGCGCAACACGTTGTGCCAAAGTTGTGCTTGAAATGAGTAGTATCCCTTTTGTTGGCATATTAGAGAGCACTGATAATCTTTCTGAGACAATATCTTGATGCGGAGACAACCGATCGTAAGGTAATATCTCCCAATCTGGAAAGATGGTGGGCTTCACACCATAAAATTCAAGTTCACTCTCAAGTTGAGCTAAATGTTGATTATTTCTAGCTACCAGAACAAAGAGTCGATCAGAGTTTTGACTTATTTCTTTTAAAAGCAAAGCGATGGCAGAGCCTTTAAGCGCCCCTAACCATCTTTTTTCGCCAGATTTTATTTGTGATAGATTAAGTTGAGAAATTTCTTTTTGGAACATGAAGATCGCTTTAAAAGTCTGGTAGGACATTGCACTATTTTATCATGTTCAAAATCGAGAATGAGTTATTTTTAGATATCACAAACATTCAGTCGCAAACATTAGCGCTCACGTTTGAATTCACGATAATAATCATTGAGCAATATCACGAATTTTTTTAACTGTTCTAGATTCTGTTGATTATTACCTAATCTCGTTGTAAAACGACCTGTATTCAACTCGAGATCTATTTTCTCTTTGATCAACATTCCCCGATAAAATAAATTCTCCAAATCATCAAAACGAGTAACCTTTCGGTTCGAAAAATATGACAATCTTTCATTTAGTTCATTCAAAACAACGTCATCGATAATATATCCTAATTCAGGATCATGACGAATTTGATGAGTCTGTAAATAAACTTGCTCAGCCGATGGTTTTTTTTGAAACAAATCAGAAATTTTTTTAAACATAGTTTGGGAAGAAAAGCTGAAAACTCAAAATGATGGTCTATCTTAGCATCTGGTCACGAATACACCTATATTCATGACCAAAAAGCACTCAAACTAAAATTCACCGTAATTTTTTCTTAAATATTCTACAATCTTCTTCGATTCGAACAATTTTACGCCTGTATTAGGATCAACTAAGTACGGGACTTGTATATCCTTTCCCTTGCGATTCATTACCTTTACAACCTGCTCGCGTTTACCGCCAGCCAAAGGAATATATTTCCCAGGCTTCAATCGTAAAATCGCTGGTCCTTGATCCTGCCAACGCTCTTTAGCAACATTATGAAACTTAAATGGTAATTCAAGTTCTGTGAGTTCAGCGCGCACGATTCTGGTGTATGGACTCGCTTCAAACCCCCACAGCTCAATTAAATGCTCGGGTTGTGGCCTCTGCTTAATCGCTTTATTTATAAAAATCCCACGAGCACCATTAATCAGTGTTCCAGCTAGAGCAACTACAGGCAATTTGGGGTAGTGTGAGAATTGCTTCGGTGTTTGACCTGTCTCACCATAATGCTTAAAAAGATAGTGAATAATATCCTGAGACTCGTAAAGTTTAGCCCCAGTATTTTCATCAATTAAAAAAGGAAATTGAATCTTACCACCAAGTGTTTTTACTTGATCTCGATAGACCCTTCCACCTTTCGGACAAGGATACACTTCGTAGTCAAGATTAAGTAAAGTCAACACCTCTCTTACACGACGACAGAATGGTGATCCTTCAAATTCGTAAAGCTTTAATGCTTTTTCTGGCTGTTTAGGAAACGGTGTACCTGAAGTCCCACGTCCACCTTCTGCAACAGCTGAAGCTAGCGCCTGAGCCACTTTTAATTGATGAATCACCATACTGATTACCTCGTTTTTGTTTTATTTAAATTAATCGACTAATTTTGTCTTGGACACAATAATTCCATTATTGTCTGCATAGATATAATCACCTGGTTGGATTGTGATATTTCCAATTTGAATCGTGATATTGGTTTCGCCCACCCCTTTGCGATTACTTTTTTGAGGTATAGCCGCCAGTGCGTGCACGCCTAGATTTAAACTCGCAATGGCATCAACATCTCTAACACAACCATTAATAATGACACCACCCCATCCATATTTAACGGCAGACTCAGCAATCATATCTCCCATCAATGCACAACGCATGGAAGAACCACCATCTACAACTAAAACTTTGCCTTGCCCATCTGTAGCGAGTAACTCTTTTACTCGTGAATTGTCCTCAAAACATTTAACAGTGACAGCTTCACCCCCAAAGCTTTTTACACCGCCGTAACTTTTGAAGAATTTTCCATCAATAGATGGATACAATACTTGAATATCTAAATCAGGATGGTCATCCAGTAAATCACACGTCACAAATGTTGGCGTTGTCACTTTTTATACCCTCAGTTATGTTTTTGAATCTCTAAATTATCATAAATCTTAATTTTTTCATTTTGAGTTCTTGCGCTCACGACCATAGTATTAGCGACTTGCTCTGCTGTCACTGGCTTATATTTGAATGTATTTGGCAGAAATTGCGATACTCGCTTGAAAATACTCTGAGAAATATCTTCGAGTGTCCTTGTTTCAGCTCTTTCACCAATTAAGAGTGAAGGTCGAATGATCGCCAATTGATAGAGTGATAATGATTTTAGATAATTTTCTAACTTTCCCTTCACTTGATTATAGAAGAATGGAGATCTTTCATTCGCACCTTCCGCACTTACAATTGCAAAAAAAGTATCGGTATTCACGAGCAAATCAGCAAAATGAGCATTTATCTCAAAATCGATATTGTAAAAATTTTCTTTAGAGCCTGCTTTTTTAATTGTACTTCCTAGGCAACTAAACGCATGTGAGAATCCAGAAGCGTCCTCATCATTTAACATTAAAAAGTCATCAATGACCAACTGATCAACTTTGGTGAACTGTTCAAATTGTTCATCATGCTTACGAACAACTACGACAATTCTTTCGCAATCTACCAATTGATTCAAATGATTTACCAAAGATCGACCAACTAAACCAGTTGCCCCTATAACTATTGCACTTTTAATATTTTTAATCATTTTTTCGCCATTCCTTCCAATATTTATATAATCTAACGTGCTAACCGCATTTTATCTGCATCAAAAATGTTGTCAAAGCATGTCAAGACTTGACTTTGCCGCATCATTTAATCACAATATGGCACTTGTTTACGGGCTGGTGTAAATTCTTCTAATGTTTGTATTTAGTTGAAATTTCAGCCCGCCCAGACCAATCAATTTCAAGGAGTGCACGAGTGGCAAACTCTGCTCAAGCAAAAAAACGTGCTCGTCAAAACGTTAAAGCACGTAAACACAACGCAAGCTTACGTTCTATGGTTCGTACTTACCTTAAACGCACAGTAGCAGCGATCGCTGCAGGTGACTATGCAGCAGCTTCTGAAGCTTACAAAACTGCAGTACCTGTAATCGACCGTATGGCTGACAAAGGTATCATCCATAAGAACAAAGCTGCTCGTCATAAGAGCCGTTTAAATGCACAAGTTAAAGCTCTAGCTTCTAACTAAGTTGCGTTAAAAAAAGCCCTTTAAGGGCTTTTTTTATATTTTAAATTTATCAACAATACTTAAATAATATTAAAAATACTATCTTTCTTGCTCTAAAAATTCACGAATAGACAGCTCATTACATTCACCACGCCATATCCATTTCAATTTTGCATCTATAAATGCTTCACCTTCAAACCAAACAAACAAACCTTCCATCATTTCTGGCCAATCATGCTGACTAATTTGTGTTTTACCTGAAATCACAGCCAGAATACCAGCGAGAATAGTGTCATGGCTAACCGCCAAACTTAATCCATGATTCTGTTGAGGGTGAGTTTGATAAAGCAAATGTAAAACATCAATCACACCTATAATTGGCTGCTTCATCCCAGGTAAAGTATTGTTTACAAAGCTATTGATAAAGCCCAAAGCACCTTGTTGCTTAAAATATGGCGCAGCTTGCTCGATATCTAAAACGAAGCTACCAGGCTCGACCAAAAGCCCCTGCTCAACAATTTTAATATGATGGGTATTTGACTTAGGATTGATTTGATCAGCACCTTGAATCATCAGTGCTGCAGTATCAATACAACGTTGAATTGGACTAGAAATACAGTGTTCAATCACACGATCTGTTTGATCAATAAGATAAGCCCCCCAAGCCTGCGCCAGATCCTTACCTTGATCTGTTAATTGCAAATCATATCCAGCGAGTCCTTGACCCACCACCATTTCACGTATTGAGTGGCGAGTAAATAATGTAACAGGCACAGCAACATCGGGCAGTAAATCAACCGCTCTGAGCATACTTGGAGGAAGCAACTTCAGCGACATAATAATTCTAATAAATGAAATTAATTTGACTATAACACGATGAAATTATAGTTCCACTCCCCTAAAGTACATTCGACAACGCATCTAAAGCCAATTGCCTCATTTCAGGATCACGATAGGCGATAAAACCATTATTCAAAACAGTATCACGCTGATTATAGGTAAATGGCACAGAATCCAAGGTCAATAAACCACCTCCTATACTCTCTAGCAAGCCTTGTCCGGCACTGGTGTCCCACTCAGAGGTTGGATGAAATCTTGGGTAAATATCTATCTCACCTTCAAGCATCATACAAAACTTATAAGCACTTCCAGCTTCACGACGTATAACCGGTATTTCTCTTTCAATATAATCAATATAGTGTTGATACTTAGGATCTTTACTACTATGACTCAGTCCAATTTGGATGGCATCGACTGGTGAGGCTTTAAATTTGCAATATTTTTCCCAAATATTGTTCATAAATGAATATTTATAAGGAAGATCCGTCAAATAGCCCATATACATAACTTGCTCTGTCGGCACGACTATGACTGAAAATACAGTTTGATGGTTCTGAATAAGACTCAGATTAATCGTAAATTCATCACGCTCATGAATAAACTCCTTCGTACCATCCAAAGGGTCTAGCATCCAACATTGAGGCCATTCATGCCGCTCCGAATAATCACTTTCTTCAGAAATGATTGGAATATCAGGTGTAAGTTTTGCAAGCTCTCTGAGCAGATATTGATTGACCTTTAAATCTGCTTGAGTTACAGGAGAATGATCATCTTTTTCGTTGATTTTAAAATCACGTCCAGCACAATAATTTTGATATTCTTCTAATAATATTTGGCTTGCAACAGCCAAAATCGGAACCAAATTTAACATTTGCTGATCTTGGGGAGCATGCGTTGTGATAAACATGGATAAAACCTATTTTTGTCTTTTGGCGCTACACACTCTAAGCATGACGATCATATTAAGAACCTCAGCTTAAATGCAGCGTGATTTAATTTGCATTGTTGGATTTATATTTATAGTAGCAAACCTATAAAATATAACCACTTTGAAACTCATAACCCATTTCAATCATAAGAACTCTAACACTTTTAAAACAAAATCCGAAGCGTGATTGCCAACAACCCTCAATTCATCTTAAATAACACCCGCAATAGTTTCAAAAATCAGATCGCACCTTAGAGTCAATATCACCATAAAAAACAAGCCTTCTTTAAGAAGGCTTGTTTTTTTATTTTTGCTCTTTGACTGGACTTTCAGGCTGTTCATTCGGTTTTTTCACAGGCTCATTATTTTTAAAAGAGTCCTGATTCCCTTTATCCTCATTAGATTCTTTGTGTGGTTTCGAACTATTATCATGTTTTGTCATACTTCAAACTCCTATGCACCATTTTAAAAAAAATATGATGCTTTCATAGCCACTTCTATACTATTTTTGTATTCATTCTCAAGATCTAAATTTGTGACCTCACACATCTAATTCGATATAATACGAATGGAATGAAATATAGAAGTAACCACGCACACCCGTTCTTGAAGTTCAATTTTAAAATGCTGATGCGAGTCCAACCTTTTGCATCAAATGATGGTGTAAATCGATATTTAAATAACACCCATTTGTTGTTTTTATTTGTGCTAAATTGCAACAATACCTGAGGAAAGATGAATGAATAAACCCATCATCATGTTCGACATGGATGGAACCCTACTCGATCTTGCTTTTGACGATTTAATTTGGAATCACAAACTCCCTGAGCGACATGCCAAAACTCATCAAATCAGTTTAGAACAGAGCAATCAAATTCTATTTAAATTTTATCAAGATCATAAGCACACGCTCGATTGGTATTCTACGCGCTTTTGGACAGCCAAAGTCGGCGTTGATACCTTTCAGCTTCAACACGATCACAAAGAATTCATCAAGCCGAGACAGGGATGCATTGCGTTATTATCAGGCCTTAAACAAGCTGGATACCGAATGTGGTTAGTCACCAATGCTGATGAAAGAGGTTTGGCATTGAAAATGAATCAAGTTGACCTTACCTCTTATTTTGAAGTGATGATCAGTAGCGAAACGATCGGTTTTGCTAAAGAGCGTTTTGAATTTTGGAATCAATTACAGAAAATGCACCCATTTGAACCTCGTCACTGCGTTCTCGTTGATGATACAGCGGTAGTACTCGAAGGTGCTAAATCTTTTGGTATCGAACACCTAATCACAATTACCCAACCATCTAGCGCTCAACCTGAGCGCGAAAGGTCTAAACTTCAGTATCCTGCAATCAATGATCTAAGATCATTAATCCCCTATTTAGACCAAATTAACCATGAGAAAGAAATGAATGTCAAAACAGCATGAAACTAAAATCACAGATTCAATGCGAATTGATAAGTGGCTTTGGGCAGCACGCTTTTTTAAAACCCGCTCAATTGCCAAGGCAGCAATCGAAGGTGGTAAAGTTCATCACAACAATGATCGCGTTAAAGTTTCCAGAGAAGTACGTGTAGGAATGGAGTTAACGATTCAGCAGGGATTTGAAAAGAAAACCGTCATTGTGAAAGCTTTATCGTCTGTTCGAGGTGGTGCGCCTGCTGCACAATTACTCTATGAAGAAACTGCAGTCAGTATCGCGCGTCGTGAGTTGCTTTCTGCACAAAGAAAATTGCATAATCTTGCACGACCAGATCATCGGCCAAGCAAAAAAGATCGACGTGATATTACAAGATTCCGTCAACAAAATGGTCAGCAATATGACGAAGTTTGGTCATACGATGATGAATAAGTTAAAGCGACAAATATTGTCGTTTTGAAGTTTAAAATTATAGAACAGTCCGATTTTTTCTGTCACTATAAATGCCGTGGACATTAGACTTAATTAAAGACATCCACTTAAGTTATCAGTGATTTACATCGTTTTGAGGTTATGAGATGGATGATAATAAAAGCAAAGCACTGAGTGCTGCTTTAAGCCAAATTGAAAAACAATTTGGTAAAAATACGGTAATGCGCCTTGGTGACAATACTGTTCAAGCTGTAGAAGCTGTATCTACAGGCTCTCTTACATTGGATATCGCATTAGGTATTGGTGGTTTACCTAAAGGCCGTATTATTGAAATTTATGGTCCAGAATCATCAGGTAAAACCACAATGACACTTCAAGCGATTGCGCAATGTCAAAAAGCTGGTGGTACTTGTGCATTTATTGATGCTGAGCATGCTTTAGATCCTCAATATGCTCGCAAACTTGGTGTAGATATCGATAACTTATTGGTGTCACAACCTGATCACGGTGAACAAGCACTAGAAATTGCAGATATGCTGGTACGATCTGGCGCTATCGACTTAATTGTTGTCGATTCTGTAGCAGCCTTAACTCCTAAAGCCGAAATTGAAGGTGAAATGGGCGACTCTCATATGGGTCTACAAGCACGCTTGATGAGCCAAGCATTGCGTAAAATTACAGGTAATGCAAAGCGCTCCAACTGCATGGTGATCTTCATTAACCAAATTCGTATGAAAATTGGTGTCATGTTTGGAAGTCCAGAAACCACTACTGGTGGTAATGCGCTCAAATTCTATGCTTCTGTACGCTTAGACATTCGCCGTATTGGTCAAGTAAAAGAAGGTGATGAAATAGTTGGTTCTGAAACACGCGTTAAAGTGGTGAAGAACAAAATGGCACCTCCTTTCCGTGAAGCATTATTCCAAATCATGTATGGTAAAGGTACAAATCAGCTTGCTGAATTGGTCGATCTCGCTGTACAACAAGAACTTGTTCAAAAAGCTGGTGCTTGGTATTCATACCAAGGCAACAAGATTGGACAAGGTAAGAACAACGTGATTCGTCACCTTGAGGAAAATCCTCAACTTGCACAAGATCTTGATCGCATGATTCGTGAACAGTTGTTAACCACAGCGACACCAGCTCCAACTGAAGAAAATGACGAAGAAGCAGATTTATTTGAAGTATAATTTTTCAAAAAATTTGAAATCGAAGCGCCCAAATTATGGGCGCTTTTGTTTAAGAGCATGGATTTAAAATGTCAGAGAAGTTTCCCAAGTTCATTCATTATGAGGACTTAAAATCAATAATTAATGAAGATGAACCTCAACATCTCATCAATGATCAACATGTGGCTAGCCAACACCCGAAAAATCAAGCATCAGATGAATGTGATTTAGATGACAACCATTCATCAGCTCTAGCACAAAATAAAGGCTTAACAGGAACTCGTTTGAGATCGTATGCATTTGCAGTCTTAACTCGCAAAGAATACTCAAAAAAAGACTTAATCGATAAACTTGTTTTGTATGCACAAAATAAGGAAGAGGTTTTGAGCTTAGTTGATGAGCTAGCGCGAGAAAATTATCAAAGTGATGCTCGCGTTGCAGAAATGACGGTACGCAGCCAATTACGCAAAGGAAAAGGTCCAAATCGAATAAAGCTAGCTCTTAAAAGCAAACACGTTGATAAAGCCTTGGCTGAACCAGAAATGAAAGAAATAGATTGGTATGAACAAGCATACTTATTGAAAGTCAAAAAATATGGCTATGAAGTTGCTCAGGACGCAAAATTAAAAGCAAAACAAATTCGCTTTTTACAATATAGAGGCTTTGAAATGGATGCGATTATGAAAGCTATAAAACGAAAAGAGAATGAAGAATAAGAAATAAAGTTATTATAATGGTGGCAACCCTACTAGCAAAACTCCGGCACATTATAGTTCTGATACCGTTGCTACCTTCCGGTCCTGGCGGGGTTCTCAGAGTACAATTGCGAAGCCACCAGCAGGGCTACCATTGCAAGAACAGAGTATAGAGATTTTTAACGATCTTGCAAGACCATAATGGGCTTTAAAGGCACTAAAAAAGTTCAAGTGAATATTTACTAATCTATTAACAACAAACTTGATATTTTTCATCTAAATAACTTCAACTTAAATTTCTTCATTTATACAGTTTCATTGTAAATTTATATTGATTTTAAATGCTATGACGTTTTTAATGATCTGATTATTAAGAATTGAAAATACTCAAAGTTCAAATTTGAGTATGGACACAAATGGAATAATGAACATGCTCAATAAGCGTACTTTTCTTGCACTAGCATTGATGAGCTCAACATCAGTTTTTGCCAATATTCCTATCGAATCAAAAGGATTAAGCCAAAATTCGAGTTTGAACCAAACAGCAGTCGCAGCGAATAACACCGCTACAGCCCCTACCAACACCAGTTGGCAGCTTATCCAACAAAATCAACGCTTAGAAAATCAAATTCGTGCACTTCAAGGCAAATTAGAAGAACAAGAACATCAAATTAATCAACTGACCAACGAATTAAAAAATCGCTATACAGATCTAGATCAAAGATTAGAACTCCTTCAACAAAAAATTGATCCTGTGGAGGAGTCCAATGCCGATGATCCTAATGCTGCGCCACCCATTCCTAACGAGCCAACTGCACCAAGCACTAGCACTAACTCCAATACCACAGCATCACAAAATGCAACGAACTTGAATCAAACCAACCAACAAGAACTTGATAAAGCGGCTTATACAGTTGCCTTAGATGCATACAAACAAGGTGGCGCAAAAAAAGCCATTGCACCTATGCAAAACTTTGTACGTAACAATCCAAATAGTGTGTATACAGGTAATGCCTATTTTTGGTTAGCTGAATTCAATTTAGCAATTGAACCACCCAATTATGAAGAAGCAAGAAAACACTATGAAACTGTCGCTTCGAAGTTTCCAAATTCAGGAAAAGCAGCGCGATCTTTATATCAGCTGTATAGCATCGCGAAAGATGTAAATAAAAACGCTCAAACTGCTGAAATTTATAAAAATAAACTACTAAGCACCTATCCTGACTCAGAGGAAGCTGGATATTTCAAAAAAAGTTAAATAAAAAAGACATCATAAGATGTCTTTTTATTGCTAGCAAAAGCTCTTAACGAACAATACCGCGCTTAGATTCATTTAGAGAATCTATGAGGAGCTGAGCTTCAGAAACATTTGGTAAAATTTCAGCAGTAATCTGCTCAATGGCTTGTTGTGTCGTCAGACCACTTTTATAAATCAACTTAAATGATTCTCGTAAACCATTGATTACATCTTTGGACCAACCCTTACGACGCATACCTTCTACATTCATTCCAAATGCATGCGCCGGATTACCAGACACCATCACATAAGCAGGAACATCCTTCAAAATCAATGATGCTCCACCAATCATGCTGTATGAGTCGATTTTACAGAATTGATGAATACCGGAGTTGCCACCGACAACAACGAAGTCACCAACATGCACATGACCTGCGACACCAACATTGTTTGCAAAAATGTTGTTATTACCCACCACACAGTCATGCGCAATATGCGTATTGACCATCAACAGATTATTACTACCAATTTTAGTAATACTTTGATCCTGCACTGTACCGCGATGCAGACTGCAATGCTCACGAATTTTGTTGTTGTCGCCAATCTCAAGCCAAGTTTCTTCACCAGCATACTTAAGATCCTGACACACCTCACCCACACTGGCAAACTGGAAAATTTCGTTTGATTTACCGATGCGAGTATATCCACCAACCACCACATGAGAATGTAACACTGTCCCACTATCAATCGTCACATGAGGACCAATAATCGAATAAGGACCAATTTTTACATCAGAAGCAATCGTTGCCGTAGGATCAATAATTGCTGTAGGGTGGATTAAATCACTGTTACTCATGCTTGCTCTAATTTCTGATGAGAAATAATAATTTCAGCTGTCGCTGCAATTACACCATCAACGCTCGCACTACAAAGATACTTGTAAATACCACGTTTCTGCATTACAAGCTCTGATTTTAACACGAGTTGATCACCAGGAACGACTTGTTTTTTAAAACGAACTTTTTCAGCGCCAGCGAAAAGAAAAAGTGAACCAGGTTTGGGTTTTTCATTGTTCATGATAAAGCCAAGAACGCCAGAAATTTGTGCCATCGCCTCAACGATTAAGACACCCGGCATGATTGGATAACCTGGAAAATGACCTTGCATAAACTCTTCATTTATGGAGACATTTTTAAATCCGACAATTCCATTCTCAGTCACTTCTGTAACACGGTCTACCAATAGAAATGGATAACGATGCGGCAAATATTCACGAATTGTTTGAATATTCATCGGCAATTCAGGAATTGAAAAAGATAAAGTAGACTCTGTCATATTATTTACGCAATTTTAAAGTTGATTCGATTGACTCTAACTGAGCCTGCATATCATCTATTTGTTTGACTAATTTGGTCAATGGCACATCTGCTAATTGTCTTAGACGAACAACTGTTCGTTTCCAACGAGAATTTTCGAGCAATCCCATTCCTGAAGAATATGTACCAGCTTCTAAAATGCTACCTGTGACCATTGACATTCCAGTTAGCGTCACATTATCTACAATTTTTAGATGTCCTGAGATACCACAAGCACCTGCAAGGATACAGTTTTTGCCAATCACAGTACTGCCTGCAATACCGCATTTTGCAGCAATTGCAGTATTTTCACCGATTTGAACGTTATGTGCGACTTGCACAAGATTATCAATAATCACACCATCATGAAGTATAGTGTCATCCAAAGCGCCACGATCAATACTACAGTTGGAACCAATTCTGACATCATTTCCAATTTGAACAGACCCGAGTTGAGCAATTCGGTTCCACTTACCTTGATAAGGAGCAAAGCCAAAACCCTCTCCTCCAATTACGGTATTCGCATGGATACGAACACGTTTAGCAATTTTAGATCGACCCGTAATCGTGACATGCGAATCAATGAAACAATCCTCACCGATTTCAACATACTCATCAATTTTAGTTTGCGAATGAATGACTGTATTTGAACCAATCACGGCATGCGGGCCAACCACCACATAATGTCCAATATATACATTATCCCCTATCATAGCACTCGGATCGATTACTGCGGTGGCCTCGATACCACGTTGCACAGTTTTAGATTCGAACACATGAGTTAAAATCGCGAAAGCAAGATACGGATTTTGTACGACAATAAAATTATTATGCTGATTAAGCTGAGCCTGCATCTCAGAAGTGACAATTAAGGCACCTGCTTGAGATGAAATCGCTTCGTCTAAATACTTATCAGAATTTACAAAAGAAATTTGGTTTGAGTTCGCTTGAGTTAAACTTGCAAGACCCTCTAGCAACAGATCTGCATCACCAATAACTTGGCCTTGTACAAGTTTGGCCAAGTGATCGAGACGAAATTGATTTGATTTCATTGACTATTTGATTGCATTAACCTTTTGAATCATTTTAGCAGTTAAATCGTATTTTGGGTCATATGCCAAGGCAGCATTTTTATTTAAAACTAAATCAAGATTATTTTCTTTGCGCAATTGTTCAGCAACTTGTTTAATCCTTGAGTCAAAAACTTTGTTTGTATTTTGAATGGTGCTTTGAACACGTGATTGAACAGTCTGTTGCAAAGATTGAAATTCGTTCATCTTCGTTTGATATTGAGAGGATAGTTGCTGGGCATTCGATTGATTGGCTTGAGCTGATTTAGCCAAAGCTTCAATTTCTTTACCTAACTGTTCCAACTTTACCGTTTGCGGTTTAATTGTCTGCTCAAGCTGAGCATTCTGCTGCTTTAAATACGTGCTATTTTCTACCACTTTTTCTAAATCGATTACCCCATATCCTGCTGCATGTGCAAAGCCAACTACAGATGTGAGTAAAGCCGTTGATATCATTGTTTTAAATATATTCATTATTATTCCTTTTAAGGCAAAAGGCCGTACTAGAAAGTACGACCAATTTCAAATTGAACAGACTTAGTTTCATCACCAGGCTTATCATTCAGTGGGTACGCATAGCTTAATGATAGTGGACCAATCATCGTAATCCATGTGAAGCCTACACCAACACTATAACGCATATTTCCGGCATCGAAGCCAAAGTTATCTTTACAGTACTGTCTAGCATCGAATGCCGTCGGGTTGGTTGCGCCAAAATAAATATTTCCAGTAGGTACGTCACATTGAGTGTCGAACACTTGAGCACCTTCAGCAAAAATAACAGGACGGACCTGTCGCGCCCAGTCGCCTTTAAAAGGAACTGGTAAGATTAATTCAGTGCCAAATTGAACTAATGCATTACCCCCCACCTCTTCAGGGTTTCTATCTTCTCGAGTTAGAGCAGCATCTGTAATACTCGGATATTTTGGACCTAATGTACTATTATCATAACCACGAACAGACCCATAACCACCAGCGTAATAGTTTTTATAGAATGGTAAATCATTACCGAAACCTACCTTACCATAACCACGCCATACAAAATCCTTTCCTAAAGGAATAAAGGCTTGAGTATCGTATGTTACCTTCTGATATTCAACATCACTGCCCGGCAATGCAATCTCTGCATTAACACGATGAGACATACCCGACGTTGGGAAGCGTGGATTATTTAATGTGTTATAAGACCAACCTAAATTTAAACTATAAGTAAAGAAATCACCTTTAAACTCATTACCGTACTCAACTTCAGGTTCAGAGCAAGGTTCATAACCAATTACATTACCGTTATCATCTTTAATTGGCTCTAAGTCGACTGGACAATACTTACCAGTACTTGTTTCCCTACCCCCATTGGCAAGTAAATAATCACGTACATAAGTAGAAACAAATGGACCAGTCGTTACTTCAGTTTGATCAATATTAATACCAGCACTTAAGCTCTGATTCTCATCAATAGGGTAACCAAAGCTCAGACCACCACCGAAGCTATCTGTAACATAATTGTTAACGTTATAGTCTTCGTCTAATTTCGTCTTACGATAATAGAGATTGTAACCACGGCTGACACCATCAATTGTAAAGTATGGATCAGTAACACTTAGGTTATAATAATCTTGTGTCTCAGAACGAGAAAGATCAATCGCTACACGGTTACCTGTACCTAAGAAGTTAGTTTGACTTAAACCTGCTTGGAACGTGATACCGCCATTTTGCGAATAACCCACAGCTAAAGTACTTGATCCTGAGTGTTGTTCTTCAACAGCGATATTCAAATCAATCTGATCAGGCGCCCCCGGAACACGTACTGGCTTAACATCTACTTTACTGAAAAATCCAGTACGCATTAAACGGACTTTTGAAAGATCAATTTTTTCGTTACTCGCTAATGCACCTTCCATCTGGCGCATTTCACGACGTAAAACTTCATCAGCAGTCTTGGTATTACCTGTAAAATTAATACGTCTAACCGTAACTTGCTGACCCGGATTGATGTAATAATTCAAATTAACTTTTTTTGTTTCATTGTCAATTTGAGGCACAACATTAATTTCAGCATAGTAATAACCAGCATTACCATACTTACGCTGTAACAACTGTTTTACTGCATTCACCAACTCTTGTGAGTAAGTTGCATCATCTTTATAAATCTTTAGTGCACGAAGATCTTCGTCTTTATATAAAGCATCACCTAAAAATTTGGTTTCACCAAATTTAAATTGCTCACCCTCATTCATTGAAACTTCAATGAAAATATTTTTTTTATCTTCACTGATATTCAAATTAGAGTTGGTAATTTCAAAATTGATATAACCTTTATTAAGGTATAAAGCTCTTAATGCTTCAAGGCTTGCTGCCATTTTTTCACGCGCGTAGCGATCATTTCTGGAAATGACAGATAACCATCCGCTTTCCTTGACAGCAAAGACTTGCTTAATTTCATCGTCTTTAAATACAGTATTACCAATTAAATTAATTTCAAAAACTTTAGCTGGTTTACCTTCAATGAAATTAATATTGACATCAACACGGTTATTGGCTTTTGCAACAGTTTCAACCTGAATATCCGCATTGTAGCGACCTTGTTGTGAATACTGTTGTTCAAGCTCGGTTTCTAGCGTCTGAAGTGCAGATTTAGTGAGCACCTCACCTTCAGCTAGACCCATTTTCTTCAAGCCATCTTCCAAGGCTTCTTTTGGAATGAGCTTATTACCCTTGAAATTGATTTTAGAAATAATAGGACGTTCAACGACTTTAAAAACCAAAACATCGTTTTCTTTGAAAGCTTGAATATCATCAAACGAATTAGAGGCATACAAGGCACGAATCGCATTCGCAATCACTGGATCATTAATGCGGTCCCCAGCATTCACCGGTAACATTGCGAGTACATTAGCCTGCGTTAGTCGAACTAATCCATCAACACGCACATCCCGCGCGATAAACTCGTCTGCTGCATATACTTGTTGTACTGCTGCCATTGCGCTAACGAGTGCCAATGGCATAAATAAATGTTTGTGCTGCATGCCTATTGTTTTCCAGTAAGTTAATTATCCATCTATAACGCTTATAAACGCATAAAATCATTAAATATTGCGAGAAACATCATACTTCCCAGCAACACCATACCAATTTTTAATCCAACCAATTGTATTTGTTCAGAAACAGGTTTACCACGAATTAATTCAATTATGTAATAAACTAAATGCCCACCATCCAACATCGGAATCGGAAGCAAATTTAATATCCCCAAACTTACACTCATTAATGCCATAAATGAAATGAAAGTTTGCCACCCCATTTCAGCACTTTGACCTGCAACTTTAGCAATCGTAATTGGACCCGAGAGATTATCCAACCCAATCAATCCACGAATCATTTTGACAATTGAGCCAAGTATCATAGAAGATAATTGACCCGTTTTTTCAACCGCAACCACGAAAGCTTCCGCTGGATTATATTGAATTGTATGCTTATATTCAGCAGGAATATTGATCTGACCAGATTGAGCTTGCACTCCCAACATTCCTGTCGTATTGCCCATATTGTCACGCTTTCCTTGAGGCATGACCTTTAATTGAACAATCTCACCTTGACGCATCACTTCAATATTCAATAGTTTTTCTGGTGATTTTTGTACTATATCAACAACTTCAAACCAATCGTTAATTTTTTTATTATCAATCGCGACAATTACATCACCTTCCTTCATCCCTTGGCGTATAGCAGCACCATCTTCAGATAATTTATGCACAACTGGTTGAACATGAGGTCGATATGGTAAAAACCCCAAGACATCCAAAGGTGATTGAGACTGATCTTTTAGAAATTGCTGAATCGGTAAATTAAAAGTTTGCACCTGTCCATCACGATCAGCTTGAATTTGAATCGTACCAGTTTCACCTACGCGATCAATCAGCGCATAATTCAATTTTTCCCAAGTTGGCGTCGCAGTTCCATCCACTGCTATGATTTTATCACCAGAACGCATCTCTACTTGTGCGGCTGGCGTATTTTCAATCACTTTACCAACTCGAGTGTTTAATTGTTCCTGAGCTGGTAAGAACAGAATCCAAAAAAGTAAAACAGCAAAAATTAAATTAACAAGTGGTCCCGCAGCAACGATTGCAATTCGTTTTAAAGGGGATTGCCGATTAAACGCATAAGGTAAATCTTCTGCACTTACATTACCTTCACGCTCATCTAGCATTTTTACATAACCACCTAAAGGTAATGCAGAGAGCTGATATTGAATGCCTGACTTTTTAGAAGTCCACTTTAGAACTGTTGGACCAAATCCAATTGAATACACAAGAACCTTAACGCCAAGTTTTCGTGCTACCCAGTAATGTCCAAATTCATGAATTGCAATCAATGGACCTAGAAGCAAAATAGCCGCGACGATAATGAAAAGTATATTCATCTTAGGTACTCAGTGAATTCGTGAGTTGAATAGCATAGCGACGTGAAAGCGCATCAGTCTCTAGGATTAGCTCTAAAGAATCAGCATTTGAATTTTGAATATGGTTCAAAGTGGATTCAACAACTTTAGGAATATCTAAAAATTTGATTTTATTTTTTAAAAATGCTTCAACCGCGATTTCGTTTGCAGCATTTAAGATCGCAGGCGCCAATCCTCCAGATTTCATTGCTTCACGAGCCAATTGCAACGCTGGAAAGCGTACAGTATCAGGCTGCATAAAATTAAGCGTATCGTTTAGAAATAAATCTAGCGGAGGAACATGTGTTTCAATCCGATCTGGCCATGCAAATGCATGTGCAATCGGCGTACACATATCAGGATTACCCATTTGAGCCAAAGTACTACCATCAACATACTGAACCATTGAGTGAATAATACTTTGTGGGTGCACAACCACTGTAACAAAATGTTCTTGAATTGAAAATAAATGACAGGCCTCGATCAACTCGAGACCTTTGTTCATTAGCGTTGCCGAATCAACTGATATCTTCTGGCCCATTGACCAATTAGGGTGCTTACAAGCCTGTGCAGGTGTCACATTACTGAGCTCATCTAGCGTATGATGCAAAAATGGACCGCCAGAAGCAGTCAACAAAATTTGTGAAACACCTAACTGGGGTTTACCACCTGTATCTAATTGTAAATAATTTTGAGGCAGGCACTGAAATATTGCGTTATGTTCAGAATCTACAGGTAATAATAAGGCTTTATTCTCTTTAGCGGCCTTCATCATGATGTCACCAGACATCACCAACGATTCTTTATTTGCTAGAAGAACACGCTTACCAGCTTGAACAGCAGCGAGTGTTGGCAATAATCCTGCCGCACCCACTATCGCCGCCATCACGATATCAACCTGAGGATGCTCAACAACAGCGATTAAACCCAACTCATCAGAGAGAATTTCGGTTGAAGTGATATTTTTTAATTTGAAAAATTGATGTAGTTCATCCACCTTGCCTGAAGGTACAACAGCATACTGTGGATGATATTGTTGACATATTTCGCTTAACTGCTCTACACGACTAAATGCAGATACCGCAAAAACATTGTACTTCTCTGGATGTCGATCAATGACTTTTAAGGTACTTTGTCCAATTGAACCCGTTACACCTAATATACATACTGATTGAGACATCTATAAATCTACACCAACAAGTTTTAAAACAAATATTCCCGCAGCAAAAATAGGTGCGGCAGCAAGCAATGAGTCAATGCGATCTAATACACCACCATGACCAGGCAAAATACGACCTGAATCCTTAATACCTGCACGACGCTTAATCATTGATTCAAATAAATCACCTTGAACTGAGCTAAATACTGTCAGCACAGATAGGAGTAAAAATAGAATATGCTCTACTGCGGTTAAATCTAAATAGTTAAATTGTACAAATAAGATAACAATGATGACTGTAATTACACCACCGATTAACCCTTCAATAGATTTATTCGGGCTCACCTCAGGTGCAAGCTTACGCTTACCAAGCTTCCTACCTACAAAATACGCCCCACTATCAGCACCCCACACTAAGAGGAATAGATACATGAGCCACCAAGGTGAACTTATCCAGACTTCGTATATTGCCGATACTGCAGCGCTAATAATCACTACACCAATCCAATTCAGTGAAGTTTTATACCACGCATCATAAAGAGGATATTGCTTAACCCAATAAATGGTAATAACCCAAGTAATAATCGAAGCACTCCACAACAGCAGTACTAGATCATCAAAATAAAGCGCAATTGCAGAAAATACCGCAGTGATTACACCAAAGCATCCTGCTTTAAATTTATTCACTTGATCAGTTTGACGAGGCATGAGTTTAAACCACTCATAGCCAGCCCCCCCGGCAGCGATAATCATTAACGCTAACATTGGATAAATGGATGTAGTTGCAAACATACAGCTCAAGACTACAGCCACTAAAATCAATGCGGTAATTATCCGCTCTAACATTATTAGTTCTCTATTTTCTCTTGTTGGACCTGCTCAGAGGTTTTTCCAAAGCGCCTTTCACGCCCTAAAAACACACCAAAGGCATGATCCAATTCTTCTGTTGTGAATTCTGGCCACAACGTCTCAGTAAAATACAACTCAGCATATGCAGATTGCCATAATAAAAAATTAGACAATCGATAATCACCACCAGTACGAATCAATAAGTCGACTGGAGGTAAGTCACCTAAACTGACATGCTGAGCAAACAAATCAACATCAACTTGATCAACATCAATTTTTTGTTCTTTGACGAGTTGTGCGATTGTTTTAGCAGTTTGTGCGATATCCCACATTCCACCATAGCTCACAGCAATTGTGAGCGTCATTTCTGTGAAAGTAGCAGTCCTTTGTTCTGCTTGCAACATTAATTGTTGCAATTCTGGCGATAAACGAGAGCGATCCCCGATGAATCTGAGCCCAATCTGAAACTTTATCATTCGAGGAATTTGTTCATTAATCGTCTCTTGCAACAATTTCATGAGCAAATCAACTTCATATTGAGGTCGATTCCAGTTTTCACTTGAGAAGGCATAAACAGTAAGTGCTTTTACACCCACTTTACGACAATGCTCTACAATCGGATCAAGGACATTTTTTCCTTCACGGTGTCCACCACCTTTTTGTAGATGTTTCTTTTTTGCAAAACGATTGTTGCCATCCATAATGATGGCAACATGTTGTGGCAGAAGCTCTGCTGAGATGGTCATTATATAGCTTAGACCTTCATCAACTCAGCTTCTTTTGCTGCTAAACGCTTTTCAACTTCAGCAACAAATTTATCTGTGATTTTTTGGATTTCATCGCCAGCACGACGCTCATCGTCTTCAGAAATTTCTTTTTCTTTCAACAACGCTTTAATATCACCTAATACATCACGGCGAATATTACGAATCGCAACTTTTGCATTTTCAGCCTCGTTACGTGCCACTTTTTGCATATCACGGCGTGTTTCTTCAGTTAATGCCGCCATTGGTACACGAATTGAATCAGCAGTAATTGGGTTCAAACCTAAATCTGACTCACGAATTGCTTTATCGATTGCAGCAACCATGGTGCGCTCGAAAGGTTGAACAAGCAATGTACGCGAATCTTCAACACCAATGTTAGCAACTTGGTTTAATGGCACATCAGAGCCATAGTAAGGAACCATTACGCCGTTAAGAATTGATGGATGTGCACGACCTGTACGAACTTTAGCAAAACCATGCTCTAATGAGTCCAATGATTTATTCATACGCTCTTCAGCATCTTTTTTAAGATCGTTAATCATGTGATCTTCCTTACCTAATTCTCAAAATTTAAATCAAAATAGTGTTTAGTATAAATAGCTTTGAAAGCCACGTACATCAATTAGTAACGTGAGTACCTTCTTTTTCACCCATAACCACTGACAATAACGCACCTGATTTATTCATATCGAATACTTGAAGTGGAACATTATGGTCACGGCATAAGCAAATCGCGGTTAAATCCATTACACCAAGTTTCTCATCTAAGACTTGGTCAAATGTTAATGCATCATATTTAACAGCATCTTCGTATTTGCTTGGATCTTTATTGTAGACACCATCTACCTTCGTCGCTTTAAGAATTAAGTTGGCCTCAATCTCAATACCACGTAAGCAAGCAGCGGTATCTGTCGTAAAGAATGGATTACCAGTACCTGCCACAAACACACAAACTTCACCATTATTTAAATGACGAATCGCATCACGGCTAGAATATGATTCTACAACTGTACCGATTGGTAATGCTGACATTAAACGGGTTTTAATATTACGACGTACCAATGCATCTCGTAGCGCCAAACCGTTCATCACAGTTGCTAGCATACCCATTTGATCACCTGTTACACGACCAACCAACCCATCTTGCTGTAATTGGCTACCACGATAAAGGTTACCACCACCCACAACGATACCAACTTGCACACCTAGACCAACCAAGTGAGCAATAGATAAAGACATTTGATCAAGCACTTGTGCGTCGATACCCATATCTTTATTGCCTGCTAGCGCTTCACCCGAAAGTTTTAGCAGAATACGACCAAAGCGTGGTTTTTTAGAATCTAACATTACAAACTCCAATATCCGAATTCATTTATATGTATTACTTCAAACAATTATGCGGTTTTAATTTCAATCAATTCTGCATAAAGGTCGTATTCATCCGCATCAGTGATTTTAACAACCAGTAAATCACCTGCTTTAATCTTGCTCTTATCAATATCTTCTACAAAGACATTTCCATCAATTTCTGGAGCATCTGCATAAGAACGCGCTACTGCAACTGGAAACTCTTCTTCTAGATCATCAACCAGCACGGTCATGGTTTGACCAATACGCTTTTGTAGCTTTGCAGCAGAAATTTCTTGCTGAACCTGCATAAAGCGTTCGTAGCGTTCCTGTTTAATTTCTTCAGGCACATGATCTGGCAGATCATTTGCAGTTGCACCTTCAACTGGAGAGTATGTAAAACAACCAACGCGATCGAGCTGAGCTTCTTTCAACCAATCTAGAAGTTGCACGAAATCTTCTTCAGTTTCACCCGGGAAGCCAACAACAAATGTTGAACGAATGACTAAATCAGGACACTTTTCACGCCAAACTTTTAAACGCTCTAGCGTGTTTTCACTATGCGCTGGACGCTTCATTAGTTTTAAAATTTTAGGGCTAGCGTGTTGGAATGGAATATCTAAGTAAGGCAAGATCTTACCCTTTGCCATCAAATCGATAACCGCATCAACATGTGGATATGGGTAGACATAATGCAGACGCACCCAAATACCCAATTGACCTAATGCTTCACACATATCATAGAACTTAGTTTTTACAGGCTGACCATTCCAAAAATCAAGCTTGTATTTTGTATCTACACCATATGCCGAAGTATCTTGAGAAATAACCAAGACTTCCTTTACACCAGATCGTTTTAAAGCCGCCGCTTCTTCTAATACAGAACCAACTGGGCGAGATACGAGATCGCCACGCATACTTGGAATAATACAGAAGGTACAACGGTGGTTACAGCCTTCAGATATCTTCAAATATGCATAATGTTTTGGTGTTAATCGAATACCTTGTTCTGGCACAAGATCAATAAACGGATTATGTTTAGGAGGTTCAGGAACATATTGATGCACAGCTTCCATTACTTCTTGATAAGCTGCTGCACCAGTAACTTTAAGTACGTTTGGATGCATTTGACGAATTTTTTCTTCATCTTTACCCAAACAACCTGTTACGATGACGCGACCGTTCGCACTCATCGCCTCACCAATCGCGTCTAATGACTCTTGTACTGCAGATTCAATAAAACCACAGGTATTAACAACAACTAAATCAGCACCGTCATAATCCGACGCTACATCATAACCTTCAGTTTTTAACTGAGTAAGAATTCGCTCGGAATCTACCAATGCCTTAGGACAACCTAAAGAAACAAAACCGACTTTGGGGGATTTCATGAATCTGCGCTCCACTAGAATCCGCGTATTGTATGTCTTTTCAATTCATAAAAACAGTTGAAAACCCCACTCTTTGCATAACGCACCAAAATATTCCCATAAATTTTAAAAAATATTGCAATCGCACCAATATGATGCATTATTAAATAAACCCAACTTTGCATGAATATTTTGCAATCGCTTCGCGCTTTTTTTCTTAATAAATGAGTTCATTTTAGTTGTTTTTAACGATTTCAAACGAAGTTGGCTCATATTTTGCTTTATTTGAGGACGTTAAAATTAAATAACTCCCTCTTTGTGAGCAGTGATGGAAAAACACATAGATGCAATTGCTCTATTTTAAGACAGGATTTTGAGGTTAATGAATCAACAACCAACGATTGATTACCGTTTACTCGTAGACAACTTGAGCACTGCGATACTTTTAGTCGATAGTGAATTAAATATTTTTTATTTAAATTCCTCATGTGAAGCACTCTTTGATATCAGCTTATTAAGAGCATCAGGTCAATCTGTGCTCAGTATTTTACAATCTCCAGGTGATTCATTTAACACCGAAGAAGCGCTCACAAATACATTACTCACGGGGCAAGCTTATACCCGCCGTGAAGCGACTATTATTGTGAACTTTAAAGATGTACATGTTGACTATTCTGTTGCCCAACTTAACACTGGCAAAAGTTATCACCCCCTCCTTCTGATTGAACTCAATCCAATTGATCGAATGTTGAAAATTTCTAAAGAAGAAAATTTTATTCAACAACATCAGGTCGCACGCCAATTAATCAGAGGTGTCGCGCATGAGATTAAGAATCCATTAGGGGGCATACGTGGCGCAACTCAATTATTGGCACGTAGTTTAAATGATCCTGAATATAAAGAATTTACGGACATTATTATTAGTGAAGTAGATCGCCTGAGAAATCTTGCTGACACAATGCTCGGCTCTCGGCAGTTACCAAGCTATGAACCTGTAAATGTTCACGAGCCTTTGGAGCGTGTTCGTTCGTTAATTGTGAATCAAACAAAAAAGAAAATTAAAATTACTCGTGATTATGATCTTTCCTTACCTGATGTTGAAGCAGATCGGGATCAACTTATTCAAGTGATGTTGAACATCAGTGTAAATGCTGTTCAGGCCATGACTGAAAACAAAGAGTTTTTTCAAGACACTCAACCGGAATTAACCCTGCGTACACGTATTCATCGCCTTGTCACGATTAACGGAACTTTACATCGCTCAACTGTTCGAATTGATATCGAAGATAACGGCCCTGGCGTTCCAGAGGAAATTTTAGAGTCCGTATTTTATCCATTAGTCACAGGACGCGCTAAAGGAACAGGCTTAGGTCTGAGCATCGCGCAAAATATTATACATCAACACAATGGAATGATTGAATGCCAATCTGTTCCAGGCAAAACCGTATTTAGTCTTTATATACCTTGGGAGTTAAACCATGTCGCGAAATAAAATTTGGGTAATAGATGACGATCGCGCCATGCGTTGGGTTCTAGAAAAAACATTTAAAGAAGAAGGTTTAGATGTTACCAGTTTCGAAGAAGCTCAATCTGCACTGGATCAATTGCTTGATGATACACCGGATGTAATTTTGACTGATATACGCATGCCAGGAATCGATGGACTCACTTTTCTTGCTAAAGTCAAAGGTCATTATCCTGATCTACCTGTGATCATCATGACGGCACATTCGGATCTAGAGTCAGCAGTATCAAGCTATCAAACAGGTGCTTTTGAATATTTACCAAAACCATTTGATATTGATGAGGCTTTAGCACTTGTCAATCGTGCCATCATGCACATTAATAAGCTCCAACAACAAGAATCTGCGAAATCAACCGTACAGCCAATTCAATCAACTGAGATCATTGGAGAATCTCCTGCAATGCAGGAAGTCTTCCGAGCAATTGGGCGTTTGTCGCAATCACACATTACGGTATTAATTAATGGTGAGTCAGGTACAGGTAAAGAGTTAGTCGCTCATGCATTGCATCGTCATTCACCACGTAGCAGCAAGCCATTTATTGCGCTTAATATGGCTGCCATTCCGAAAGATTTGATTGAAACTGAATTATTTGGTCATGAAAAAGGTGCATTCACTGGCGCTAATACTCAGCGACAAGGTCGCTTTGAGCAAGCCAATGGCGGTACATTATTCCTTGATGAAATTGGGGACATGCCATTCGAAACCCAAACGCGTTTATTGCGTGTTTTAGCTGATGGCGAGTTTTATCGCGTCGGTGGACACATTCCAGTGCGTGTTGATGTCCGCATTGTCGCTGCGACTCACCAAGATCTAGAAAAATTAGTACATGATGGACGCTTCCGTGAGGATCTTTATCATCGTCTGAATGTAATTCGTATTCATATTCCTAAACTTGCTCACCGCTCGGAAGACATTCCGATGCTCGCACAACACTTTCTCGCACGAGCAGGTAAAGAACTTGGTGTAAGTCCAAAGATTTTACGTACAGAAACTATTGAATACATGAAACAGTTGCCCTGGCAAGGTAATGTACGTCAACTTGAAAACACATGTCGCTGGCTGACAGTGATGATTACTGGAAGAGAGGTTTACCCAGAAGATCTTCCTTCTGAGTTAAAACAACTACCAATCCAAAAATCTGATGATCCAAATCATCCACACAATCAAGCAGATCGTATCACTATTCAGCATTGGGATGAGTTGCTTAGTCAGTGGGCTGTACAAAAACTCAAAAATGGCGAAATGAAATTATTGGATATCGCCACGCCTATGTTTGAACGCACCTTAATTAATGCTGCACTACAACAAACTCGAGGAAGAAAACGCCATGCTGCTGAGCTTTTAGGTTGGGGTCGCAATACCTTGACTCGTAAGCTAAAAGAATTAGGAATGGATACTGCTGAAGATGATGAAGATGAAGTTGTAAGCACTACTGCCGAGTAAACTTCTAGATTTAGGTTAATCAACACAATTGATTAACCTATTCTTTATCATAATTCTAAAATTTTAAATCATGCTCAATATAAAATACAAAAAGATGAGTCCAAATGAACAATAATCACTTAAAGCATAAAACTTATCTAGGTATCATCTTCTGCCTTATTTCTTCACCCTCCTTTGCCACAGTCGGCGGTCCGGAGACAATAGAAATACTAGGTTCAGATATTAAAGATCAGAAAATATATTATTTACGCCATTACCATGATGAATCTGGTCGACCACCAACACTTTATTATTATTTGCTCAACAGCAGAAACCCACATAAAGCGATTGAGGTTCAATCCATTTATACCCCATTAAATAGCCGAAATCACATTACTGAAACTCAGCATACGCTTCGTAAAATTCAAAGTATTCAAGCTCGCCTTGTCAAACCAGCGCCATTAAGCCCCAAGACTGCTAACCTAAAATTAAATAAACAAAGAGAACAGACTGGAAATTTTTGGTTAAACGTGCCTGAAATTAAAGTAAGTAAATTCCAATCTCAGGTACAACTCAGCCAAAGTTCTAAACCTTCAATGTATAAAAGCCAACAATTCGAGAATATTCGATATCATCGTAATTTACCTCAGATCAAAAAACTTTACGCATTTCCTCACACTTTCTCCAATTATCGCGTTGCAGTTATTAGTTATATGGGTATTCCTACTGAAACAGGCTACGAAAAACAAGATGCCATTTTACTCAGCTCAATAAAATAAAAAGCTCCCGAAGGAGCTTTTTTTATGCTTTTCTAGCACGTTGTTCAATTGGTACAACTTTGCGCAATTCAGGTCCTGTATAATCCGCACTTGGGCGAATAATACGGTTGTCCGCACGTTGCTCCATCACATGTGCCGCCCATCCTGTTACACGAGACATCACAAAAATTGGCGTGAATAGTTTCGTTGGTATACCCATAAAGTGATAAGCAGAAGCATGGAAGAAATCAGCATTACAGAATAATTTTTTCTCTCGCCACATGACTTCTTCACAACGTACTGATACTGGATATAAAACAGTATCTCCTACGTCCTTAGCCAAGCGCTCAGACCATACCTTAATAATCCCATTACGTGGATCATTGTCTTTGTAAATTGCATGACCAAAGCCCATGATTTTTTCTTTGCGTTCGAGCATACCCAGCATTTCGCGCTCAGCTTCTTCAGGAGATTTCCATTGCTCAATCATATCCATTGCCGCTTCATTTGCACCGCCATGCAGTGGACCACGCAAAGAACCAATCGCACCTGTAATACACGAATGTAAATCTGATAACGTCGAAGCACACACACGTGCCGTAAATGTTGAAGCGTTAAATTCATGTTCTGCATAGAGAATTAAAGAAACATTCATGACTTGTTCATGCAATTCATTAGGTTTTTCGCCACGCAATAAATGCAAGAATTGAGCACCAATTGAGTCGTCATCAGTATTTTCTTCGATACGAACACCATCATGGCTATATCGATACCAATAACAAATAATGGCTGGCAATGTTGCCAAAATACGATCAGCTATATCTTGCTGTTCACCAAAGGACTGTTCTGTTTCTAAGTTACCCAACATAGAAACACCTGTACGCATAACATCCATAGGATGTGAATCTGCTGGGATACGTTCAAGCACTTCTTTTAATGCTTGCGGTAACGCTCTCAGTGATTTTAGTTTTGCTTTATAGTCCGCAAGTTGTTGCGCCGTAGGTAGTTCACCAAAGAAAATTAAATATGCAACTTCTTCAAATTGGCAATTTTCCGCCAAATCCTGAACATCATAACCACGATATGTTAAGCCTGCACCACTTTTCCCAACGGTTGAAAGTGCTGTTTTACCTGCGACTTGTCCACGCAATCCTGCGCCAGTCAATACTTTTCCTTCAGCCATTTTTTTATTTCTCCTGAGTGAATAGCTTATCTAGTGTGTTTTCGAAAGTATGATAATCAAGGAACTCGTATAATTCTTTTCGTTGTTGCATTTTATCAATAACATTCACTTGCGTGCCGTCTTTACGAATTGAATGCATCACTTCTAATGCTGCTTTCTGCATCGCACGTGTCGCAGACAATGGGTATAACACCATTGAAATCCCCTGTTCTGCTAGCTCTTCGGTTGTATAATAAGGGGTATCACCAAATTCAGTGATATTCGCTAGCACAGGCACACCTACAGCATCACAGACTGTTTTATACATCGTTATATCAGTCATCGCTTCCGCAAAAATAGCATCAGCTCCAGCTTCAACACATGCACATGCACGATCAATGACGGCTTGAAGCCCTTCTTTTTGCAGCGCATCCGTACGTGCCATGACCACGAAATTAGAATCAGTTTTTGCATCAACAGCAGCCTTAATACGGTCTACCATTTCTTGTTGTGACACAATTTCTTTATTCGGACGATGTCCGCAGCGTTTTTGCGCAACTTGGTCTTCAATATGAACAGCAGCAGCTCCAGCAGCGATCATTTGCTTGATACTTCGTGCAATATTAAATGCACCGCCCCAACCTGTATCAATATCCACAAGCAAAGGCGTATCTACACGTTCAGTGATACGACGAACATCTTCAAGCACATTATCTAAACTCGTCATTCCCAAATCAGGAAGACCATAGGAATAGTTTGCAACACCTGCGCCTGATAGATAAATTGCTTTATAGCCAACTTGTTTTGCCATCATTGCTGCATATGCATTTACAGTTCCGATGATTTGTAATGGCTTTTCCACTTCTAATGCTTGTCTAAATCTTAAGCCTGCAGACGATTGTTCTGTCATATTCCTTTCCACAGTGTTTACTATAATTATCGAGTTTTTAGTATATCTATAAATTTAGTTTGATATATGACCGTTTAGTATTTTTGCTCTAAAACTTTAGTCATATAAAAATGAATTATCATTCATTTTTTGATTTTGTTATTATTTTGAGTGTCAGGCGTTAAGTGCTTTAATTTGTTATACTCCATCTTCAATTTCATTTTTCGCTATTGTTACTGCATGCAACATCCATTTCCGCATATTGAAACTTCTGGTTGTGATATGCCCCATACTCGCCGTGGTCAAGAACGACGTTTAGCATTATTGCTAAGCGCCAATACGCTATTCTTGGAACGTGGCTACGATGCTGTGTCTTTGGATGATATTGTTCAACATGCTGGAGGCTCCAAAGCATCTATTTATAAATATTTTGGCGGCAAAGAAGGCCTTTTTACTGCTATATGTGATTATCGACGTGAACTCTTTTTTAAAGATATCTGTGTTGCATATGATCCAGATCATGGCGATTTTAGATCTTATCTGATACATACACTACTTAACTTTCATCGCCACATTAAAAAAGAAGATCATACTGCCTTTATGCGCCTCGTGATTGAGCAATCCCAAAAAAATCCAGAACTTGCTCTTTATTTGCACGAAAAAGGCCCTAAACATATCCAGTTAGCGATCGCAAATGCATTAGAAAATGCGCATAAACTTGGTGTGTTAAAATGTGAAAATCCTTTATTTTCTGCTCAATTATATTTTGGAATCTTAAGAAATTTAGAATGGAAAATTTTAATGGGGATACCAGTACTTGAAACCGATCAAGAAACCATCGAATACATCAGCTATTCTGTCGATCGCTTCCTAGATGGGCACCAAAAAGTCTAGTTTTTTTGCAATTCTCTTTACATATAGTATATTAGTCGATTCTCGTTTTTTTTCATCAACCAACAATTATTGGTCGTCTCATTCACTATTTTGACGAAACAATGATTGTGGAGTAACCATGGCTCTACGACATTTTCTTACTTTACGTGACCTTTCAACTGCAGAATTAAATCGCATTATTGATCGTGCTATAGAATTAAAACGCATGCAGCATAATCATGAAGTCTACCAACCCTTTGTTGGTAAAGTAATGGGAATGATTTTTGAAAAATCGAGCACACGTACCCGTGTTTCTTTTGAAGCGGGTATGACCCAATTTGGTGGTAGCGCAATTTTCCTCTCGTCCCGGGATACGCAATTAGGTCGCGGCGAACCGATTGAAGATTCAGCTCGCGTTATTTCAAGCATGCTTGATATTGTGATGATTCGTACTTTTGGCCACGATATTGTCACACGTTTTGCAGAATATTCTAAAGTCCCAGTTATTAATGCACTGACCGATGATCACCACCCTTGCCAATTGCTTGCTGATGTTCAAACATTCGTAGAACACCGTGGCGCTATCCAAGGCAAAACCGTTGCGTGGATTGGTGATGGTAATAATATGTGTAACTCATATATCGAAGCTGCACATATGTGGGGCTTTAAACTTAAGATTGCATCACCAAAAGGTTATGAACCAAAACCTGAATTTCTCTCTGAATTCGCGCACTGCGCCGAAGTTGTAGACTCTGCTGAAGATGCTGCAGTGAATGCCGACCTTATCGTTACTGATGTTTGGGCCAGCATGGGACAAGAAGAAGAGCAAAAAATTCGTGAAAAAGCTTTTGCTGATTTTCAAGTCAATGAACGTCTAATGGATCTTGCTCATCCAGACTGTTTATTTATGCACTGTTTACCTGCCCATCGCGGTGAAGAAATTTCAGAAAATATGCTCGATCACAAAAATGCTGTGGTATGGGATGAAGCTGAAAACCGCCTTCACGCTCAAAAAGCACTTGTTGAGTTCCTCATCAATGAAAGCTTAAAAAAAGATTAATTTCATCCACTAAAAAAGCACCCTCGGGTGCTTTTTTATTTTCTAAATCTCAATGATCATCTTTTAAATATTTAGGTTCTTTGGGAAGTTGCCAACTACAAAAGAAACATACGATTAAAATAATGATCACGTAAATAAAAAATGAATTTTCAATTCCTGCGGCCTTAAACTGCAAGGCAACAGAAGGTGCAGAACCACCAAATACGGCATTACCTATCGCATAAGAGAAACCTACACCCAACGCACGTACATGCGGAGGAAACATTTCAGCTTTTACAATACCGCCAATAGAGGTATACAAACTAAGCAATAGCATCAGGAAAATCAGTAGCATCGCGACAATGAATGGAGTTTCGCTAAAATATCTCATCCCGATTGCCATGACTGGATAGATAAATATAGCCATCAGACCACTAAATAACAGCATAGAATTTCTGCGACCAATACGATCTGACAATGCACCAAAGAATGGTTGCGCCACCATGAGTACAAAAATGCAGGCTGTCATCATCAACCCTACCGTTTTAGGATCTATTCCAATATTGGTAAGGTAAGTTTTTGAGTAAACTGTAATCACATAGAAACTAAGAGAGCCTGCTGAAGTATAACCAACCACCAAAAGGAAAGTTTTCCAGTGATTTTTAAAAAGCTCACGAAGTGTACCAGAATCTTCTTTATCACTTTCATCACTGGATAAAGTCTCTTCTAATCTACTTCTCGCTAATAAAGATAAAATTGCTGCAACACCACCAATAATAAATGGAATTCGCCATCCCCCATCATAAAGCTGCTGTTCAGACATAAAAGCTAAGAATATTACACCCAATAAACTTGCAAGGAGTTGACCACCCGTGAGCGTTACGTATTGAAATGATGAAAAAAAGCCACGTTGACCTTTTAAACCCAATTCACTCATATAAGTCGCCACAGCACCATATTCACCACCAACGGATAAGCCTTGAAGCAATCGAACCATTAATAATAAAAACGGTGCAGCCATACCCACTTGCTCATACGTTGGTAACGCTGCAAACATGAAAGAACTTATAGCCATCAATATAATTGAGATGACCATTGATTTTTTTCGACCGTGTTTATCTGCAATTCGACCAAAAAGCCAACTACCGATAGGTCGCATAAAAAAGCTTGCTGCAAATACACCCCACACATAGATGGCTTGGGTAGAACTATCCATATCTGGCGCAGTTAAAGCTTGGGTAAAATATACAGCAAATACTGCATATATATAAAAATCAAACCACTCAACTAAATTACCAGAAGCTGCACCAATAATTCCTTTGATACGGCTGGTTTTTTCTTGCTTGGAATATGTTGTAGACAAATGAAAAATCCTTATTCTAATTACATTGTTTATTGTCGAATAATGATGAAACTCTGAAGTATTTCAAAATTATAGGCGGAAAATATATGCTTATTTCATGCCAATTTAAAAAGCCTTTATGTAAATTTTATTAAATAGGCTTCTAAATTTTTCTCAAAAATATTCAAGGTCGATTTATTATTAATTTAATTAAACAGACTTTCTCCTATAACAACTCACCGAATTAAGCCTTGTGGCTGTAAAATGATAATCAGCGCCCCGAAAATAACCACTCCGCCACCAATGATATCCCATTTAGTAAGATCCATTTGATCCACAAACTTTAACCACAACAATGCCGAACAAATATAAATACCTCCATATGCAGCATATATTCGACCTGATGCTGCTGGATGCAAAGTCAATAACCACACAAAAGCAGCGAGTGCGACAAAAGTGGGTAGCCACAACCAATGCGAACGCCCTTGATTTAGGATCAAATATGGAAAGTAACACCCTAATATTTCCATCAGTGCTGTCAGAAAAAATAAAGCTGTCGTAGATATTACTTTTGTAACTTGTATGTCCATACTTTCACCCAAAAATTAAAGCCCGTTTAAATAAACGGGCTTTAATACAATTAATAACACACTATGCTGGTTCAGCTGCAGAATCTTCAAATACTTCCAACTTTAATCCAACGGCTTTGCCATCTTCTTTTTTAACTGTTACTGCTACATTACCGCCGTTTTCAGCCAGCTCACCAAATAAAATCATTTCAGCAAGCGGCTTTTTCAAATGCTCTTGAATCAAACGCTGCATTGGACGAGCACCCATCAGACGATCATAACCATTTTCACTTAACCAATCTCGTGCAGACTGATCTACTTCTAAAACAACTTTTTTATCATCAAGTTGAGCTTGAAGTTCTGTAAGGAATTTATCTACTACAGAATCGATTACTGTCGTAGGTAGAGCTTTAAATTGAATAACCCCATCTAAGCGGTTTCTAAACTCTGGTGTAAATGCCTTCTTCATTGCTTCCTGATTATCACGACTATTATCTTGCTCTGTAAAACCAATACTTGTACGGGAAATACTTTCAGCGCCAATATTCGTTGTTAACACTATAATGACATTTCTGAAGTCTGACTTACGACCATTATTATCAGTTAATGAACCATGATCCATGACTTGCAGCAATAAATTAAACACATCAGGATGTGCCTTTTCAATCTCATCCAATAACAATACACAATGTGGATTTTTATGTATTGCGTCAGTCAGTAAGCCACCTTGATCAAAACCAACATAACCTGGAGGTGCACCAATTAAACGTGAAACCGCATGGCGTTCCATATATTCAGACATATCAAATCTGACTAGTTCAACACCGAGTAGTTTTGCAAGTTGTTTTGTTACCTCAGTTTTACCTACACCAGTAGGTCCTGCAAATACAAAACTACCAACTGGCTTATCTGGTGCTTTAAGCCCAGCTCGTGACAATTTAATTGCAGAGGATAATGCGGTAATCGCCTCATCTTGACCAAATACAACTCGTTTAAGATCACGCTCTAAGTGCTCAAGTACAGATTTATCATCTTTAGACACAGTTTTAGGTGGAATTCGTGCAATTTTCGAAACAATATCTTCAATATTTTCAACTGTAATCAAAGTGTTATCTTGATCAGCTCTCAAACGTCGTTGTGCCCCTGCTTCATCTATTACGTCAATCGCTTTATCTGGGAGGAAGCGATCATTGATAAATTTAGCCGATAACTCAACTGCAGAAACAAGAGCTGCATCATCATATTGAACTTTATGAAATTCTTCAAATTTAGACTTGAGTCCACGAAGAATATCAATTGTTTCATTAATTGATGGCTCATTAACATCAATTTTTTGGAAACGGCGTGATAATGCATGATCTTTTTCAAAAACTTGACGATATTCTTGAAACGTTGTTGAGCCAATGCAACGTAAAGTACCATTTGCCAATGCAGGTTTGATTAAATTCGATGCATCCATAGTGCTACCCATACTTGAGCCTGCACCAATGATCATATGAATTTCATCAATAAACAAAATTGCTTCGGGCTTCTTCTTTAGGGCATTTAACAATTGCTTTAATCGTTTCTCAAAGTCACCACGGTATTTTGTACCTGCAACAAGTGCACCGATATCTAAACTATAGATTTCCGCATTCAGCAGTGGCTTTGGTGCTTTATTGTTAACAATCAGCCAAGCCAAACCTTCTGCTATGGATGTTTTACCCACACCTGGATCACCCACCAAAAGCGGATTGTTTTTACGACGTCGACATAGAATTTGAGCTGCACGCTCAATTTCTTTTTCACGACCAATCAAAGGATCGGTTTTACCCTTTAAAGCTTCTGCATTGAGATTTAGGGTATAAAGTTCTAATGGACCTGCATTTGCTGAGGCTGAGTTTTCACCATCTAAGTCATCCGTTTCTTCTTCAGCTGGAACATCTTCCTTACGCGCACCGTGTGAAAGATATTGAGTTAAAGTAAGACGATTGATTTGGTGGCGTTTTAGCAAATAAACCGCAAATGAATCTCGTTCTGAGTACATTGCCACCAGTACATCTGCACCTTCAACCGTCCGATCTCCACCACTAGACTGAACATGGAAAATTGCACGTTGCAATATACGATCAAAGCTTTCTGTAGGATGAGGCGCTTGCTCAGCATTATCGCCTAATTTAGGCGTATGTTGCTCTACATACTCTTCAAGTTCTTTACGCAAACTGACAATTTCTGCACCGCAGGCTTTTAGTGCATTCACGGCAGAATCATTATCTAAAAGTGCGAGTAACAAATGTTCAACTGTAAGAAACTCATGTCTCTTTTGACGAGCCATGCTAACAGCCAAACGCAGTGATACTTCTAATTGACGACTGAGCATGTGATCCCCTTATTCTTGTGGCTCGATCTGGCAAAGCAATGGATGACTTTGAGAGCGCGCATAATTGTTGACTTGATTCGCCTTGGTTTCAGCAATGTCTCTAGGATAGACACCTGCGATACCTTTCCCTTGATAATGTACTGTTAGCATTACTTCGGTAGCTTGGTCAAGATTCAATGCAAAGTATTGTTGTAAAATTTCAATTACAAAATCCATTGGCGTGTAATCATCATTCAACAATACCACATTGTATAAGGGAGGTCGCTTAAATTGCGGTGGTGCTGTTGCTACAGCTAAATCGCCATCGGCTTCATCATTTTGTGCATCACTCAATCGTGGATTGAAGTGCCAATCCACCAATCCAGATTGTTGAAATGATAATTTAATGTCATTGAGACATTTATGACGTTTATTACTTCGCATAGCACTCTATAATCTATTATTGAGAATTTGCCGCAGCTTGCGGTACTTCAGCTGCAAATGCAGCAGTTGATTCGATTGCTTCACCACGTTGCCAACTAAAGCGCTTGGTTTGAGCACTTGAACCTTTTACACGGATTTCAATAAATTGGGGCGTAAAGCCTTTTGGCATCGTCCAACGACCAGTTAATCGCTGATAATGGTCGAAATTGAATGATTTTTCTGAAATTGGAACAACCAAGACTTCCGTACCTTGAATTAATCTGATTTCAATTTCACCAGATGCTCTACGTTTATTCGGACTGACTTGAACTAAATCAACCTGATATTCATATACATTTTCTGGAAGCGACTTAACAGCTAAATTTTGCACTGTTAAACTTAATCCACCACGTTGTCTCAGCACTTCTCGGAAAATCGCACTCTGACCTTCAATTTGAAGTTTTTCAGCGTTGGCTTGATTTAATGCAGCATACATATCATTTGAGTTAGTTACAGCAACATCACGTTCTTGAACTGAGGTATTTAATTTCTTATTCAGCTCAGATAATTCTTTTTTTTGTTTTTCGACAACTTCAACCAATTGTTCCGCGTCAGCATCATAACCAACTACAGTTAGACCTTGACGATGACCAACCGTATAGCCCAGAAGTAAACTGCCTGCACATAAGATGATTCCACCCGCCATAAGGGGTTTATTCGATTGAAAAAAACCGATATTTTTTTCATCTTTATGCTGTGACGTATTATTTGATTCTGAGTTTTGCATCGTCATCTCTAATTTATAAAATCAAAACACACATTTAACTGCAAAGTTAAATGTGTGTGAAGTCTAAAAAGGTTTTTTATGGTAATAAACCAATCACGTTAAGGCCTGCATTTTCCGCAAATCCAAACATTAAATTCATGTTTTGAACAGCTTGTCCTGCTGCACCTTTCACCAAGTTATCTTGGGCAACTAAAATGACTAACTTTGTTGGTTGTGGTTTATACAACGCAATACGTAAATCATTTGATCCACGAACAGAACGAGTTTCTGGTGAACTTCCTGCCGGCATAACATCAACAAACTGCTCGTTTTGGTAGAACTGTTCGTAAATTACTTGCAAATCGGCTTGCTGACCTGCTTCTGTTAAGTCGATATATATTGTAGATAACATGCCACGAATCATCGGCACCAAATGCGGAACAAAAAGGATATTGTCAAATACACCTTTCTGTCCCGATATATTTTCAAGCGCTTCAACAATTTCAGGATGATGGCGATGCCCTGCAACACCGTAGGCTTTGAAGTTATCAGCATTTTCAGTATAGATCATGCCTAAACTTGCTTTGCGTCCAGCTCCAGATACACCAGATTTTGCATCAATAATAATACTTTCAGGTTTTACCAATACTTCTGAAGATCTCAGTACAGGCGCCAAACCAATTTGAACTGTCGTTGGATAACAACCAGGATTACCAATCACTTGAGCTTGTTTAATTTTTTCACGATTGAGCTCAGAAAGCCCATACACTGAATTTTTAAGTAGATCTGGACAAGCATGCTCCATACCGTACCATTTTTCAAATTGCGCTAAATCCTGCAAACGAAAGTCAGCGGCTAAATCGATTACTTTTGTATTCGCTGCTACTAATTCTTCAGCGTGTTTCATCGCTACACCATGTGGTGTCGCAAAAAACACAACATCGCAAGACTTTAATAAATCTAAGCTTAAATCTGAAAACTCTAGATCGGTATGACCACGTAAACTTGGAAACATATCATCGACACGACGACCAGCCTCAGTACGAGAAGTCAGTGCTTTCACTTGAACATTTGGGTGTCGCAGCAAAAGACGCAAAAGTTCAACGCCTGTATATCCTGTACCACCAACAATACCAACTGAAATCACGATATCTACCTCTAAATGACTGTATTCGTTACAGGCAGTAGTATGACAGGAACTTGTGACTTTCTGAACCCTTTCATATGGGAATGCTGTTATTTTATAAGTTTAATAATTTAGATGGCTCTGTTAAGCATCTAATAAAGTCTATCATGTGACTTCATTGATTTTCTTGCCAACTCAAATAGCATAAATACAGTGCAAATATAAACCCTGGGAGAGCAAAAAATACGATCGGATCCTGTTTCACAACAAAAGGAGTTACCCCCCATACCGAACATAACCCTCCACTCACGGAAAGCAATTTAGAAATCCTTTTTTGATTTATCCATAAAGTTGCCATAATCGATAATATCAACCACGCTATAGCCCCGCCAAAAAGCGATAAATAGTTCGTCCAATGATAGTGAATAGGATTAATCGGGTTCAGTAGAATATACATGAGGATGCTATAAAGCATTAAAGCAGGTACAGACAAAATTAGAATCAAAAAACACACACCAATTCGTCTTATGAGCATATTAGTGACAAACTAACCAAACAGAGCAATCATGATAGCCAAAATTTAGAATACCAGTCGCCAAATCAGACTAATTGACTAGCGCTAAACAATTGATTTTTTAATATCGACAAAGCAATCCCAGCATAATCATTAATTATGCATCCACCAATATGGCAACGGCGTTATTTTTAATTTTTTTCGGTTAAGTTTAAAATCTGGATCATACTTCGCCACTTCCGCCCAAAACTGAGCACTATGATCAAAATGCTTTGTATGTGCTAATTCATGCACACAAACATAGCGTGTTATTTCCTGAGGAAAAAGCACCAAAGCACTATTCAACATAATGTCATGACGTGCTGTACAACTTCCCCACCGCGTTTTTGGCTGACGAATCTTACAGCCATGATAAGCTAAACCACACTGATCAGATACTTGAGCCAGATATACAGGCAGATGCTGTTTAGCATAATCAATAACAAAGGCTTTTAAATATTGTTCAGGCTGACGATCACTCACACACAGCTCATTCATCACTGAATCAAACTTATAGTTGAATTTCTGCTGAATATATTGAATTTGAATAGGATTTTCTAAATTAAATAACTGTAATGATAAAGGTAAAACGCGATCAATCTGTTGAATTTTACTTTGTTGTGCCTGCCAAGTTTGAACAATCCAAGCTTCTGAATCTTGAACAAACTGTTGTATTTGTTTATGGGTACAGAACCATGGCGCAGTCACACGAATTGACGTTCCATCTATACGTAGACGTAGTCTTTTCGATCGAGTACTTTTGGTGATTTCAATATCAGGAAGGTCGGATAAAGTCATTGTTATTCTTTAATTATTAAATCCCATCAGCCCCCCCTTTAAGAAAGGGGGGGGAAGAAAAGCCCCTCTATTTAAAAGAGGGAGTTTGGGGAGACTAGCTCGTCAAGGAGTTAAAATTAAACCGCTGTACGCTCTTCAATACCATTGTTGGTCGCAACAATCGCAATGTCTGCTTTATTCAAAGCAAAGATACCGTTGCATACCACACCAGGAATATCATTCAATGTTTTTTCAAGCTCAAGTGCATTTAAGATATTTAAGTTATGCACGTCTAAAATCACGTTACCATTGTCGGTCACTACACCTTCACGGTACGCTGGGTCGCCACCTAAAGAGACAATTTTACGAGCAACAGCAGAACGTGCCATTGGAATCACTTCAACAGGAAGTGGAAAATCACGCCCCAACTGATCTACCCATTTAGAATCATCTACGATACAGACGAATTTTTTTGCAATCGATGCCACGATTTTTTCACGTGTCAATGCCGCCCCACCACCTTTGATCATGTGCATATGACGATCAATCTCATCTGCACCATCTACATATGCATCAAGACCACCCACTGAGTTCATATCTACCACTTCAATACCCAGCTTCTTCAAACGCTGCGCAGTCGCTTCCGAACTTGCAACAGCAGCTTCTAATTGAAGTTCAGGAAGTAAATCAATCAAAAAGTTAACAGTACTGCCTGTGCCTACGCCTAAAATGCCCCCTTTCGGTAAGTGTTTTAAAGCTGCTTGTGCTGCTGCTTGTTTTTTCTCATCTTGGGTTGCATATAGACTCATGACTTCACTCAACTATTTTGGACTTTTGCAGTTATTTTAAACCGCTAAGCCTTATGGTTTGTTACAATAAGCGCCTATTTTAAACTGTTAGATGGAAAATTAACATGCTGTCTCGTTTGGTTCGACAAATTTTACAAGCAACGGTATACGACGTTGCTATCGAAACCCCACTCGAAGCGGCACCACGAATTAGTGAACGTCTTAACAATAATATTCGTTTTAAACGTGAAGACCTACAACCCGTATTCTCCTTCAAACTCCGCGGTGCCTATAACAGAATCAGCCAACTTCCTAAAGCTCAACTAGAACGAGGTGTCATTACCGCTTCTGCTGGTAACCATGCTCAAGGCGTAGCACTCTCAGGAAAAAAATTAGGAATTCGCGCGATTATTGTGATGCCTAAGACAACCCCAGACATTAAAGTCCAAGCTGTAAAGCGTTTAGGTGGTGAAGTCGTACTTCATGGTGATTCTTTTGATATCGCAAATAAATACGCAATTCAACGTGCGCAAGAAGAAGGAATGACTTTTATTCCGCCTTATGACGATGAACTCGTTATGGCTGGTCAAGGTACAATTGCCAATGAAATTTTACGTCAATGGCGAGATGTGGATTATGTATTTGTTGCCGTTGGTGGTGGCGGTTTGATTGCAGGTGTTGCTGCTTACCTTGGTGATGTAGCACCACATGTTAAAGTTATTCCTGTGGAATATGACGAGTCAGCTTGTTTAAAAGCTGCTTTAGAAGTAAATGAACGTGTGATTCTGCCTTCAGTTGGTTTATTCGCCGATGGTACAGCTGTGGCGCAAATCGGTGAAAAACCTTTTGAAGTGATTCGTCTGCAAAAATCTGACAATTCAGGTCCAATCGTAGAACCAGAAGTTGTTCTTGTGAATACTGATGAAATATGCGCAGCAATTAAAGACACCTATGATGAATGCCGTAGTATTGTTGAGCCGTCAGGTGCGATGGCACTTGCTGGTATTAAAAAATATGTGGCTGAGCACGGCTTAGAAGGTAAAAACATCGTTTCAATTGTATGCGGTGCAAATATGAACTTTGACCGTTTACGATATATTGCAGAACGAACTGAATTAGGTGAACGTAAAGAAGCTATTTTTGCTGTCACGATTCCTGAACAAAAAGGTGCATTCCTCAATTTCTGTCGTGCCCTTCAAGGTCGAAATATTACTGAATTCAACTACCGTGCAAGTAGTGCGACTGCAGCGCAAGTATTTGTTGGAATTAGTTTAAAAAGCGGCGAAAAAGAACGTCAAGAAATATTCGAGACATTAAAGTTTCAGTACGATGTGGATGACTTATCTGATGATGAAGTTGCCAAATTACATATTCGCTACCTGATCGGTGGTCATGCTGATATTGAAAATGAACGTTTATTCCGCGTTGAATTTCCTGAACGTCCAGGTGCATTATTAACATTCTTGGAACGTCTTGGTCCAACGCATAACATTACCCTGTTTCATTATCGTAATCATGGCGCGGCTGAAGGTCGTGTATTGGTTGGACTCGAAGCTGAAGATGCACAACAAAACCCTGATGGTTTAGTTGAAACATTAGAAAGTATCAATTATCCATACGAAGAAATTACCAATAATCTTGGTTATCAACGTTTCCTCAAATAAAATCAATACAGCCTGTCATTTTGACAGGCTTTTTTAATTCAATAATTGATATACAATTAAAATCGAAAGATAGAAAAAACGATCACTTTAAAATTTTAGATATTAAGATAAATCATGCAAATATGGTTCAGTTTTGTAGTAATTCCTTTTCTCATGTGGATCATCTTTTCCGCAATTCTGTTTATTTCGAAATATCTATATACTGAAGTTACCACCTTAAGCAAATTCCTCGAAGTTTTTATTTTTTTAGGTTATGCAGCACTCCCCTATATCATGTTGGGATTAGCACCTATTTATCGTTATCGTATGACGTTGATATATATGATGGCAATTGTGCTCATGACAAGTTTCGTTCATGCTAACTTTATGATCGATCATATTCATTTAACTTATATTTACTTAGCACTTTCATGGACATTGATTTCAATTACGATTTACTATTTTTATAGTGATCACAAATAATCCTCAACAAATGAATTGAATCAACTCAGATCAACAAGATAAACTCACTCGAAGCGAAATTAAAATCAAATCATTACTTTCTGATCTTTAAAATTTTAGGATATTCAATGGCGCTATTTGCAGTAATTGGCTTAGGCAGCTTTGGTGGTACAGTTGCATTAGAACTCACTCAATTAAAACATGATGTGATTGGAATCGATACTGAAAAAAAATACGTTGAAAATATCTCTGATAACATCAGTCATGCTGTCATCGCCGATGCCACAGATGAACATGTACTTCGAGAACTGAATGTACAGAATTGCGATGCCGTCGTTGTCGCAATTGGAGAAGATATTGAGGCCAGTATTCTATGTGTCCTCAACCTTAAAAATTTAGGCGTAGAAAAAATCCTAGTAAAAGCAAAATCGAAAGCCCATCATATGATTTTGACGCATCTCGGTATTGGTCAAATTATTCATCCAGAAGAAGACATGGGTATTCGCGTTGCACAATCATTAAGCTACCCAATGGTTAGACGCTATATGGCGTTGAATGATGACCGTTATATTGTCAAAGTGGAAGTGGGTGAAAAACTACAAGGTGTAGAATTTAAAGATATCATGGAGCACAGCGACGGCGTACAAACATTATTATTACAACGTGGCACACATGTAATTTATGACATCGCACCTGGTACATTGCTGCAAAAAAATGACATTTTAATTGTTGAAGGTCCAGTCAATCTTTTACGTAAACTCTCATCGAGATTTATTTCGAAATGATGAAATTTTATGATCAATTGATCAATAAAAAAACGCAAAGTATTAATTTGAGTCCACCAAGTTTGCTTGCTTTGGGCTTTCTCAGTTTTATTATCATTGGAACATTACTGCTAAAACTTCCCTTTGCTCATGAAGGAAATGTCTCTTGGCTAGAAGCCTTATTTACCGCCACGTCTGCTGTGACAATTACGGGACTTTCTGTGGTCAATATTGGCGAGGCATATACGACTTTTGGTCAGTTCATCATTATGCTACTCATCCAATGTGGTGGCTTAGGATTCATGACCTTCGCAATTTTGGCTGCTTTGAGCCTTTCCACTAAACTTGGTTTAAAGCAACAAGTGATGGCTCAAGAAACAATTGGTCAAACCAGTTTAGCAAGGGCCTCGTTCACTGTTAAAGCCGTCTTATTGTATTCTCTATTTTTCGAAGGGATTGGAACATTCATCCTGACATTTACATGGCTTCAATACTACGATTTTAGTGATGCTCTGTTTTATGCAGCCTTTTACAGTATCTCAGCATTTAATAATGGTGGTTTCTCTCTTTTTCCAAACAGCTTAATGAGCTTTTCAGGTCAATATGCTGTAACACTGACCATAAGTATGTTGTATATCATTGGTGGAATAGGTTTTGTGGTACTTATGGATATCAAACGCGCTCATAAGTGGAAAAAACTCTCAACAAACAGCAAACTCATTCTTTCTACTATCGCAGGACTCAATCTATTTGCCTTTATTATGATTTGGTGTTTAGAAGCAAATAATCCATTGACCCTCGCCCCAATGTCAATTGGAGACCAAGCATTAAATGCTTGGTTTCATGCCACAGTACCGCGATCCTCTGGATTTAATAGTATTGATATGGCCAGTATGAGTGATCCAGCAACCTTGGTGACTATGCTATTAATGTTTATTGGAGGCGGATCTTTAAGTACTGCTGGTGGTATTAAAGTAGGTACATTTATTATTGTAGTATTAAGTGTGATCACGTTTTTGAGACGAGCTGACGAAGTCACTGTTTTTAAACACTCGATTCCTGCAACGGTCACCTATAAAGCTCTTGCGGTCATTAGCATAACTGCTATGCTCATTTTCATTGGTTTCTTTACGCTGTTAATTTTAGAGCCTAATAAACGTTTTCTAGATTTACTATTTGAAGCTGTTTCCGCGGCTTGTACAGTCGGATTATCTAGAGGTATTACTTCAGAATTACAACCTGCAAGTTTATATATGCTCATGATACTGATGTTTGCGGGTCGTCTCGGTCCTTTGACATTGGCTTATTTAATTGCAACCCCTAAAAAAAGCAGGTTGAGTCATCCTAATGCTGAAATCCAAGTGGGTTAGATAGAATTCACTTGGATCTAAGGTGAAGTTGCTCGATAAAACACGAACCAATCCAAAAATAGATTAGATGTTTATAGCCATAAGTGCATTTTATGATAGCCATGATTTCTTTATGCAAAGCATTGAACTTATCATGAATTAACACAAACTTAGAACTTTGCAATCAATAACCCAATACAAAGAAATTAAAAGACTCAAGGTAACCCCAAGTCTTTTTACCATATGCGTGTGATTAAAAAAATTATGATTGGAAACCAATATAACGATTGAGGTTTTCGACACCCAATGCAACTTTATAAATTTTAAAGTGAGCTAAATCAGAACGTGTAATCTCAGTAAACACATCCGAGTTTTCATCATCTGCATGAATTTCATCTACTGTGCGAGGCATAGTTGCTTCAAATTCATCTGAAATAAATTCAAATCCCAAGTCCATAGCAATAAACAATGTATGATCACAAGGTTGAATATATTGCTCTTCATTCCAGTCGATAACAGCGTGTTGACAATGCGGGCACTGTACATTTTCTTGAGGATCTTGAAGTTCAATTGTTGTATAAGCCATGTCAACCTTAAGTATTACGTGCTATAAAACATAAGTTTAACCATTGCTTTTAGATTTTTAAATAGCCCTCTTTATTCATTACTACATATAACAACCTTAGATTTTAGAGAAAACACAGCAACGCAATTGACTATTCAGAACAATAATGTATTTTTTAACAAAACGTCGCATATATGGAATGAATCCATGCTTTCAGATTTAGATGATTTTTATTGCTTTGCCCTTGTTGTCGAACATGGTGGTTTTAGCGCTGCCGAGCGAGCAACTGACATTCCCAAATCAAAATTGAGTCGACGTGTTTATAATTTAGAAGAAAATCTCGGTGTAAGGCTTATTCAACGTAGTTCACGTCATTTTGCTGTCACTGATATTGGGATGAACATTTATCGCCATGCGCAAGTAATGATGAATGCTGCCCAATCTGCTCATGATTTGGTAGATCATTTAAGTGAACAACCAAGAGGCTTAATTCGTGTCAGTTTACCCGTATCAATTGCCCAGCATGAAATGACCAAAATACTGCCAAATTTCCTTAAGCAGTATCCTGAAATCAAAGTTCAATTGATGGTTACTAATCGACGTGTCGATATCATCAATGAAGGAATTGATTTAGCGCTTCGTGTTCGCTCAAGTTTGGATGATGACCCAAGTTTGGTCATTCGAAAATTTGAAAATATTGAACAACATCTTTTCGCCAGTCAGGCTTATCTTAATGAATTTGGATCTATCAAAAAACCTGAAGAACTCTCAAATCATCGAATATTAAGTATGGTTGATGAACATACTGATCAACAACTCGTTCTACATGATTCAAACAACAAATCGATTAAAGTCAAAGTGAGTCCAGTCGTGATGGGCTCTGATCTACTTATGCTTGCACAACTTTCAAGTGACAATTGTGGGGTAGCATTACTCCCAGACAGTATTGTTGAAGATTATATTAAAGATGGGCGTCTTGTTAAGGTTCTGCCTAACTGGAATGCACCACACGGTATTTTTCATGTGGTTTACCCTTCTCGCCGTGGTTTATTACCAGCTGTACGTGTGTTCATCGACTACTTAGTTGAGCACCTCACCAAAAGATAGTCACAACAGCACAAAGATTTAGAAGAATGTTGGCTTATTATTTGCTACCATTCACTCTGCTTTGTGCTAGTTTTTTTAGATTTTTATGACTTCTATTTATCAACAACAACTTGATGCAAAAATTGAACGTATCCGCAATCAATTTGCTGAATATCAACCACCTGAACTAGAAGTTTTTTCATCTCCTGAAAAACATTTCCGTATGCGAGCTGAGTTCCGTATTTGGCATACAGAAGATGATATGTTTTATGCCATGTTTGAACGCGCGGAAGATGGTATTCAAAAGAAAGTTGTACGTGTTGATGAGTTTCCAATCGCGGATAAATCTATTAATGATTTAATGCCAGTTCTCCTGTCTGAACTAAAATCAAATGCAGTGCTCTCTAAGCGTCTGTTTGAAGTACATTTTCTTTCTACGTTGAACGGTGAAATGCTGGTTTCATTGATTTATCGTTGTCCGCTTGACCAAGACTGGGAACAACTAGCAAAAAATTTATCTTCAAAACTCAATATTAAGATTATTGGTCGCAGCCGTGGTCAAAAAATTGTATTGACGGATGAATATGTAATTGAAGAATTACAAGTATTTGACCGTAAATTCAAATATAAGCAAATTGAAAGTAGCTTCACGCAACCAAATGCGCAAGTTTGTCAAAAAATGCTGGAGTGGGCATGTAATGCAGCTCAAACCAGTGATAAAGATCTTTTAGAGCTTTATTGCGGTAATGGTAATTTTACCCTTCCATTATCGCTAAAGTTTAATCGCGTTCTAGCAACGGAACTGGCTAAATCATCAGTTTATGCAGCGCAATGGAATATTGAGCAAAATCAAATTAATAATATTCAAGTTACTCGCCTTTCAGCTGAAGATTTTACCTTAGCATTCAATGCAGAACGTGGGTTTAGACGTTTACAAGAAGCCAATATTGATATTCAAAGTTATGACTTCGATACTGTATTTGTAGATCCACCTCGTGCAGGCATTGATGATGATACCTTGAAGCTGCTTCAACGCTTTAACCGTATTATTTATATTTCATGCAATCCAGATACTTTGCACGACAATTTAAAGATGTTATCGGAAACTCATAAAATCACTAAATTTGCGCTGTTCGATCAATTTCCTTATACCCACCATGTCGAGTCAGGCGTTCTTTTAGAGAAAATTTAAACAATTTATTTCTTACTAAATGGACAGTTCTTACACTGTCCATTTTTTATGCTTTTTGAATTTCACTTAAAAATCATATGAATAAAGAAAAATTTAATTTTTCAATGTCATAATTTCGTTAAACTTTAGGTTTATCATCGAAATATTTATTTTAAAATGTGCTTTAAATCACGATTACAAACTTGCATTAAATTTTAAATCGACTATATTTCGACCTATCTTTGGTTGCAAATGAAGGCTCTATGAGTTTTTGGCAAAAGCTGTTTTCATCAGATTCGCAGCAGAACGAGCATAAAAATCAAATTGCTTGTGTTGAAAATGATTGTTCATGTAAGACTAACGATCAGTTGATCGAGGCTTTACAAAAGGCATCAGATGAAGATGTAATCCGCGGAATCAAAAAAGTTCTTATTTCGCGTGGCTATTCAAAAAAAGATCTTACTGATTTATTGAGTAACAAAATCACCCTTCAGTAAAGAAAAAAAGCACTGCATAGACAGTGCTTTTTTTATGATAAATTTTCTGTTCAATTTAAAAATGTTCAATTAAGATAAGCTCATAGGATAATTAAAAATACATTTGGGGATTCAATGAAAAATATTCTATTCATTATTTTAGGGGCGACTTTCATATCGCTTAGTGGTTGTAATAAGCTACCTTCAGCATGTGAGAAAGTTTGGGGCAACATTGAAAAATTAGCGAAAGAGAGCGGTATTCCTCAAACTGCCATAGATCGTCAAAAAAACGAGTTTGAAGAGCAAATTAAACAGCTTCCTAAAGAAGATGCAATTAAAAATTGTGAAGCACAAAATGCTTTCTTCTCATAACTTCATTTGAGTTGAATAAAAAATTTAGGCACCTTTTTTAGAGTGCTTATATTGTATTTATACCTCATTATTTATTTCCAATTCGGTTATACTGTGGACTCTCTTTCAATAAATGTACATCTGTAAAGTTATTGGAATATTTTATAAATGCGGCATAAACACGTCAAAACATTCCCTCTTGGTGCTCACTTAATTGTTAAGCATTTTGGTTATTCACATCATGGTATTTATGTGGGTAAGGGTCGTGTTATTCATTATTCAGGTTTTGCTCATCTCTTTAAAAAACATCCGATCGAAATTACATCTCTGCAAAAATTTGCACATGGCAAAAAAATTACGATTCGGCATTATAGCACCCCCAAATATTCAGGTCGTGCTGTCGTAAGACGAATGCGCTCTCGAATGCATGAAAATAACTATCATCTCATTATTAATAATTGTGAACACTTATGTTCTTGGGCGATCACGGGCATCGAAAGTAGCCCACAAGTCATCAAAATGATGAATAGACTCACCACTATTGGTTATATCAGCTCACTCATGAGCTACTTAAATAGTCTTCTTTTAACTTTAGCAACCACCTGTTTTGCTTTGGTATTTTATATTAAGAAAAAGTTAAATGATCAGCGCAAACTGAAAGGCCCTGTGTATATCGCTTTACAGCAGCATCAGAAACTAAAGCAAAAAAAAGCCCCGCTTAAGCAGGGTTTCGAGGAAAACAAAGTTTCAAATTAACCTTTCGGTTGAATTAAATATGCGCTTGAAAATTCAAATAGTCAAATATATATTTGAAATATAATGTTATTTTAGTTTTTATTTATAACTTATTAAATTATTCTTAAATACTCACCTTTATCTAATCATATGAATTTAATCACAAAAATTAATTATTAATCTAAATTTGAATAAAAAAAAGCCTGAATCAATCAGGCTTTTTTTGATATTACCAAACTTTATTTTGCAGGCTTAAAACTGTCTTTTAAATCCAAAATACGGTTAAAGACAGGTTTTTCAACAGTATGATCAAATTGATCAGCGACAAAATAACCTTCACGTTCGAATTGGAATCGATCTTCAGGTTTCGCTTGAGCTAAAGCAGGCTCAATTACCGCTTGAACAATTTTTAGAGAATCTGGATTTAAATTCGCTAAGAAATCATCGTCCGCATCAGGTGCGGCTTCAGTAAATAGACGATCATAAATACGAACCTCAGCAGTAATCCCTTTATTTGCAGATACCCAATGAATAACACCTTTGACTTTACGACCTTCTGGATTCTTACCTAAAGTATGCGGATCGATAGAGCATTTAAGTTCAACAACTTCGCCATTTTCATCCTTAATCACTTCATCACATTTAATCACATAAGCATGACGTAAACGGACTTCACCACCAGGAATTAAGCGTTTAAACCCTTTAGGCGGCTCTTCCTCAAAATCTTTACGATCAATATACAATTCAGAAGTCAGTGGAATTACACGATCACCCATATCAACATTTGGATGGCGTGCGTGTGTTAAATCCATATCCTCTGGAAGGTTGGTCAATGTCACTTTAAGTGGATTCAATACCGCCATACCACGTGCAGCAGTATTTTCTAATGATTGTCGAATGCAGAATTCAAGCATTGCAACATCGACAATACCATCAGTTTTAGATACGCCCACACGCTTACAGAAATCACGTAAGCCTTCTGGAGTAAAGCCACGACGACGCATTCCCACGACTGTAGGCATACGTGGATCATTCCAACCATTGACGTAACCACCTTCGACCAGCTTACGTAATTTACGTTTTGAGGTGATGGTGTAATCAACATTCAAACGGCTTGATTCGTACTGGCGTGGAACTGCTGGAGAATTTACCTTAGCGACAACCCAATCATAGAACGGGCGATGGTCTTGGAATTCAAGCGTACATAACGAGTGCGTAATGCCTTCAATCGCATCAGACAAAGGATGCGCATAGTCATACATTGGATAGATTTTCCACGTATCGCCTGTTTGATGATGCTCAGAATGTAAAACACGGTAAAGAATTGGATCACGCATATGTACGTTCGGTGATGCCATATCAATCTTGGCACGAAGTACTGCTTGGCCTTCTCCAAGCTCACCATTACGCATTTGTTCAAAACGTGCTAAGTTTTCTTCAACCGTTGCATCACGTTGCGGAGAATTTTTACCTGGTTCTACAAAATTTCCACGATTCAGCTTAATTTCTTCAGGAGATTGCAAATCGACATATGCATCACCTTGTTTAATTAATTGAATCGCCCATTGATACAATTGATCAAAGTAACTTGATGCGTAGCGTGGTTCACCATTCCAGTCGAAACCGAGCCATTTAACATCGTTCGCAATACCATCTACATATTCTTGTTCTTCTGCATCTGGATTTGTATCGTCAAAACGAAGATTACATAAACCAGAAAATTCTTCTGCAATACCAAAATTCAGGCAAATCGCTTTAACATGTCCAATGTGTAAATAACCATTAGGCTCTGGTGGAAAGCGCGTCACGACTTTATCTGTACGCCCTGCTGCAAGATCTTCTGTAATTACTTGACGTACAAAGTCTAAGCCCGGTTGTTGTTCTTGCTGCGCAGCATCGACTGATGGATTGTTAGTCGTCGGGGTATTTGGCAGGGATGAAACAACATCATTCGGCTTCATAGTTGATAAATCACTTCTATAAGATAAAATAGGATAATTAAAACGCTATCTTCATATTATTAACAAAGAAAATAACGTTTTTGCTTGCCTTGTAGTTTACAGTTTGCTTATGCTTCTCTCAACCACAAACCCATGGCTTTTTGTCCATGATCAGGAGATTATAGAATGAGTTTTCCTCAAGTCGAATTAAACACCAATAAAGGACGTATTGTTCTAGAGCTTAACTCTGAAAAAGCACCTAAAACTGTTGCTAACTTTTTAGAGTACGTTCGTGATGGTTTTTATGATGGCGTAATTTTCCACCGTGTAATTGACGGTTTCATGATCCAAGGCGGTGGCATGGATGAAAACTTCAAAGAAAAAGCAACTCGCGATTCTATTGAAAATGAAGCTGACAACGGTTTAAGCAATGACGAAGGTACGATTGCCATGGCACGTACTCAAGCTCCTCACTCAGCATCTGCACAATTCTTCATTAACGTGAAAAACAATGCTTTCCTTAACCATACGGGTAAAACAGCTCAAGGCTGGGGTTATGCAGTATTTGGTAAAGTTGTAGAAGGTATGGACGTTGTTAATGAAATCAAAGGCGTTCGCACTGGTAACCGTGGCTACCACGCTGACGTTCCACTAGAAAACGTTGTGATCGAATCTGCTAAAATTATCTCTGAATAAAAAACCTACCCCTTAACTTATTAAGTTTTCAAGCACTGCTTTAAAACGAATATCATGTTCAAGGGATTGTTTCCCCATCTAAAGTTGATGGGGATGTAGGCAAATAAGGAATATTAAGTGACCTATCTGTTTATTTCAGATTTACACCTGTCACCTGAACACCCTCGACTCGTTCGAGGGTTTTTAGATTTATTAGATCATTATCAAGACCAGCAAACCCAACTCTATATTTTAGGTGATTGGTTTAATGCATGGATTGGTGATGACTATACAGCTCCTTGGCTCGATGAAATCGTTGAACGCTTAAAAAGATTTACTGCTCAGGGAAATCAAGTTTTATTTTCTGTCGGCAATCGTGATTTTGCGCTGAATCAAATTTTTTTAAATAAATTTGGTGGCATCTTATTGTCCGAAGTCTCTAACTTAAAAATAAATGACGTCCAAATTCGTATAGAACATGGTGATTCACTATGTACAGACGATGTCGCCTATCAACGTTTTAAAAAAATAATCAGAAATCCACTCATCATTTGGATACTGCGGAATACCCCACTTTCTTTTCGTACTCAACTTGCAAATGGATTTAGAAAAAAAAGCCACGAATCAAAAGAATTTAAATCTTATGATGTCATGGATGTAAATCAAGATGCTGTCCACGATGCATTGAAAGAAGTTGATTTACTAATTCATGGTCATACGCATCGCCCTCAAATCCATATCTCTCAGGATAAAAGAAGAATTGTTTTAGGCGACTGGCGTTTGGATCAAGCTCAAATTTTGGAAATTAATCAATCGAAATTCTCTAAGCAGTCAATCAATGATCTGACACTGAAAACATGGTCTTATTAGTTCCTCTATTTTTATAATGATCTCATCAACCTTTAAATTGAAATTTCACTCAATGTTTGAATATTAATCAGTATGTTTTGCTTTAAGTTTTTTTGCATATGATAATAACGACTCAATTCAATTCGTGAGTTTGTCATGTCTAATTTCAGCAATATTACTGTTCAACACCATGAAGATGATAAAGTGTCATTATTAATCGATGGTAAAGCAATCTCTGAACGTTATGATCTACGCCTAGATGCCACAATTATTGATGAACTCAAAAATCTTGCTGATGGCGCCGCATTGACAATCTTTGAACAATTTATATTTTCCCATCAAGATCTCAACTTTGAGCATTCATATCAATATGTGACTAACATCGTAAACCATAATAACGATTACGAATTGATCACCCACCTTGTCTACAAAATTAAGGCCGCAGACCAAGCACCGATCGAACATAATATCAGCAAGAATGGTCAACCTATGACTGAAGAAGATGTGCGCGCATTTATCAACCAACAAATTGCAATGTCATTAGAAAAATATACTGATTTAAAATATGCCTATTGATTTAAAGACAAGTCAGATTTTTCATATCATTTAGCATCAACTATAGAAAATATTTAAGTTCAGAGTCATTTAAAATTTTTAGATGAATATATTGTGAATAATCGGAGGATAATATGGATTTGTTAAACATCTCCCAATCTCGCTACACCACCAAAGCATACGATTCTTCAAAAAAGATCCCTCAAGAAAAGTTTGAAAAATTATTGGAATCTTTAAGGCTCGCACCTTCGTCTATCAATATTCAACCGTGGCATTTCTTTGTCATCGAAACTGATGAAGCCAAACAGCGCATTGCTAAAGCACTGGTTGGTAAGTATGTTTATAATGCACCCAAAGTCCTTGAATCTTCACACACAATTCTGTTTTGTACGCATAAAGACATTACAGACTTTCATCTAGATCGATTATTAAATCAAGATGAAATCAGTGGTCGTTTTAAAGATGACCAAGCAAAACAAGCTCAAAAAGATACGCGCTTAGGCTATGTTGATTATTATCGCAACGAAAAAGGCGATATCCAGCGCTGGTCTGAAAATCAAACTTTTATTGCACTTGGGCAAACCTTATTTGCTGCAGGTTTAGAAGGTATCGATGCCACTCCAATTGGAGGATTCGATGAAAAAATTATCGCTGAAGAGTTAAATCTTGACGCAAAAGGCCTGATTCCATCAGTGCTATTGGCACTTGGTTATCGAAGTGAAAAAGATTTTAATGCCAAATTACCTAAATCTCGTTTGAATGCAGATCAAGTTTTCACTCGACTATAAATGTATTTGCCACAATAGTTTTCACGCTATTGTGGCTTTTCATTAAGCCGCTATTTTCTGTGAAATTTCTAAACTGATCATTGCAGCAGTTGCAGCTGACAGCGTCCAACCCAGATGCCCATGACCGGTATTATAAAAGACTCTCGGATGCTTCCCTTGTCTTACCACTGGCATCATATTCGGCATCATCGGTCTTAATCCAGCCCAAGGGACACAATGCTCAGTTGAAATATCAAAATTACGATTCACCCAATGAACCAAAGGTTGTATGCGATCCATACGGATGTCTCGGTTATAGCCATTAAATTCTGCAGTACCAGCAATTCTTAAACGATCTCGACCTAATCTCGACGTCACAATTTTTGCACTTTCATCCAATAAACTTACCCATGGTGCATGTTGTTGGCTATGTTCATCATTCAACTGAACTGTAATCGAGTACCCTTTCACTGGATAAACATTGACACGATCTCCAGCCTGTTGTGCTAAATGATAGCTTCCAACTCCACCACAAATGACCATTGCATCAGCTTGAATAAATCCATCGGGTATATCTCTATTTTTAGGATCACAAGCGCGATATTTAGCTGAAACTTGCTCTGTAGAATGATCCAGATTTAAATCTTCAACTTCTACACCGTATAAAAACTTCCCTCCTTTATTCGCGACCACTTGGGCTAAATGCGTGGTGTATTTGTGTATATCTCCTGTGGCATCATCAGGACAATAAAAACCACCGTAATATTCCCCCGTCAAACTTGGTTCAATACTGTGAATTTCTTCATTTGTAACAGCGTGACGCTCTAATCCACCTTTGCATAACAAATCGTTCACTCTTATTGCAACATCATAATCCTGCTGATTATGATAAAAGTGCAAAATTCCACGCTTTTCCAAATCGAATTGAATATTTTCTTTCTGTGCAATTTCGAATAGCCGTTTTCTTGCCAATAATGCCAGCCTTACCGTTTCTTGTGTGTTGGCTTCGTAATTTTTGATATTACCCATAAATTCAATCAGCCAAGCGTATTTATGCAAATCAAAAGATGGGTTGAGTAATAATGGTGCATCTTTTTGGGTCATCCATTTGATACCCTTCAGTACCGTTGCTTTCTGATTCCACACCTCTGCATTACATGCAGAGAGTTGACCTCCATTCGCAAATGAAGTCTCCATTGCTGGGTATAAGTTTTTATCCAAAATTGTGACTTGATAACCAAGTTCTAATAATTCGTAGGCAGTGGTTATTCCTGTAATGCCAGCACCAATCACCATAATATGTGACATAAAAGCTCCTTGAAAATTTTATATTTTCAGTGCCCCATCTGTCACGGTACCTGAGAGCTTCGGAAATCTTCATCACATATGATTATTTCCATCCCCTTCGGTGAGTCTAAACATCATTAGACTTCTCTCCAGATGATTGAGAATAATTACAGTCCTTTTGCCTGAGAGATTCCGGGGTCGTTGCTCCTTCGGCGGATCTACAGAAGACCTCTCTCCTGCAATATTCGTTTAATTCTTATTCAGCAATTAATATGCCATAGTTAATTTTTTTATACATCTACATGAATCAAATTTAGAAAAAAATTTTCATAAAATGGATCATCAACTTTAAACCAACGGCTATGACAGGGATATTATTTTCTCAGGAAACAGTACAAAGGTCATTGTTTAGCTCAAATTTTCTCTACCATCGAGAACAATTTAGTCATTAAAAACAAATGAGGAAACAATTTATTTTTAAAGTTACTCTCTCAGAGAGCTTAGATCATCTTCCATCTACACTTTCATATTCTTCAGCATAAAAGTGTAATGGATGATTAGAGCAATCATTGAAGCTCAAAGTTTCATTAGATGTGAGAGCAAGTAAAAGCTGAGTTGAAAATTTACTGTCACCCCCATATGTTTTAGCGATGTGTATGTATAGACATTACAATGCCCATACCTGCGAGCGTTGCAATGACTGCCGTACCACCATAACTCATGAGTGGCAATGGATCACCTGTGACTGGAAGAATTCCACTCACCATTCCACTATTCAAAAACACAAAGAAAAAGAAAGTTAAACCTGCCGCACCCGCATAAAGACGTCCAAAATTATGGAAGCTGTTCATGGAAATAATCAAACAACGAATAATGATCGCAGCAAAAATAACAAATAATACGAACACACCAAAAAAGCCAAATTCCTCTGCATAAGCAGACATAATAAAGTCTGTATGATGTTCGGGGAGATAACCTAAATGAGACTGTGTTCCTTCATTAAAACCTTTACCAAATAGTCCACCAGAACCAATCGCAATTTTAGACTGAATGATATTCCACCCTGCACCTAGCGGATCTGATTCAGGATCAAATAAAGTTAAAATTCGCTTTTTTTGGTATTCCTGTAGAAAGAAATTCCATAATAATGGTGCAACCACTGCAAACCCAGCGACCACAGCCCCAATCAAACGCCAAGAAATACCACTTAAAAAAATGACAAAAATTCCGGGAATAATTAATCCAATGTTTAAGTCAGGCTGTAATGCGACTAAAACAAAAGGAATCATCATCAGAAATAATGCAAAGAGAATATGCATAAATTTGGGTGGTAAAGTCCGCAGACTGAAAAACCAAGCCATCATGAGTGGCATCGTAAATTTCATAAATTCACTGGGCTGCACACTCCCTAATCCAGGAATAGAAATCCAGCGTTTTGCGCCTAAGCGGACATCACCAATTAGCAATACCAAAAGCAGAAGCACAATCGAAAATGCATACAGATAAGGACTGACAATTTGATAAACTTTTGGAGGAATTTGTGCACAAATAAACAGCAAAATAAAACCGATACCAAAACTGGTCGCCTGACGAATCACCATGCTTGAATCATGATTGGTTGCACTATAAACAACCATGAGTCCAAAAGCTGCGTTTAATATCAAAAAACCAAGTAACCATGGATCTAAATGTAATTTAGTCCAACGTGACGAATCATGTTTGATTGTTCGTCCATCTCTCAAGGCATGACGCAAAAAACGGTACTGTTGTGAAGGTATCATTGGCTGAATTGCATATTCTAAGTGGCGTTATTATAAGACAATGTTTTGGCTATTTAAGCAAAGTCCCAAACATAAAACTAAATTATTTCGAGTCACACTGTGACTGAAGAATCAGACGAGCAAGTTCTAAATCTTCAGGATAAGTAATTTTAATATTATCAGATCGTCCAATCACCACATCCACTGGATGATGAGCATATTCAAGCGCACTCGCTTCATCCGTAATTGTGATCCTGTGAGTTAAAGCGTGTTCAATGGAAGTTTTTAACAATTTAATGGTCGACAATTGTGGAGTTTGTGCTTGCCACAATGCACTTCGATCTACAGTTTTTTCAATAGCACTCGACGGATCTACTCTTTTTAAAGTATCACGCACAGGCGTTGCTAAAATTGCGCTATGCTTAGATTCGATAACATGGCGAATCAAAGACTCTAAATTGCTCAAGCTGACACAAGGTCGAGCAGCATCATGCACAAACACCAGATCATTTTCATCTGCAATATTGGTTAAATACTTTAAACCGTTAAGTACAGAATCAACCCTCTCCTGACCACCTAAGCAGAAATGAAGGATTTCCGATTTAGCAAATTGAAGTGTCTGAGCAAATTGGTCATGCTCTGAGATTGCCAATACATAGCCAGCAATAGGCAATTGAGCAATACGTTCTACAGTATGCTCAAGTACAGTTTTATTCTGGATAATTTGATATTGCTTTAACGCTGATTTGGAAAATCGACTACCAGAACCTGCTGCCGGAATAATAGCCCATAATTTACGGTTGTTCAGATTCAGGTTGTCTAGACTCATTGGTTCTTAAATCTACGTTAGCATTTGGGTCGATGTAAATCGGCTTATAATTCGTACTGATTGTACTCATTTGAATAAAAGTTTCATGAGGCTTAATTAAGCCAAGATCTAAACGTGCATGTTCTTCAATCGCCTCAACACCATTTTTTAGATCATACACTTCAGCAGCTAGAATACGATTACGCTCTTTTAACTCTTCATTTGTTTCAGCTTGTTGATTCATTTGCTGAAGTAGCGCCTGATGAGGGAAATATCCTCCTTCACCGAGCCAAAAGCGATATTGAAAGATGGCAATTAAAATTATTGCCACCAGCAAAATCACTTTACTTGAAGTAGTTTTAAAGACGTCTAACATTATTTTTGAGGCTTAGTTAACATCATGAAATTAGAGCACTAATATACCCTAAAACAAAGAAAGGTAGTATGTGTAACTGTGTTAAATATGCAAATGTTAAACAAATTCACATTGATTGATTTTTTTTAAAAATATGTACTGTTAAATATCAAAAGTTATTGAATATTCTAGAATCATTATTTTTACACTTTTTATTTCATAGCTTGATAACATAACAATTTGCTTAAGAGCTTCATAAAAAAGGATTTCAATTAATGAATGAATTTGAGATAACGATTCGTGCAGCCTATATTCAAGGTATTTTAGGGGTTCTAGGTGCATTAATTGGTGCTGCTGTCGTAATTTTCTCCCTGAGAAGCACAGCAAAGAATACAGTAAAACAAATTAAAATTGATAAAATTGCTGAATCTAAACGAGATCAATATATCGATCTTACAGACGCATATACACAATTTTTAGTTTCATCATTATTACTTAAGCACAAAAAACAAGATTCAGACAATCATCAACCCGATATTGAGTGGGACACTCATTTGTCCAAGTACATTAGATTGATTGGATGTATCAATAAAGTTAATTTAATTACAACATCATCAATACGATTAGAACTTTATGAATTAGAAAAAGTCCTCATAACTTATCAAACTTCTGTATCTAACCATTTCTTTAACAATTTCCCTTTAGACTCTAGCAAAACCCTTGAACAGAAAGTTTTCGACTTTGCAAAATTATTAAGAAATGATTTAAGTATTGAAAGTCATCAATCTTTGGAAGCAAAACTCTCTCAATTGAGGCTTAAACATAAACTTTAGAAATTAAATAAAAAACCACTCTTTATAGAGTGGTTTTTTAAAATTCAAAATAATCTAAACGATTAATTTAAACCTTTAAACTCAGCTTTACCGCGGTAAATAGCATTCGTCAATTCTTCGATACGAAGCAATTGGTTGTATTTCGCTACACGGTCAGAACGGCAAAGTGAACCAGTTTTGATTTGACCAGCACCAGTACCTACTGCAAGATCCGCAATTGTAGAATCTTCAGTTTCGCCAGAGCGGTGAGAAATCACTGTAGAGTAACCATTTGCTTTAGCAAGATAGATCGCATCTAAAGTCTCAGTCAACGTACCGATTTGGTTGTACTTAATCAGGATAGAGTTACCAACTTTTTCGTTGATACCACGTTGAAGGATCTTAGGATTTGTAACAAACAAATCATCACCAACCAATTGAATCTTGTCACCAAGAATCGAAGTTAGGTAAGACCAACCTTCCCAATCAGATTCATCTAAACCATCTTCAATAGAGATAATTGGATATTGGTTTACAAGACCAGCAAGGTAGTCAGAGAATTGGTTGTTTGTGAATGCTTTATTGCCTTCACCAGCAAGGATGTACTGACCATCTTTGTAGAATTCTGAAGATGCACAGTCAAGCGCAAGCATAATGTCAGAACCCGCTTTGTAGCCAGTTTTTTCAATCGCTTCAAGGATAACTGTGATTGCTTCTTCGTTTGAACGTAAGTTCGGTGCGAAACCACCTTCATCACCAACAGCAGTATTTAAACCTTGTTTCTTTAAAACTGATTTTAAAGAATGGAAGATTTCTGCGCCTGCGCGAAGTGCTTCAGAGAATGAAGTGAAGCCAACAGGCTCAATCATGAATTCTTGGATATCAACGTTGTTGTCCGCATGTGAACCACCGTTTAAGATGTTCATCATTGGAACAGGCATTGTTAAAATGCTGTTGTTACGAAGGTCTGCGATGTATTGGAAAAGAGGAATTTTCTTTTCGTCAGCAGCAGCACGCGCAGCAGCCAAAGACACTGCCAAAGTTGCGTTCGCACCTAATTTTTCTTTGTTTTCAGTTCCGTCTAAAGCGATCATCGTATTATCGATGTCTTTTTGTTCGAATACTGATTTACCCACTAACGCGTCACGGATTAACGTGTTTACGTTGTTCACAGCAGTTTTAACACCTTTACCTAAGTAACGTGCTTTATCGCCATCACGAAGTTCTAAAGCTTCACGAGAACCAGTTGAAGCACCAGATGGTGCACATGCACGGCCAACTACGCCAGATGCTAAGATAACGTCTGCTTCGATGGTTGGGTTACCACGAGAGTCCAAAATTTCACGTGCACGAATGTCAACGATTTGGCTCATGAACAATTCCTCAGTTGATTAATAAAACGATGCGTCTAACGCTGCATCAGTGTGTATCTAATTTTTTGAAACCTTTAACCAAGGTATCCAATTCTTTAAGCTGAGCTAAGAATGGCTCAAGTTGAGACATTCGAAGAGCGCAAGGTCCATCACATTTTGCTTTTTCTGGATCAGGATGTCCTTCCAGAAAAAGACCTGCTAGACCTGTCGCCATACCCGCACGCGCTAATGTCGTAATTTGTGCGCGACGACCACCTGCTGAATCTGCACGACCACCCGGGGTTTGAAGTGCATGTGTCACGTCAAAGAAGACCGGCACATTCATTTCTTTCATGATGTCGAAACCAAGCATATCGACAACTAAGTTGTTGTAACCAAATGCTGAGCCACGCTCACATAAAATCAGCTTGTCATTCCCTGCTTCCAAACACTTGTGCAAGATATGACGCATTTCATGCGGTGCTAAGAATTGCGCTTTTTTGATATTGATAATGGCTTGAGTTTTTGCCATTGCCTCAACAAGATCTGTTTGACGGCTGAGGAAAGCAGGTAATTGAATGATGTCAGCCACTTCAGCCACAGGTGCTGCTTGATATGGTTCATGAACATCTGTAATGATGGGTACATTAAAATGTTTTTTAATGTCAGCTAACCACTCAATTCCTTTTTCAAGACCAGGTCCGCGGAAAGAATTTAAGCTCGAACGATTTGCTTTATCAAAGCTTGCTTTGAAAACATATGGAATATCCAAACGTTTGCAAATATCAACATAAGTTTCTGCAATTTCAAAAGCTAAATCTTTTGATTCAAGTACATTCATTCCGCCGAATAATACAAATGGCAAATGATTTGCCATTTGTATATCGCCTAAACGTACAATTTCTTGTGCTTTTAATTGTGACATTTAAACTTCCTAGTTATGTCCTAAGACATTCATTATTTCGATTTTTGATACTGTTTTTTAGCAGCATCAATAAAACCAGCAAATAATGGATGACCATCACGTGGAGAACTTGTAAATTCCGGGTGGAATTGTACAGCAATAAACCAAGGATGTTGAGGAATTTCAACAGTTTCAACTAAACGTTGGATTGGTGAATAACCAGAAATTTTCATACCTTTTTCTTCTAAAGTAGGAATATAACGATTATTCATTTCGTAACGATGGCGATGACGTTCAATAATTTCTACTGAACCATACACTTCTGCAGTTTTAGTGCCTTCAACCAATTCTGATTTTTGAGCGCCAAGACGCATTGTTCCACCAAGATCAGAATCTACAGAACGTTGTTGTACTTCACCACGTTCGTCTAACCATTCCGTAATCAAACCAATTAAAGGCGATTTAGTTGAACGGTTAAATTCAGTTGAAGTTGCATCTACAATACCCGCAACATTACGTGCGTATTCAATGACCGCAAGTTGCATACCCAAGCAAATACCAAGGAATGGAATTCCATTCTCACGTGCGAATTTAATCGCTTGCATCTTACCTTCAGTACCGCGCTCGCCAAAACCACCAGGAACTAAGATTGCGTCAGCATCTTTCAACACTTCTGCTACATCTTGGCTTTCAAGTTCTTCGGCATTGACATAATCAATTTGAACTTTAACGCGGTTTTGGATACCCGCATGTAAAAGTGCTTCGTTCACAGATTTATAAGCATCTGGAAGTTCAACATATTTACCCACCATCGCAACACGAACAGTGTACTCAGGGTTTAATAATGCTTCTACGACATTATCCCAATCTGAAAGATCGGCTTCTGGTAAATCGTTATAACCAAAACGCTCGCAAATTAAATCATCAACGTCTTGTTCATAGAACGTACGTGGAATTTCGTAAATTGTGCGTGCATCTTTACACACCACAACTGCACGAGCTTCTACGTTCGTGAACAACGCAATTTTACGCTTTGTATCAGCATCAACATCGTGTTCAGTACGACAGATCAAAATATCTGGTTGAATACCGATTGAGAGTAATTCTTTCACCGAGTGCTGAGTTGGTTTTGTTTTCAACTCTGCAGCTGACTTGATATATGGCAACAACGTTAAATGCATCAGCATTGTGCGTTTGTGACCAAGTTCAACCATTAACTGACGAACAGATTCCATGAATGGGAGAGATTCAATGTCACCTACTGTACCGCCAATCTCAACAATAGCAACGTCATAGCCTTCGCCAGCGCGAAGAACACGTTCTTTAATATTGTCTGTAATGTGTGGAATAACTTGAACTGTTCCACCAAGGTAATCACCGCGACGCTCTTTATTTAAAACGTCTTGGTACACGCGACCAGATGTAAAGTTATTAAGCTTGGTCATTTTCGCACGACGCAAGAAACGTTCGTAATAACCCAAGTCTAAGTCAGTTTCCGCACCATCCTCTGTGACAAAAACTTCACCATGTTGGAACGGGCTCATCGTCCCTGGATCGACATTAATGTATGGATCCATTTTCACCATGGTTACTTTTAATCCACGGGCTTCTAAAAGTGCAGCAACTGAAGCAGCTGAAATACCTTTACCTAGTGATGAAACAACACCACCAGTAACGAAAATAAAATGGGTCATTGGGTTTCTCGTACAATCGAGCCTAAATCGGCCTGCAATGTTGCGCAATTTTACTTTACTCTGTACCTATAAAGCAAAGTCAATCCGCATCAATTCAAAGAACAATAAACAATTGGTTATTCTATCATCATTTCCAATAAAGATTCACGCACACTTTCAGTGATTTTCATCTGTTAATTTGCTGTTATACTACGTTAGTCGATCTAGCTAGTTTGTTTTGAGCAACTATGAATAAAAAACTTTTAATCGGTGGTGCAATCTTATCTGCACTCCTCGTTACTGCATGTGTAAAAAAAGAAGCGCCTAAGGAAGAAGAACAGGAACAAACTGTTGAAACAACTGAACAGGCAGAACAAATTGAGAACATTGAGATTTCTGAACCAGAAATCGAACCTGAGCCACCAACTCAAGTTGAAATTGAGCATCAGGAAACAAACAATACGTCAGCGACTATTCGTCGTGAATACCGCGATGCTCCTGCACAAACGAATCCTGCCCCAGCACCAGCTGTTGAAAATGTAGAACGCCCTACACCTTCTCCAAGTGCATCAACAGGTGGTTCTCAATCTGAAGATGATGCTGTTGCCGCTGCTATTGCTGCTGCTACCCCTGCTTTAGAAAACTAATTTTCGAATTTAAAAAAACCGAGTGACAAGACTCGGTTTTTTTATGTCAACATAAATGAAAGTCAAATTGTTATTCATTTATAAACAACAAAAATTTTCAGGCTTTCTCTAATTCTAAAAAAAATTCTGCAATTAATTTGTGTGCCCAAGATTCTGGATTTTTATTACCTTCATAGAAACAGCAATGGCTTCCTTTTTTTGTGGTCACTACTGCCATGTTCGGCATATGTTGAATCACTTCTTTATAAGGCTCTAAATTGCGGATATGGCATACTGGATCGTCTTCCGAATTTAAAATCATCAACGGCACTCTAATCTTCTCAAAGACATAGATGGGATTTGTCGCTTTACAATATGCGTCATAATTTTCAAATCCAGCGAACTGATAATATGTTTTTTCAAAATCAAATAAATCTTTAGCAACACTCAGTTGCTTTAAACTTTCTAAATTTCGCCAATGTTGCTCATAAGGTTTTAAAAAATGTGCATTTAACTTTTTTGCCATCAAACGGCTATAAAAAGGATGAACATTTGAAAAACCAGTTTCCGTATTGTATCCAGGACAAAGTGCGAAAGCCGCTTGAATTGGTGTGGAACTTTCTTCCTCCCCTAAATATCTGACCAATAATCCAGTTCCTGCTGAAGACCCAACTGCATACAATTTAGAATATGGCAAGCGCTGTTGAATACGTTCAATCTGCTCTCTTAGATCTTGCGTGTCTCCAAAAAGATTAATTTTAGGAACTGAAAGTGGTAGACCTGCATGCCCTCGTCTTAAACACAATGCGATACGCCAACCAGTTACTTGATGTAAGTCTCTGACCAATTCTCTCATACTGGCTGGGCTTCCAGTAATGGTATGTAGCACTAAAATAGTAGGTGTTTCCGCAGGCAGATGCATACCATACCAAGCAATACCCGTCGTTCCCCCGTCAGACATTGTTAACTGTTCAATGAAGTCATATTCTAATTTTACGGTTTTCTTTCGAATTTTATCAAAATACACCAAGTGAGCATGCGTATTCGAGAGCCACGGCGTTGGTCTATATTTATAATGCAAACGTTTCAAGTTTGAAATCACATGCGCTAACTCACCTTGCGGATTAAAATAGATTGAAGGTATAGCTGCACCAGTAAAATAATCAAATTGGGTTTGAGTGAATTCCTGCACCCACTTGAAACGCTGATTAAGATTCATACAGACTCCGAATTTACTTACTCCAATTCATAAGCCAAAAATATGCCTAATTTATTTTGGTAGAAATTGAGCCATACGTTGGCCCATTTGCAACGCCAAAGCTTCTAAACCACTTTTAGGCCGAATCATCACCTCAAAATCAATAATTTGACCTTGCTCATTAAACTGGATCATATCAATCCCTTTTAATGTTTTTTCACCGACATTTGCGGAAAATTCGAGCACAACACTGAGCCCATCTGCTGTATAGAACTCACGGTGATAACGAAAATTTTCAAAGATCTCAATCACATTGGTCAAAATAAAAGTAACAACTTGTTTGCCTGGATAATGCTTAAATGCGACGGGTGATTTAAATACGACTTCTTCAGACAAAAGCTCATTCAATAGACTTAAATCACGCGTTTCAAGCATGTGGTGCCAACGTTGAATGGATTTTTGTGTGGTTTCGAGTGTCATTTTTATGTCCTTTTTGTTGTATCAGTCCAACCTTTTAGAAGAAAAGGGAGAATACTATGTCAAGGAGAAGTCACATTTAATTAAGTACCCTCTCTAAATCCTCTTCTCGCACTTTCATCTAGAATACAGGAGAGAAATTTTCTGGCTTAAATCTTGGCAGCCAATTCAGCACCTTGACGAATCGCACGTTTTGCATCTAGCTCACCCGCTTCTTTCGCCCCACCAATTAAATGAACTTTTTTACCTGCCTGTTCAAGTTGATCAAACATAGCCGTATATGATTCTTGACCTGCACAAATCACCACATGATCCACGTCTAAGACGGTAGTTTGTTCGTTAATTGTGATATGTAAACCTTGGTCATCAATCTTGTTATACGTTGCACCTGGAATCATTTTTACTTCGCGATTTTTTAATCCAGTACGATGAATCCAACCCGTTGTTTTACCCAAGCCTGCACCAACTGAAGTGGCTTTACGTTGCAATAAGTAGATTTCACGTGATGGCTGTTCTAATTGAGCAGGTTTTAAACCTCCTACATTAGAATATGATGTATCAATTCCCCATTCATCATAAAATTTTTGAGGATTCAAGCTTCCACTTTCCCCCTCATGGGTTAGATACTCAGCAGTATCAAAACCAATACCACCAGCACCAATAATCGCAACACGCTGTCCGACTGGTTTTTTCTCTCTTAAAACTTCGATATAAGACAACACTTTTGGATGATCAATTCCTTCAATATCTAAATGTCGAGGTGTCACACCTGTAGCGACGACAATTTCATCAAACTGATCTGTATTGAGCTCTTCAAAAGTTGCAGTATGGTTAAGTTTTAATTGAATTAAAGGCTGCAACTCAATTTTTCGCTTAAAGTAACGCAATGTCTCATAAAACTCCTCCTTTCCTGGAATCGTTTTGGCAATATTAAATTGACCACCAATTTGATCGGCTGCCTCAAAAATGGTGACCTGATGACCACGGTCAGCAGCATAAGTAGCAAAACTCAATCCTGCAGGACCTGCACCAATGACAGCAATTTTTTTAGGCGTATGGGTTTCTTTAAAAATGAGTTCAGTTTCATGACATGCACGTGGATTAACCAAGCATGACGCAATTCTGAGTGAAAAAATATGATCCAAACACGCTTGGTTACAGCCAATACACGTGTTGATTTCGTCACTTCTACCCTGTTCAGCTTTTAATACAAATTCTGCATCTGCAAGCATTGGGCGAGCCATAGAAATCATATCTGCATGACCTGAAGCTAACACGTGTTCTGCCATTTCAGGGGTATTGATACGATTTGAGGTAATCAATGGAATATTGACTTCACCTTTTAGCTTTTCTGTCACCCAAGTAAATGCTGCTCGAGGTACTTTCGTTGCAATCGTGGGTATACGCGCTTCATGCCAACCAATACCTGTATTAATGATAGTCGCGCCGGCTTTCTCAATTTCTTTTGCAAGATGGATGACCTCCTCAAGCGTTGAACCGCCCTCAACCAAGTCGAGCATCGAAAGTCTATAAATGATAATAAAGTTTTCACCCACCTCTGCGCGGGTACGTTTCACGATTTCAATAGGCAAACGAATACGGTTTTCATAACTCCCACCCCATTCGTCATCACGGTGATTGGTACGTGCTGCGATAAACTCATTGATGAGGTAACCTTCAGACCCCATAATCTCAACACCATCATAACCTGCATATTGAGCCAGCTTTGCACAGTTGGCAAAATCATCAATGGTTTGATGAACTTCAGCTGAGCTTAAAGCATGAGGTTTAACTGGATTAATTGGTGCCTGAATTGCTGATGGTGCAACATTTTCAGGCTGATATGAATATCGACCAGTATGCAAAATCTGCATTGCAATCTTACCACCAGCATCATGTACCGCTTGCGTAATGATTTTATGTTTCTCAGCTTCAGCAATCGAGTCTAATTTTGACCCTCCAGCAAAAGTTACACCAGCATCGTTGGGTGAAATTCCCCCCGTCACGATAAGACCGACCTGTCCTTGAGCACGCTCAGCATAAAATGCGGCCATACGTTCATAGCCACCTTCAACCTCTTCTAAACCTACGTGCATTGAACCCATCAATACACGATTTTTTAAAGTGGTAAAACCTAAATCTAGTGGTGCAAGTAAGTTTGGATAATTTGACATTCTGACCTCATGGCTCGCGTTTGCTTGCTATTATTGTGTGCTTCATGCAACTTGTTGCATAAATATATATTCTAATTTTGCATTTTATGCAACATGTTGCATAATAAAGTTGATTCAACATTTTACGATATATGATTTATGTCTTTAGCACATGTTTTGTTGACCAGTCTCATCGAAAAACCAAGTACAGGTATTGAACTTGCGCGTCGCTTTGACCGTTCTATGGGATTCTTTTGGAATGCAACTCATCAACAAATCTATCGTGAACTCAATGCTATGCAAAAAAAAGGTTGGATTTCGACTATTGATGAAGGTGATCCCAACTCGAGAAAGAAAAAATATAAAGTTGATGCTCTAGGTCGAACTGAACTTGCCAATTGGATGGTACAGCATAGTGAGCCTGCCCAACTCAGAGAAGAATTGATGGTGCGTTTAAGAGCTGAAGCACAACTAGGTGGTAATAATGTGCTGACAGAATTGGAGTCTCATTTAGAAATTCATAAAAATAAGTTAAAAATATACCAAGCGATTTACGACAAAGATTTTGCCAATAAAAATAATGATGATCGTACACTCTATATTCATAAAATGATTCTTCAATTAGGCATTGAATTAGAGCAAGGTTGGATCAGTTGGTTAGAACGTGTAATTCCACAATTGAAAATAATGAATACAAAATAAAGGATATATCTATGCCATTTTATACCATGCAAGATGACGAAAAATTATATGTTCGTGAAATTGGTCAAGGTGAACCTGTTTTGGTGCTATCTGGTTTAGGAATGCAAAGTTGGCAATGGATTCCTTTTTTTGCATTTAATTTAAAGAAATATAAATTTATTATTCCTGACTGGCGCGGTTTTGGTGGGTCTAAGCATTGTAAAATTCCAGATACTAATGCTATTTCAAGTCACTGGAACGATATTCAGGCATTGATCAGTCAACGCCCTAAACAGCAATATAGAGTGATTGCTTATTCTATGGGGGCAACTACTGCCATGCATGGTATGCAATATGGTCAATTTGCTGATCAAATCCAAGCATACTTGCATATTGATCAAACCCCTAAAATACCTTCTGATGAAACTTGGAGTTTCGGGCTATTGGGCGATCGCTATCCAGAGTTCAAAAAGCTACTCATCGAACTTTCTTCTTTTTTACATCAACATGAAAATTATCAAAACCTGAGTGAATTACCTACTCACTTAAGCCGCGAATTAGTCGAGCTTTGGGTTAAATTTTTATCTTTACAAGATAATCATCAATTGAGCGCTAAAATTTTTAAAACAACACTCAATCAACCGAAAATTCAAAAGTTAATCCTCCCTATGCAACGTCTCGACTATATGCGTTGGTACATTGACAACTATCTAAACCATAAAGAAGATTACAGAGCCGCGATCTCAAAGTTAGAATGTCCAGCAACTTTTTTTATCGGCGCTAAATCCGCACTCTATCCAGCGCAAGGGCAAAAGCTCATTGCTGAATCGGTTAAAAATCATCGTATCGTACTGTTTGAGCGCTCAGGGCATACGCCTTTAATCAATGAACCCATTAAATTCGCACAAGAAATTTCTAAATTTCTGAATCAAACTATATAAGCTCTAATGAATATTTGAATATTAAGTTGATCCAGACGTCATACGTGGGCATAAAATCAATAGGATGGAGATTGGATGAATCAGTCTAAAAAAAAGCTTGTGATTTTTTCGGGTGCTGGTATGAGTGCTGAAAGTGGTATCAATACATTTCGAGATAGCGATGGACTTTGGGAAAACCATCGCATAGAGGATGTCGCAACGCCCGAAGCTTGGCGTAACAATCCTGTTTTAGTACAGCGCTTTTACAATGAACGGCGAAAAAAAATTTTAGCATCTGAACCTAATGCAGCACATCTTGCGATTGCAGCACTTGAACAACATTATGATGTACATGTGATCACGCAGAATATTGATGACTTACATGAACGCGCAGGAAGCAAAAAAGTACTACATCTTCATGGAAATATAAGACTGGCCAAAACCTCGGGGCCAGATGCTCAATTCACAGACAAATTTTACACAATTGAAGGTACTGAACTGGATATTTCTCGTGACTTCTGTGACGCTGGATATCCGCTTCGTCCACATGTCGTATGGTTTGGTGAATCCGTTCCCGCTTTTGAAGAAGCAGAAGTGATTTGCCAGCAAGCTGAAATCTTTGTTGTGATTGGAACAAGCTTAGCTGTTTATCCTGTTGCAAGCTTAGTACACAGTATTTCACCAAGCTGTGATGCGTATTATATCGACCCTAAAGCCGATCTCGGCCGTGTGCCACAACACTATACATGTATCTCAAAATCAGCAACCGAAGGAATGCAAGATTTGGCTAAACTTCTTTCTTCAGTTCAGCCAAATTGAGGCATGGGCTTATTTGAGTTTATCAAAATAAGGTTTTAACCATCGATATAACAAGAAGCCAATTAAGACAATCAAATAAAAAGGCCAAATCATTAATAAAAACACCAAAAGATCGAGCACAAATTGCCAGCCATATTTGATGCTATTCCAAGCACGCTGAATAAAGTGATCACCATTTAATCGCGCCACTGCATCAATATCAATATCAACCCTTTCTCGGACCAGTGTTGGTTGATTCAGTTGTAAACTGATCGTACTGAATTTAACACGGTCTTGAACTTCGAGTTGAGTGAGCCGTGTGATTTCATTCAAATGAGCTGGTCGTGCTTGACTTGAAATAGTCTGTGCTTGATTCATTTTTTCTTGAAGAAGCTTCAATTCAAAACGTTGTGCACTATAGCGTTGCTGATTCAGAAAAAATATTAAAGGTAAAAGTTGATTAACAACATGTGGGGCACGCTCACTCGGTACACGTAGCACCATAAAAGATATAGGTTCAACTTTTTCAAATACTTTTACTTTACCTTCTTAAATATTCTGACGTTTAAGATCAACCACATTGAAATCAATATCTTTTCTTTCAATAAATCCGCCTGCTTCAAGGGTTATTTTTTCAATCTCTAAACTGCTTTTCACCACATCTTTAACGGTAAAGTTAATTTGCGCCTCTCGAACCATACGACGAGTAAGTTCAACCGGATTAACCTCTTGATTTAATATGACCTCAGGTTTTTGCTCCTGGACGGGCAAAGTATTTGGTTCAGCCGCTTCTTGCATATCAACTTGCGTATCAGCAGTGTTTTTTTGAACTGCTTCAGCAGAGTGTTCCTCTATTTTTTTTGAACAGGATGCCAGCAACATCGAACACAGCAGCGTGCTTATTACTATTCTTTTCATTCATTTTCTCTAAATTATAATGTTTGTATTGATGGCTCAAAATTTTAATTATTATAAACATTCAATTAAGAAATTATACTTAAAAGTTTCAATGAAAATGGCATACCTCATTGAATGAAATATGCCATCAATTCATATTCAATTGATTTTCAGATTCTATCTAGTCTATTAGCTTACTTTGTCCATGTTCATATCATCGACAACATGACCCGCGATCTCAGACACTAAATTTTCAAAAGAGAAAATTTGATTTAACTGCTCTTGCGTCAAAAGATTCTGCTCAATGACAACTTGCTGAATGGTTTTATTTTCTGCAAGACAAACCTTCCCAATTTCATCACATTTGGCATGGCCTAGAATCGGATCTAATAATGTGACGATGCCAACACTTCGCATCACTGCATCGTAACAAGTCTGTTCATTTGCAGTAATACCTTGGATACATTTGTTTTCTAGTGTTTGCATTGCTTGAATTAATAAATTGGTTGATTCATTCATGGTCAGTGCAATTACAGGTTCCATGACATTTAATTGTAATTGCCCCGCTTCAGCTGCCATGGTCACTGTCAAATCATTACCAATGACTTTAAAAGCAATTTGGTTCACTACTTCAGGAATAACTGGATTGATTTTCGCAGGCATAATGGATGAGCCGGCTTGTAATTCAGGTAATCTAATTTCAGCTAATCCCGTACGAGGCCCTGAACTTAATAAGCGCAGGTCATTACAAATTTTTGAGAGCTTGATGGCTAAACGCTTTAAAGTACTTGATAGAATAATAAATACGCCACAATCACTGGTGGCTTCAACATAGTCTTCAGCACCTTGTAATTTCAATCCAGTAATTTGAGAAAGCGTTTGAACCACTTCTAGTGCATATCCATGAGGTGTGTTCACACCCGTTCCAATCGCAGTCGCACCCAAATTTATTTCTAGCAGTAAATGACGCATCTTTTGGATGAGGCGATAGTCTTCTTTTAATAGCGTCGCAAATGCACGAAACTCTTGTCCGAGTGTCATGGGTACAGCATCTTGGAGTTGAGTTCGCCCCATTTTAATTACGTGTTGAAATTCAGATGCTTTGATCTCAATAGCAGCGATTAATGAGCGAACTTGAGACAATAAATCTTCTAAACTGTAATATGTTGCTAGTCTCAATGCAGTTGGATAAACATCATTGGTCGATTGCGATTTATTCACATGGTCGTTTGGATGAATTACATCATATTGACCTTTAGGCAAGCCGAGATGCTCGAGTGCAAGGTTAGCCACCACTTCATTACTATTCATATTAATAGAAGTTCCAGCCCCACCCTGATAAATATCAATTGGAAATGATGATTTCCAACTTTCAGGCTGCTCAATCAGTTGATCACAAGCCCATTGAATCGCTTGGCTGACATCTTGACTCAATTTGGAAAATTTTAAATTTGTCTGTGCTGATGCTTTTTTTACCTGTGCCAATGCACGAATAAAATGTATGTTTTCACCTATTTGTTGATGCGAAATCTGAAAATTCTCCATCGCACGCAGGGTATGAATCCCATAGTAACGATCGAAAGGAACCGCTTTTTCACCGAGCAGATCATGCTCTATTCTTGTTTTATCAAATTGAACCGTAGACACTTTTATTACTCAACAATAATGCACCATTATCGTGCAATATCGATAATAGGCTTCATGCTTATTTTCACTATTGATTTAATACTTCTTTATGCAATAAAAAATTACAACTTCGCTGTTTAAGTGACAAATGTAACTTTATGTTAAAAATAATCATTTATAGAATTGTTTTAAACCTCAAAGTAAACTTTTTTGAAAAAATAGTCTTTGTAACCAAAATTACATTCAGTTTCACTAAACAACTATAAATCTCACTCAAATGTAACAGAGCGTAATTTTCAAAACGTGCTTGAATCAGCTCCTCGAATAATTCGATTAAAAATTCATCTCGGAAAGATGGTCATTTAGGACAGACAAAGGATGGCATAGCAATGAGCCAATTAAATCCTACGCTAATCACATTTATTTTTTATATTGTGGCGATGCTTGGCATTGGGCTTTATGCCTACAAAGCCACGAATAATTTTGATGATTATATTTTAGGTGGTCGGAGTTTAGGCAGTGTCGTCACTGCATTATCCGCAGGTGCATCAGATATGAGTGGCTGGTTACTCATGGGCCTACCTGGTGCAATTTATCTCTCAGGTTTATCCGAAGCTTGGATTGCCATTGGTTTAATTATCGGTGCTTGGTTGAACTGGCTGTTGGTCGCGGGTCGTCTACGTGTTCATACCGAAATACAACATAACGCATTGACTCTCCCCGACTATTTCACCAGCCGCTTTGGTGATCGGAAAAAAGTTCTTCGTATCATCTCAGCTTTTGTAATTTTGATTTTCTTTGCAATTTATTGTGCCTCTGGCATGGTCGCAGGTGCACGTTTATTTGAAAGCCTATTTGGTTGGGATTACAACACAGCCCTATGGATTGGAGCAGTGGCAACGATTAGTTATGTCTGTATTGGCGGTTTCTTAGCCATCAGTTGGACAGATACATTCCAAGCAGGCTTGATGATCTTTGCGCTTTTACTTGCTCCAGTAATGACCTATTTAGCCATTGGTGAAAATGCTCAGCAAGTTAGTGTCATTGTGGAATCCGCACGCCCATTAGCGAATAATTTACTTTCAGATCTCAGCACTGTAGCAATTTTATCTTCAATGGCATGGGGACTTGGCTACTTTGGTCAACCACATATTCTTGTGCGCTTTATGGCAGCAGATTCCGTGAAGTCTATTCCAGCAGCACGTCGAATTGGAATGACATGGATGATTCTATGTCTTGGTGGTGCAGTCGCTGTCGGTTATTTCGGAATCGCTTACTTTGATACGTTTCCTCAACTCGGTGCTGCAGTCAATGCAAATCCTGAAACAGTCTTCATGGAATTAACTAAAATCTTATTTAATCCATGGGTTGCAGGAGTGATTCTTGCCGCGATTCTTGCTGCAGTGATGAGTACCCTAAGCTGCCAACTATTGGTATGCTCTACCACGCTTACAGAAGACTTATACAAAGCATTTATTCGTAAATCTGCCTCACAAACCGAGCTGGTTTGGGTAGGTCGTCTGATGGTATTAATCGTTGCGATTATGGCGATCTTCCTTGCAATGAATCCGAACAGCAAGGTACTCGGTTTAGTTGCTTATGCGTGGGCTGGCTTTGGTGCAGCATTTGGACCACTGATTATCCTTTCTCTCTTCTGGAAGCGAATGACCATCAATGGTGCATTGGCAGGTATGATTGTTGGTGCTGTTACCGTCATTGTATGGAAAAACACCATGGCTGATACTGGCGTCTATGAAATCATTCCTGGCTTTATTTTATCTTGGGTGAGTATTATGGTGGTGAGTTTATTAGGCCGCCCGCCAGCGCAAGATGTGACTGACCGTTTTGATGAAGCTCAACAGAAATATGAAATTGAAATGCAAGAAATCAAAAATGGAAGGTAATGAGAAATAAAAAATTAAGGGGCTTATAGCCCCTTTCTTATACATTTACTTTTTAAATGTTTGCTTAAGTTGCACTTGCGAAGATTCCTTAATAACTTCCATCACTGGATAGCTACGGGTTTCTTTGATGCCAGGCAGTTGCCATAAAACCTGTCCAGAGATCTTACGAAACTCTTCCATGTTGGCGCAACGAATTTTAACTACAAAATCAAACCCACCGCTGATCATGTGACATTCAACAATCTCAGGGTAACTTCTGACTGCATCAGAAAATTCTTCTAATACATTTGGAGTTGTTTTATCTAATAAAATTTCGACAAATACCACAAAACTTCGATTCAGCAGATCTGGATTTAACTTGGCTTCATAACCTGTAATATACCCATCTTTGGTTAATTTTTGTACTCGAGCAAGCGCTGCTGTGGGAGAAAGATTGACCATTTCAGCAAGTTTTATATTTGATAGACGCCCATCTTTTTGCAAGATATCTAAAATTTTTAAATCTGTACGATCCAAGGTCATCATTTGAGTCTGCATACGAATTATTCTCTAAATTTAACTCTAATTATAGTGAGTTATGCACCATATTTTCTGTAATTATAAATTAAATAAACCTTAAAGATAAATCTATTTCATTGTCACAGGACGCTGGCGTATATCTCATGGAACAACTTAGCTCACCCCTTTCTCGCCCATTAGACATTCAAGACATTACTGAATTTAAAGATAAATCAGATCTAGAATTAGAAATAAATCGTGCATGGCGCCGTGATGAATCTGAATGTGTCGAAACACTTCTCGAACAGACCGAGATTGATCAAGAAATTTCAGACAAAATTTATCAATTAGCCTTCAATTTAGCGCATTCATTACGTGAACGTAAAGGGTCAGCGGGCAAAGCAGGCATTGTACAGGGTTTATTACAAGAATTTTCATTATCTTCACAAGAAGGTATTGCGCTCATGTGTTTAGCTGAAGCGCTCTTACGTATCCCTGATAAAGCAACACGTGACTTATTGATCAAAGACAAAATCAACCAAGGCAATTGGAAAGATCATTTAGGTCAAAGCAGCCTAATGTTTGTAAACGCGGCAGCATGGGGCTTAATGTTGACCGGTAAGTTAATGGAAACACCTAAAGCAAATAGTTTATCTGGTCTACTCACAGGCATCTTGGCACGAAGTGGCCGTGGCATTATTCGCAAAGCCGTTGATGTTGCTATGCGTATGATGGGTGAACAGTTTGTGACAGGTGAAACCATTGATGAGGCGTTAAATAATGCCGAACGATTAGAAGAACAAGGCTTCCGTTACTCATATGATATGTTAGGTGAAGCAGCACTTACAGATCATGATGCGGAGCGCTATTATCAAGATTATACAAATGCGATTCATGCGATTGGTAAGGCATCGTCTGACAAAGATGTTTACGAAGGCCCCGGTATCTCAATCAAACTTTCAGCACTTCATTCACGTTATCAACGCTCGCAAATTGACCGTTTACACGATGAGCTTTATCACAAAGTCTTTAATCTAGCGGTTCTAGCGAAACAATATGATATTGGTCTAAATATCGATGCTGAAGAAACTGATCGGCTGGAAATTTCATTGGAACTTCTTGAACGCTTATGTTTCGAACCAAAATTGAATGGCTGGAAAGGCATTGGATTTGTGATTCAAGCTTATCAAAAAAGATGTTTTTACGTGGTCGATTACATCATTGATTTAGCTAAGCGTAGTCAAAAACGTTTAATGATTCGTTTAGTCAAAGGCGCCTATTGGGACAGTGAAATTAAGAAAGCACAAGTTGAAGGCATGACCGATTATCCTGTCTTTACTCGAAAAGTGCACACAGATTTATCTTATATTGCATGTGCTCGCAAACTTTTAGCCGAACCAGACTTTATTTATCCACAATTCGCAACACATAATGCACAAACCTTAGCCACTATTTATCATTTGGCAAATCCTGAACAATATTATAAGGGACAATACGAATTCCAATGTTTACATGGCATGGGTGAACCACTTTATGAACAAGTCGTCGGTCCTAAAGCAGATGATAAACTTGGCGTACCTTGCCGAATTTATGCACCTGTCGGAAATCACGAAACCCTTTTGGCTTATTTGGTTAGACGATTGCTTGAAAATGGGGCAAACACGTCTTTTGTAAATCGTATTGCTGATAAAACACTCAAAATTGATGACTTGATTGAAAATCCACATCAAACCATTGATGTCACAAGTCGAATCGAAGGCAAAGTTGGATTAAAGCACCCTGCTATTCCATATCCGAAACATTTATATGCTGATCATCGCCCTAACTCTCTTGGAATTGATCTTGCAAATGACCAAGACCTTGAACATTTGAATCATACTTATCAACAATGGTCTAAAGTTCAAATTAAAGCCACCCCAATGGGTCTGAGATTAGATGAATCCGTACACGATACAGAGTCAATGGCAATTCTCAATCCTGCGAACCATCAAGATATTGTCGGTGAAGTGACGGAGACTCATGCCATGCAAGTGGAAATGGCGTTAGTTAATGCGACTGAAGCACAGCAGGATTGGCAAAATTTAGAAAAAGATCAACGTGCAGAATATTTAATTACAGCATCCAATGTGATGGAGTCTCGACTTGAAGAGCTAATGGTTCTGCTCAGTCGTGAAAGCGGTAAAACATTTGCCAATGCGATTGCTGAAGTGCGCGAAGCAGTAGATTTCTTACGCTACTACGCAGCACAAGTGAAAGATCTAGATAACAAAGCCGTTATTCAACCCTTAGGTACAGTACTGTGTATTAGTCCTTGGAACTTCCCATTGGCAATTTTTACAGGTCAAATCGCGGCGGCACTTGTGACTGGGAATACTGTAATCGCCAAACCAGCGGAGCAGACCCCTTTAATTGCCTCAATTGCAGTTCAGATCCTTTGGGAATCTGGCGTACCACAATCTGTCTTACAGCTCTTGCCAGGACGTGGTGAAACAGTGGGTGCACAACTCAGTAGTGATCATCGTATTCAAGGTATTATGTTTACAGGGTCAACTGAGGTTGCGAAAATTTTGCAGAAAACCGTTTCAAAACGACTGAATCAATTTGGTCAATCAATACCTCTCATTGCAGAGACTGGCGGTCAAAATGCCATGATCGTAGATTCTTCTGCCCTGACTGAACAGGTGATATTAGATGTTGTCAGCTCAGCATTTGATAGTGCAGGTCAACGTTGTTCAGCACTGCGAATTTTATGTGTTCAAGAAGATAATGCGCATACCGTGATCAAAATGCTTAAAGGTGCGATGAAGCAATTGCGTGTCGGTATTCCAAGTTTATTAAAAACTGATATCGGTCCTGTTATTGATCGCGAAGCAAAACAAACCATTGATCAACATATCAATAAAATGAAATCTTTGGGTTATCCCGTTCAACAACTCATGTGGGATGAAGATGACTCTCATCTCAAGCAAGGCACATTTGTTAAGCCGACTTTGATTGAGTTACCACATTTAGATGATCTTGAACGTGAAGTTTTTGGTCCAGTACTGCATGTCATTACTTATAAATATGGGGAACTTGATCGACTTATTGATCAAATCAATGCCAAAGGCTATGGTTTGACTATGGGCTTACACACACGGATCGATGAAACCATACAAACCGTAATTTCAAAAGCAGAAGTTGGAAATCTCTATATTAACCGCAACATTGTAGGTGCTGTTGTGGGTGTACAACCCTTCGGTGGAGAAGGTTTATCTGGTACAGGTCCCAAAGCTGGTGGACCGATGTATATTTATCGGTTAATGCATGAATGTACACATAAAAAAATTGAACAACCTTATGCAACGAGCAAAGGCGTTGAATTGACTGAACATCAAAACGTATTGAATCAATATAAAGATTGGGTCAATAAGTCATTTCCTCATTATCAAATGAAGGTGTTGCAACCAAGTTGTGTCGGACATAGCTATGAATTACAAGGACCAACAGGTGAAAGTAATCAATATGTTGTGTTACCGAGACATCGTGTTTTAAGCTTGGCAGATCAAGAAATAGATCAGATTCATCAACTTCATGCCATTCTCGCGGTTGGCTCTCAGCCAACTGTTCTAGGTGAGAATACGTTTGTTTTAAAATACTTACAGTCTATGCCTAAAGAAGTCGCTCAACGTATCGCCATCATTGCTGATATTGAGACAGGTAGTTTTGATGCAATTCTACATCATGGCACCAAAAATCAACTGTTAAAATTGCAAGATAAAGTGGCTCAGCGACAAGGTGCGATCATCGGAATTACACATCTAGAGCCTGGTAATTATGACATTCCTTTAGAACGCTTCTTTATTGAGCGTGCAATTAGTATTAATACCGCAGCTGCAGGTGGTAATGCGAGTCTAATGACCATGCAAGCTTGATTCTGTTGAGTCAAAAAAAACCAGTGCATTGCACTGGTTTTTTATTTGTGATTTAAACAGCAAGCATACTATTTAAAGTTTCCGATACATTTTTAGATTTCACGATAGGTTTCAATGTTTCGAGTTTCGCTTTGACTTCGGCTTGTTGAGGTTGGGCTAACGTGTACCAACGTGACAAAAGTTGTAACAATCGTGAGCCTACAATCGGATTCTTTTCGTCCAAATATTGAGCCAACTGAATAATGTGATCTACCCCAAAACTCCAAGTATTCACAGGGTTTGAATTTAAACCACCAGTTACAGCACGGATTCGATTAGGTACTTTAAGATCGTAATCAGCATGTGATGTCAGTTTTTGAATCGTCTCTGCTGTCGCTTTCGGATGAGCTGCTTGGATCATAAACCACTGATCCATTGATAGAGCCTCATCTTTAAAACGCGCATAGAAATCTTCTAAAATCTCAACAGCTTGCGGTGCATCATTCCACACCAACACTTTTAAAGCACCTAAACGTTCAGACATATTACGTGTTTGACGATACTGTTGCTCAGCTAAGTCAAATGCAGCTTCATCTCCTTGACGCGCAATAAAAGAAAGCATGATGTTCTTTAAAGCACGTGTACCCATAGCTTGGGAAAAATCTGACTGTGTTGCTGGATCTAATGATAAATAAGTTTCTTTAGCAAAATCACCTAAACGGCGAGACAAAGTATCTAATAGAGCATTACGCTTTTCATAGATCGCTGTCGGTTGATAATCGTGGTCAATACGACTACCCAAATAACCTTCACTCGGAACATCAAATAAACGTGAAGCTAACAGCGGATCTTGCTGAATTACTCTAGGTAGCGTTTTTAACATCGCTTCAATATATATGTCAGCAGATTGGTCATTTAGTAAGATGCGCTCAAGCAATGTTTGCGTCGCTTGCCACTGATTAAAGCCATTGGTTTCGTACTGTAATAAGAACGCAAGCTGTTCATCAGTATAATTAAACTCTAAATTCACGGGTGCAGAGAAATTTCGTAATAGTGAAATTACAGGCACCTTCGCCACATTTTTAAACTCGATCGTTGCTTCATCATTCGTGAATAAGTAAACACCATCTTTGACTTGATCTTCAACCAAAGCCGAGCATTCAAGTTGAAGTTGCTCACCAGTGTGTTCATCAAACAAAGCCAAAGCGACAGGAATTGGAACCGCTTTTAAGTTTGGATATTTTGGATGTGGTTTTAAACTTTGCTTAAAGTTTAAACGATAAGTTTTCTGCTCAGCATCATACTCACCTTTGGCTTCAAGCTTAGGTGTGCCCGGTTGGTTATACCAAGTTAAAAATCCTGATAAATCCACACCAGAACCTGCTGATAATGCAGCAACCCAATCTTCCACAGTCACAGCTTGACCATCATGGCGACGGAAATACTCATCCGTTCCTTTACGGAATTTTTCTTTACCTAATAAAGTCGCCATCATTCGGTTAATTTCTGCACCTTTTTCATACACAGTCGCTGTATAAAAGTTATTAATTTCTACGAAATGATCTGGACGTGGAGGATGAGACAATGGGCCTGAATCCTCAGGGAATTGGTGCGCTTTAAGCACTGCTACATCATCAATTCGTTGAACAGCAGCAGACTGCAAATCCTCAGAAAAAGATTGATCACGGAAAACGGTTAAACCTTCTTTCAGACAAAGTTGGAACCAGTCTCGGCAAGTAATACGATTACCCGTCCAGTTATGGAAATATTCATGAGCGATAACAGATTGAACACGCATAATCGCAGCATCAGTCGTGTATTCTTCATCAGCTAAAACACATGATGTGTTAAAAATATTAAGCCCTTTGTTTTCCATTGCACCCATATTGAATGCACTGGTCGCGACAATCATATAATTGTCTAAATCATAAGGTAATCCATAGTGCTCTTCATCCCAACGCATAGAATGTTTAAGTGCTTCCATGGCAATATGGCACTTCGGAATATCTTTTTCTTCAGCATAAATTTCTAGGGCTACATCACGACCTTCAGACGTGACGTAACGATCTTTTAATACCGCTAAATCTCCAATGACACATGCAAAGAGATAGGCTGGTTTCTTGGTTGGATCTTGCCAAATGGTATAATGGCGTCCTTCGCCTACTTCACCCGCTTCAATTAAATTACCATTCGCCAGTAGGACTGGAAATTTCTTATCCGCTTCGACACGTGTTGTGAAAACAGACAGCACATCTGGACGGTCTGGATAGAACGTAATTTTACGAAAGCCTTCTGGTTCGTTCTGTGTAACAAACAGATCAGATGCTGCTTGGTATAAACCTTCAAGTTGTGTGTTTGATTCAGGATGAATTTCAACGACTGTAACGATGCATGCATCATCAGGTGCATCTTTAATCACTAACTGTTCATCATCTAGATGATATTGCGAAGAATCTAACTCTTGACCATTCAGTGTAATTGACTTCAACTCAAGCTCACGACCAAGCAAAACCAAATCACCTTCAGTCTGACGTTGCATTTTTAGTGTGCCTGTCACCATCGTATGATCGTCATAGACTTGGATATTTAATTCAATCGAATCCACGACAAATGCTGGCTTCTGATAATCTTTCAAAAAAATCGTTTGATCTGCTTCGATCACTGGATTTGCCGCGATATTCATAACTCGTCCTATAAGCTGTTCTTTACAGCGATTATGCTTTTATGTGAAGTCAATTGATCATAGGTCAAAATTGACGAATTGTCTGTGTTTGACGATCTATTTAATATGGGTCTATTCATTTTTTTTCAATTTAATTTATTTGTAGTAACAACAGTTTGCTTCTTTATTACCCGTTTCAAATATCTTGTCTAAGTACGATAGAAATGTAACAAAAATTCACTTCTTTATTTTCAAGCATAATTATTGCTTCAGTTTAAGAGCGGTAATCATCAAAAAACTTATAAATCATAAATGAGGTGAAATATGCTCATCAGGGACCACATAGTCAGAGTAGAAAACATCAAAACCATGCAGATGATGGATGCTGCTAAAATTGATCATCGCGTGATTGCAGCATTTTTAACCAGCGAGGGAATGCCTATTGAAACATCAGAAGTCACAGCTGTATTGAAAAACTATGATGCACTCGGAATCAAGAGATTATCTCAAAAGAAATCTCAGGTACTTATCCAAGCTAAAATGCAACATTTTTCCGATTCAGAGCTCCCTTGCCCTTTAACCTATTAAATCCTACATCTAGGTCGATCTAACACTTGAGGAAATAATTTTCCGGTTCGATCTATTCATATATTTCACATAAGCAGGCATTCACCTGCTTATTTTATTGATCGCAACACCAGTCAGATTTGTTTTCAATACTGACTCAATCAAGCGATGTTGAACAATCGTGTGTATAATTCTTTCATCTTGAAATTAAAGTGCTGCCATGTTGCAAATTCTCCAAAAAAATGCTGATGAAAGTAGTTTCTGTCCACTTTGTCAGGCCAGTATGTACTTTATTGAAGCAGAAGAATTTGATAAAGAAATCCTATTCCATCAATGCTCTCACTGCCACCATCAAGTCTTTCAAGATGAAAACCGCAACTGTCATTGTGAGCGATGCACAGCAAAACGAAAGAAAATGATGCAGGAAACTCGCATTCAAGAACAACGTAAAATTGCATCAAAGAATAAGGACATACAAGAACTCGATTTGCATCAACTGAGCTTTATGCACAAGTTGTTTTTACTCTCAATATTAGATCAACAAGTCCATGAGCATACCCAACATCAAGAATTCATTGATTGGGAAAATATTAAATATCACACCATTACCCCAAGTTATTTATTTCAGAATTATTTGATGAAACAACTTTTGAAAGACAATATTCTTGTCCCGCGTGACTTTTCGAGCGAACTCAATCAATACTATATTAATGTCCGTCTTGACGGCTATTCAGAGCCGAGCTTGTTTAGTATTACTCAAGCGTTACGTCAGCTCTTTTATGAAAATCTGAGCCAAGGTGTACCATTTAAAAATAGTGATGAAGTGAAAAGTACACTCTACACTCTGTTGTACCAAGAAATTATTCAATTTGCGCAATACTACTGTCGTACTTGGGGCGTTCAAATTGCTGGAAATCAGAGTTTTCAAACCTTTTGTTTTAGATTATTAGACTCTCTCGCTGTGGGTCAAATCTATTATTTAGTTCAAACTGCGCTTGAATATTTGCACCATCAGAAAGCACTCCAAGCCCGTAATGAAAATTTTATCAATACCAACCTTTTAAAGAAGACTTTACAGCAATATCGTGAACGTTCTTTAGCTGAAAAATGGGAAACCTCAACACTGCCAAGGCTACCTAACTTGCCTTTAAGTAAAATGAGCGAAATCTTATTTTTTCATTTTCTAGGCTATGATGAATCAATCTTTTTTCAACCTGTTTGGCGATCGTGGAGTAAAATCGAGCCACGTTTAAATTTCTACTCACAAAAACGTTGTATGAATTGTGGCTCGAATGAACTTTCTGTGGATTATGACGCAGATGACTATGTCAGTTTAATTTGTCGTAATTGTAATCACCAAGACCACTATTTTACACGCTAGCGAACGACTATGAATCATCCAGAAAACTTTATAGCAAATGCTCCAAAAGATATTGAGGTTCAAACCCTAGAGATTCTTAAACAGGTCATTGAAGCATGGCATCTGTTAAAAACCACTCAACCTTTAGTGCATTGTATGACCAATCAGGTTGCTGCCAATTATGTCGCAAATGTACTGTTAGCTGCTGGTGCCTCACCTGCCATGATTGATAATCCTTTTGAAGCTGAAAGTTTCGTGAGTATTAGTCAAGCTTTAAGTATCAATTTAGGGACTCCTCATACAGAACAAGTTGCCGCAATGAAAATTGCCACAGAAACTGCTCACAAAAAAAATATACCTTGGGTATTAGATCCTGTTGGCTATAGTGCTGTTTTGCCATGGCGCAGTGAAATTACAAATGATTTATTACGGTTTAAACCCACCATTATCCGAGGTAATGCTTCAGAAATTGGGAGCTTAGCAGGACAACAAAATCAATCTAAGGGTGTAGACAGTACCCTCGATAGCGCTGCCGTAGTAGAACAGGCAAAAACTTTATTAGATTACTCTGAATGTATCGCAATTTCTGGCGAATCTGATTTTATTCTTTCTAAGTCTTATGGATGTATGGTTAAGATTAATGGAGGTTCACATTTACAGCCAAAAGTTACCGCTACAGGATGCGCCTTAGGTGCATTAATTGCTGCTTATGCTGGCGTAACAAACCCAACCATTGCCTGTATTGCTGCCCATGTACACTTTGCCATCGCAGGTAAGCTCGCTTATACGCAGGCTCAAACTGTCGGAAGTTTTAATGTCGCTTTTATCGATGAACTCTATAGCTATTCGGCTGAAAAAATTCAAAATAGTGCAGATATCGAAATACTGACTTTTGCTGCATAACAAAAGGCTGAAGATCACTTCAGCCTTTTTTGTCTTACTTCTGAACTCTACCTTTACGATAATGCTCTTTTGGCATTTCCGCCAACTCAATGATCAATTGAACCGTTAAGCCTTGAGCATGATAACCATTAAAGCTATGAAGATACTCATTTAAGCGATCTGAAATAAGATTCTTTTGCTCTTCATTACGCCCCGTCATGATCCCTAAACGAACATGAATATAGGCTTGAGGCTCTTCGCCAAAACCAATCAGGAAATCACTATTAGCACGAATACGTGATTTGATATCAGAAGGATGCCCCACTAGACCTGTATCAAATAAAGCGTGGTTTAAGCCTAAAAGCAACGCTTTCGCATCTAAATTTTGAATATTATCCGAATACTCAACGATCATCTGTGGCATCTTAATTCCCTTTGCTTGTGTGTTAAAAAATCAATTTCAAACGCGTAACTCATTATTCAATGAATAATAAGGCTAATCTCACTTGGTCATAGCCCATACGCGGATTGGTATTTTCCACGATCGGACGCAACTTGATTGCACCATCTTCACCGAAATGTTCAGGACTCTGTCTTTTAAGTAATTTTTTATAGATTTTACGTACTTGTTCAACGACTTCATCCCCAGGATGAGCAACCGAGATATCTAAGCCCTGCTCACGATGAAGTTTGCCTAAGTGGTTAATAATGGTTGCTGGCGTTAAACCACGCTCAACCGCAATATCCTGAATTTCATAACCATTTTCAAAGAGCTCGCGAGTTTCATCGAGAGTCGCGGTGGCATAATTGGCTTTGCCTGCATTTTTGGCAATTTTTTTCTCATTACGACTAATCTCAAGCTCATTGAGTGTGCCACCACAGTGCCGAATAAATGCCTTATGTTGCGCTTCTAAATCAGCATCACCAAAATGCGCTTCTGCTTCATCAGAGAGTTCTTGAAATCTTCGGTCGGCTTTAATTGCTAAACTGTCTAATTCTAATGCTTGCTCATTGAAGCCGAGCAACCTCAGACCATCAATAGATTTCAAACGAGATAAGGCGACATAGCCCTGACCCTTTTCAAAGGTATTCGCCAAATTGATTTCTGCCGCCGATAAAGTCATCCCTTGAGACTTATGAATAGTAATCGCCCAAGCTAACCGCAAAGGAACTTGGGAAAAACTCGCGATTGTCTTTCCTGCATCATTATCAACAGACCAGGTTTCAGGTTCGACCACCAGAACAGTGCCGTCTGTTAATTTAACTTTAGGTAATACCCCGTGATCATCTACTTCTTCAAAGCCAATGACTTCACCAAGGCTGCCATTGATATAACCCACATCAAAATTGTTTTTTACAAACATAACTTTGGCATGTTTCTTTAAGGTCAATTCTTCTGGTGCACGAACGGAAGATTTTAATGTCTCAATTAATTTTTCATTACCATCCATTTGTGCACAAAATTGATGACCATCCCCATCAATCTCATTTAAATGACGGTAATTAATGGCATCAACATCCATATTATGGGTATACAAACGTGTAAATGTTTCACCAATATCTTGCTCACGCGTTTGTTGTAAAGCTTGAATATGCTCGGCTTGAATATTTTGTGCACGAATTGCATTCAAAATATCATTCAAGGCTGAGTCATCTTGTCGATGTTGTTCAGTTAAATAACAAACACGAAATTTCGCTTCTACCCAAGCCTGGGACATAAAACAGAATTTATCTCGATTTTTTTCGTCATTGCGTCCGACTGGTGGTAACTGGAAGAAATCTCCAGCGGCAATCACCTGTATGCCACCAAATGCTTCATCAGACTCTTTAAAAAACTTGAGCACTTGATTAACTAAATTAAGCTGCTTCGCATGTAGCATCGAAATTTCATCAATGATCAATACCTGCGCATTTTCTAAATGCTCTTTGAGATATTTACGCTCTTTCATGCGTTTTAGATCATCATCTGATAAAAAATCTTTGATCCCGATCCCCGCCCACGTATGAATGGTCATCCCATTCATGTGTGTGGCTGCAATGCCTGTAGATGCGGTAATGGCGACTGAAACTTTTCGTGCCTTAAGATAATTAATATATTGATTAAGCGTATACGTTTTTCCTGCACCCGCAGAACCTGTCAAAAAGACATTTTCTCCTGCTTTCATTAACTTCAGTGCAGTTTCTTGTTTCATATGTGCTTAACCTAATTTAAACGCTCATAGCCTAACGACATTTCATCAAAAAGTTAAGCCAAAAATCAGTCTTATGATCATGGTAACGCGTGAATACGTCAATTTAAGGCGCATCAGTTGTTGATTTGTTCAGGATCTCCAAAATTCCAAATCAACATTTCATTGACTTGATGTACAAACTCTTTGGCTGCCCTCACAACCTTTAGATCAGCAACTTCATTATTGGGCAAACGCAGTTGGTCAAAATGAAGCTGATCGAATTTAAAAAAACAACCGAGTGTCAAATGCTGTGAGGGATCATGCAAATTTGACATATGGAACGCCACATATTCACCATCAATAATTCTTTGGGTATAAGATAAAGCCAAACAATGTTTATAATTTACAGATTCTTGAATAATTTGCTCTAATTCATTCAACTCCTCAAATTTCCAATTCTCTGTATACATAACTGCTTGCGGTGATACTCGTTTCCAATGACTCTCAGCATGTCGCAATTTCAAAGTCGTCAATGTATCAACATAATGTAAATGTTGATGCCAACGTATTGCTTGCTGATACCATGCAGACCAAGTCATGTTTTTCGCAATGGTTCGATCTTGTTGAAAAAAATCAATGAGATAATCTGCGATATAAGAGTCAAAAATACTATTGCTGCGGTTATATTGAGAATTTGGATGCTTAAAGCGCTGCCTAAACTCATCTAGATTGATATGATACTGCTGCATTAAGAAATGAAAATGCGTTTGATGTTGTGTTGAGGGCTCAATAAATTTGATGATTTCATCAGGCAGATCTTTAACTAAGTCATTTAAAAACAACATATAAGACTGCATCACTTGAGAAATACGTTTAAAGACATATTTCACTGAACTCAATCCTTGCTGATCCAATGACCATAACAAGTCCAACCATTCCTTGAGATATAAAATAGAAGCCGTGAGTGGCTGTGATTTTTTAAAATCTTGAGCATTTTGTGCCTCATTCAATGCATATGAATGATGCTCAGCAGATAGTTCAAACCATGCTTGTTGCTGTGAAATACGTAAACACTCAGAAATAAATAAACGACCGATAACCTGTTCAAAATATTGAATCGAGAGTTGTATGACATGCGGATGTACTTTAGAGCAATCCACAAAACTTAAAGCGGTGACGGCCAATCGAATATTCGGATCTTTTAAATTTTCACTTACCCAGTCGATGACAAGATAATCTTGTTTAAATAACCAATTCACTGCTCTTTTGTGTATAAACAGTGGCGACTGTTGCGCTATATCTTCTACCCAATACTGCACATCTTTATTTAAAAAATTTTGTTTATTGAAAATATCTTGATACTGCCAATACCCTCGTTTGATCCAACGTGTAAAACCTAATAAATGCGGTGTTTGCTCGTTATGCTGTTTGAGTAAATTGAAATCAGGCTCTAAGTCTACCAATTGAGATAAGCTAAATTGTTCTTCGAAAGAAATTTGTGCCATACGATATAACCGTTTTGGCAACATTAATTCTGCTGAAGTGCTTAACCGATCGTATACTGGGATCAATTTTTGCACTGCAAGAAAATTATCTCCCATGACTGAATTGACCAAGCACAGATGTTTAAAATTCAGTTCAACTTCCAAAGGTATTTCAGCACCAAATCGACTGAAATTCAGCAAATGAGGTTCATCATAATACTCACTTTGCATCATGATTCGATCTAACTGCATCGCTTGCTGATCGGTCAAATTATAAAGGCATTGTTCAACACGATTTTCTCCATCGACCCATTTAAAGACTTCTTCTACCAACATTTGACGAAATAACTGCACTTTCGTTTTTAAATATAGAGAATGATGTGAGGCCTTATGATTAAAGATAAAACAAAAATCATTGAACATAAAATCCGCAATTTTTTGAATCTCGACATTTGCGTGGGATGTATAAAATTGAATTTTATAATCATAGATACACTCAACTGTGAGCAGTCCATCTGCGATAACTAAGCTATTATTTTCCTGATCAATTACGAATAAATTTTCAGGCGTAATCGTCCATAGATATAACCACTGATCCTGAAATACGGCTTTGAGTGTATCGCAATGATCAATTAATGCCTGTGCAGTATATTGATGACGTTGCTTTGGATTTTGCGGAGGACACGCCAGCATACAGTTTGCCTAAATATGAAAGACTGGAAGATTTTTAAAAATAACAACGATATAACCACATTATTCTATCTTAAAATGAGTTGTGCTATTCAGATTCTGTAACTTTTGTATGAGTCACATTAGCAGTTCGTATCATGCAGCAATTATATGAAAATTTCTTGAAAGTAGGTTTGACTCACTGCTCTGACTGTATTAAAACAATCTCATACTAAGAACTTTAGAGACAATAATGAAAACAGTGGTGATTACAGGTGCAAATACAGGAATTGGATTAGCGACAGCAAAAAAATTTGTTGAAGATGGTCATCACGTCGTGCTTGCTTGTCGTAATTTGGATAAAGCTCAGAAAGCTAAAGCAGAAATCAGCACCAAAGGTCATGGTCAAATTGATATTGTAGAATTAGATTTAAATGATTTAAATCAAGTCAAATCTGCAGCACAAACTTTAAAAGAAAAATATTCACAGATTGATATTTTGGTCAACAATGCAGGTCTGATGACGCCTAAACTAGAAGAAACGGCTAATGGTTTTGAAAAACAAATAGGTGTCAATTATCTAGGACATTTTGTGTGGACAATACAATTGTTACCTTTACTTCAAAACGCGCCTTCAGGCCGTATCATTCATCTTGCATCCATGATGCATGTTCTGGGTAAAATTAACACACATCAATTTAAATTTCATTCTGTTAAAAAGTATAACGGTGTACTCAGCTATGGAAATAGTAAATTAGCAAATTTACTATTTAGTCATGCCTTAGCTGAAAAGCTCAGAGGCACATCTATCACCAGTAATGCAATTCATCCAGGTGGTGTGGATTCCGAAATTTATCGCGAGCTTCCTAACTATCAATATCGCGCTTTAAAATTGTTCTTAATCTCACCCAACAAACCAGCAAATCTTATTCATCAAATTGCGTTATCACCTGAATGGTCTAAGAAAACAGGTCAATACAAAAGTTTGCAAACACCAGCTTTTCAATCTGCACATGCGAAAAATCGTAGTTTAGCTCAGCGATTGTTTGACGAGACAGAACAACTTTTAAAAGAATATTTATAATCAACCTAAACAGTTTTGAATCAGGGAATGAATCAATAGATGATCGAAAAAAAGAGTGCTGAGACCACGCTACACTACCAACCCGACATTTTAGGTGAAAAATTTGAGCAACATATTTTCAAATTTTCGCCTGATTATGATGGTGAGGTTATTGCAACATTAGTACGTCGTCCATCAGATATTCCATCAACTAAAGCTGTGCTGTATATCCATGGCTTTATTGATTATTTCTTCCAACAAGAAATGGCGAAAAAATTTAATGCCCAAGGTTTTCATTTTTACGCCATTGACCTTAGAAAATACGGTAGATCACTACTTCCGCATCAAAAACCTTATTTTGTGAAAGACCTAACCGAATATGATGAAGATATTCATGCCGCATTGAATGCAATTCAAAGTGAGGGGAATGAATCGGTATTATTATGCGGTCATTCTACAGGCGGTTTAACTGCCACTTATTTTTCAATTCGACACCCTGATCATCCATTGATTAAAGCAATCTGGGCCAACAGTCCATTTTATGATTTCAATATGAATGTCTTGAAAAAGAAATATGCGCTTCCAATGATTGCAAAATTAGCTCAGCAATTTCCGTTGATGCAATTACCAAGTGAATTAAATAAATTTTACGTGAAGAGTTTGCACGAAAATTTAAATGGCGAATGGAGTTTTGATCTCAAGCTTAAACCTAAAACCTACACCAAAGTGTATTTGAGTTTTATCGGTGCTGTTGTGAAAGCACAACAGAAAATCCAATCTGGTCCTAAAATTTCAGTTCCGCTTCTTGTTATGCACTCAAGTCGCACGACCAATCCCAAGAAATATAACATTGATGCTCAGACCTCTGATGTGATTTTAGATGTAAAAACGATCGAAAAATATGCAAAAGCATTTCAAGGTGATGTCACTGTAATGACAATTAAAGATGGTCTGCATGATTTGGTTCTTTCAAAAAAACTGGTTCGTCAGCAAGTATATGACCAACTCTTCGCTTGGCTTGCTTCAAAAAATCTCTAAATTCTGTTCATCTAAGACCTCATTTTACTGGTCTTGATTGTTAATGTGTATTGATCAAGCTGAATGGACTTTCTCTTGGTCATACAATATTTCTATTCTTCGACCTTCCCATCTCTTCACAGACCTTTGCGACCAATCTCCTTTTCACCCATTTGAAATATTATTTCTTGCTTGCTGTTTCTTGTTTTGAGCCATGGAGAAATTGGGTTGGTATTTGGTAGGTACACATCATCGCAAGAGTGTCCAATACTGCAAACACGGTAAATATCACCGAACACAACAATAAATGGTAAAAGGAATCTCACCATGGCTTTTAAAAATATTGCAGACCAAACAAACGGTTTTTATATCCCTTGTGTTTCACTTTTCGGACCAGGTAGTGCTAAAGAAGTTGGAAACAAAGCTCAAAATTTAGGGGCTAAAAAAGCACTGATTGTGACTGATGCAGGTTTATACAAATTTGGTGTCGCAGATATCATCGCTGGCTATTTAAAAGAAGCGCAAGTGGAGAGCTACATATTTGCTGGTGCTGAGCCTAATCCGACTGATATTAATGTCCATGATGGTGTGGAAGCCTACAATAATAATGCTTGTGATTTTATTATTTCTTTAGGTGGTGGCTCTTCACACGATTGTGCTAAAGGTATTGGTTTAGTGACTGCAGGTGGTGGGCACATTCGCGACTATGAAGGAATCGATAAAAGTACCGTTCCGATGACACCTCTTATTGCAATCAACACAACTGCAGGAACTGCTTCGGAAATGACGCGTTTCTGTATTATTACCAATACAGAAACTCATGTAAAAATGGCAATCGTAGATTGGCGTTGCACTCCACTCATTGCCATAGATGATCCTAAACTAATGATCGCAAAACCTGCAGCGTTGACAGCTGCAACAGGTATGGATGCGCTTACTCATGCCGTCGAAGCCTATGTTTCAACAGCAGCGAATCCAATTACAGATGCCTGTGCTGAAAAAGCCATCAGCATGATCAGTCAATGGCTGAGTCCTGCGGTTGCTAATGGTGAGAATATTGAAGCACGTGATGCAATGAGTTATGCACAATATTTGGCAGGCATGGCATTTAATAACGCCTCTTTAGGTTATGTACATGCCATGGCTCACCAATTAGGCGGTTTTTATAATCTTCCGCATGGTGTATGTAACGCGATTTTGCTCCCTCATGTCTGTGAGTTCAACTTAATTGCCTGCCCTGATCGTTATGCCAAAATAGCTGAATTAATGGGTGTAAATATTGAAGGATTAACCATTAATGAAGCTGCATATGCAGCAATTGATGCGATCAAAATCCTCTCTCAATCCATTGGCATTCCAACAGGATTAAAAGAGCTTTCGGTTAAAGAGGAAGATTTAGAAGTGATGGCTCAAAATGCACAAAAAGATGCCTGCATGCTCACTAACCCACGTAAAGCAGATCTCCAACAAGTCATCAATATTTTTAAAGCTGCAATGTAAATTTTTGAGTTGCTAGATCTAAAAGAGAATCTGGATACACTTCAGATTCTCTTTTTTTTTTTATTCTTTGGTTCACAATCGAATTCGGTAGTACATTACATCAGGAACAGCGGCTTTAAAATTTTGTAGGTATAAAAAAATGAGAATAAAATACGTTAACAATACGAAGAATATGCTTTAGGTCGTTGTGTTTTACTTTAATTCGGCTCAATTATGATAGTGCTGTAAAAGTTGTTGCGTTGAATGATCTTGCGGTGATAACTCCATTAAACGCTCCATTGCATCAACTGCATCAGGATTTCGTGCAATGTATTTTAAAAGCACTTCAACATCAGAATAGTTAAAAATTGCTTCGCTTAGACGCGAATCTAGACAATTTCGCCAAGAACATAAGAATGGGCTTTCAGTTTTGGAGAGCATTACACCATTGACCTGCTGTAAAGCTTTATCAATAAATCCAACGTCTAAAGCATTTTCGATTTGGAGGAAATCAGCCTCAATATGCGCCAGTAATTTATAGGGTCTTGAGCCTAACATTCCACCCAATAAATCTCGAAGCTGCGACATTTCAGCTTTTAAAGTTCCCATGCTTACCTTGCGTTCCCCATACAAAGCTTGATGAAGCGAATCTAAGCTAAGCCCTTGAGGACATAATGCCAATATTGTCAAAATTTCAATCTGTCTAGGGGTAACCACCAAGGTACGTCCGTTAAATATGACTTGAGGAATTCCAAAGGTACGAATAAATAAATGTTGGCGTTGATAATTCAGTAATGCTGATTGTATTAAAGATGCACAACGTTCTGCTGCGAGTAGTCCAAAACTATTGTGATGATCCCATGTCGTTGATAAATCTAATACACCAATGAGTTGCTTCGAAAATGGATCAACAATTGGCGCTGCATAGCACACCCAATCATGAATAGACTCCATATAGTGTTCATTTGAAAACACACAACTTGATTTTTCAGTTTTCAAGGTTAATGCTAAAGCATTGGTTCCAACCACTTCCTCCCGCCATTGACCTCCTTCAATAAAGTGAACACGTTCTGCAGCCTTACGCATTTGTTGACTAGCTTCCGTCCAAATAATGGTGCTGTTGATATCGCCTACCGCAAGTACCATAGATGATTGTTGTGCAACATGTTTTAACTCTTGTTCACATATTTTCAATGCTTGATTTAGGCTGTTACTTTCAACAGTACTCGTTGTGATCAACGGCGCTACCATTCGCTCTTTCGGAATTTCTGCCAACTTCGATCTTTGCCAAGACTTTAAAATATGCTGACCAAGTTGTTTCGCCTGTACAGTTGAAAGACTGATTTTCTCTCTAAGTGTTTCTATTTGTTGTCTTTGCTTGATAAGAGTCTGCATTGAGTTCATTCCTTATTATCTCAACATTTCCCAATATGCATATGTTGTACTTATTATAGTTATAGTATTTGTTGATCAGTTGTAAACCTTCATCATTCCAACCTTTTTCCAACCTTATAGTGGTTATGTTAACTCATCAATAATAGAAGATATCTAATACCAAAGACGAAGATATTTTCCATAACTTTATAGCACAACCAAAGGATGGACACTATGCGCTACGCTGATCCCAATCAACCAGATTCTAAAGTTCAATTTAAAGCACAATACGAAAATTTCATTGGTGGGAAATGGGTTCCTCCAGTAAAAGGTGAGTATTTTGATAATCTTTCTCCCGTAGATGGGAAAGTCTTTACTCGAGTTCCCCGTTCTTCAGTCGAGGATATTGAGCTCGCTTTAGACGCAGCTCATGCCGCTAAAACTGAATGGAACAAAACGTCTGCAACAACTCGCTCTAACATTTTATTAAAAATAGCAGATCGCTTAGAAGAGAATCTAGAATTACTTGCTGTGGCAGAAACATGGGACAATGGTAAACCTATCCGAGAAACCTTAGCTGCAGATATTCCACTATGTATTGACCATTTCCGCTATTTTGCTGGCTGTATCCGCGCACAAGAAGGTGGTATTTCAGAAATTGATGAAGATACTATCGCTTACCATTTTCATGAGCCGTTGGGTGTCGTTGGACAGATTATTCCTTGGAACTTTCCGATTTTAATGGCGGCCTGGAAACTTGCTCCTGCATTAGCAGCGGGGAACTGTATTGTCTTAAAACCAGCTGAGCAAACTCCTGTCAGTATTCTAGTTTTAGTTGAACTGATACAAGATATTTTACCACCAGGTGTGCTGAATATCGTCAATGGTTATGGTGTTGAAGTAGGACGCCCTCTTGCCACAAATCCACGTATTTCAAAAATTGCATTTACTGGCTCAACTGCGGTTGGTCAATTAATTATGCAATATGCCACCGAAAATATTATTCCAGTGACATTAGAACTGGGTGGCAAATCTCCAAATATTTTCTTCGAAGACATCATGGATAAGGATGATGAATATCTAGATAAAGCGCTTGAAGGTTTTGCCATGTTTGCCCTGAATCAGGGAGAAATTTGTACTTGTCCATCACGCGCTTTAGTCCAGGAAAGTATTGCTGATAAATTCTTAGAGATGGCTGTAGAGCGCGTGAAGCGAATTAAAACGGGACATCCACTTGATACAGAAACCATGATTGGTGCTCAAGCCTCGCAAGAGCAACAAGATAAAATTTTAGGTTGTATTGCGACAGGTCGTGAAGAAGGTGCTCAAATTCTTACAGGTGGTCAAGCACGTGAAGAAATTGGACAAGGTTTTTATATTGAGCCGACAATTTTCAAAGGCAATAACAGCATGAAAACATTCCAAGAAGAAATTTTTGGACCAGTTTTGGCTGTGACAACATTTAAAGATTTCAACGATGCTATCAACATTGCCAATGACACCATTTATGGATTAGGTGCTGGTGTTTGGTCACGATCAGCGCATACTTCATATCGTGCAGGACGTGCAATTCAATCAGGTCGAGTCTGGACAAATTGCTACCATATCTACCCTGCTCATGCTGCTTTTGGTGGTTATAAAAAATCAGGGATTGGTCGTGAAAATCATAAAATGATGCTGGATCATTACCAACAAACTAAAAATTTATTGGTGAGTTACTCAACTAAACCAATGGGTTTCTTCTAAAACAATAGCTAAAGAAGCGGCTGATTGCCGCTTCTTTTCTGCTACAGGAGCTTAATGGATTAGCTGGCTTGTAGACTTTTCATATCAATCACAAAACGATATTTCACATCACTTTGAAGCATTCGCTCAAATGCCTCATTAATATTTTGCATATCAATGACTTCAACATCTGACACGATATTGTGCTGACCACAAAAATCAAGTAGTTCTTGAGTTTCTTGAATCCCACCGATCACCGATCCAGCGATTGATTTTCTTCCCATAATCATGGGTACGGAATTGCTGCTAAATTCTCCGAGATAGCCTACCAATACTAGTGTCCCACTCAATGCAAGTGTCGGAATATAAGGCTTTAGATCATGATCATAAGGCACAGTATCAATAATTAAATCAAACTGATTTTTCACTGATTTCATTTGTGTTGGATCTGTTGATAACACGACATGATCTGCACCTAAATCACGTGCATCCTGTTCTTTATTTGCTGATCGTGTAAATAAAGTCACTTCTGCACCAAGCGCATGAGCAAGTTTAATCGCCATATGACCTAAACCACCGAGTCCAACAACAGCCACTTTAGAGCCTTTACCGACATTCCAATGTTTTAACGGCGACCATGTCGTGATCCCTGCACATAAGATGGGTGCAATGGATTGAGTATCTAAATTTTCAGGTACTTTCAATACAAAATCTTGGCTCGCAATGATCGTTTGTGCGTAGCCTCCATAAGTAGGTGTTTGATCATGGCGATCTAAACTACCATACGTTTGTGTATTGCCAGCTTCACAATATTGCTCCAAACCTTGGTGACAAGCTGAACAAGTACGACATGAATCTACCATACACCCGATTCCGACCAGATCTCCAACCTTAAACTTCGTTACCGATGCTCCGATGCTTTTTACACGACCAATTACTTCATGACCCGGTACAATTGGGTAACGACTAAAACCCCAATCATTACGCGCTTGATGTAAGTCAGAATGACATACACCGCAGTATTCAATATCAATAATGACATCATCTGGGCGAGCTTGACGTTGCTGAAACGTATATGGAACCAATGGACTTTTAGAATCAAGCGCTGCGTAAGCTAAAACATTATGGGTCATCGTGACTCCCTCAAGCTGTTAATTTCGTACTCTCTTATTCGTTATATCACATCAATATTTTTAATAAATTTAGCTGAGTCTCAATTTAATTTCTTTTTCACTTATTTTTGTAATTCGCGCTCTACAAAATGCAAGCGATCTTGCCCCCAGTACATATTTTCCCGCAAAAAAAATGTAGGTGCTCCGAATACCCCTCGTTGTACGGCATTGTTTGTTTCATCAATCAATTTTTGTTTTACCACCGGATCTTGGCTTAAATCCAAAAGTTGCTGACCGTCGATTGCATCACCTTGAAATAAATTTATCAGAACTTCTGGATCGGCTAAATTCAAGGGCTTTCTAAACATCGCATCAAAAAGCTTGGTCAAAATCACTTCAAAATATTCATCATGATAGATTTTCACTGCCGTTAATATACGCATTAAAGTCAATGTATTCATTGGAAAATATGGATTCATCTGCATCGGGATCTGATAATAATCTGACCAACGACTTAAGTCTTGCATTGAATAGATCCCTTTAACAGGCACCTCAATTGGACTCTTGTTACCAGTCGACTTAAAAATTCCACCCAATAAAATTGGTGTGTAATCAATCACTGCATTATATTTTTGGGTGATTTCTTGTAGCTTATAAAAAGCCAAATAACTAAATGGACTGCCAAGATCGAAATAAAATTCAACTTTTTGTTGTTGTGTAGTCATGTCTTATCCTTATTAAATATGATTACCACTGTTCAGACCATGGTCGCAAATCCAATTCATGTGTCCAAGCATCTCGTGGTTGATGAGCAATATGCCAATAGTTATCAGCTATATGTTGAGGATTCAAAATACCGTCATGCTGTTTTTTTTCATACAAATGAGGGAAAGTATCTTTAATAAAATCAGTATCAATCGCCCCATCAATAATGATGTGCGCAACATGAATATGATGAGGCCCTAACTCTTTTGCCATACTTTGGGCTAAGGCTCTTAACGCATGTTTAGCGCCAGCAAAAGCGCTGAAATATGATGAACCACGGATGCTTGCTGTTGCACCAGTGAAAATGATAGTGCCGCGCTGCCTTGCGACCATCCGTTTAGCGACTTCACGACCATTTAAAAAAGCACTAAAACAAGCCATTTCCCAGATTTTAAAATATTTACGTGCTGTTTCTTCTAGAATGCTACACGGCACATTTGCTCCAATATTAAAAACCAATACTTCAATCTGACCAATGTCACGTTCAATTGTGTCAATCAGTTGAATCACTTGATCTTCTTTTCTTGCATCTGAAGCAAATCCATAAGCTTGACCACCGTGTGCTTCAATCTCTCGGATGACAAGTGCAAGCTTGTCTGCATTGCGTCGAGTCATACAAGCAGTATATCCACCTCGCGCAAAGCGTTTTGCGATCTCACTGCCTGTGGCATCTCCTGCACCAATGATCAGTGCGACCTTGTTATATGTTGATTTTTCTTCTGAATGATTAATTTCTGACTGCTGATCGTTCATCATCTCTCCATTAAATAACGATCGTTATTATAACGATCACTATGTTATAGTTTTGAGGCACAGTCAATGGTTATTGAATATTCAATATGAGATATAAAGCAGGATACAAAGAAGAAAAACGTCGCGAAATTTTAAAAACCAGTGGTGAACTCGCAAAAAAACAAGGTTTTAACAATACTGGGGTTGATGGTTTTATGCACGCTGCAAATATGACCAGCGGTGCTTTCTATTCTCACTTTTCTTCAAAAAACGACTTATTTAAAGCCTTAATCGAATCTGAAATCGGAGCAAGTATTCAACAGTGGGAAATGAATCCTCATCAAGATCCAGAATCTTGGTTAGATTTTGAAATGAACCGATATCTTTCTCTATTACACGTTCAACACCCAGAAAAAGGCTGTGTTTTACCCTCACTTGCTGCTGAAGTTTCACGCGCTGATGTTGACATTAAACAATGTTTTGAAAAAGAACTTCAGCGTGGTTACAAACTATTTGCGCAGCATGCTCCAGAACCTGATTTCGCTTGGGCAATACTCTGTCAAATGGTGGGCTCCGTACTATTAGCACGTGGAGTTCAAGATGAACGCTTAAAAAAAGATATTCTCAATTCTAGTCTAGCTATGCTCAAGACATTATTAAAAAATGGGATTGCGAAATAAATCGTTTTATATTGTTTTATGGACGAAACCTTAGTTCCAAAAGCTCTATAATTTCCTCATCATTCTTTTAAGAACGTCACATCATGAGAAAGCTTCCTGAAACAGTATATGCAATACAGCATTTAGCCTTTGAAGATCTAGGTTCTTTTGAGGAGACACTATATCAACTGGGTTATCGGGTCAGATATTTTGATGCAGGTGTGGATGATCTTTCAGTAGCATTAAACTACGAAGGTCTGACCATTATTTTGGGTGGACCGATTGGTGTTTATGAAACAGAAGATTACCCTTTCCTACAAACAGAAATAGACTTACTTAAAGAAAGATTAAAACTTCAACGCCCTACGCTTGGCATCTGTCTAGGTGCTCAACTCATTTCAAAAGCCTTGGGTAGTGCAGTATATGCCGGCCACACCAAAGAAATTGGCTGGAGTACGGTAGATATTATAAATGAGCAAGACAACGTTCTAAATTCTTTAAATGGTGTGCCAGTTTTGCATTGGCATGGTGATACCTTTGATCTTCCCGCGCAATCGAAACTTCTGGCGAGCACTCAAATTTATAAAAATCAGGCTTTTCAAGTTGGATCTAATATTTTAGCACTCCAGTTCCATCCTGAAGTGACCTCAGATAGTTTAGAGAAATGGTTGATTGGTCATACTTGCGAATTGCGTAAAGCGGGTATAGATATTACTCAATTACGTGCAGATAACCATCGTTATGCTGAAAAACTTGAATCTGTGGCAGGTTCAATCTTAAGCCGTTTTATTGAACAGATTAAATGATTTTGATTTGATTGCCTTCAACCCAACTGTAGATCAGGATATTGGATTGTGCTATACCTAAATTCAATATCCAAAAATTATAATGAAGATATAAATGTCACCACTGTTCAGTTTAGCCATCATTCATTTCTTTGCACTTATTAGTCCTGGACCAGATTTTTTATTTGTCACGCAAAGTGCGGTTCGACAGTCTCGCATACATGCACTTTTTGCAGCATTAGGAATTTCTCTTAGTATTTTAGTTTGGGCAATTTGTGCTATGAGTGGATTACACTATCTATTCCAAAAAATGGCTTGGCTCCAAACAATTATGATGATTTTAGGAGGGGTTTATCTCATTTATTTAGGCATTCAACTCTTTAAATCAGGGCTAACGAAATTAGAGCCTGCTTCAGCTTACGTTACAAAAGGCATAGTCAAGAAAAAATACAGTTCTTTACTGATTCAAGGCTTTCTCACCAATATGGCAAATCCTAAAGCATTAGTTTACTTCAGTAGTGTTTTCGCGCTTGCGATGAATAGTGATGCAACTCTGATACAGCAGAGTTCCCTGTTAATGTTAATTTTTGTTGAAAGCTTGATTTGGTTTGCGATAGTTGCTTTTATTTTTTCTGCTAAACAAGTAAACACAATATATCAAAAAATCAGCAAGAAGATTGATCTTATAACAGGTAGTATTTTTATCAGTTTTGGATGTTTCTTAATTTTTAATCGTGATTAAAAAAGCACCCGTAGGTGCTTTCTAAAATGTACTGTTTTTGAAGAATATTATTTCTTATCAGTTGCAACTGAAGCTTCAGTCGTAATATTCACCGTGATTTTGTCGCCTACATTAGGCACATATGCGCCTACACCGAATGCAGAACGGTCAAATGAAGTCGTTGCATTGAAACCAATAGACTGCGCTTTCGTCATAGGATGTTCAGCTTGTTTATTCAAAACAGCATCTAGTACGACAGGCTTAGTAACATTTTTAATCGTTAGATCACCTGTGATCTTATACTTGTTCTTACCATTTGGTTGAACTTTAGTACTTTTAAAAGTGATATTCGGATATTTTTCAGCATCAAAGAAATCTGGTTTCAATAAATGTTCATCTAAAGCTTTGACATTTGTATTGATACTTGAAAGTGGAATTGTGACATTCACCGCTGAATTTGCAGGCTTTTCATTGTCTACTTTGATCGTCCCTTGGATATCGCTAAAATTACCTGATGGTGTAGAAAAGCCAAAATGATCCCAAGTAAATACTGTCGCTGTATGAGTTGGATCAATTTTATACTCAACTGGTTTAGCAACTGAAACTGTTGCTACAGAAAGCACTACGGCACTTAACGCTATTGTTTTAAAGTTCATCAATTTTTCCTCAAATTTTTTAAAAACATTTATGAAATGGATAGTGAATAATGTATAGCATTCTGAAATTCTTGCATCAGTACAGATAGAACAGTTTGTTGCAAGATTAGAACGCACCTTAAGAAGGTGTCACTTTTATCAAATCAATTTGATCAGATTATGACTATCACTTGTGTATAGATCATGTTTTTCATCTTTCAGCTTTCTACTAATAAGCAGTTAACATCAACACATATCTTAAATATGAGATTAAATTAAACATTTATACAATATACTAATATTTTGTCTCATTTATAATACTAAAATTACCACTTTGAACTGGAGAATAATGATGAGTGAACAACAACAAGCGATTGATAAAGCGCTTAAAACTAAAGCACCTAAAGATGTCGTATTGGCTTTTTTATATAATACTGATAAATCAAGAGTAGCGATTGCTTCAGAAAAGTTAGTGGCTGAAGATGCCATTTATACTTCGCTAAATTTCAACAATCCTGAACTTAAACAAATTGAACCTTGGGCTGGTACTTCTACAGGTCGTGATGCCTATATATATACTTTTTCTAATGTCGGAACTTATTGGACGATCGATGATTTTCAAATCACAGATATTTTAGCTGAAAATGAAACAGTGGCTGTATTCGGTCAATTTACTTATACATCTGTTCACGCTAAGCGCACTTTTACTTCACCTTTTTCAATTAAAGCAATAGTTAAAGATTGCTTAATCACGTATTTCCAGTTTATGGAAGATACTTACGCTTCAGCTGCATCTTTCAGAGTAAGTGGTGAATGGACAATTCAACAAAATGCTGATCCAAAATTAAATTTTACCGTGTCAGAAACTACGGCTAATTAACTGTAAAATAATAAAAATAGGATAATAAAAAAGCCTCATAAGAGGCTTTTTTTATGACTGTTAAAGCTTTTCAATCAGAATACGATCAATCTGTTTTAATCCTGAAGTTTTTTCACGATTTTTTCGACGTACTTTAATGATTTTCTCTTCAGCCATATCTTGTAGCAATAATTCTACTGCTACCATCGCTTCAAGTGGTAAGTCTTCACCAATCCACTTTTGCTCACCCGCATCCATTAAAGTAATTTCATCACTAATTTGCTCATACAAACTCATTGCGCTACTCACTTCCAATCTGAAATCTAGGGAATGAATGTATCTATATAGATACATAAAAATAAAAAGACGCCCCACAGTTGGGACGCCTTTTAAAACACTTAATTCTAAGAATTAAGCAGTAATTTCTTTCACTGCTGCGACAACTGCTTCAGTCGTAATACCGAAGTGTTGGAACAAATCTTTCGCTGGTGCAGATTCACCATACGTAGTCATACCGATTACACGACCATCTAGACCTACAAATTTCCACCAGTAATCTACATGTGCCGCTTCTACAGCAACACGTGCACGAATGTTAGATGGAAGAACTGCCTCACGGTAAGCAGCATCTTGCTTCACAAATTCTTCAGCACATGGCATAGACACAACACGCACACCTTCAAGCTGTGCATAAGCTTCCATTGCCAATGCAACTTCTGAACCTGTTGCAATGATGATCGCTTTCAATTCGCCTTTTTCTTCAGCCAATACATAACCACCTTTCGCAACATCAGCAATTTGTGCCTCTGTGCGTGTTTGGAATGCTAAGTTTTGACGAGAGAAGATCAACGCAGTTGGACCTTCAGAACGTGTTAACGCAGATTTCCAAGAAATTGCTGCTTCAACTGTGTCACATGGGCGCCATGTGTTGAGGTTTGGTGTACCACGTAAAGATGCGATTTGTTCAATTGGTTGGTGTGTTGGACCATCTTCACCCAAACCAATAGAATCGTGTGTGTAAACATGAATCACACGTTGTTTCATCAATGCAGACATACGTACTGCGTTACGTGCATATTCCATAAACATGAGGAATGTTGCTACGTAAGGAATGAAACCACCGTGAAGTGCAACACCGTTTGCGATTGCAGTCATACCGAACTCACGTACACCATAGTGTACGTAGTTACCTGCAGCATTGTCTTGAACGCCTTGTGCGCCTTTCCAAAGTGTTAAGTTAGAACCTGCTAAGTCAGCAGAACCACCTAAGATTTCAGACAGCATTGGGGCAAATGCTTGGATTGCATTTTGGCTTGCTTTACGTGTTGCGATGGTTTCAGCTTTTGCGTTTACTTCAGCAATATACGCATCCGCTTTTGCAACGAAGTCAGCAGGTAATTCACCGCTTAAACGACGTTTAAGATCAGCCGCTTCAGTAGGATATTTTGCTTCATATTGTGCAAATACTTCGTTCCAAGCTGCTTCTGCTTGTTGACCTTTTTCTTTCGCGTCCCATGCAGCATAAACGTCAGCGGGAATTTCGAATGGACCTTCAGTCCAACCCAACGCTTCACGCGTTAATGCGATTTCGTCGTTACCCAGTGGTGCACCATGGCAATCTTCTTTACCTTGTTTGTTTGGTGAACCTAAACCAATAATCGTTTTACAGATAATGATTGTTGGTTTCTTCGTTTCAGCTTTAGCTTCTAAAGTTGCCGCACGTAATGCATCTGCATCGTGACCATCAACTTTCAATACTTGCCAGCCATAAGCTAAGAAGCGTTGTTCTGTATCGTCAGAGAACCAACCTTCTACTTCACCATCAATTGAAATACCATTGTCGTCATAGTAAGCAATTAATTTACCTAGACCCAAAGTACCTGCCAATGAACATGCTTCATGAGAAACACCTTCCATTAAACAGCCGTCACCTAAGAAACAGTAAGTGAAATGATCAACGACTTTAATGTCTTCTTTGTTGAATTGCGCTGCTAAGGTTTTTTCAGCCAAAGCAAAACCAACAGCATTCGCGATACCCTGACCCAATGGACCAGTGGTTGTTTCGATACCAGGTGCATAACCTAATTCTGGGTGCCCCGGTGTTTTTGAGTGCAATTGACGGAATGCTTTTAAATCTTCAATTGAAAGATCATAGCCAGTCAAATGTAATAATGCATATTGAAGCATTGAGCCATGACCATTTGATAATACAAAACGGTCACGGTTAGCCCACTGAGGGTTTGTCGGATTGTGATTTAAGAATTCACGCCATACAACATCAGCAATATCAGCCATCCCCATTGGTGCACCTGGATGTCCAGAATTTGCTTTTTGCACAGCATCCATTGCAAGTACACGAATTGCGTTAGCAATGCGACGTTCATTCAGCGGGGTTGTCATAGATCAGTGTCCGATAAATTAAAGATGGGAAATGAATAAAATTCAAAAACTGGGTGTATTGTCTTAAAAAAATCAAACAGCGTAAAGCCCAGAAACGTATATTTCAGCCCTAAAGCGAAAAAATTCATACAATGCGAGTCGGTTTTATCAATATTCAATTCAATATTTTTTAGTCGCTTGGCCTTTTTTTAAAGTACTGATGTTGAATCATGTATTCACATTCTTTCGTACCCACTTAAGCTGTTTTTTATTTCAGCTCAGTCTTAAAAAGAATAAGTCTTATACAAAAGTTTTCACTTATCAATTTAACAGATGATGATATCAATTAAAAAAACACAAAAATGACATAAATTCATGCTTTTTAGTCAGGTTAAGCTAGTCCTTAACGTTAAGTCGATGTACCATATTGCGTCTTTAGAAATAACTGTGATAGGACTTATGCGCGAGTACGCTGTATTTACTTCAGAATCTGTAAGCGAAGGCCATCCAGATAAAATGGCTGACCAAATCAGTGATGCTATTTTGGATGCAATCTTAAAAGAAGACCCATATGCACGGGTTGCTTGTGAAACGCTTGTAAAAACAGGTGCTGTTGTTCTTGCAGGTGAAATCACAACAACTGCAAATGTAGACTTTGAAGCAATTGTACGCCAAACCGTAAATGGCATTGGATACCATCATTCTGATTTAGGTTTCGATGGTTCGACTTGTGCTGTCATCAACATGATTGGAAAACAATCTCCTGAAATTGCTCAAGGTGTAGATCGTCAAAAACCTGAAGATCAAGGTGCTGGCGATCAGGGTTTAATGTTTGGCTACGCAAGTCGCGAAACAGATGTTTTAATGCCTGCTCCTATTTCGTATGCGCACCGTCTTATGGAAAAACAAGCAGAACTTCGTCGTAACGGAAGTCTGCCATGGTTACGTCCAGATGCGAAAAGCCAAGTGACTTTTGCATATGAAAATGGCGTACCTGTTCGTTTAGATGCGGTCGTATTATCGACTCAACACGATCCTGAGATTTCACAGACTGATTTAAAAGAAGCTGTCATTGAAGAAATCGTGAAAAAAGTGATTCCAGCAGATATGTTCCATGCGGATACCAAATTCCATATCAACCCTACTGGTATGTTTGTGATTGGTGGTCCAGTCGGTGACTGTGGTTTAACAGGTCGTAAAATCATTGTAGATACATATGGTGGTATGGCTCGTCACGGTGGTGGTGCTTTCTCTGGTAAAGATCCATCTAAAGTAGACCGCTCTGCTGCTTATGCTGGTCGATATGTTGCAAAAAATATTGTTGCCGCTGGTTTAGCCGATAAATGTGAAATTCAAGTGTCTTATGCGATTGGTGTTGCTGAACCAACATCTATCTCAATCAATACATTCAATACTGCTAAGGTTTCTGAAGAATTGATTATTGCATTGGTACGAGAGCATTTCGATTTACGTCCGTATGGTATTACACGTATGTTGAATCTCATTCAACCGATGTATAAGCAAACTGCTGCATATGGTCACTTTGGTCGTGAAGGTTCTGATACTGCATTCACTTGGGAAAAGACAGACAAGGTTGAAGCGCTTAAAGCATCAGCTGGTTTGTAATTTCCAAATAAAAAAGCCCACATTGATGTGGGCTTTTTTATAGATTCAATTTGCTTTATCACTTTGATGAAGCGTGTCCAAAAACGACTGCTTCACAGGGACATTTTGGTTATCTTGTAAATATAAATGGGCCACTTTAAACACAATGGCTGCGGCTAAACACGCAATGATACAAAATATCCAAAAACCATAAGGTGTTCTGATATTTTGTGATCCGCATTCAGAACACACTTTGTCTGTCGAAGCAACCACCTTGTCGCAACACGCACAATGATACTGATACAGCATACTCATCCTCCCGATTTGACTGTCTTTTTATTTTTATCTACATCACCTTAGAGGCTAATATTTATACTATATAAGCCTTCACCAATAATCAACCTCATGATGTAGCTATAAAACAGCAACCATCTATGTCTTCATTCAATATCTTGTATTATCAGATATCTATATGAATTTTTTTTGACAACCTGCTCTATCATTCTTTTTTCTTCTAGAGATTATCCATATTTTATTCACGCACTCGCCCATCATATCCGCATGGAAATCATAAATTGAAGTAAAATAAACGTAGTGAAAAAATGATGATATGACGATGGTTCAATTAATTAAGAAAGGCGGCTTGAGAGAAAGAGCAAACAGAAGTCGCTCTTATCAAGGTTCTGAAAATACTGAAGCAACTTTGCGACCAAGACGTTATCAGCAAGACACGCTCGTTCTGACTCAAACAGAAGAGTTAGATCAGGATTCAGTTAAGCAAAATAAGCGCATCTATCCACAACCAGACTGCAAAGATCAAAAATAGACCACCCGATGCCATATCTATGTAATGCCCTGAACGCTGGTAGAGCTGTTTAATTTTAGGTCGTGCTAAAACGACCATCAAAAACGTAAAGGTTAAAAACGTTTGAATCGGAATAATGACTGCCAGTTGTATTTTCAACATCTCTGGTGCTGAAGCAGTTAAGGCAAGTGAAAATACACTACTAAAATAAATCAGTGTTTTAGGATTGGATAGGTTTGTAAACAACCCCATCAGAAAGTATTTTTCAGCTTTTAAAGGTAACTGATTTTCATCAATTGCATCAAGTTTGAAAGACTTATAGGTTTGCCAACCACCCTTTAGCATCGCCCAGCCCATTTTTGCCAAAAATAAACCACCGACTAACATTAAGACTTGTTGAATCCATGGGAATTGGGCAATCAAAAGTGCAAAACCTGATAAAGTTAAAATCACCCAAAATAAAATTCCAATAGAAATACCTAAAATAACTTTCAACGTGTTTGCGATTGTGGTTGACGCTGCGCATTTGGCAATCAACAAAATATCAGGTCCAGGACTCAATTGAGCAACAAGATGTAGGACACAGATGGTAAGTAATAGAGACATAAATCAAAAATGAATAAAAATTGTTTGAATTATACTGTTTTTTAGGAAAATCGAGATACAAAAATAAAAAAACCAGACATTACATCTGGTTTTGAACATGCGCAATTTACTTTTGATTAACGTCTTTCATTTCAATTTTCTTTGCTTCAGGTGTAATTTCTCTTGCTTCACCATCAATGATAGTAGAGTCATTTGAACCACGACCGTGCTGCTGGCTTTGCATTTCTTGCATTTGGCGCATTAAATCTGCAAATGGATTCTGACCATTTGCTTGACCACCCATGCCACCCATATCTCCCATCATACCACCCATCATTTTTTCCATCATGGCTTGCTGACGCTTCATCATGGTTTTCATCATCACCGCTTTAAATGCTGTTTGAACAGGTGGAATTAGAATAAGTAAGGCGAATAGATCGGAAATTAACCCCGGAATCAAAAGGAAAATACCCGCAATAATTTTAGGTAAGTTATTGGTCAAATTCGGATCAGCACTCATATGACCTTGTTGCATTTGCTGCATCTGTGGCATTAAACCTGATGCATGAGAACGAACCATATTTAAACCAATAAAGAATGCAGCAATAAACCAGAAGAATACATACCACATACTTCCGACTAGATCACCCACACCGACCCATACGAAGATTTCAAGGACTATACCGATTAAAACAATAAGAGCTAATTTCATGAAATGTAATCTAATCTCAAAAATTTAAATATAGGGTCGTAATCATCTGCTCAATCTGTATCAAGCTTTTTTCATACGCTTATGTAACAATATGGGCATTATTTTATTTTTAAAGTCATGGAATGTCATTAATTATCGGAATTGATCCTGGTTCACGTCTAACAGGTTACGGTATTATTCAAAAAGAGGGGCAAAAACTCACTTTTGTTGATGCTGGAACAATTCGCACTGAAACACCTGACATGCCTGAGCGTCTAAAACGAATTTTTTCAGGCATTGAAAGAATCGTTAAATTTCATGGTCCTACCGAAGCTGCTGTGGAACAGGTATTTATGGCGGTCAATCCTGACTCTGCCTTAAAACTTGGTCAAGCACGCGGTGCAGCTATAGCGGCATTGGTCAATTTAGATCTACAAGTGGCTGAATATACTGCGCGTCAAATTAAACAATCTGTTGTTGGCTATGGCGCTGCTGATAAAGAACAGGTTCAAATGATGGTTATGCGCATACTTAATTTAAGTATTAAACCACAAGCCGATGCTGCAGATGCACTTGCCGCAGCAATTTGCCATGCACATGCCTCTGGCAGTATGAGTAAATTGGCTGTCTTAAATGCTTTAGGTGGAATGGCACGTGGACGAAGCCGCAGCAGTAGTCGTCGACGTTAAAAGTCTCTCGACACTCAATGCACTTATTGGCGAATTTGAAAGTTATCGAAATCACGCTCTTTGATGTCAATTAAGTCTTCATAGAAGATTTGCTTAACTTTACTATTATGAGGCCCTGCCATGGCCAGTTTGATCATGTCATTTACATCTTGATATGTGCCAACAATGATAGCTTCCACATCCCCATTATCCATATTTTTAACGTAACCAGTTAAATGCAACTTTAAGGCTTGTTCCATAAACCAGCGACGAAATCCGCCCCCTTGAACAAGACCTTGTATCGTTAATTTTAAATATCGCATATCTATCCCTGAATTTTATTTTAGATTTACTATTTGATAAATCGCTTGAGCCATATTCTGAGCTAACAAACCACGTTCACCCTGTTGAGCCAATACATCACCTGCCATGGCATGTAAGTTAACAATTTCATGAAGTTGAATGGAATTAGACAATTGTCCTTTAAGACTAGCAATCATTCCTGCAAGGATATCCCCCATTCCACCTGTACCCATTCCTGGATTACCTTGGGTGCAAATCCAAATGGTTTGCTGCGCGTCAATCGTTAAACTTCCTGCACCTTTTAATACCCATTCACCAGCATAAAGTGTTTGTAATCGTTTAATTGCTTTGATGCGGTCATGCTCAACTTCCGCCACGCTAGAGTGTAAAAGTTTTGCAGCCTCACCAGGATGTGGCGTTGCGTAAGTTCTCTCATTGAGTCGAATGGGCTTTTCAGATAAGAACCACAATGCATCAGCATCGAGTACAGTCGGTTTGTTCGTAGAGGACAGAATACTCATCCATTGATCATATTGCTCAGCTGCCCAATCATCACGTCCCAACCCCATTCCAAAACAAATCGAATCGACTTGCTGTAGCAAATTTTTGCGTTGTGATGGATCGAAACGATTAATATCCTGCACCATTACATTGGGAGATCGTGACAAAATTGCTGAATGATGTTTAGCATCACACACGATCGTGACTTTACCCGCCCCAGCGGCAAATGCAGCTTCAGCCGCCATAATCACCGCACCTCCCATTTGTGCATGACCGCCAATCACGAGCACATGCCCATACGTTCCTTTATGTCCTGTAGAGTGTCGTCGCGGCAAAATTGTTTTGACTGGGCTTAATCGGGCCACAGGTTTTAAATCTGAGTCACATGGTAAAATGGGAATGAGTTTTAGATGTCCTATAAAATCCTGTGCACGCCCTACAAATTGCCCTACCTTATATGCGAGTGCGGTAAGCGTATGCTGAGCATGAATAGCCATTGGTAATGGTTGACCTGTATTTGCATCTAAACCGCTCGGCATATCAATCGCAATTTTGACGCCGTCTTGCTCATTAATATGATGGATAATTCTCTGCCAGTCTTCACTTAAAGTACGATTAATTCCAATTCCAAACAATGCATCAATATAGACATCATAACCCTTACAATGGTTCAGATCGGTGAACTGCTTAAGTCGTATGGATTGACTCATTTTATAAGCACTCTGCAAGGAGTCAGCCGAGTGATGATCGACTTGTGAAAAAGAAAAAATATCGATTTCTAGATTTTGGTTGAATGAACAATGTCGTGATAAAGAGTGCTGTGCTAAATAGTACGTAACAAGATAACCATCCCCTGCATTATTTCCTTTGCCGCAGCAGACTGCGATACGGATTTTCTTTTTTTCAATACCTTGAAGAATTGTGATGATTTCTTGTGCCATCATCCAAGCAACTTGCTGCATAAGACCAAAAGCACTATTTTGATCGTCAAACCAGCGCTGTTCCCAAGCTTGTATCTCACTGCTGTGATAAACTTGTTGATGCATTATCGTTCCTTTTTTTTATTTATGACTCAATCTCTCTCATCTATACCAGCTCGTATTCCAACACAGCAATTTGATCCTCATGCGCTTAAAGCTTGGATTAAATCTCAAGCATTGGAACTGGGCTTCGCTGATTGTGTCATTGCACGACCTGATGCTCAAGATGAATTACCTCGATTAAAAGCATATTTAGATCAAGGATTTCATGGTGACATGAAGTTCCTCGAAGAAAATTTGGAAAAACGTGCTAATCCAACACTGTTGGTTCCCCATACAAAAAGTATTATCTGCGTCAGAATGAATTATTTGGTTGAACGACCTCAACCTCGAACAGTACCTGATTTCCCTAATTCTGCCGTTATTGCGCGATATGCACGCGGACGGGATTACCATAAAACCATGCGCGGTAAATTAAAAACACTTTCAAACCTTATTCGTGAAAAAGTCGGTCCGTTTGAATCAAGACCTTTCGCCGATTCAGCCCCTATTTTTGAAAAATCACTCGCTGAATCTGCAGGTATGGGTTGGACAGGTAAACATACCCTGCTCATCCACAAAAAATCGGGTTCCTTTTTTGTACTCGGTGAACTGTTTAGTTCTCTTGAATTACCCTTTGACGAGCCTGCCAGTGCACATTGCGGCTCATGTACAGCATGTATTGATATTTGTCCAACGCAGGCGATTGTAGCGCCATATCAATTAGATGCCCGAAAATGTATTGCCTATCTGACCATTGAATACCAAGGGGTGATTCCTGAAGAACTACGCCGTGGCATAGGTAATCGCGTATTTGGATGTGATGATTGCCAGCTGATTTGTCCTTGGAATAGTTTCGCACAAACCACAACGGTTGCTGATTTCCATCCCCGTCATGGGCTGGATCGTCTTTCTTTAATAGAATTATGGCAATGGGACGAAGCAACATTCTTAGCCAACACAGAAGGCAGTCCACTGCGTAGAACAGGCTATGAAAGCTTTATGCGGAATATTGCGATTGGAATCGGGAATGCACCGTATCATCCAAACAATATTGAGCAATTGATACTAAAAAGAAATCAGTCTAGTGAGATTGTGCAAATCCATATTGACTGGGCAGTACAAGAACAACAATCAAAAAGAAATAATTAACTGTACTTTTACAAGATGCCTTGACAGCGCAAAAACACCGTTTTGAGCATGATCTGAAATTTTAAGCACACGTTAGCAACAAGTTCTCAGCATCAAGTTCCCAAAAAATAATTTTGTGGCGAAAAATACATAAAAATAGTTAAGTTTGTAACTAAATCAACAATGATTAATTTCTATTGAGTTGGCGAATTTGATAATTTTTTTGAGTCATTATTGTCATATTTTACGATTTTGCTTTATTAAAATTACAGTATGATCAAATAAGTAGCTTTTTAATTGATGGATAAATTATGCAAGTACGCAATGATTGGACGCGTGAAGAAATACAAAAACTCTATGAACAACCCTTCATGGACTTAGTTTTCGAAGCACAACGCGTGCATCGTCAATACTTTGATGCAAATACCATTCAGGTCAGCACATTACTATCGATCAAAACGGGGAAATGCCCTGAAGATTGTAAATACTGTTCTCAATCTGCACGTTATGATTCCAAACTTGAAGCCGAAAAAAGAATTGCTGTTGAAAAAGTAATTCATGAAGCCAAAGAAGCTCTCGCTTCTGGATCATCTCGTTTTTGTATGGGTGCTGCATGGCGAAATCCTCATGAACGCGATATGCCTTATGTACTTGAAATGGTACGTGAGGTAAAGGCCCTAGGACTTGAAACTTGTATGACCTTAGGGATGCTCAATCAATCACAAGCGGAACGTTTAAAAGAAGCAGGTTTAGATTATTACAATCACAATTTAGATACCTCTCGTGAGTACTATCCAAATGTGATTACCACACGCACTTATGATGATCGTTTAAATACTTTAGACTTTGTACGCCAAGCAGGCATGAAAGTGTGTAGCGGTGGAATTGTTGGCTTAGGTGAAGATACTCAAGATCGTATTGGTCTATTACATGAACTTGCGACCTTAGCTATTCATCCAGAATCGGTACCAATCAACATGCTTGTACCGATCGAAGGCACACCCTTAGCAGATGTTGAAAAACTCGATGTGACTGAATGGATTCGCACTATTGCCGTAGCGCGCATTATCATGCCAAAAAGTTATATAAGACTTTCAGCGGGTCGTGAATCTCTTTCTGATTCTGATCAAGCTTTAGCGTTTATGGCAGGTGCTAACTCTTTGTTCTCAGGTGAAAAGCTTTTAACGACACCTAATGCTGGTGAAGGCAAAGATAAGCAGTTATTCGATAAGTTAGGTCTAAAAGCAGAAAAAGCGAAGCCGACTGTATCAGAGCTGACTATAGATGCAATGGCAAGTTAATTTCAAAGCTTCGCTTAATTAAAAACCGAAGCTTTGCTTCGGTTTTTTATGATGTGATCAATATGCCATAACTGGCATTAAGATACTGTCCCGGCTTAATTTCATCTGTTCCATTGGCATGGTGTACCGTTATTTTTTGACTAAATGCATCAAACTCAAACCGATCATAACTATCTTGGTGGTGCATCAACCAATAAATCGTATCTATGACATGATCATCACAAATATAAGTATTCGATTTAAAATCTTTAATCATTTAATTTAAATCCTTTTTTCAATCACAATATTATTATATCTCAATTCGTTTTATTGAATATCATTTTCTTTATTTAAGATAATATCTAAATTTCCTTTAATCCAATATATTATATTTACATATCACAATAAATCGATTTCCACACATTTTATAAGCGCTATTACTTTATTTTAATTTTGAATAAAGACTGATTATTATGAGTATTATTGATTTAAAACCTCAAACTGCATTGCAACACCGCCCCAGCGCACTGACCACACAAATTAATGCTGTATGGGGACAAGGACCTTCTTCACGTTATGAAAGCCTCGCCTCGTTATTCAGACCTACATTTGAAAAAATCAAAGCTTCGCGATCAGAACGCGAAAAAAAACGAATTTTAGCTTTTGAACAGATTCAATGGTTAAAAGACATCGGTTTTACGAAACTTCGCTTACCCAGTTCGCAAGGGGGATTTGATGCAACTATTCCAGAATTATTTAATCTATTAATCGAACTTGCCGAAGCTGATGCAAATTTACCTCAGGCACTTCGCGTACATTTTGGCTTTGTGGAAGATTTACTGCTCAGCCGCGACCCACAGTTTAAATCTATAGGGCTTCCTAGAGTAGCTCAAGGTCAAATTATTGGAAGCGCATGGTCTGAAGGTGGAAATGAGTCCATTCATGAATTTAAAACGAGACTTTCCAAAGATGCTGAGGGACGCACGATATTGAATGGACAAAAATTTTATACCACAGGAAGCTTGTATGCAGACTGGATTGATGTGGGTATTACTGATTTGTATGGAGAATCAGCCAGCATTCTAATCCCTCGACATGCCGAAGGTGTTGAGATTGTGGATGACTGGAATGGTTTTGGTCAAATTCTTACAGCAAGTGGTACTACTAAGTTCAATCATGTTGTTGTGAATCAACAAGATGTCATCGGAGACCAACAGCGCTTTAAATATTCAGCAGCATTCTATCAACTGATTCAATTGGCAATTATTTCAGGGCTTACAAGAGCAGCAAGCTATGAAGTATCAGCTGAAGTTTATAAACGTGAAAGAAATTATACACATGCCAATGCTTCCTACGTCCGTAATGATGCTCAAATCCTACAAGTGGTGGGTCAAATTCGTGGTGTCGCGTACACCACTGCAGCAATTATTGGAAAAAATGCACAGGCGATACAACGTGCTTTTGAAGCTGGGTTGAATGATAATGAACAACTCGAAGCAGATCAAAATGCCATAGCAGAATTAGAGGTTGCTCAATCTCAAACCATTATCACCACACTTGCATTAAATGCTTCGACCATCATTTTTGATGCTCTAGGAGCATCAGCCACTGATAAAAACTTAGCTTTAGATCGTTTCTGGCGAAATATTCGTACGCTCGCATCACACAACCCAAGAATTTATAAAGATCGAATTGTCGGAGACTTTAGCGTAAATGGTGCATTGCCCCCTTATCAATGGCGTATCTGTAAAGTTGATGAATCAGGGCTTCTGCAAACAGATAAGGCTTCTTGAGCCCGCTTTAAATCGTTAAGACACTATTCTTTAGTGTCTTTTTTTAGTGTTTTTTAAAGTGATCTATCTAAATCGCTTAGGCTATTAGAGCTCTTATTTACGAACCTAGTAAAAAGGTCCTTAACAGGACCTTCTTAGCAGCATCATCGAAATTACATCAATTAGGCAGCTTGAGTTTTCAAATGTTTCGCCAAAGGACTATTACCAATTTGCCATACAAATGGCAATTCAGTTTGATTCACAACAAAAGCCCCCACCACTTTCTCCTTATAAATAATCGGATTATGTGAGGATACAACTCTTGCATTACGCCAGAAACGATCTAACTGTTTTGATGAAGCGCTGGCTGAAGCACCCAAACTATTGAATAGATTAGTTGTTAAATCAAGTACAAGATCAGAAATGACGACCTGCCCTTGAGCAGATTCTAGTTCCGCAATTTGATTAATCTCATGATCTTTTTCAGATGACGCATTAAAGTGACTTAAATATGCATCATCCAGTGCTGCAGCTGTTTTTAAAGTAATGGCTTGACTGGCAAATGCTTGGGCAGATGCCTTACCAATCACTTGTAGAATCTGAGCATCATCACGGACCAGATCAGCATTCCCGTGGCTAAAGATTCGAGTACGCTTACGCACTTCCTCACTAAAGGTTTCCACCGCAGAAAATGCGATGCCGGTCAGTGTTGCTAGATGTACAACTTGATAAAAAGCTGTTTGATATTTAAAACGCTGATCAAACGGGTAAATATGATCTCGTTCAATCGACACTTGGTTGATTTTTAGAGTCCCACTTCCCGTTGTTTTTTGACCAAATCCATCCCAATCATCATGTACTTTAATTCCATTAGCTTTAGTTGAGACCGCTGCAATCACATGCTGATCAGTGGTTTCATCATAGGCAAAAAGATCAATCCAATCGGCAAAAATAGTACCTGTAGAATAGAACTTTTCTCCTGAAACTTCATATTCGCCTTGTTGATTTTGTTTCACTCGGGTAATGACGTCGCCTATCTCAACATTACCGACCTCTGTCCAAGCGTTTCCTGCGATTTCACCATTTACAAATCGCTTAAACCAAAACGCTTGTGATTGATCTTTATGGGCCACTAAACGGTCTTCGACAAATGCAAAATGTCCACGTAAAGCTTGCACAATATTTGAATCCGCTGTCGCCAACTCGATTAAGATTTGGAAAAGTTGCTGTTGGGTAAAACCTGCACCGCCATATTTTTTTGGTACACGTAATGCACCAAAACCTACATCGTTTAACCATTTAATTTGTTCATGAGGCAAATCACGATCGGTTTCTCGTTGAACGGCCCCTTCTGCAATCCGCTTAAAAATCGGTCGAAACTTTGCTGCAACCTCTTCATAGTTGGCACCAAGTGAAAGTTCTTCATTCTGATTTAATATAGTCATAATAAATTTCTCCTTAGCTCCATGGATGACGTGGTGGTGGGACATCATTTAGAAAATAATTTCCTACAATGTTGTATTTCCAACGCACGGGATCATGCAAAGTGTGTGTTCTGGCATTGCGCCAATAACGATCTAAATTTAATTCTGATAAGGTCGAACGCGTGCCAGAAAGCTCAAATAATTTATTCGCTGCTAAAATCGCAATGTCAGTCGTTAAGACTTTTGCTTCAGCCACGAGCAATGTTGCTTCATTAATATGATCTTCGGTCGGTTCAGCAAGTGCTAAATCAATCGCTAATCCTGCCAAATCCAGAACGGCTTCAGCAGCACGCAGCTTAATTTTCAATTCACCAATATTAGCAATGGTATATGGATCTGAACTTGCTTTATCTAAACCTGAATCAATCCATGGACGTGCAAAGTTACGAACGTAATGAATCGTTTCTTGAATCGCACCACGTGCAATCCCAGCATCTACAGCAGCTTGAATAAATTGAGAAATTGCTCCAGCTGCTGTCGGTCTTACAAAAGCTTGATAAATTGGAACGATATATTTTGCATCTACTTTAACGTTGTTTAATTCGACTGATCCACTGACCGTTGTACGCTGACCAAACCCACTCCAATCATTGGTAATTTTTACACCTTCTGTCCCTTGTGGCACGATTGCAGCAAATGGTTTTCCTTCAGCATCAATCGCAACAACTGGAATGCGGTGTGCCAGTAAAGCTCCAGTCGCAAAGAATTTTTGTCCATTCACAATCCCATTGCCAGAAGCATCAAATTCTATTTTTGTGGTGAGATCGGCAACCGTCTTAGAACCTTTTTCTGAGAAAGCATTCCCCAAACGCTCTCCACCCAGTACTGCTTTAAAAAAGAATTGTTTTTGTTCTTCGGTGGCATCTAAACGGATATGCTCTAGAAACACCCAATGATTTTGTGCGATTTGACCTAGTGATGGATCAGCGCTAGAAATGGTTTTAACAACTTCAGCGAGAGTCTTGTAGCTCGCTCCTGCACCGCCATATTGCTTTGGAATGTTAATTGCCCAAAGCCCTGATTGAGAGTACTTGTTAATTTCACTCAAAGGTAAACGGCGTTCATGATCACGAATGGAGGCTTCCTTTGCAAAATCTTCAGCGAGCTGTTGTGCGATTTGAATCGCTTCTTGATCTGTCTTAATCACATGCGCTGGCTGATGAATTTGGTAGAATTCTTTTGAAATTTCAGCTTCATGCAATTTTATATCTATTTGTGCGGTCATTTTATTCTCTTCAAAAAAATTGAATAAAATTAAATTAGCACTAATTATTTTAATTTTTTATACGATTATTTTATTTACTAATCTGATTTCAAACATAATCAATTCATTTATTTTTTTATTATGTATATTGCAATTTTTCTCATTAAATAATAAGTATGATATTTCATATAATGAGAATATAAACATTTAATTATTTTATATTTTCATTATGACTAAACATATACGATTTAATGCTTTTGAAATGAATTGCATTGCACATCAGTCCCCAGGCTTATGGCGTCATCCGCTCGATCGCTCTACAGAATATAAAGATTTGGAATATTGGACTGATTTAGCAAAAATATTAGAAAAAGGTATTTTTGACGGTATTTTTCTTGCAGATGTTTTGGGTATTTATGATGTGTATCATCAATCGGCTCAACATGCTTTAAATGGTGCTGTTCAAGTTCCTGTGAATGATCCAATTCAGATTGTTCCAGCAATGGCAGCAGTCACCCAACATTTAGGCTTTGGTGTAACCACCTCTATTTCATTCGAACATCCTTATCCCTTCGCACGACGTATGAGCACATTGGATCATCTCACTAAAGGTCGTGCGGGTTGGAATATTGTGACTTCATATTTAGAAAGCGGATCTAAAAACTTAGGTTTAAAAACCCAAGTGAGTCACGACAATCGTTATGATATTGCAGATGAGTATCTGGAAGTTTTATATAAACTTTGGGAAGGTTCTTGGGAAAATGATGCGGTACGACGTGACAAAGCCGCTGGTATTTTTGCGGATCACACCAAAGTTCATCCAATCCAACATGAAGGTAAATATTTTAGCGTGCCAGGTATTCATATCTGTGAACCTTCTCCGCAACGCACACCTGTTTTATACCAAGCAGGTGCATCAAAGCGTGGACAAAAATTTGCCAGTCAAAATGCAGAATGCGTATTTATATCTGCACCAACGAAAGTTGCTGTAAAAAAGTTAGCACAAGGAATTCGCCATAATCTTATTGAAGAAGGTAAAGATCCAAACGCTGTTTTAATCTATACGATGCTTGCGATTGTGGTCGATGAAACTGATGAAAAAGCACAGGCTAAATTTGCAGAGTATCAATCTTACGGTAGTTATGATGGTGGATTAACACTCGCTTCAGGGTGGTCTGGTGTAGATTTTTCACAATTCAAAGCTACAGACCAGGTTGAATATATTCATACCAATGCCATTCAGTCTATGTTGCAATCTTACGTAGAAGCAGATCCAGATAAAGTTTGGACCATTGAAGAAATTGCAAAATGGACCAGTGTAGGTGGAAACGGCCCCGTGATTGTCGGCTCACCAAGCACAGTAGCCGATCGTCTTCAAGAATGGGTGGATGAAACTGGCATTGATGGATTCAATTTGGCTTATATTTTGGCACATCAATCTTTTGAAGACGTGGTCGAATACGTCGTTCCTGAGTTACAACGTCGCGGTGTTTACCCTACAGAATATACCAAGGGGACACTGAGAGAAAAGTTGTTTGGTCATGGACCATTACTTCCAGATGATCATCGTGGTGCTCAATACCGTAAGTCATCAACGAATGGGTTGCACACTTCAACCCAAACCGCAACACTTGAATCTGTGTAGATCAATTTAAATTCTCTATATGTAAAAAAGCGCTTTTCGGGGCTTTTTTTAATGCTGATGTTCTAGTTCATGGTGATATGCATCATCTTCTATCTGCAAGGTCATTTCAGTAATATGGTGATCATGACTTAACATTTCAAAAGCTTGTTGATGTAAACGTTTAGGATCGACATTCGGTGCAACCAAATGAACTGTGAGCATGACTTTTTTTGATGTGATCGCCCAAACTTTTAATTGGTGAATGTCCTTAACTCCTTCAAGCGATAATAAATCTGTACGGAGCTTTTCAATATCAATCTCATCAGGCACACCTTCAAGTAGGATATTTACACTTTGCTTGGCGAGAATCCAAGCACGTGGTAAGACCCAAAATCCGATCAGGACTGCGATAATCGTGTCAATAAGTACCCAGCCTGTAAAATAAATAATCACAGCACCGATGATCACACCTACAGAACCAAGTGCATCACTTAATACTTCTAGATATGCCCCTTTGACATTGAGGCTATCTTTACTACTCGAAAAAAGAATCTTCATCGAAATTAAATTAATGATTAAGCCAATGACGGCGACTATCATCATTCCAACACTCTGAATTTCAGGAGGATTACTTAATCGATGAATCGCTTCTATCAAAATATAAATTGCAACGATAAATAACATCACCGCATTAAATAGAGCTGCCAAAATTTCAAATCGCTGGTAACCAAAAGTTCGCTTATTGTCTGCAGGCTTTTGACCAATCTTAATTGCAACCAACGCGATGGCTAGAGCAGCAGCATCAGTAAACATATGTGCAGCATCTGACAGCAAAGCTAAACTTTGAGTAATAAATGCAGCAACAACTTCAATAATTAAAAATGTCGTGGTTAAGGCTAAAGCAAAAGTTAGTTTCTTTGCGTTGTCTTTACTGACTTCCACATGACTGTGATCATGATTATGCGAACTACCCATTTTATACTCCTCATCAGAAGCCTCACTTAAAATAAAGTGAGGCTTCTGATTCATATACATAATGTTATTGTTTAATTTATTGTTCTGCTTTTGCTTGATTCATCCACCTATACAATACAGGTAAAAGTAGTAGCGTCAGTATGGTGGATGAAATAATTCCACCGATAACCACTGTCGCAAGCGGTCGCTGTACTTCAGCACCCGTACCCGTAGCAAGCGCCATTGGAACAAATCCTAAAGACGCCACAAAAGCAGTCATCAGCACAGGACGTAATCGCAACATTGCACCTTGCCAAATGGCATCTTTTAAACTGTATTCACTTCTTAGCTCCTTAATAAAGGTCAACATAACCAGTCCATTCAGAACAGCGACACCTGATAAAGCGATAAAACCAATACCCGCAGACATTGAGATGGGAATATCACGTAACCATAAAAATAAGACTCCCCCCGTGAGAGCAAAGGGTACGCCCGTGAAGACCAATAAACTTTCTCTTATATTTTTGAATACAGCCATCAGCAGGATAAAAATCGTAATCAAAGCCAATGGAATCACGATAGTCATTCTAGCTTTGGCAGATGCCAAATTCTCAAACTGTCCACCATACTCAATCCAATAGCCACTCGGTAATGCATATGTCGTGAGGCTAGATTGCAACTCTTGGACAAATGAACCCAGATCTCGCCCTTCAACATTTGCCGTCACAATAATCCTACGCTTGCCATTTTCACGACTCACCTGATTCATACCATCAATATTTGAAACTGTAGCCACATCTGCCAGTCTTACTGTCCCACCATTGGGGAGTTGTATGGGTAATTGTGCAATCCCCATGACTGTCCGATCTTGATCAGTAAGTCGAATAACAAAATCAAAACGGCGGTCGCCTTGTAGAATTTCACCGACTTGTTGACCACCGATACTTGAAGCGACTAAATTTTGTATTTCACGAACCGAAAGACCATATTGCGCTGCTAAAGAACGATTTACGTCTATATTTAATAAGGGTAAACCTGAAGTCTGTTCTACTTTGACTGCGGTACTGCCACTGATTTTTTGCACAATCTTGGCAATTTTGGCAGCTTCATCATTTAACACCTGCATATCATCGCCAAAAATTTTTATACCTATGTCACTGCGCACCCCGGAAATGAGCTCATTAAAACGCAGTTCAATGGGTTGAGAAAATTCACTATTATTGCCAGGCAAAGTCTCCAAAAAAGTTTCAATACGTGACCTTAAATCATCTAAGCTTTCTTTGGGATTCGGCCACTCTTGGCGAGGTTTCAACATGATGAATCCATCTGAAATATTGGGTGGCATCACATCTGTAGCCACTTCAGCAGTACCCGTTCGTGCGAAAACATTTTTAATTTCTGGAAAATTTTGAAGCAAAAGTTTCTCAGTCATTTCCTGCATTCTTAATGATTCTTCTAAGCTGGTACTGGGTGAACGCATTTGTTGAATAGCAAAATCACCTTCGCTTAATTGCGGTGCGAATTCACTTCCTAGACGTGTAGCCAACAACCCTGTTAAAACCAAAATACTAACTGCGAGCGTTAACATGACCGTTCGATATAAATAAGTCATATCCAATGCTTTTAGATATTTTTTCTTTAACCATAACATCCATCTACTTTCAGTTTCTTTTACTTCACCTGTTACAAATAAAGCAACTGCAGCAGGAACAAAAGTGATGGATAAAATGATCGCAGCAATAAGAGCTAATACTACGGTAAGTGCCATAGGGTGAAACATTTTTGCTTCAACACCACTTAAAGCAAATATGGGCAAGTACACCACTAAAATAATCGTTTGACCAAAAATTAAAGGACGGCGCGCTTGACGAGCAGCAAGGAATACTTCTTTAAATCTCTCTGAACGTGTTAAAGGTCGTCTTAACTGTTCTTGGGCATGAGCTAATCGGCGAATACAGTTTTCGACAATTACCACCGCCCCATCTACAATAATTCCGAAATCTAGCGCACCTAAACTCATAAGGTTGGCACTAATTTTCTGCTGTGCCATACCTGATAATGTAAATAACATCGAAAGTGGAATCACGCATGCTGTAATTAAAGCTGCTCGAATATTTCCCAAGAAAATGAATAAAATCACAATCACCAAAATCGCCCCTTCGACTAAGTTCTTTTGAACTGTCTTAATGGCTTTCTCGACTAAGGTGGTACGATCGTAAACAGTTTCAATTTTTACGCCTTCGGGCAGTGTGGTTTGAATTTCTTGAATTTTTTGATCAACAGCTTGTGCAACACTACGGCTGTTTTCACCCATCATCATCATGGCGATGCCGAGTACGGTTTCTTCTCCGTTATAGGTCGCTCCACCTGTTCTAAGGTCATGCCCGATCGACACTGAAGCAATATCTGAAACACGGACAGGATTTCCATTTAAGGTAACCACCGTTGTATTTTCAATATCCTGTATCGTGTTCAGTGTTCCAGGAACTCGTACTGTCAGTTGTTGACCTCCATCTTCAATAAATCCTGCTCCACGATTTTCATTGTTCTCAGTGAGAACCTGTTGAAGTTGCGTCAAACTGACTTGTAGTTGTTGCATACGATTCAAGTCTGGCGAAACAACATATGTTTTATTGAATCCTCCAATACTATTCACCTCAGCAACGCCTTTTACGCGTTGCAATTGTGGACGCACGATCCAATCTTGAATTTCGCGTAAATCCATTGCTGTGTATGAAGAACCATCAGGTTTTTTAGCCTTTGGCTCAGCTTTTAGTACCCATTGATAAATTTCACCCAGCCCCGTAGATACTGGAGACATGGTAGGTGCGATATCATCAGGTAATTCGGATTGAACCTCTTGAACACGCTGATTGATTTGTTGACGTGCCCAGTAAATATCAATGCCATCTTTGAAGACAATAGTCACCTGAGATAAACCATACCTAGAGATCGAACGTGTTAATTCAAGATCTGGTATCCCCGCCATGGCATTTTCAATTGGATACGTAATGCGTTGCTCAACTTCGAGCGCAGTAAATCCATTAGCTTGAGTATTAATTTGAACCTGTGTATTGGTAATGTCTGGAACTGCATCAATTGGCAATTTTTGATAACTATAAACTCCAACAGCAATCCAAGCACAGGCAAACAGCATGATCCAAATCGCATGTTGAATTGAAAACTGAATAATTCGCTCAAATAGCCCTTCAGCCTTCGGCATGTCATGATTAGTGCCCATGGTCAGCTTCTCCTTTTTCTAACTCCGATTTCAGTAAGAAGCTGCCTTGATTGACATATTTTTGCCCCGTTTGAAGACCAGACTTAATTTCTGCCCATTGACCATCTGAAGACATTTCACCTACTTCAATGGGTTGTGCTTTAAAGTGGAGTTTTCCATTTTTTTGTTCTGTAACAATAAATATTGCTGATTTACCTTCGATTTGTTGCACTGCATTTTTTGCAACGCGTAATACATTCGATGCATCTGGACTTTCAAGTTCAACATTTACCATCAAATTTGGTCTTAACTCACTTGCCTTTCCTTGAACTTTAGCGCGAACAATCAAGCGACCAGTCTGCGCATCTGCTTGCGGCGTTAACGATTGCACAAGTGCTGTATAGGTCTGACCTGACTGTAAAGATTTAAATTGAATATTTTGTTGTGCACGAATTTGATTATTCGCATCGGCAGGTAACACAAATTCGAGCCATAAATCTTTTAATTGTTCGATGATGAAAATCTGATCTGCAAGTTGCACATTTTCACCTACCACGATGTCTTTTTGGCTGATCACGCCCGAGATTGGCGAACGAATGGTAAAACGACCATTCGAACCTGCTGAAGCTCCTAAAGCTTGTAAACGCGCATTGGCACTTTGCACTGCGATTTGTGCTTGACGATATGCATTTTCAGCACGTTGCAAATCCTGTTTTGCGGAGATCCCCTGCGACCACATCCGTTGTTCACGTTGCATATCTTGGCGTGCCAAATCTAAATTGGATTGCGCCATTCTCAAATTCGCTTGTTGGTCAATAAGTTCTGGGACACTTAATACTGCAAGTACTTGACCTTTAGTCACTTCTTGTCCCAGTGCTACATTCACTTGCTCAACATGACCAGCAAAATTAGGGGAAATATGCGCTTGTTGATCTGTATTTACCATCAATTTTGCAGGCAAGTTTGTGTATCGCGGAATTGCACCTAATTGAGCTGATTCTATCTTGATACCATGTTCTACTAACTGTTTAGATGTGAGTTCAATCTCACCTTCTTCTGCATGATCAGCTTCTGCGCCATTCGACGTTTCAGCTTGCTCTTCACTCTCAACAATTGCTGTTTTGTTATTATCTTTAAAATAAATCCAAATCCCGATAACTACCGTCACCCCAATAATCAGGGCGATGAGGAATGCTTGGTTTATTTTTCCTTGTTGTATAGATCTCATTTTATTCTGCCCCTATATTGATGAAATTTTCTGACTGTGACACAGCCTCTTTGAGTAATTGGATATAGGCATCCGAACGACTAATTTGTTCATAACTGGTACCAATACTTAATGCCTCAGCAGCTAGTGCGGTTTGCCATGCCTCTCTTAAGAGCTGAATTTGACTGAGCCGAATATTTTGTAATTGTGTCGTTGCTTGTTGCACCTCAGTGATTGAAAGTTTTCCATTTTTAAAACCGAGCAAAGAGCGCGTCTGTACTTTTTCAGACAAGTCTTTTTGTCTCAGTACAGCGTCATACTGCTGTTTTAAGCCACGCACCTGATGAAATAAGTTTGCAATCTCTAAAATTTGTTGTTTGAGTTCTCTTTGTTGTTGACGCTCAAGTAGAGATTGCTGGCGTTGAGCAAGCGGAATTTCGTATTGCTGACGATTAAAAATATTGAACGGAATATCGACACCCACAGATAAACTAGTATCGTTTGTCTCATTGGGCGCTTTTGTTCGCGTCATCCCTACATTCAAGTTTGGATTTGGTTTTGCTTTTACTTTAAGCTGCTCAATTCGTTGATTAGCCTGCACAACATTGAGTGCATAAAGCTTTTCTAAATAACCTGCAGAAATATAATTTTGAACATTCTGTTCAACTTGGTCAGGCCAATAAATCCGATTTGAATCAACCTTCACCTCTGCTTCAGTTTCTCCCCAGAGATTAGAAAGATTACGTTTCGCAATTTCTTTATTTAGAATGGCTTGCTGATAATTGCGTTCATTTTCTGCCGCTTCAATCTGCGCTCGTTCATACTCAACCAAGGCTATGCTTCCTGCCTGATATCGTTTTTTAGCGCTGTCTAAAGTTTCACGACTGACTTGCAGTTGAGACTTTTGAATTTGCGCTTCAGATTGCGAAATTAAAAACTGTGACCAAGCATACTTCACGATTAATTGGCTTTGTGCTTCCCACAACTTTTCTCGCAATTCATTTTGTTGCCCAGCCAAACGCGCTATATTTTTTTGAATCCGTCTTTGACCAAAAATGTCGATCGGCTGACTAATACCAAGGCTCAATTCTTGATCTTGACTCGACCCAAAACCATCTCGAGAGAGATTGATGGACGGGTTTTGCCAAAGTCCACTTTGCTTGACTGCAAGTTCTGACATTTGTTGTCGTTGCTGCCAAATCTGTTCTGATTGTTGATATTGAGACACTTGAACGAGTGCTTGTTCAAGCGAATTGACTGTCATTGCTTGAGCATTTGCACCCAAACTAAGCGAACCTAAAACCAGCCATAATCGAATGGAATGTTTTAATTTAAAAGACATGTAAATTTCCCACTAATTTAAAAATAAGTGGTGGGAAATTTTTAGGCTACCCCACCAATAGCGGGGTTAATTCAGGAGGCGGAGGGATTTTACCTAAATGAGGCGATTGATAAGCATTAATCCAAAGAAAGTGATTTTGGTAAATCTTTTCGATGTGTTGTGATGAAGGCAAATTCTCGTTTACAGCAAGAATAAACTGAGACATCGACGGCAGATGATCTTGATGATCCAAAACATCGATTTGCGCTTTTTCTTCTAGCGTCACGCTTTGATCATCGCCAAGCACGAAGTCTTTTTCAGTTTGGGACTTCGGACTTTGATTTGAAAGATCGGCTTGGCAAAGTACAGGTTGATGATGACCAAAGTGAAAACTTTGTGTCGATGTTGAGTCGCTTTCATGAACACAAAAAGCCGCCGCCACATTCCAAAGGCTTTGGAACATGAACATACATGCTAAGAATGTCACAAATTTAGCCGATCTCATTTAAGCAGGCTCTCATCTTTTCTATCTGCATTTAAAACGTGATAGTGATCACCATCAAGTGAAGAGTTGTAATTCTCCATCATATTTTGATGATCGAAACATTGATATTGAAAGAATGTACATAAGAAAAATGAATGAAAACTTAAAAATGTAGCGCTTTTAAAGCACGCTTCGAAAATGGCATCGATTTTGCAACCTAATCATACGAATTTTATTTTTTGTATTACTGAGGTGGCAACGATGAGCTATGTTGCACGAGAATTGAGTCAAAAGCATAAATTTTTGCTTGGTTTTGGATCGTTTTTAATTCCAATTTTAATCTGGTGTGCAGTAAGTTATTTGCCTTTTATTTGGCATCCCCAAGTTCAAATCACAGATTCTGGTAGCACATCGTTTTTACAAGTCGATAGCCGTGTCAGTAGAGAAGTTTATTATGCTGAAGCACAATTGGCAGTCGATCAAGGACTGCCACCACCTCGGGGAATTTTGGTCAATCCCATTTACCTACCCGCACCAGATGAAGTCGCTACAGCCTTAGTGACCGCATTTACAACACCACCCGCTCAAGCGAATGCACCATGGTTTCATGAAAGTTTATGGCACAGCATTAAACTGGTGTTTACCGCATTTTTTATTTCTTCTTTGATCGGGATTCCTTTGGGTATTCTTTGCGGTTTTTCTCATAAAATTTCTCAATTAACTGAACCTTTTGTAGAGTTCTTTCGCTATCTGCCTGCACCAGCCTTTGGCGCTCTTGCTGTTGCAATTTTGGGCATTAATGACACACCTAAAATTGCCATTATTGTGATTGGGACCTTATTCCAACAAATTCTGATTATTGCCAATACCACCCGTCTGGTCGACCGCAGTCTTATTGAAGCTGGATTCACCTTAGGAACCAACAAAATCAAAAGTTTATTTTATGTGGTCATCCCTGCTGCACTCCCAGAAATTTATCGAAACCTTCGTGTACTTTTAGGTTGGGCTTGGACCTATTTAATCGTTGCAGAACTCATAGGAAGTACATCCGGTATCACGTGGTTCATCACTCAACAAGCTCGCTATCAAAACTTTGACAATGTTTTCGCCGCAATTTTGATTATCGGTTTGATTGGTCTGATTTGCGACGTGATTTTAATGAAACTTGGACAGCACTTATTTAAATGGAAAACGGGAGCTCGCTAATGTCTTCACTAATTCAACCCTCAGATTTTGATGCCCGCGCTTACTTTGACAAAATTTACGCTCGTCCCGTCATTTTAGAAGCGAAAAATCTCACCCAGAAATTTAGCCACGGAATAACTGAGCGCACCATTTTAAATGCTTTAAATTTAAAAATTCATAAACGTGAATTTATCTGTGTTATTGGTCCTTCAGGATGCGGTAAGTCTACCTTTAGCCGTATTGTGGCAGGTCTTGATCCATATACCAGTGGTGAATTACTGGTAGACGGTGAAACCATCACAGGACCGAGTCCAGAGCGTGGCATGGTTTTCCAAGGCTACACACTGTTTCCATGGAAAACGGTAAAAGAAAATGTCATGTTTGGTCCACTCATGCGAGGTGCCAGCAATGCTACAGCTGAGGCGCAAGCCCGCGAATGGATCAACATTATCGGACTTGAAAAATTTGAGCAGCAATACCCTCATGAACTTTCAGGAGGGATGAAACAACGCGTTGCCATCGCTCGCGCGCTCGTGAATCAGCCAAAAATTCTCTTAATGGATGAACCCTTTGGAGCTTTAGATCCTCATACGCGTCAAAAAATGCAAAAGCATCTGATCGATCTTTGGGCCAATATCGATATCACGATTATTTTTGTGACACACGATATGGACGAGGCGATTTTACTGGCCGATCGGATTGTGGCATTGAAGGCCAATCCTGGCGAAATTAAGGAAATCATTGAGGTTGATCTACCAAGACCACGTCAGCATGAATTGATGCTCACTGAAAAATTTAAATATTTAAGACAACGTGTAGATGCTTTGGTACATGCTGAAGAAGATGAACTTGATCCAGCACTCGCCTACTTACCTAAAATTCCAAGAATGACCAAGGTCAGTCATTCTAAATAAGGCGCTATATCCTGATCACACAAACGGTCAGGATAAAGCATACAACATCAATCCTTTTGACCACACCATTTTAAATGCAGCCTTGGTTTAATCACGACATCATTTCATCACGTTCAATTCGCCCATCTACCAGTTGAATGGTTCGATCACATGTAGCGGATAATCGTGGATCATGGGTCACTAACAATACCGCACAATTTTGTTGCTCATTTACTTCACGAAACAGCTCAAAGACTTCGCTCGCTGTTTGACTGTCTAGATTACCTGTAGGTTCATCAGCGAGGAGTAAAGCAGGCTGAGTGATTAAAGCTCTGGCGATTGCGACACGTTGTTGCTGCCCACCAGAAAGTTGACTGGCTTTTCGTTGTGCAAATTGACTCAATCCTACCGCTTTTAACAAATCATGTGCTCGATCTAAAGCTTGCTGATTGGGTTTACCATGCACCAACATTAGAGGCATCAAAACATTCTCAATAACGGTGAACGCTTGAATCAAATGATGAAACTGAAACACAAACCCTATGCTCTTCCCACGCAATTCCGTTCTTTGTTGATCTTCCATTTGACTGGTTGGTTGACCAACTAAATAAATTTCACCACTGGTGGGTTGATCGAGTAAACCTAAAATATTTAATAACGTACTTTTACCTGAACCTGAAGGTCCAATTAACGCAGCAAAATCTTGACGATGTATCGCAAAATCAATCCCATGCAGCACTTCAATTTCATTGGGTTGTCCAATGTTATAAGACTTTTTCAAAGCCTCTAAACGTAGTACTTCATCATGATTAGACATGACGGATTGCCTCCACAGGATCTAAACGCGCTGCACGACGGGCAGGAATCGCCGCTGCAATTAAACCGCTCAATGTTGCAAGTAATAAAGCGGATCCAATCAAATAAGGTGAAATTGGAATGTAGAATAACCCTGGGCCAAATTCATTAAATGACCAAACCAATGCATAACTGGTCAGGATTCCGACAATAGAACCAAGTAAGCCGAAAATCGCACCTTGAATGAGAAAGATTATCAAAATCTGTTCTCGGCTCGCACCTGTCGCACGCAAGATTCCGATCTCACGTGTACGCTGTACCACTGTAATGGAGAGTACGCTGGCGATCGCAAATGCAACAGATATTCCAACAAATATAATAATCATATTGGTTGAAAGACTTTGCGCTGAAATCGCATTCATCAATTGCGCATTACTTTCAATCCAACTTTCAGCTTTTAATCCAGTGAGACGATGAATTTGCGTTGCGACCTGATCTGCGGAGAAAATATCAGAAATACGAAGATCAATAATGGTAACCCCACCCGGCAAACCCAATAAAGACTGTGCCCGCTTTAGATCGATATACATATAGCGTGAGTCTAGTTCTTTGACCCCGAGTTCAAAAATACCCGTTACATTCATGACGGCGTTAATATCTTGACCGGTATCAACGCGAATTTTACTGCCTACGCGCACACCAAGGTCTTTGGCCAACTCACTTCCGATGAGTACATCATCTGCTTTTAAACGAAGCTGACCAGTTTTTAGATACTCTTGCAAAGGTACAATACGTTGATACCGTGGTAAATCAATCCCCATAATCGCAACTGACTGAATCGCTTCCCCCCGTTTTACCAGTGCAGGTCCTGAAACCATGGGAGAAACGGCATTGAGCGTCTTGATATTGTCTAGATTTTCAAGAACTTCTTGCCAGTTATTGATCGACTTGAGTCTTTGAGCCCTTTGATCTTCATGGATGATGTGTGCTACGCCCTCAGGCACTTTAACGACGCGATTGACCTCATCTGGTGCATGTAAACTAATATGTGCCTGAGTACCCAACGTACGCTCAATCAAATTGGACTGAAGCCCCTGAATTAATGCACTAATAAAGACAATAACGGCAACACCAATAGCAACACCACCAATAATCATCAGTGTTTGACTGCGACCCTCGCGTAAAAACCCAACAGCAATGAGCCAATTGGTCCATAAACGCTTCATCTTCAAAGTGCTTGTACCTGCTTAGTTCTGACACGCTGATCCGCTTTTACTTGATCAGGTTTTATAACGACCTGATCATTGTGATCCAACCCTGATAAGATTTCAGACATGGCAGTCCCACGCAACCCTAATTTTACAGATTGACGTTGGACCTTACCCTGTCTTATCACCATAACTTCAGCTTGCGTGGTTGAAGGGTCAATAAGCGCGTCATTGGCTATTACTTTGGTTTTATTTCGACGTGCTGTTTCGACATTCACTGAGACCGTCATATCTTGCTTCAAAAAATTGGGTACAGAGTTCACCGCCAATTTGACTTCAACCGTACCACGTTGAGGATCAATATTAGGTGCAATAAAGTTAACTTCAGCTGGAAATGCTTGCTCTGGATAAGCATCTGCAATCACTTCCGCTTTTTGACCTAATTTCAGATAAGGTAAATTTTGCTCATCCACCGCCACTTTAATTTGCGTTGGACTATCAACTGCGACTGTAAAGAGCACCTTTCCAGGTTGAATCGCATCCCCTTTTTCGACTTCACGCGTCAAGATCGTACCCGATACTTGTGCCCGAATTTCACTTTTTGCCAATTGGGCACGTAGCGCATTTAATCTTTCGCTTAAGGTTTTTTCTTCCACTTGACCTGGAGCAAGGCTTTGCGCCTTCAGTTTTGCCGCAGATAATTGATTTCTCGCTAAGCGTTCAGCTTCTAAGGCTTGTTCTTTTTCTTCGACAGAAAGCACTCCCGGTTCCGTTTGCTGACGACGTCTTGCTTCGCGACTGGCTTGTTGTAATTGGAATTCTGCCGTTTTCAATTCAACCTGCGCTTGTGGATAGCGAATTTTCCGCAATTCCTCTAGCGCAACTTCTGCTTCACGGACTTGTGCTTTTAAATCATCAGATTGAATAATTAACAGTACATCTCCTGCTGCTATTCGTTGACCTTCTTGCACGCGTCGCTCAATGACCACACCCGAAATTTCACTCCCAATTTCACTACGTGCTACATTTTCAGCACGACCTGAAGCAACCACTGTTTGAATCAGTGGTTTTTCTTCGATTAGGTAAGTTTCGACTACAGGACCTTGCCACCAACGGAAAATGAAATATATCCCACCCATCGAAATGAGCAGAATGAGAATCCACCATTTTCGTTGTTTTAAAATACGCAAAGCTTTATCTCCCAATAGGCCTACTTCGGTTTATATTGTCGAGTACAGTAAGCTCTTAAAATATCTGGTGAGCGCTTGTGAAGATGCTTGGTATTCCGCCCCGCAACACGTTTACGCCACATTTCAAAACTACTTTTTTTTAATTGTTGTCGCATCAATCGAATGACTGCACTTTCGTTTAATCCGTATTCCAGCAGAATGGCTTCGAAGGGTGTCCGATCTTCCCACGCCATTTCAATAATTCTGGAAATATCAGCTGTTGTATACAACGCACATGATCCTTTTTCATTCGCATCAAACGTTGATGTTAAGCGTTCATTCGTGAAAAATATGTGATTTTTTGTTGATTTATAGACACTTCATACACGCTAACGCATTCATTGTATAAAACGATTGATTTTATGATTTTAATCCGTTTCCTAGTTTTTCCATTTTTATCTATTCTTAATCCATACAAGGTAGGCAACTCTGTTGCTCTACCGACCAATCATTCAGTCCAACTTTGTGCCCAGTGCAAGCCCCTCTGCACTGGGCTTTTTTTTATTTAAATGATTCAACCAATTTTGGATAAATCAGCCCATCAATATCTAGTTTTACCGTATAAACTCCATTTTCAAGATTAAACTTATTGACATGATAAGTTGATCCATAAATAGAATCTAAAGTTGAAGAGCGTTTAAATACCTTTTGATTTGCCTCAAGATCCAACAAATGTGTGCCTTGAATAAATTGTTCATATTGCTCAGGTTCAACACCAACACGCTTAGACATAATCATCAAAGCATCGTTTCTCGTCTCAGGGTCTTGAATAAATTTGACGGTTCGATCCCATACTTGAAGCACTTTTTTCCACTCTGCTTGATGCCTAGATAAATGCGTCATATTTACCGTCAACGTATCATAGATCAATCCTGGTTTATCTTGAGAACTATAGATGATTTTGGACCCAGCTACGCTTTTTAAAGCTTGATTTGCTACAGGTTGCCATACAGCGATGGCATCCACATCAGGGCTGCTAAACACTTGGGGTAATTCGTTGGTTGCTGCATTAATCAGTTTGATTTCATTGGCTGATATATTTTGATCTGAAAGTGCGGTATTCAATAAATTATGATCGACCAGCCCTTTTTCGACTGCAATCGTTTTACCCTTAAGATCTGCCACACTATGAATGCCCTGTTTTGCAAGAATGACATCATTCCCTGATGAATAATCAGTTGCTAAAATCATAATGCCACGCGTTCCACCTGAGGCGATGACCAAATTATCCCCATGAGAAACAGAAACCGCATCCAATTGGTTTGCTGCAAAAGCATTCATAGAGGCTGAATAATCAAACCATTTAAACTCTACGTTTAATCCAGCTTCTTTAAACCACCCTTTCTCAATAGCAACTTGCCATGCCACCCATCCTGGCCAATCACTGTAACCAATACGAATCGGTTGCATTGATTTTTCGGCTTGAGCATGTTGACTTGGTTCTGGAATTTTTGCGGTTTTATCACAACCCACGAATAACAGTGCAGTTCCAATGACTCCCCAGACCATCGTTTTCATTGCACCACCTCACCAATGCTCGTGCACTTAAATTTAGTATTGGTAAAATTTGAGGCTTGAATATAATCACGCCATCCACCAAAGTGACTGATATCAAGTGCATCTGCTAAAGCATGTTTTTCACATATAAAGCCTTTCACCCATGTTCCATCAATGAGTTGTACATTGCCAATACCAAGTGGTGCTGGGACTTCAGCAACAATGTCACCGAAGAATGCTCTTGGTACATCCCACACTTCCACTTCAATAGAATAACCTGATGTATCTCGTTGTAGCCCCGGCTTAGGTGGCTGAGTATTTTTTAAAGCAAATAGTTTGTAATACGGCGCAGTACGCGTTTTTTTAACCAAGGTGGCTTGTCTGCTCGTTAACTGAAAATTCAGCGGCATGCCTGTAAGATGTGCTCCCACCACTGCTAATTTAACGGTGTGCTCAGATCCTATTGATTTATGAATTTGATAGCCTTGCTTTGACGTTGCTAAATTTAATCCTGAAGTCGCTTGCCATTGCTGACCGAAGTGTGCCAAAGCTTGATCCATCCAAGCGCCAGCAACTAAAGTGATACCACTTGGCAAACCATCATCCCGGATGACATTCGGAAGTGCCAATGCTGATAAATCAGCAAAATTAACAAAATTGGTATAAGCCCCCATATGCGAATTCTTTTGGATCGGATCTGCTTCAACATCTGCAATGCGATAAATCGTAGGAGCTGTTGGCACCATCAACGCATCATAATTTTTTAATTGAAGATTGATCTGCCTAGCCCATTCTGCACGCTGATACTCATCTTGCATCACGTCTACAGCATTGAATTGATCAGCTTGATCAATAATTTGCTTAATTACCGGATGACATTGCTCACGTCGAACTTTGTGTTCGACGGCATGCGTACGCTCCGCAACCCATGAGCGGTTATACAATGCAGCAGCCAATTGATTAAATACTGTGAAATCAATCTCTTCAACTTGAAATCCGAGCGATTTCATTCGAGCAATGGCTGTTTGAAATGCTTGCTCACTTTGAGTATCACCATAAAATTCTAAGTGATCTGGGATTGCAATCTTGCCCTTCGAAAATTGTGTCGGGACTGTTCTCGGATGCTGTCTTGAATAAGCATCGGTCGCATCATAACCTTGGATCAATTGCGCTACCGTCCAAGCATCATCCACTTGAGTTGCAAAAATTGAGATCACATCAATACTTCGACATGCAGGGATTAAACCTGTGGCTGAAAACCAGCCTTTGGTTGGTTTGAGTCCGACAATATTATTGAAACCCGCGGGAACTCTGCCAGAACCTGCTGTATCAGTACCGAGGGCGAATGGTACATACCCATTTGCTACTGCAACCGCTGAGCCAGAGCTTGATCCACCGCTGATATAATCCGGATTGAAACTGTTTTTTACTGCCCCATAGGGTGAACGTACGCCAACCAATCCCGTGGCAAATTGATCTAGATTGGTCTTGCCCACCACGATTGCACCAGCAGATTTAAGCTTAGCCACGACGGTTGCATCTTGCGTTGCTAAATAAGCCGCATCTGGGCACGCCGCAGTGGTATAAAATCCAGCAACATCAATATTGTCTTTGACAGCAAATGGCACGCCATATAACGGAAGATCAGCGATATCCTGATGGACCAATGCATCAATCTGCGCCTGTATTTGCTCTGCACTGGCTATTGAAATCCAAGCGTGATCATCATTGCAGAGTTCAGCAACATAACGCTTTAAGTCATTCAACTGAATAGTTTGATTTGTATAAGCCTGTTGCCAATCTTGTATAGTCCATAATGTCTGCACGGCGGTGCTCCTTATACGTGTTCCGAATTTTGAGGAATAGGTGGCATGACTGCATCCATCAGCTCTAAATGCCCCTTAATTACCCCTTTTAATGCTTTAAATTGCTCACTGATGGCTTTTAGGTCACTGCTGACCCCTTGCATCAACATCACCTGCATGACTTTGTCATCATCTAATTGGATATGTAGTGAACTAATCACCTGAGTCAAAAACTGTTGCTGTAAATCAATAAGTTGTGTTCTTAATGGCTTTAAACTGACGTCATACAATAAGGTTAAAGTACCGACCATGACTTCATTGCGGCTAACAAGGTCATTGATCAAATGGTGGTTAATCATGTCAACAATGGCTTGAGATCGGCTTTCATAATGTTGATCTACAATTTTTTGATCCATAGCCTGCAATGTATTTTCAGGTAAAGTGATGCTGATCCGCGCCAGCTTCTGTTTAGGCACGTTTGAGCTCCTTAGGTTTTTGAGATTGTTGTAAGTGTAAACCGGCACGGACACTCATCAGTTCAATGAAGAATTGAAGGATGGGATGCTTCGATTGTTTGGTTTGATTTGTCGTCATCTGCAGCACCTCTAGGTATTACAAAAAAAAGAATTGGTAATACTTAGTAAATGCAGAAAACGTGCCAAAACTTTTCTTGAGATATATAAAAGAGAGCTAGAAAAAAAGTCGTCGGAAAGATTCAAAAATGTGCATGAATCAAAATTGTGCACTTGATTTGTTCAATGTTCAGAAATGCAAAAAGACCGCCTTTCTGGAGATAGACGGTCAACTCGAATGGTTATTATTTTGTCTTCTTGTTCTAATGAAATACTTTACTGGATATCAGTGACGAACTCCTCACGTGGAATACGGAATTTCTTCAATCCAATTAACCAATCTTTTTCTGGGTTACGGCGACCTAGTGCCAATAGCACCACAGACTTTAAGCCTTTTGCTTTTAAACCTAATAATTCATCCAGAGCGTCTTTATCAAAACCTTCCATTGGCGTTGCATCTACACCTAACTCAGCTGCTGCCGCAATTGCCATACCAAAGCCAATATGTGCTTGTTTTGCAGTATGGTGGTATTGCTGCTCTTCAGTAAACGTCGAGAACAGGTTCTTTAAGTTTTGCACCACATCCATGGTCGTATCTAAAGGTAAATGACGCTCACGATTCATTGCGTTATAGCGTTCATCGATACGCTCGTCTGGAATCGTATCCCAAGCCGTAAATACCAAAAGATGCGATGACTGGGTAATTTGTGGTTGATTCAATGCAACTGGTGAAATTTTCTCCTTAAGTTCTTGGTTGCTGATCGAGATAATATGGAACGGTTGTAAGCCCGCTGAGGTCGGTGCTAAACGCGCAGCTTCAAGAATTTGATCGACTAATTCTTGCGATAGTTTTTCACCAGTCATTTGTTTGGTTGCATAACGCCACTGTAAAGCTTCTAATAATTTCATGTATTTACCTATAATGTTTAAATGTGAATATTTTTAATTCTTTAAGCGTATAAACTCGCCAACATTGATTTGAGTGATTGGCTTGGACGACCTAAAAGTTGTTCTAAATCTTGGCTTTGAACTTCATACTGTCGATGTTTAATATCTACAACTGTGCCATGTGTGAGATAGATCAGAAATTCGGGCAAACCGATTCTTTTTAAGAACTGTTGATAGGCTTCTTCAGTGAGATCGTGATATTCCACTGGTATTGTTTTGAGTTGACTTAGCCCATCAGCAATATCTTGATAACTATAAGCTTGGCTGCCGACTAACTCATAGACCTTGTTCTCATGATCATTTTGAATTAAGGCATTTGCTATTGCTTCTCCTAACTCTGCTCTTTGCACATAAGGCACTTTTCCCGCACCTCCAGAGAGCTGGATGCCTGTATCGATTACTCCCTCACCGATAATTTGTGGAATCGCTTCTGCATACATGGTGTTGCGTAGGAGTGTATATTTCAGTCCGCTTGCTTTGAGGTAATCTTCAGTTTGAAAATGACTGATCATCAAATCCTTCACCGCTGAATTTTCAATATTTTGAATGGACAAACCTGTGTAATACACATGTTGAATACCTGCTTCACGCGCAGCATCGATGACATTCTTATGTTGTTCAAAGCGATTCATTTCCATCGTTGAAATGAGAAGTAGCTTGTCGACACCCTGAAAGGCTTTGATCAAACTTTCAGGCTGATTGAAATCTCCTTCACGGACTTCAATATGTTCATTGACATAAGGTTTGGCTTTTTCTAAGTTTCTCGCCAATACAGCAAACTCATTGTTTTGTAGCTGTTGCTTTAATTGTTGCACTACACTTCGCCCTAAATGGCCAGTAGCACCAGTAACTAAAATCATTCAATAACCTTGGATTATTTTTGCAATGATGTAATTTATAGGCGAGTTAAAAAACGAGATCACTATACTGTTGTATAGTGAATTTAGGATTTCATTTGACTAAATTTTATGACGAGATGAGAGGATAGATGGCTGATTTTATGAAAGAGAATGCTGAAACATTAAGCGAAGATGACCATTGTAATTTGATGTTTATTGTAGCGCTTAAAAATGCCATGAACGTCATTAATGGCAAATGGAAACTTGCGATTGTTGCAACCATGATTAAACAGCCACGCCGTTTTAATGAGATTGAACGTCTGCTGCAAGGCATTACACCCAGAATGATTTCTAAAGAGCTCAAAGAACTTGAATTAAATAATGTTGTTGAAAAAATTGAGTCTCTTGATGAAACCACGGGTAAAATGACCTCAATGTATGATCTGACGCCATCAGGTCGTGGCCTAGAAAAGTTAATGGTGCAAATGGCGGTTTGGGGACAAGAGCATAAAGAGAGTTTGAAATAATTATAATTTTTTTATAAATCGTATCACGGCTGTCCATATCTAAAACCAATACCACAATTTTTGAATCAATGACTTGATATACCAAGAAATCGCCTGCCGATCTCAATTTCACTTTGTATAAATCGACTGAGCTACTAAGTTTATTGCTCGTGATTTTTGGGATTTTCTAAAATGATTTCGAGCTTACAAATAAATTGTTCTGCAATTTGCAGATTGACTTTATCGAAATTTTTAAGCGAGGTTTTTGTGAACGCAAGCTCTTAGCTCGTCTAAAGTGAGTTTAATCGTTTTTTGCCCTTTAGCTTTTTCTGCTAGTTTTGTTAAATCCGCATCTTCCGAAAGACAATCGTTCAAAATTATTTTTGCATTTTCCATAATTCGCTTTTGACTTTCAGGACTACGCTCCCTGATGAGGTCTTCAAGTTTTTTACCCATCATCGAATTCTATTTTGTTGAGAGATATCGGTAAAAATAGTGACAAAGCGTTAATGAATAATATTGTTCATCTTGGTAATGTCCTAGATATGCAAATAACAGACAAATAATGACCACTTTAGAGACCTTTTAAAAGACCAGTTATTTGGTCTTTTAAAAATATTCATTAAGGTACTTAACTCACTAAATTATTGAATTTTTCACGAAGTAATGGATATTCATGCCGCTCCAAATTAAATGGAGATGCTGTTCTATAATCTGTGATTAGCCTAATAATATCTTGATCAGTTAGAGAAATCATAAATCCTCTATCATCTTGTGCTGTATCTCTACATCTGTTATCAAGTAATTCTTGATTTTCACAATCCCGAATAACAAGTAAACCTACTTTTCCCCTTCTTGGCGAAAATCTTCCTGCTAATTGATCTACTTCTGGATTTGCTACCTCATTTGTATAATTTTTACATTCGACAAAAATATAACTACATGGTTGATGAATACTAATCCATGAAAAGAAACCATCTTTAGCTTCATTAGAATATTGAATATCAACTCTTTTTCTACCTTCATGTAATCTAGCTTGTTTAATGGGATACGTTAGATTTGGATAAAAAAGTGCTGAAAATATCTTTTCAATAACTTTTTCATATTTATCAGCATCTTTTGTACCTTTTGGCACATTCATTAACTCAGTGATTAAAGCATCCCAATCAGTTGATGGTTGCTGCTGCAATTCTAGAAAAGAATCATTTGAAATTGGCGGTATTGGGTTTAGTTCTTTATCAGTTTTATACTTTTCCCAAATATGCTCACGCCCAATAGTTAGTTCAATTCCTGATTGTTTTGAGTCACCATATAAATTTATCAAATCAGTTTTATAAACTTTTGGAGCACCTGTCTTTTTTACATAATGTACTAAAGGCGAACCTTGTCGAATATGTTCTATTTGCAATTCAGGCAATATGTAATGTCTATAATACTCCTGATAATCATAGGAAATTTTCCTTCTGACAATATTTTTTGGTATTAATAAAAAAACGTCACCATCTGATAATGGCAGAGCAACGGGATATTCACTCCATAGCTTAGTTACTGGATTCCAAATCGGACCTGAATTAACATTTTGAGTTAAAGGAATACCGTAGTACTCACACATATCGTGAGTGTATTCTATGAGCATGGGTCTGATGATGTTACAGATAGCATCTGAAATCATGTCAGAGCCTATTCCTTCAATTGATAAACACGTATCTTCTATGTCATTAACTAATCCAGTCGATGCCGCTTTACTTTGACAAAGTGCATTCCACACTAAATCAGCAGATATATTTCCAAAAGCAGACCCTCTAGACTTTCCTGAAGAAAATCCAATGTGAAATTCGTTTCTTTCTTTAAGATTACATAAAAGTGCCTTAGCATCTTCGTGTCTATTATTGTGTATGTGATCTAGGACTGTCTGAAAAAATTGTTGAACTTGGCTTGCACATTTATGTCCCCACGGAGACTCTAATGATTTTAATGCTGTCGGATCAATAAAAACTAATAAATCTGTATCTAAATCTATATCTACAAAATCGAGAGATGCTTGATCTAAATTTATGTTAAATTTTTCAGATATCTTCATTGCCAAGTTCTATGAGTATAATTTAGACAAATTAGTATATAAACATTTAATTTTCAAATAAAAAACCGCCCTTACGAACGGTCGTTTTATTGCTATTTCATCAAGCCACTGGCACCAACGTAAACAACACCTGCCCTGTTTTCACAGTTTGCCCTTTTTCAATGGTAATCGCTTCAACTTTCATACGCTCAGGCGCAATAATCGGAATCTCGATCTTCATTGCTTCAATCACTGCAAGCGTCGCTCCCTCTTCCACAATATCGCCTGATTGACATTCAATTTTCCAAATTGAACCCGGCATATGCGATTCCACCGCACAGCCCCCTTCAGGCACTTCCACTCCTTCACCATCATCCACAGCATCTAAACTTTCAGAAACATATTCTGCAAGACCTACTTCATGCCAGCGACGACGTTCTGCATCAAAGTTGGCTTGTTGCACAGACTTAAATGCCGAAATGGACTCTTGGTTTTCAGTTAAGAAGTCGTTGTACTCTTTTAAGTTCAATACACCTTCTTCAATACGAAGTTTTAAGCGACCTGCTTTAAAGTCCTCACGCATTTGCATCAGTTCAGTTTCAGAGACTTCATAGAATTTAATTTGGTCAAAGAAGCGCAGTAACCACGGTTTGCCTTGTTCAAAGTCGGCATTTTTACGGTAACGTGACCACATTTGTGTGGTACGACCGACAAACTGATAACCGCCCGGACCTTCCATACCATAGACACACATATATGCACCGCCAATACCGACAGCATTTTCAGGTGTCCAAGTCCGTGCAGGATTATATTTAGTGGTGACCAAACGCTGACGTGGATCAAGTGGAGTTGCGACAGGCGCACCTAGGTAGACATCACCCAAACCCATGACCAAATAACTTGCGTTATACACCACGTCTTTTACGGCTTGTTTATCTTTCAAGCCATTAATACGACGGATAAATTCGATATTGTCCGGACACCACGGTGCATCTGGACGAACGGTTTGCATATAGCGTTCGGTGGCAAGTTGCGTTTGTGAATCTTCCCAAGCCAGTGGTAAATATACAGTCCGTGATGGGACTTGCATCTCGGTCACATCAGGTAGTTCAGTTTCTGCCACTTGTAATAAACACAGTAAATCCAGTTGATCGAGTTTTAATGAGTCAAAGTGAATTTGTAGCGAACGAATACCCGGTGTCAGATCAATAATGCCCTGAATATTTTGCTTTTGTACCCATTGCATCAAAGCATGAATACGGAAACGTAAGTTTAGATCAAGCACCAACTCGCCATATTCAACCAACATGTAGTTATTGCCGGCAGGACGATACACCACATCAGGCGCGCCATTTTCACCTTTTAAGGTATCGAGAATCGCATTTTTTAAGGTTGCGAGTTCAGGATAGAACGACTCATCAAATGCGACAGCTTCTGTATCTGAAGCCTCTAATTGCGCATGATATTTTTCATTTAAAAGTTTGGCTTGGTGATAGCTCACAGGGACAAATTTTACTTTATCACCGGCTTTAAGCTGACCGAGTTTCCATAGTTCGGAATGAATCACCACTGCAGGACAAACAAAACCACCGAGACTTGGACCATCTGGACCGAGAATAATCGGCATATCACCCGTGAAGTCGATGGCACCAATCGCATAGGCATTATCATGAATGTTGGATGGATGCAGACCTGCTTCACCACCGTCGATACGTGCCCATTCAGGCTTTGGACCAATTAAACGGATACCGGTCCGGCTTGAATTAAAGTGAATTTCAAAAGTATTGGCAAAGAAGGTATCAATATCATTTTTGGTGAAGAAATCAGGTGCACCATGCGGGCCATACATCACCGCAATTTCCCATTCATGACTAAATGACGGCACTTGTTCAGGCGCAAGGCTTTTCACTTCATCACTTGTAAATGCCGTAATTGGAAGCATATCGCCAATCAGTAAGTTACGCCCGGCATGACCACCAAACTGACCCAAGGTAAAAGTCGCTTGTGAGCCGAGATATTCAGGCACATTCAGACCACCTTTGATGCCGATATAAGTACGGCAACCTGTTGTAATTTCGCCACATTTTAAAATCTGACCTTTACGCACATTGATGGTTTGCCACATTGGCACAGCTTCGCCATCTAGTGTTGATGGCATATCGCCACCGGCAAGCACAATTTGACTGTCACAATGGAATTTTAACGTTGGACCTTGTAGCGTACATTCTAAGCCTGCAGTGTTATACGCATTGCCAAGCAATTGGTTCGCAACATTGAGTGATAATGGATCAATCGCGCCGGATGGTGGCACACCGACATCCCAGTAGCCCAAACGACCTATGACATCTTGCACGGCGGTTTGAATGCCGGCTTGTAGCACTTCAATCTTTTGAGTTTTCCACTCAAAGGTATTTAAGAAGCGTGTGGTTTGTGTGCCGGCTTTAAACACTTCACAGTCGATGATGTTTTGTAGATATTCAAGATTGGTTTCAATCCCCGCAACTGAGGTTTTCGCCAAAGTATGCGTCATGGCTTGAATCGCAGAAGCACGATCGTCCGCAGTCACAATAATTTTGGCAATCATCGGGTCATAGAATGACGATACATTCGAGCCTGTTTCCACCCATGTTTCATTTCGGGCATTAGGATCAAACTCAACATGTGTCAGTAAACCTGCACTGGGTTGGAAGTTTTTAATTGGATCTTCCGCATATAAACGCACTTGAATCGAATGACCATTAGATTCCAATTTTTTAGTTGGTGCATTCCAGTCACCGCTGGCTAATGTCACCATCCATTCCACCAAGTCCACACCAAAGACTTGCTCTGTCACGCCATGTTCCACTTGTAGACGGGTGTTCACTTCCAAGAAATAGAATTCTTGTGTGTCGGTATCCATCACAAATTCAACCGTACCTGCAGAACGGTAGTTCACCGATTGCATCAGTTGAATGGCAACATTTTGGATGTAGGCACGTTGTTCATCATTGAGATGCGGTGCTGGGGTTTCCTCAATCACTTTCTGGTTACGACGTTGTACCGAACAATCACGCTCACCGAGTGCGATCACCTGCCCTTGGCCATCACCAAAAATTTGCACTTCAATATGACGGGCATGTTGCACAAATTTCTCAAAATACAAACCAGCATCTTTAAAGTTGGCTTGCGCTAAATAGGACACCGTTGCATAAGCATCTTTCAGCTCTGTTTCGTTCCAAACTAAGCGCATGCCGATCCCACCGCCACCGGCAGTACTTTTCAGCATCACTGGATAGCCAATACGATTGGCCTCAAGCAGTGCTTCAGCTTCATCAGCTAAGAGCTGACTGCCCGGCAACAACGGCACATTGGCTTGAATCGCCAGTTCACGTGCCGTGTGTTTAAGACCAAAAGCACGCATTTGCGCAGAGTTTGGACCAATAAATGCAATGCCTTGTGATTCACATAAGTCACAGAATTCAGCATTTTCAGACAAGAAACCATAACCCGGATGAATGGCTTGTGCACCGGTTTGTTTAGCCACCTCTAAAATTTTATCGACATTTAAATAGCTTTGGCTGGCAGGTGCTTCACCGATATACACCGCTTCATCAGCCAAAGTCACATGCAGTGAATCACGATCCGCTTCTGAATAGACCACAACCGATTGGATACCTAATTTTTTAAGAGTACGGATAACACGACACGCAATTGCACCACGGTTGGCGATTAGAACTTTATTCAATCCATATTTTTTAGTCATGGTTATGCGTCCTCGCCTTCACGGATGATCAATTGAATTTTGGTTGGGTTATAGGCATTACAAGGATTATTCAATTGTGGGCAGTTAGAGATCAGCACGATCAAATCCATTTCCGCTTTAATTTCCACATATTTACCCGGTGCAGAAATACCATCATCAAACTTTAGATGCCCCTCAGAGGTCACGGGCACATTCATAAAAAAGTTAATATTTGGACCGATGTGACGCACGTTTAAGCCGTGTTTTTTGGCAATTGGATGCTGAGACAGCGCAATCATGAAATTGTTACGGCAACTGTGCATTGGATATTTGTCATGTGCATAACGAACGGTGTTACTTTCACATGAACAAGCACCGCCTAAGGTGTCATGGCGACCGCAGTTATCATCATGAATGATGGCAATTTTGTTGCCAAAGTTGGTGTATAAAGCTGTACCTTTTTCTAAATAGATTTGTTGATTAATCGCTAAGGTATCAGTTGCGCTATAACGCTCTTCAGGGTTTGAAGCCGAGATAAACAGCGTATCCACCGCTTGGTTGCCTTCTAAATCCACAATACGGAAATATTGCCCTTTTTTGACTTCGCACATCCATGCTTCACCAGCAGGACATACTTCGCTTAAAACTGATTTTTCTAATTTTACGAGTGCAGTCATGTTGTATTCTCCCAATTAAGCGCTGAGTGCGTAGTAACGAGTATTGTTTTGAAATGCACGCTGATTTTGCGGGCATGAATCACGACATACATCGCTGTCGCTTAAAGGAAGTGCTTTGTATAAAGACAATTGAACATCGGCAGGTGCATATTCTGTGCTGGTGTCTAAAGCATGCGGTGCAGAGGATAAAAACACCAAGCAATCCATTTCAAAGCGCAGTTCAATCACTTGATTCGTATTGTCAGATGCCACATAGCTGAGATTGCCATGGTCATCCGGTTGAACTTTAGAAAACAAATTTAAAGTACTGCTGAGGTCTGTTGCAGATAAACCAAACTTGGTCATTTCAAGCAATAACGAATCTTTGCCGTTACGGTACATGTCGTTGCGTACATCTTGAAAGGTTTTTGAACCAAATTGTTGTTCAATTTGTTGTGCGGTACTTGGTGCACAAAATGCATCATTCCAGCCATGGTCATCTTTGACGATAGAGATCATCGCGCGACCAAGGTCAGATGCAAGGATATGTCCTGTACTTAAAAATGCCGTATGTTGCCCTTTTAAGCTGTCTGGCATGTTGTAGCGTTCGAGCTTGTCTTCGCTATTGATGCAGTACAGTGCCACATTGGCATTTTTACCTAAGGCTTTGAGTTGTAATACTGCGCCACGCTGAATACGTGCTGACCAGTGGTGTCCACCCGGTAAACGTTCCGTCCAAAGGACTTGATCTTCGTGATAAGTTATTGTGCTCATATGCATCCATCCCAATCTTCTACGGTTTACCTCCCGGGCTTTTATCCCTCCGTGTAGCTTGAGCTTGCAACTTAAGCCGTGAACTCTCGGTCGCAGACATACATGATTGTTCATGTATCGGAACCCTAGATCACTTTATGATGATGTAGATAGATGCAAAGGCTGTGCCAAAGTAATACTTTTTTGTATTTTAGTATTACTGTCGCTTGATATATAACATTTCTCTTAGAGCTGATTGTATTGAACAGAATTTAATTCAAGTAAACCTGTTGAATCAGTCGGAGTAAAGAATACTCGGTAAGCACCGAAATTAACCTGCGTGCAATTTTCTTGTGCAAAGAAAAAAGCTAACACATGATTCTATTTTGTTTGTTTTGAGCGGTTATTTTCTGATTGCTTAAGTAGGTTTAGACTCTGATTGATATCACGCACAGTGATTAACTTAAAAATCATAACTAAGCTTCCAAGTGCTACGAACAAAAGAAATACAAGTAAAATGATTAAAGTCATCCCTGTGTTTAATGCGCTATCTGAGGTATAACGAGCTAAAAACCAAGTAAAATTTGAAAATATAAAAAAAGCTAAGGAACCGGTGACGGTATATAGAGCACCATACGCTAACCCTTTAAAGACTAATTCCCGTTCTGAATAAATACATTGAATTTCTCCATTTTCAACTTTAAAAAATTTCCATGTAGTGCGAAGGGACTTCACTAAGTAAAAATAGTAATCTGCATATTTGCGTATAAGTATATCGGTTAAAAATGAAGGAATCTCGACACCGCCATTAAGTTGATCACTGGCAATTTTCTTCAAAAAAGGATCTATTGTTTTATTCGGGCTTACAGAGATAAATTCTCGAATGTAAAAAGATGCAGCCTCATATAAATTTTTATTTTCATTAAAACTTTTCAGACTCACAAAATACGTTTTTCGACCGTAAAAGACAGCGACGATACCTATAAGCGTCGTACAGATAATCGAAAATAAGCTGAGATAGTCTGAGACTGAAAATGAAGGTATGAGTTGTATCATGGATATAATCTTAAATTTATAATGTATTGAGTTTTATAATTAAAAAACCACTTAGATAAATGACCAAAATAGTGGACAATGGGCTGAGATCAAATCGTTTACTTTCTACAAACAGATGATGAGTCCAATGTCTCGATGTCAGACATCAATCTTAGTTAAAAAAGTATAATCAAAAGCAAAAAATTCGTCTTCATACAAATAATAGCGACTATCTAATTTTCATCTTAACTTTGCTCATTATTAATATGAAGATTCATTCGAGGTTCAATCTTCACTTTATTCAGAATGATTAAACTTTCTTACATGTAATAAAGTTTTCTTGATTCTGAAAATTTAGCTAATTTTTTTATAAATGAATCGAAATAATCTTTTTCCTTATCTTCAGTTCGAAAACCTGCATATAAAGTACGCCTTAACCCCTCTGGTGCAACGCAATCTAGGCGACGTGAAGTGACCCATCCTTTGGTTTCATATTCGTTTACCACCCAATCTGGTAAAGCAGCAATTCCACGCCCACTTGCGACTAACTGAATCAGCATCTGGGTCAGATCTGTCGTTCGAATATTTTTTGGAAGAATATTTGCAGGAATGAATAACTTCGACATGATATCTAAACGATGTTTGTCTACTGGAAATGTAATCAGCGTTTCTTCAGCTAAATCTTGAACAGTAATGTTTTTTGCACGTACCAAAGGATGTGTTGTAGATAAAACAAGTCGTGATTCATATTCAAATACTGGGAAATATTCAACTCCCTTTAATGCAATTGGGTCTGCAGTAATCAACAAATCAAATTCGCCATTTTGTAGCAATTCATGAGGATTTGCTTCAAACCCTGATGCAAAATCTAAATCAACATCAGGATATTGGTTTCGATACTGATTTAATATCGGCATGAGCCAATCAAAACAACTATGGCATTCTGAAGAAAATGTAATTCTACCAGTTTGCCCATGGATAATACGCGTGATATCGCTTTGAGCAATCTGAACTTGCGGTAAAATTTCATCCGCTAACTGCAACAGTCTTAAGCCAACATTAGAAAAAGTAATTGGTCTCGTCTTGCGGTTGACGACTTCAACCCCCATCCACTGATCAAGCTCACGTAACTGATGAGATACGGCTGAAGGTGTAATGCAGAGATCACTCGCTGCAGCGACTAAAGAGCCATGCTCTCTCAAAGCCAATAGCATTTTCAAATGTTTTAGTTCGATCATATGGGAAAAAACTCAAATTATGATCCCTCTAGGGACATATTAAAATCTTCGCTTTAGCCTACATTAAGTGAGCTATCTAGGCTGATAAGACATTTGGGTGAAATTAAATCAATCCTTTTACAAGGAACATACTTCCTATGATAACCAACAAGACAGCGAAACATTTCTTTAACATTGCTGGCGATAAGGTATGTGCAGTTTTGGCACCAAATTTTGCTGTTATAAAACTCATCACACTAATGCCAATGAAAGCATAAATATGAACATACCCGATGGTATTCGGCACATTGATCTCAGCAGTCATACCAAAAACCATAAACCCTATAGCACCAGCTAGAGCTATTGGTAATCCACAAGCAGCAGATGTACCGACAGACTTTTGCATCACCACCCCATAACGATTCAGATATGGAACGGTCAGACTACCACCACCAATTCCAAAGAGTGCCGATGCAATCCCAATGACACTACCTGCTGCAACTTGCTGACTTGATGAAGGAAGAGTCATTGTTGAATTAATTGCTTTGTTCGAGCCTGTAAACATAGTATACGCCACCCAAATCAAAAATAAGCCGACCATGATTTGAAGATGTAATCCCGGTAACAAACCAGCAATTCCAGCACCTGCAAAACAGCCGATGGCCATGGGTGGAGCTAAATTTTTAAATACAGGCCATAGCACAGCACCATTTTTATGGTGTGCCATTAATGAGCTAATCGAAGTGACAACGATTGTTGCTAAAGATGTACCTAGTGCCAGATGCATAATGACATCAGGATCATAACCCATTTGGGTAAAGACAATAAATAGTAGTGGCACAATAATCGTACCACCGCCTACACCAAACAGCCCAGCCGCAAAACCAGCAAATGCACCGATGATTAAAAAGGTTATAAGTTCCACAATAGACTAACTTTTAAAAAGATGAAGGGATTAAGGGGTTGAGTTAAGCGTGTTCCAACTGACCCACTTGATGATAAGCACGGTTAAAGTACACCAAACTTTCTTCTTGATTACTTTGCTTTACTGCAGTCACACGGCATAAAAAAATACTATGTGTACCGACTTGTTGAATATTCTCAATCTCGCAATCAAAACTGACTAAAGCATCTTCTAAAATCGGCGACCCAGTTTTTAAATCAATCCAATCACCTAGTCTGAAGCGATCTTCTGAGCTGAGCTTGCTTGAAGCAAAAGCATTCGAAAGCTGTTCATGCTGAGTACTCAGTACGTTTACAGCTAAGATTTTATTTTCAACAAAATGTACATGTGAGCGAGAGGACTGATTCATACAGACTAATAGTGTTGGCGGAGTATCTGTGACACTACATACCGCAGATGCAGTAAAGCCATGCATCCCTGCTTCGCCTGTGGTTGTAATCACATTTACCGCAGTTGTAAGTAAAGACATTGCATTTCTAAAGTCTGTTGCTTCAATCATCTCTTTCATCTCAAATATACATATGACGTGTCGTACATTAGACAGAACAAATGATCTTGCGACGATTTGCCCTGATTAATACAAGACTACGTTTGATTAAGCTTCTAGCTCTTTACGGACAATGGCAGCTCCAGCACTTAAAGCCTCAAGCTTGCCACGTGCCACTTGACGAGAGAGCGGCGTCATACCACAGTTCGTTGATGGATAAAGCTTATCCGCGTCCACAAATTGCAAAGCTTTACGCAGGGTATTCGCGACTTCTTCTGGGGTTTCAACTTGATTAGTTGCCACATCAATTGCACCGACCATGACTTTCTTACCACGAATCAATTCAATCAAATCCATTGGCACACGTGAGTTTTGGCATTCAAGCGAAATAATATCGAGCTTAGATTGTTGTAGCTTCGGAAATGACTCTTCGTATTGACGCCATTCATTACCCAAAGTTTGTTTCCAATCGGTATTGGCTTTAATACCGTAACCGTAGCAAATATGAACCGCAGTTTCACATTTTAAACCTTCAAGTGCACGCTCTAGGGTTGGTACCCCCCAATCATTTACTTCATCGAAGAATACGTTAAACGCCGGTTCATCGAATTGGATAATATCCACGCCTGCTGCTTCAAGCTCTAAAGCTTCTTGGTTTAAAATTTTGGCAAATTCCCAAGCCAATTTTTCACGACTCTTGTAGTGACCATCAAATAAAGTATCAATCATGGTCATTGGACCAGGCAACGCCCATTTAATTGGCTGATTGGTTTGGCTACGCAAGAATTTCGCATCTTCAACAAATACCGCTTGTTTACGAGAAACTTCGCCCACAACAGAAGGTACACTTGCATCATAACGATTACGAATACGCATGGTTTCACGCTTTTCGAAATCCACACCTTCAAGATGCTCAATAAATGTAGTGACGAAGTGCTGACGGGTTTGTTCACCATCACTCACGATATCAATACCAGCAGTGACTTGCTCATGTAATGATAATTTCAATGCATCACGTTTTGCCTCAAGAAGCTCTTCCCCTTCGAGTTTCCATGCAGACCATAGTTTTTCAGGCTCAGCTAACCAAGATGGTTTCGGTAAACTACCCGCAGTTGAAGTTGGGAGTAATAATTTCGGTGGTGTAAGTGCCATGTCTAATCTTCTTTCTCTAAATTCGTGAATCTGTATATCAATTGGATGTTTTAAGCAGCTGTTTCGACTTCGAAATTTTCAGCCCATTCATTTAAAATGTCTTGATAAGGCTTAATGAAATTTTCTTCTGTCCATTTACCTTGTTTGACTGCTAACTCAGCACGTTCTACACGGTCATAAACAATACGAGTTAGTGAGTAGTCGCCATAGCTTAAGCTTGGTTTATATTCCACGCCTGCTGGTGAGTTAGTATTGTAAATTTCAGGACGGTAGATTTTTTGAAAGCTTTCCATAGTTGCAATCGCACTGATCAATTCAAAATCAGTGTAATCACGAAGTAAATCTCCAGCGAAATAGAATGCGAGTGGTGCGTTACCACCTTCAGGTTTGAAATAACGTACACGTAAGCCCATTTTGGCAAAATATTCATCGGTACGTGAATATTCATCATTTTTGTATTCCACACCCAAAATAGGATGTACGTTGGTGGTACGGTAATAGGTTTTAGAGGTTGAAACACTTAAGCAAATTACCGGTTCTTTGTTGAATTCTGCTTTAAATACTGCTGAATTCACCAGATGTTTATACAATTTGCCATGTAGATTACCAAAATCTTCAGGTTTTTCACCCACGCCACAACCCAACTGAGGCAATACCACACTGAAGTCATAATCACGCACATAAGATGAGAAGCTATTGCCAATCATACCTTCAATACGTTCACCTGTTTGGTGGTCAATCACCACACTTTTCAGTGTTTCAATAAATGGGAAAGTTTGTCCATTGCCTTCGATATCAATTTCTGCAGAAATGATGTCGATCTCAAGTGAATAGCGATCACCTTTAGGATTATCGACAGTCGCCAAGCTATTAAAACGGTTGTTGATCATCGCAAGTGTACGGCGCAGATTTTCCTGACGACTTTCACCACGAGCCAAATTAGCAAAGTTTGTAGTCAAACGTGTACTTTCTGCTGGCGTATAGTTTTCATCAAAACGGATACGTTTAATTGAACACTCAAATGCTGTACTCATGGAGATTGCCACCTAAAATTTTATAAGAAACTAAATTTCTGAATGGCTGTATTTAAACGTGAATAATAAAGTGAGTAAAACGATATAAATTCAGCTTAAGATGAGAATCCCTCATGTTAAAGCATATTCGCTATTTCAAAGCGATTTAGAATAGATGAGCTAACTTATCCATGCAGTTAATGAGTAGATCACTGGTATACGGATGCGATTCCGTTCACTCAAATGGTGCTCAAGTGAATTTATCTCAACCTAACCTTAGAAAATATCAGCTTATTAGAGGTTTAATTATCAACTCAATCTTTAAAATATAGGGTTTAAATTTAAACCTATATAACCATGTCAAACAAACTTGAACGTCAAAAACTGTCTCTCCCAGCAGGTCACGACAAACTTCTACTTCATTCCTGCTGTGCACCATGCTCGGGTGAAGTGATGGAAACCCTGATTGAATCAGGCATCAACTTTTCGATCTTTTTTTATAACCCCAATATTCATCCTGTCAAAGAATATGAAATTCGTAAAGAAGAAAATATTCGCTTTGCCGAAAAACATAACATTCCTTTTATCGACTGTGATTACGATACAGACAATTGGTTTGCACGCGCCAAAGGTATGGAAAATGAACCTGAAAAAGGCATTCGTTGTACTATGTGTTTTGACATGCGTTTTGAACGTACAGCTTTATATGCAGCTGAAAATGGCTTCAGTCTAATAAGTAGTTCGCTTGGTATTTCCCGTTGGAAAGATATGAAGCAAATCAACGACTGTGGTCATCGTTCAGCTTCACATTATGAAGGGATAACTTATTGGGATTACAACTGGCGTAAGAATGGTGGTGCTGTGCGTATGCTCGAAATCAGCAAAAAAGAGGAGTTTTACCAACAGGAATATTGTGGTTGCGTCTATTCCTTACGTGATTCTAATCGTTGGCGTATGAGCCAAGGGCGTGATCGCATCAAAATAGGTGTGAAATTCTATTCAAATGCTTTGGACGATCTAGACTGATTACTTCAGTATTTAGCTATAATCTATATAAATAATTAAGCTTATGGCTAAATTTCAAAATCGATGATCAGATTTTATAGTTCTTAACATATGAATGGTATTGTAAGTTTTTAACCACTCGCGTTTAATCACGTCGAAACCTTGTAAACGCCAAAATTGCTCCGCTGCAGGTAAAAAGGGATGTGTATGCAAATACAAGGTTTCTATGCCGTGTTGCTCGGCATGTGTAAATAATAACTGACACAGTTGCGTGGCAATGCCTTGTCGACGATATTCAGGCAGTACAAAAAGTTTGACCACCTCAACAGCACCTTCAGCAATATCCAAATCAAAACGTCCGTCATAGGCACGGTAAGCAATCGTTGCAATAATTTTGGCTTGATTTTTGACCACGATAAAACAGCCTAAAGGACTGTCCACATAGTACTGCTCAAACTGGGCAATATCTTTTGGAATACAAGCACCATACAGTTCTGGAAATAAAAGCTGCCGTGAATATAAAGCAAATTGAATGACAGATTGATCGGCGGATTGCAGTGTTTCATAGGTTAAATTCATTTTACAACCAAGAATGATCAGGGATAACAATGGTCTTGTCTTGAATCATGGCTTCATGAAACTCGACATCGTAGACGCTTTTTAAAAATTTCGGATCGGTGAGACGCGCTTTTGAATCAGGACGAATCACTTCATGTTCACGCATAAAGAACAAATGATCGGCAAATAAAAATGCCAAATTCGGATCATGCATAATGGCAATCACTGTAAAATTCTGCCGTGACAATTGTCGCAGTTTTTTCATCAAATAAGATTGATAATAAACATCCAAATGATTGGTCGGCTCATCTAATAAAATCACTTTCGGTGCTTGCACTAAAATACGGGCAATCATCACCAATTGACGTTCCCCGCCTGATAGCTCGGTATAAGGACGCTCTTTTAAATGCTCGATATCGAGATCAACTAAAGCCTGATCGACCATGTCCCAATCTTGTTTAGATGGACGAAATCGACTAAATGCAGCCCGACCTGTAATCACTACATCTTTAACTAAAAATGGGAAAACCGTTTTATGGAACTGCGGTAAAAATCCAAGTAGCGCGGCCCTTTCTTTACCTTTTATGTTTTCTAAAGCTCGACCTGCATAAAGTACTTGCCCATCTGTGGTCTGTTCTAAACCTGCCATCAGTTTAAATAGGGTCGATTTGCCACAACCATTGCGACCTAAAATCACCGAGAACTGATGGGCTGGAAATTCAAGCTGAATATTTTTTAACACGTGTTTATGCCCATAGGCATAGTTCAACTGTTCAATATGAATCATGCCCAAGCCGTCCTTTGTGTTTTGATTAATAATAAGAAAAATGGCGCACCGAGGAGCATGGTGAAAATGCCAATTGGAATTTCAAAGCTCAGTAAAACTCGTGAAAAATTATCAATCAGCAGTAAAAAACTACCGCCTAGAATCATGTTGGCAGGAATACTGTAGCGGTGGTCAGGGCCGACCAGCATGCGCACAATATGCGGCATAAATAGTCCGTATAGACTGATAATGCCTGCGGCAGCTACTGAAGTGGAGGTGCATAGCGTCACCAATACAATCAGTATGAGTTGCTCCCACTTCGGATTCACCCCCACAGCTTGTGCTTCATCAGCTCCCAATGCCATCAGATTCAAGCGCCAACGCATGGCGTATAAGCCCATTAAAGCCACCGTAATCGGCACAACCGCATATTGGACTTTCTGCCACGATGCCTGATGTAAATTCCCCATGGTCCACTGCACGATCGCTTGTAATTTAAAAGGATCACTTAAATATTGAATAATGGTCAGTCCTGCTAAAAACAGACCTGAAACAATCATGCCGGATAAAATCACCATCACCAATGAAGTTTGGCTTTCATGCTTTTGCTGGGCAAACACATAGGTTAATGCCACTGCACATACGCCAAAAATAAACGCCGATAAATTGGGCGATAACCAACTCAAAGATAATGCTAGGGCGGCACCAAAGGCGGCACCTGATGAAATCCCCAGCACATAGGAATCCACTAAGGGATTGCGGAACAAAGCTTGCAAGCCATTGCCGGCTGTTGCCAAAGCAGCCCCGACCATAAAGGTCAATAAGATGCGTGGTAGGCGAATATTGAAGACAATATTTTGCATCAAGCTAAATTGTTGCGCATCAAAATACGCTGTACCCAACATCCACTGGATAAACCACAGTGCATAATCCCCTGCGCTTAATGTTTGACTCGGTCCTAGCAACAGCGACATACAAATCAGCAGAATCGGCAATGGATAAAACCAGGTGTATTTCAATTTTGCCTTATTCATGACATCAACTCCTTGGCAATTTTCTGACCATAGAGTTTCTCTAAAATTTTGAGTTGCAAGGCTTCAACTGCTAAGTCTGAGGTGTCAGGGTAAATGTGATGATGCAGATAAATCGCAGTCACAAGAATTTTGATGGTATGTGGGTTATAGATAAATGCAGGGCTGAGATTAAACACTTTCTGTTGTTGTACTGCTTTTAGACCTTGCAATTCTTTACGCTGATAAATCAGGTTTGGGTCGGTATTCCACAGTACAATATTGTCAGGATTCCACTCAATCAACGTTTCTGGATTGACATTCGGTTGATTGGTCTCCGTTTTAACCACGTTGTAAGCCCCTGCCAATTCAATAAAATCATTGGTAATCGATTTACGGCCTGAGGTTGAATAAATTCGTCCACCTGACCATGCGTAATATATTGATTGCTTATATTTTTGCTTTGAGGTTTTGAGTGCCACTTCAGCCAGAAGCACATCTGAAAAATCCAGAATTTCTTTAGCCCGTTGCTCAGCACCTGTAAGCTGTGCAATTTCATACAGCTCTTCTTTCACCTGATCGTAAGTGCCTGATTCCATCACATAGACTGCAATACCAAATTGTCGAAGCAATTGAATGGTTTGTGTTTGCCCACTACCTAAAATCACCAAATCTGGCTTTAATAGCATTAAGCTTTCAATGCTGGTGGCATTTGAGCCTTGTGAAGGTGTAGCGAGTTGCTTATTGGCAATACGTGGATCCATTTTGGAATAAGCATTAAATAACAAAGGCTGTAAATAGACCTCAGCAGGAATCCCCACGACCTTTGCACCCTGCCCCAACATATATAGCCCGTCTAAACCTGATTCAAACAAGGACACAATACGCTGTGCTGGCTGAGCTAGGCAGACTTCGGTCTCTGAGCTATCAACCACACAGTGCGATGTTGGGCTTTGTATTTTTGCTGATATCGGTTGCTCTGTTGCCGTACAACCCAACAGTACACAGCTCAGTAAAAGGACAATAAATCTTTGCATTAGTATTGCCACTGTACCGATAACGCTGCTTTGATCGGCTCACCGGGTTGAATCCATACATGGCTATAACTGGATAGATAATATTCCTCGTTTAACAGATTATGAATATTCAGTTGATAGCGTAAATTTGGATTTGCTTGGTAATAAGCCCCAAGGTTCAATACGGTATAGGCAGGTAAGCTGAAACCATTAGCCGTATTGGTTGGGCTGTCTCCACTGCGTTGCCCGACATAATTGAGGTTGAAATTTAGACCTGCTGCATGTTGCGTATTTTGCCAAAGGTCATAACTTGCCATGACATGTGCACTATGTTTGGGTACGTTGCTCAGTGCTGAGCCTGCAGGTAACACATCATCTTTGCTGACTTTGGCATCCATATAGGCGTAGCCTGCTGACACCATCATCTGGTCATTGATACGATGGTTGAAGTCAATTTCGAGCCCTTTGCTTTTCACTTCACCAACCGCAGCTTCATAGTTTGGATCAATGGCATCCGTCATCAGGACATTTTTTTTGCTCATATCAAACAAGGCGATGCTAAGCATACTGTGATCTTGCCATTGGTATTTCGCGCCGATTTCATAGCTTTTCGCTGTTTCAGGTGCAAACGTCTCCCCTGTACGACCCATGCCATTATTCATGGAAAATGCTTCACCATAATTGCTATATACAGACAGTGCTGGTGTAGGACGGTAATTAAGGCCTATGCGTGGGCTAAACTTTTGTGCTGTACTCTGATCCTTGAACTGCGTGCGATGGTTGATGAAGCGCTGTTCGACACGATCGAATCGACCTCCGAATAACACATTCCATTGGTCATTAAAAAAGACCTGATCTTGTACATTCACAGCCATGTACTGCTGACGTTCATCGGAATCGGTATGTAAAGGCAGTTCAGAGCTAAATTGCCCATAAGTGGGATTGTAAATGTTGATCCAATTGGGCTGAGCAGCCGAGTGATTAAGACGCAATTGACGTTGCATAAAGTCCAAACGCCCTGTTTCTGCACCGAGTACCAATTCATGCTGAACATGACCAAGTTGCAGTTGACCAAGTAATTCACTTTGGAGCAGCATATCCTCGGTCTGATAATCACGATGACGACGCTGACGCTCTAATGTTTCAAGGTCGGTCTGTAATTTGCGTGGTTCTGTTGAATAGCCGACCATTTGCGCATCTTTATAACTGATCGCAGCATTCATCTGCCATGCGTCTTTGAGCTGATGCTTTAATCGTACTTGATAGAGATTGTCTTTGACGCGCATATCACCATCAGAAGGCTCACCCGTAAAGGTCTTTGGATCCATCAATAACTGGTTGTTGACAGCCGTGATACCACGGTCAAATGTGCCTAGATGCTGGGTAAATTCAGTATCTAAATCCACTTGGGTATTTTCAGATAATTTCCATGAGAATTGTGGCGCGACAAATAAACGTTGGCTACTGACATGATCACGGAAAGACTGGTTATCTTCCATTGCAGCGGCTATTCGATACGCCAACGCATCGCTGATTGGCGCGGTCTGTTCAAGACTTAAACGATATTCATCTTGTGTTGTCCCACGAAGATTAAGCGTTGTTTCAGACGTCCATTGTGGTTTTTTTGTGGTGACATTCAATGCCCCACCGACCTCACCACGTCCATACAGTGCGGCACTGGGACCTTTTAAAAAATCCAGTGATTCAATATTGACCATATCTTTAGGTGCAGAAATGCCACGATTGACACTCAGCCCATTACGAATGGCATCCACCCCCATATTGGGATTGCCTTGGAATCCTCGGAATGAATAGTTATCCCAAAAGCCCCCACCATAATTATTTTGATGCAATACCCCACTCACGATGCTGAGGGCTTGATCCATGCGCTGAATATCTTGCTGCTGGATAACGTCTTGCGACAAATGGCTTTTATTAAACGGGATATCCAATAGATCATGCTGAAATTTGGTAAGCGCTTGAGCGTGCTGTGTAGATTCTGAGGCTAAAGCTGTGCTGAGATAAATCGTATCTAGGGTTTTGACCTGATCTGTTGCAAACACCCCTTGATTGATGCCAGTTAAACCTATTAATAAAGTTACACGAGATCTCAAAAAAACTATCCTCATTTATACGCACAATATTGATGCGTTTACAAATATTGAATTCAAATTGGTGCACTATTCATTAAATCTATGCACTAAAACTAAGCAAATGTTGTTCTGGCATCGCTGGATTAGTTTTGTGTACATTCTTGTATACAAGATATGAATTAGAGGCAAAAAAAATGCCAATTTTTTAAAATTGGCATTTTTTTAATAATTTATCCTAAACAGTCGAAAATATTTTAAGAGTAATTTTCTTCACGTCCTCAATACTATGTAAGACATGATGTTCTGCTAAATGGATCGCCCCATCAGCATCACGAGCTAAAATACATCTAAGTATTGCAGCATGATCTTGATAAGCATGCTGGATATCGAATTCACGCATGGCGCCTAGACTGAGCACAATTCGGATTTTTTCACTGATTTCATGATGAATCTTGGCGATTTGACGATTTCCGGCAGCTCTAACCAAGGCACAATGAAAATCTTCACTTTGCAGCACCAATGCTTTGGTGTTCTGGTTATAGTCCTGTTCGTCTACAAGCCATAATCGCTTTAAATTCTGTAATTCTTCAGATTGCTCATGATCCATTACGCATAAACGTTTAACAGCCTCTTTTTCCAAGATCATACGTAAATCAAAGAGCTCCTGATAAAAGGTAAAATCTAAAGGCTTAATTTCCCAACCACTGCGGAAATGCACATTCACATAGCCTTCCTGTTCAAGACGATACAGTGCTTGCCGTGTTGGGGTACGGCTGACCTCATACTTTTCAGAAAGGTCCGTTTCAGTAAAACGTTGTCCAGGTTTGAGCTTAAAGCTAAAAATATCATCCTTTATTTGTTGATAAATCACATTAGCTAAATTGCCAGTGCCTGACTTAATGGGCGTTATGCTCATCCTTAATTCTCGTTTTACATCTATGTAATAAATAAATTATAGAGTCATCATGAGAATTTAAGAATCAGTAAATATTGATATATAGGAAAATAGATTAAATTTTGGCTTTTAGATTTATAGGATAATTTAATTTAAGCCCCTATATAACGTTAATTAATAATTGCATTTCAATACTATAAATCAACCCATACAAGAAATTGAACACACTTAAACTTTTCCCAAAAACCAATTTTTCCAAGAACTACTTCCACGGACTTCAACGGGCACGGTTGCAATCAGGCTATCTTTTAAAACGTCAGTTTGCCCTACAGCTTTGGCTAATCGGGCTTTTACAGAGTGAATGCATTCACGATCTCCAAACTCACATCGATCTAATGTGGTGCCACCGCAAGGACCATTTGCAAGTCCTTTAGGACATGTTTCAGGGCAAATATATAAAGTATCAGCCAATCTACATTGACCACAATTTTCACAGCCCACAACCATATGTTTAGACGTAAATTCGGTTTTTAACAAAGTTTTTGATGCTAGCTCATTATCCCAAAAGGACGATTTAAAAATAAACCTACCTACACCTTTAGAGATTTTGGACTCAAAAAGGGCTTTATGCATGACATGCAAATGATGATATTTAATCAGCTGACCTAATGTCGGTTGACGTGCATCATAAGTCAATTCTGGAACAAACTCATTTCCAGTCTTAATCTGCCAAAGAGATTTCCACCGTGCTTCTAGTTCCTCTAAATCATCATGTTGATATTGCTCAATATAATTTTGAAGAATCTTCTGTTCTTCTGACTTTTCACATGCTGAAAGATGAACACCATTAAAACCTAAAAGCTTACACATCAATATTTGTATGGCACACCGCTTATACGCATTTTCAGCCAATCCATTCTGTTTTTCCTGAGCCAACACTCTCAACATATAAGGTGTAATCACAATACCAGCGACATTATTTTTCACTATAAAATTGGCCCGTGCCAAGCTCAGTGGCATAACGCAAGCCAGTATTTTTTGTTTGTAATGGTAATGTTTTAGAAAAGACTTTATCTCTTTTAAGGCATCCATGTCATACCCTAATTGGGTAATAATAAAATCTGCGCCGGCTTTAACTTTTTTATGTAATTTTAAATATTGAGCATAATGCTCAGCCTCAGTATATTTAAAGGGATTAAATGCAACACCTATATTAAAGCCACCATAATTCTTTGCGGACATCACTGCATTAATCGATTCTAGATATCGGGTACGTTCAAATTGATCATCCCCATAACTATGCTCTTTAAGCTTATCACCAGTGATCAAAAGTAAATTTCTATTCTGAGCTGAACTAGCCTGATGAAGAAATAACTCAAAATCCTTAATATCACGACCTTTCCCTGAAAAATGCAAAACTTTATCGATTGATTTTGGATAATCCTGACTTGCTTCAAGGGGTGCCATATCGTGATCCGATTGGACACGATCGGCAATGGCTACAAAGGCTGGAAAGCCCGCTATATTATGCGTTATCTGTTGGCTTTTGGTTGAGGTTAAATACTCGACTAAAATACAGAATTTTTGAAGTTCTAAGTGTTGAAAAAAATTAAGCATGTGTCTTGATTGACCGATTTTTTTAGACTGCAATCATTGTCTAAATCCAAATGAATAGAATTCATGCACTTATTCAAAGATTAACAGAATTTATTAAATTAGATGTAACCCATAACTTTGAGCAGCTGTCTTACTTTGTGTATGGCTTGTTTCTACACTCTTTTGTTCACCACACGTTAGACTCACCCCAACCTCTACCGATTGGTTCAAAGTAGCAGAGCCAGTAAGAACATCTTTTAATTTGCCTATGGACTGTACTGCTTTGTAGGTATCGAAGCCTGCATTGGCTGCTGCCATTGCATTAACACGATCATTTTTACTTTGACCCACTTGATTTGATGAATCTAAAACAGATTCAACTTGTTGCACGATTGGCACGTTTACAGCAAGCGTTAAGCCTTTCTGTTCCATCTCACGCTTATAATCATTGGTATTTTGCTCGAAAGCTTCTTTGAATCGATGTATTTCATCTGCAAATTATGCATTAATCTTGAAAATTCTTCGGTATAAATAATAAGCAAAAAAGTAGATCGATTTTTGATTAATGAAAGAGCTCTAGTTTTTTAAGTTAAATCAATTTCCATTTCTTTATGTAGCCCTTTGTCGCACTCTAAAATAAATGGATAAATTTTTTCGGGTTCAGAGTAAATATATTCTAAATAGCTTGCTGGTAACCAATAATATATTTCATAATCACTTTGCCTATTATGAATCGGAACTAGAAAAGATACATAATATTGTTTCATTCCTTCTTCAATCCCAACACTAAATTTTAATTCTTTTGATACATATATATCTCTAAAATTAAATTTCATTTTAATTTCCTATTTTTCTGACCTTTAACATGTCTTTCTTGACCTTTGTTGCATCAATAACAGCCTCTAAACTACCATTAGGTAATTTACCCTCAGGAATCCACTGACTATTTGCACCAGCCTCATTACCAGATGGTACTCTTAAACCTGCAGATCTTGGATTAGATATATCAATCCTTACTAAACTACCATTTTTAAGTTGACTTTGTGGTATGCCTAATGCATTAGCAATTTTTACAGGATCGTTTTCTGCTGCTCTTATAATTTCATCTGCTTCTCTTCTAGTCATAACAAATGAAGTTCCATCAACTTGTCCAATACCATATTTGTTAAATGATGTGTCAACCATGATTCTTGTTACCCCACGGCTTTGTTGCAGAAAGCTATTCTTAAGGGCTTCTTCAGCCATATAATTTTCAAATGAAGAAGCCTACACACAAAATCTACCGCACAACCAATTGGTCCGCATATAACCGAGCACTCATTAATCGCGGAAATATTGCCATTTGGTTTGATCCTACTACGCAATGGTATGCTCTATCAAAAGGCAAACAAGGACGAAATCAAACCTACTCCGACGCAGCCATCCAATGCTGCTTAATGATTAAATCCTTATTTCGTCTGTCTTTACGTATGGTCACTGGCTTTGTGCAAAGTCTGATTAAACTTTGCGGATTAAATTGGACAGCGCCAGATTACAGTACGCTTTGTAGAAGACAAAAGTATATTGATATTGCAATCAGCTACCAAAAAAGTAGCTATGGGCTGCATCTACTCATGGACTCTACAGGCTTGAAGTTTCTAGGTGAGGGCGAATGGAAACGCAAGAAACATGGACTTAGATATCGTCGCCAATGGCGTAAGCTACATATTGCTATAGATGCTGAAACTCTTCAAATACGTACTATTCAGCTCACAACCAATAATATCAGTGATTCACAGGTACTAGGTGATTTACTTGATCAGATTCCACAAGATGAGCAGATTGACTCTGTTTATACCGATGGAGCTTATGACACCAAGCAATGCCCTCAGACCATTGCAGATCGGCAAGCGCATGTGGTGATTCCACCTAGAAAAAATGCGAAACCATGGAAAGATAAAAAGAGAAGCTCACTAGAGCGAAATGAATTACTTCAAACAGTTAAACGTTTAGGTAGGACACTATGGAAAAAATGGTCAGGCTATCATCGCCGAAGTTTGGTTGAGACTAAAATGCACTGCATCAAATTATTAGGAGATAAACTCAGTGCAAGGAGCTTTGATAGCCAAGTCAATGAGGTTCATGCACGTGTAGCAGTCCTCAACAGATTTACGGAATTAGGTTGACCACTTACCCAAGTTACGCCTTAAATTTAGCTCAATTAGGGGCACTTTGCCTTTCAAATCTTTGTGCAACAAAGCCATTTAGGATACAAACAAGGATACACAGAGCGTGTTCCCATATGAAGTTATATGACGTTAAACAAAGCAATAAAAAACCCTTAACTCTTTTAGAATTAAGGGTTTGGATCTTATATAAAGCTATATAAGTATAAAATTTGGTGGGCCCAGACAGACTTGAACTGTCGACCAACGGATTATGAGTCCGCTGCTCTAACCAACTGAGCTATAGGCCCTATGAATACTGATTTCTCAAGTATTTTCGAATCAGAATACTAGCCAATATCAAATTCAAAAACAAGGTTTTTCATTTTTTTATCTTCAGCTTGACCAAAATTTATTCATCGCAGTTTACAAATCACGTACGATCTTGATCATCTATAGAATTTCAGTCACAAATATGTGAAAAATTATGAATTTTCGGTAAGCGTAGAGGATGTAAAGTTTGCAGAGAAAATCTAAATTTAGTAGTCCATTTTTCTATAATTTATCACTAAAGGGATTGAATTTTTTAAAATGAAGTAAGAAACTCTGCCATATAAAATTCAAATATCTCTGTGAATCATGAAAAAACACATTGCCGAAATGGCATTTAAACTTGCTGGTGTCAAATATCATGTTGAACCGAATGTGCTTGGTGATAAACAAGTCATTATCGGTTTTGAACATACCACGATGATGGATGCTGTACTCTCAATCGCACTGTTTCAAATCCATGATATCCCGATTCACACACTAATTAAAAAAGAACTATTCAAAGGACCTTTTAAGCCAATTTTAGAAGGGGTTGGCGGTATTCCAGTTGACCGTCACTCAAATAAAGATATCGTGGCTCAAATGGTTGAACTCTTCAACTCCAATGACAAATTTAATCTCGTGATTGCGCCTGAAGCGACTCGTGCGAAAAATGGTGAACAACGTAAACCGATCCGCACCGGTTTTTGGCATATCGCAAAAGCCGCAAACGTTCCTATCGTTTTCTTGTTTGTAAACCAAAAAACCAAACAAGGCGGAATTTTTGGCAAAATCATGCCATCAGAGTTGGATCATGATTTGAAGTTGATTCAGGAACTTTATAAGGAACATACAGGTTTAGACATTATTATTCCTGAACCTAAGAATAAAGCCTGATCTTGAACAATTGCTAAAATAAGGGTCTTTATTAAAAAAAAGCCCTTATGGTAGAATTTCGCAGATTTGATTAGGCATAAGGCCAATCTACAAGGAGCATATTTCGCATGGCGGGTCATTCCAAGTGGGCCAATATTAAGCATCGTAAAGCTAAACAAGATGCTAGTCGTGGTAAAGTTTTCACAAAATATATTCGTGAAATTGTTACAGCTGCAAAACTCGGTGGTCCAGATGCAGCAAGCAACCCACGTCTTCGTGCAGTTGTTGAAAAAGCATTGTCCGTTAACATGACTCGTGATGTCATCAACCGTGCCATTCAGCGTGGTGCTGGTGGTGAAGACAATGATGATTTAAAAGAAGTCACATACGAAGGTTATGGTGTTGGTGGTGTAGCCGTTATTGTTGAGACAATGACTGATAACTTAAACCGTACAGTACCAGATGTTCGTCACTGCTTCTCTAAAACAGATGGTAACTTAGGTACTAACGGCTCTGTTGCTTTCCTTTTCACTAAACGTGGTGAAATTACTTTTGAAGATGTTTCTTTAGAAGACCAAATTATGGACGTTGCGTTGGAAGCTGGTGCAGAAGACATTGAAGTGACAGAAGATGAAATTCTTGTGATCACCACACCAGAGTCTTTTGGTACAGTGCAAGATGCTTTAGCGGCTGCAGGTTTAAAATCTGACAATGCAGAAGTGGTGATGAACCCTTCAACTAAAGCAGAAATCACAGATATCGATCAAGCGAAAAAAATCATGAAAATGATTGATATGCTTGAAGATTTAGATGATGTTCAAAACGTATATACCAACGTTGAATTCTCTGAAGAAGTTTTAGCACAATTGGATGCTTAATCTATATTCAGAATTAGAAAAACGCACCTTCAGGTGCGTTTTTTTATAACTGATGGTCGTCTTTATTTTGTAATTGCTTGAATTATGCTTTACTCAATAAACCATGACAGTTAAATACATCATATTCTTTAATGACAAAGCTTGAATGCAATGCCACAACATGATCAATTTTACCAATGCGCTGTAACAAAATCTGGCTATAATTTTCCATATCACGAGCAACAACTTCTATAATAAAATCAGCAGATTGCCCTGTGACTAAAAAAGCATTGATCACTTCAGGAATACTTTTAAGTTCATCTAAAAATTTTGCAAAAGTATCTGAGTCATGCTTACTCAATGATACTTGTAACAACACATGTAAATTAAACCCCAATTTTTGATAGTTAATATCACGCTTTAAATTCGTCATGATATTGGTTTCAATGAGATGTTTAATACGACGGTGCACTGAACTTACAGACAGGTTAATACGCTCCGAAAGCTCGTTCAGATTCAAATCTTCATGCGTAAGAATTTCTAAAATTTGTTTATCGTAACGATCTAATTCCATCTTCTTCTCAATATTTTCATGGCATAAAATGATTATGCGTTATTTTTTCAAAAATATCGATTCAAATGAAAATAAATTAACTAATCAGACAATATAACAGAAAATATGCTCTGTTATATCCCGCGCCAATCTACCCGCGCATTTCGTTCATTGGCATAAATACGTTTGACATATTGCCCTATCGGTAAATCAAGCAATTGATTTTGATAGTCCTCAAATTCAGATGAAACTGGCTGATGATATTCTCTTTCCCAAGGTGTACCAGAGATCTCAAGTAGTGGAGCAAGCATTGAACAAACGGCGATATCTGCCAAACCCAAACGATCTCCCACCATATATCGAGCTTGATTCTGAATCAATTGATCGTTTAACTGCAAAATAATTTCATGCATATTTTCTTTAGCAAGCGCAACTTGTTCATCATCAAGTTGGTAGCTAGTTGAAACTAAAGTTTTAATAAGTGGCTTACTGATCTTTTGAAATTTTCTCAGATATCCTTTTTCACCGATCATGATTTCTAGCGGCTCATCGCTTTCAGATAAAGCTTGAGCAAGCCCCCAGCGCCTCACTGATACACCCAACTGATTACTCAGGTCATTAATTTCAAGTGCTTTTTTTCTTAACTTTAAATCTGATCTGAGCAATGAATGTTCTGGATAAACATCATCCAAATACAGGGCAATTTGGGTTGAATCTGCAATCCACTTTTCTTTATCACGTAATATCGGCAGAGAGTTTTGACCTGTTTTTAATTTTGCGAATGCACGATGTACGCCCGGAATCATATTTTGAGCAACATAATCCAATTCCTTATGATCAAGTAACCAGCGAGCTTTTTCACAAAAGTGAGATAAAGGAAACTGGTAAAGGATGCGCATAAAATCTCCGAAGTCTTGATCAATCATAGGATTTATTGTTTTGCTTACTTTATGCAACCCTATGCCAAAACACAATGTGATAATGCATCAATTGCAACTTAAATTGTTATTTTTGGAAATATGAATCCGTTAAATTATAAATGTTTAGCAAATCTTTATCTTTTTTATTGCAAAGTCTAAATGAATCCATCGTGTTTAGAGCACTATGATTTATTAAAATTCATTATCAATCAATAATTTAAGTTTTCTAATATTTTTCAATCGATATCTATATTTGTCTTAAGCATTTTTTTTGAATAGTTCCACAAAAACCAGCATTTAAAAAAAATATTCTATGGGCGTAGCGTATATCTCCTCAAAGAGGAATTGATCTATGTCTCGTTTAATTACTGAAAATGTTCATGTTATTGAAAATGATCAAGACGCCATTCATGCAGCCTATCATGTTGCTGATTATGCGCTCGAAGGTCGCAATCACCGTGACCAACAACGAGCTTTACCATTTGCAGAAATTGAACTATTCAGCCAAAAAGGTTTAGGAGGCTTGCGCATCCCCCACGTCTATGGCGGTGCTGAAGTCTCTCATCGTACCCTCGCCCAAGTATTTCGTATTCTAAATAAAGCGGATTCAAGTTTAGGGCAAATTCCACAAAATCAAATTGCATTGCTCAATATGATCAATATCATGGGAAGCGATGAACAAAAGCAATTTATTTTCAACGAAATTTTAAAAGGTAAGCGTCTTGCCAATGGGGGGCCAGAACGACATACCAAAGATACCAAGACTTTAGACACACGCCTTGTTTTGGAGGATGGGAAATATCGAGTTTCAGGAAAAAAATTCTATTCTACAGGCAGTTCATTTGCACATTGGTTAGCCATCAAAGCAATACACCCTGAAGGTCACGTGGTTTTAGTTTTAGTGAACCGTGAATCCACTGGTGTCGAAGTGATCAATGACTGGGATGGATTTGGTCAACGTACCACTTCAAGTGGCACAGTGATTTTAGAGCATGTTCAAGTTGATCCATTACTGATTTTTGATGAAAGAAAATTATTGGACGTCCCTAATTTTAGAGGCGCGTTTTCACAGCTGATGCAAGTTGCAATCGATGTCGGTATTGCTGAAGCAGCGTTTGAGGACATGTTGTTTGCGATCCGTAAAGCACGCCCAATTGTGGATGCACAAGTTGAACGTGCCAGTGATGAGCATTTCACCTTACAAGAAGCTGGCAAAGCTAATGTTTTGTTAGATGCCGCCATTCTTTTGCTTGATGAAGCAGCTGATTATTTAGATTCACTCAGTGTGGTTGAACAACTCTCTGATGAACAGATTGCTGAAGCTTCGATCAAAGTTGCTGAAGCTAAAGTCTATGCCAATGATGCTGCACTACATATCTCAGAGAAGTTGATTGAGCTCGGAGGAAGTCGTGCCAGCCTCAATGTTCATAATTTTGATCAACACTGGCGAAATGCACGTGTACATACCCTTCATGATCCCATTCGCTGGAAACTTCATGCGCTGGGTTCGTATTACTTAAACCATACTTTTCCTGCACGTCATGCCTGGATTTAAGGAGTCATCATGTCATCTTTACAAGCTTTAGAGATCCAAGAATCAGGCAGTTATAGACCAGCGCATATTATTCGCTCTGATGAAGAAGCATTAAAAGTCGCACGCGAACTTTCAGAAAATTTTAAGCACCGTGCATCTGAGCGAGATTTAAATCGTGAACTTCCTCATGAAGAAATCGAAGCCTACAGTCAATCTGGCTTATGGGCCATTACAGTACCTCAACAATATGGCGGTGCCGATGTTTCTATTCATACACTGACAAAAATCATCGCATTAATGAGTGGTGTTGATGGCTCTATCGGCCAAATTCCACAAAATCATTTCTATGCACTTGAAATTTTGAGGAATACTGGGTCTGAGGCTCAAAAAAAACGTTTATTTACTGAAGTTTTACAAGGTGCTCGCTTTGGAAATGCCTTGGCTGAGTTTAAAACTAAAAATGCAGCACAACGCCATACCTCTTTAAGACAAGTCGAAAATGGTTATGTCCTCAATGGAGAAAAATTTTATTGCACTGGCAGTCTATTCGCTCACCGTATTCAAACCCTTGCTAGTGATGAACAAGAGCGCCAGTTTCTAGTCTTTGTTCCATATGATAGCGAAGGCTTAAGCCTATTAGATGACTGGAGTGGATTTGGTCAACGTACCACAGGCAGTGGGACTGTTAAATTTGAAAATGTACAGATTGACCCAGAGGATATAGTCCCTTTTGATTTGGCTTATTCAACTGCCACCATTTCAGGTCCATTTGCACAAATTATTCATGCCTCAATTGAAACAGGCATTGCTCGAGCTGCTTTTGAAGAAACATTAATACGCGTTCGTCAAGCACGCCCTTGGATAGATGCAAAAGTTGAATATGCCACTCAAGACCCTTTGACACTGTACGAAATTGGTCGAATTGCAACAGACGTCAAGGCCACTGAATTACTACTTAAACAAGCAGCGCAAGCGGTTCAAGACGCCAAAGTCGCCCTTTCAGAACACTCAGTTGCACATGCTTCTATTCAAGTGGCTAAAGCACGTGCACACAGTACCGAAACTGCACTAAAAGTCTCGTCAAAACTGATTGAACTGGCTGGTAGCCGTGGAAGTCAACGAAAAGATAATCTTGATCGATACTGGAGAAATGCACGCGTTCATACCTTGCATGATCCAGCGCGTTGGAAATATTTTTTTATTGCCAATTATGTTTTAAACGGCGTATTCCCTCCAAGACGAGGTACGCTGTAATGACAAAAATTCAATCGAATCCTCAAAAACAGATCCTGTTCAATGCATTTGATATGAATTGTGTGGGTCATATCAATCATGGACTTTGGACACATCCACGTGATCAATCATACCGCTTTAATGAATTAAGTTATTGGACAGAACTCGCTCAAACTTTAGAGAAAGGTCTTTTCGATGGATTATTCATTGCTGATATTACTGGCGTTTACGATGTCTATCAAAATAGCTTTGATCTTACCTTAAAAGAATCGATTCAACTGCCGAGCCATGATCCAAGCACACTAGTGTCTGCAATGGCAGCCGTCACACAGCATTTGGGTTTCGGTATTACAGTGAACTTAAGTTATGAATCTCCTTATCAATTTGCTCGTCGCTTCGCGAGTCTGGATCACCTGACCCAAGGACGTTTGGGATGGAATATCGTCACAGGCTATTTGGATAGTGCAGCACGTTTAGTCGGTCAGCAAGGACTGAAAGATCATGATTTACGTTATGAACAAGCTGAAGAGTTTTTAGAACTCTGCTACAAATTTTGGGAAGGCTCTTGGGAAAATGATGCTGTCATCCAAGATAAGCTAAATCGCATTTTTACCGATCCGAGTAAAGTGCATGCGATCCACCATCAAGGTCGGTTCTATAACAGTCACGGCGTCTTCCAAGTCTCGCCTTCAGTACAACGTACACCTGTGCTATATCAAGCGGGAGCATCACCTAAAGGACTACAGTTTGCCACTCGGCATGCAGAAGCCATGTTTATTGGTGGAGATACCGCTGAAAAAATTGCGTCGCAAACACAAAAGATTCGCCAATTAGCCCATTCACAAGGTCGTGATGGTACAGCAATTAAATTATTTGCAGGCATCACTGTCGTCACTGCTGAAACAGATCAACAAGCGCAAGAAAAACTACAGGACTATATTCAATATGCAAGTCCTGAAGCTGGCATTGCGCATTTCTCAAGCTCAATCGGAACAGACTTAGGTCATCTAAAAGATGAGGATGCTATTCCATATAAAAAAACCAATAGCATCGTTTCTGTAAATGAGCACTTTAAGGAAAACAAAGTCACTTTGGCAGATTTAAAAGCTCAGCATGTACTCGGTGGACGTTATCCCTTATTTGTTGGCAGTGGAGCAACAGTTGCTCAACAGCTAATCGAATTCATTGATATTTCTGGATTAGATGGTTTTAACCTTGCCCGTACAGTCGCTCCAGAGTCACATCAAGATTTTATTCGTTATGTTATTCCTGAACTGCAACAACGTGGTCGCTATAAGACCGCCTATGCTGAGGGTAGCTTAAGGCACAAGCTATTCAATGCGGGAGATCATTTACCACATTCACATCCTGCACATCATTTCCGATGTCCAAGCTCAAAACAAGATATACAACAATCAAATTTAAATCCTGTACACCAACATTCAGCTTAAGTTTTTAATCTTTAGGGGTCTTTCTATGGCACAAGCTCAGTCTTCTCGACTTAAATGGATCGGCGTTGCAATCGGCATTATTGTGATTGCAGCGTTTGCATGGTCCTTTTTGAAAAAAAATGATCAACAAGAAATTGTCATTGGTATTAGCCCACCTTTTGCAAAACCACTTCAAGCCGCAATTGAAGAAGCAAAGGCTCAAGGCATTCATGTACGTTTGGTAGAATTTTCAGATTGGAATACACCCAACATCACCCTAAATCACGGGGATATTGATGCAAATTATTTTCAGCATCAACCTTTCTTGAATAATGCGTTAAAAGAAACCAACTTTAAGCTCAAACCCTTGGGCATCGGCTCAGGCACACATGTCGGTTTATATTCAAAAAAATATAAAGCGATGAGTGAAGTTGAAAATGGCGCTCGAGTTGTACTCCCAAATGATCCTGTGAATCAGGGTCGCGCCCTACTCCTCTTACAACACGCTGGATTAATACAACTTAAGGATTCCAACAACCACTTATCCAACTTAAAAGACATTCAAACCAATCCGAAAAAATTGAACTTTATTGAAGTCGAAGGTCCGCAAACTGCGCGTGCCGTAGATGATGCAGACCTCGTATTTAGCTATCCAATGTACCTACGCTTAGCACAAACGATTGATCCAAATGATGCCTTAATTTTGGATGAAATTAATAACACGCTTTATGCCATCTTATTTGTTGTTCGCGATGACTTTGAACAAACTCAGCCTGAAAAAGCAGCTCAACTGAAAAAATTTATCCAAATCTATCAAAGCTCAGACAAAGTTAAACAAGCATTGAATGAAGATATTGGTGAAAAACTATGGTTCAAAGGCTGGAAATAAGGAGCGTTCATGTCTACTTCAACACAATCATCTAAATTCATCCAAATTGCAGTCGTCATCGTCGCAGTACTGGCGGCCTTAGTGGGATATCGTTATGTCAGTCAAAACTCAAATGATAAAGTGATTAAAATCGGTATTAGCCCACCCTATGCTGAATTACTGCAAAGTGTCGCTGAGGATGTAAAAGCACAAGGAATCCATCTCGAATTGATTGAGTTTTCAGACTGGCAAGCACCCAATGTCGCTGTACAAAATGGTGATATTGACGCTAATTTCTTTCAACAAAGTGTTTTTCTAGCGAATGCAGTGCGTGAAACAGGCTATGACCTTGTGCCTTTTGCGAAAGGTTCAGGAAGTCATGTCGGACTTTATTCAAAAAAATATCAATCCCTACAAGAAATACCTGATCAAGCAAAAGTAGTCGTACCAAATGATCCAGTTAACATGGCACGTGGTTTAAATTTGCTGGCTCGTGCAGGCTTAATTCAAGTTAAAGATATTAATAATGAACTCACCAGCACCCGAGACATTATCAGTAATCCTAAAAGACTCAAGATTATTCAAGTTGAAGGCCCGCAAACCGCGCATGCTTACAATGAAGCTGACTTAATTATGGGTTTTCCTCATTATTTGAAAATGGCAAAAGTTGCTGATCCTACGTCTGCACTGTTATTAGATCCGATCAATAAAAAATTTGCGATTTTGTTTGTAACGCGTCGGGATTATCAAGATCAGGATGAAAAATTAAAAACTGTGGTTGATACCTTCCAAAACTCTGCAAAAGTCCGTCAGATTCTAGACAAAGACTTTGGACAAGGTTTGTGGTTTGAAGGCTGGAAATAAGGAGAATGATCATGGTGAGTTTTGGTTCACACATTGAATTTGCAGTACCCCACATTACGATTCGTCATTTAAATAAGTATTACGATGTACAAGGAAAACAAGTTCACGCACTCAAGAATATTAATTTGGATATTCCCGAAGGAAAAATTTTCGGCATTATCGGCAAAAGCGGTGCGGGCAAATCTTCATTGATTCGCACCTTAAATGGGTTAGAAACTATTTCTGATGGTAGTATTCATATACATCAACATGATCTAGGGCAGCTTAATCACAATGAGTTAATCGCCCTACGCCAGCGTATTGGCATGATTTTTCAACATTTTAATTTACTATCTGCCAAAACAGTTTGGGAAAATGTCGCGCTTCCATTGAAAATCGCAAAAGTGCCTGCTGCTGAGATTCAAACTCGTGTGGATGAGGTTTTAAATCTAGTCGGTTTAGCTGAAAAGCATCATCACTATCCATCACAATTATCGGGTGGGCAAAAACAACGAGTTGGGATTGCCCGCGCATTGGTCAGTAAACCTGAAATACTATTGTGCGATGAGGCAACATCGGCACTTGATCCAGAAAGCACATCTGTTGTTCTATCTTTATTGAAAGAAATTAATCAAAAATTAGGACTCACCATCGTTCTCATTACACATGAAATGCAGGTGATTCGTGAAATTTGTGATCAAGTGGTGGTTATTGATCAAGGTGAAATCGTTGAATCAGGGCAAGTTTGGTCAGTCTTCTCTCGTCCCCAGCAAAAAATCACACAAGAACTCCTCAATTTGGAACAGCTTGATTTTCCATTCCAGTTACATCAAGAGCGAGCAGCACATTTAACGCATACTATTTTGAAAATCAGCTATGCAACTGATTTGAAAAATCCTCCCAACTTAAATGATGTACTTTCTAAAATTGCACTGCCTGTGCATTTATATCAAAGCCATGTAGACACCATTCAACATCATTTGGTTGGCTCACTCATCGTAGGTATTCCTCAATTAGATGTTGATGTGCATTCACTCCATCAGCAATTCCACCATAAAACATCACAAATCGAGGTGCTTGGCTATGCACAACCAGCTCATTGATCTTTTAATTACGGGTCCCATTGATACTTTGTTAATGGTCGGTATTTCTGCATTTTTAGCGCTTCTTATTGGATTGCCTATGGCTGTAATCCTCGTCAATACCTCAGAAAATGGGATTTATCCATCAAAAAAAATCAATCATGCCTTGGGTTGGGTGGTAAATATTACGCGCTCTATTCCCTTCTTAATTTTAATGGTGGCACTCATTCCCTTCACTCGACTGATTGTAGGGACCAGTTATGGGGTATGGGCTGCGGTTGTACCTTTAACTATAGCGGCTACACCTTTTTTCGCACGTATTGCGGAAGTCAGTCTACGAGAAGTTGATCATGGACTCATAGAAGCTGCACAAGCCATGGGCTGTAATCGCAAACAAATTATTTGGCATGTGCTTTTACCAGAAGCACTGCCTGGTATTGTTGCAGGTTTTACTGTCACGCTTGTAACCATGATCAATTCCTCTGCGATTGCGGGTGCTATTGGTGCGGGTGGTTTAGGTGACATCGCCTACCGATATGGCTACCAACGCTTCGATATGCAAATTATGTTGGCGGTGATCATCGTATTAGTCGTATTGGTCATGCTGATTCAAGCTTTGGGTGATCAATTGGCACATAGTTTGGACAAACGTAAAATCTAATTCACACTATTCAATTGAGTCTCATCTGTCTTTTCGAGAAACATCCAAGCCATGACCTGACTTTGTCATGGCTTTGATGTAAAATCACCGACAATTTTTAAATAACACTGTGTGAGTCTTTTCATGGGTTTTAATTGCGGTATTGTCGGCTTGCCGAACGTTGGTAAATCTACACTTTTCAATGCATTGACGAAAGCTGCTATTGCTGCAGAAAACTTCCCATTCTGTACCATTGAACCAAACACCGGCATCGTTCCTGTTCCAGATCCACGTTTAGATAAATTAACTGCTATTGTTAAACCTCAACGTGTTATTCCAACCACAATGGAATTTGTAGACATCGCAGGTTTAGTTGCTGGTGCTTCTAAAGGTGAAGGTTTAGGGAACCAATTCTTAGCCAACATTCGTGAAACTGATGCAATTGCACACGTAGTACGTTGTTTTGAAGACGAAAATGTTATTCACGTGAACGGCAAAATTGACCCACTTGATGACATTGCAACTATTAACACTGAGCTTGCTTTAGCAGATTTAGAAACAGTATCAAAAGCGGTTACACGTTTAGCAAAGTCTGCGAAAGGTGGTGATAAAGAAGCTGTTGCAACAAAAGCTGTACTAGAAAAAATTCAGCCATTACTTGATGAAGGTCGCCCTGCTCGCGCAGCTGATCTTGATGACGACGAGCGCAAATTAGTTCGTGGCTTTGGTTTATTAACCCTTAAACCAACAATGTATATTGCTAACGTTGCTGAAGATGGTTTTGAAAACAATCCGCACCTTGATGCTGTAAAAAAATTAGCGGCAGAAGAGAATGCTATTGTAGTTCCGCTTTGCAACCAAATCGAAGCTGAAATCTCTTTGCTTGAAGATGATGAGCGTGCTGAATTTTTAGAAGCGATGGGCATGGAAGAACCAGGTCTTAACGTGGTTATTCGTGCAGGTTATGGCTTACTTGGCCTACAAACTTATTTCACTGCAGGCGTTCAAGAAGTTCGTGCTTGGACTGTAAAAATCGGTGCGACCGCTCCTCAAGCTGCTGGTGTGATTCACACTGATTTTGAGAAAGGCTTTATTCGTGCAGAATGCATTGCCTATGACGATTTTGTTCAATACAACGGCGAAGCTGGCGCTAAAGAAGCTGGAAAATGGCGTCTTGAAGGTAAAACTTATGTCGTTCAAGATGGTGATGTTTTACATTTCCGTTTCAACGTTTAAGTCATTAAAAAAACAGCCGAAAGGCTGTTTTTTTTTGCAAAGATTATTTAAAAGATTGAGATCATGGATTTTGAGTTGAAGTACTCGAGTGATTTACGTGTTTATGGTCCATGTCATAGCGTAATTGTTTAGCTCGAACCAATACTTTCTCTTCCAGTTTCTTACGTAAACCAACAAGAAATATAAATTCTGCTACGACAAATAAAGGACCTATCGCGAGTCCAACAAGATCATCTACAAAAGCTGGTTTTTTCTTTTCATAATAGTGCCCAATAAATTGAATAATCCATCCCGCAATAAAAAATCCAGCACTTACCAATACCCAAGAGGATGTCGCTAAAGCTGCTACTTGTGTGGCTGGCTGATAAATTAAAGCAAATAGCACTGCCATTACTACCCCCAAAATGAGATCCAAACTCAAGTAATAAATCACCGATGCGACGATCAATAACATTGCAAGATCAATGGGATATCCTGCAACTGTAAATTGCGCTTTGGCTGCAAAACACAAGATCGAAAATACAATCAAGGGAATTCCAATAAAATGTGAAAATACGTTTTTACGATCTAGGTGATAAGCTGCATATTGTCCAAGCAAGCTCTCTAAACGAGTCATGTTATCATTCCTTTTTCTGACTATTTCCTTCACTATATATAAATGTAAACCAATAAGTTGTCGACTAGACGACAAATAAACAGCATAAAAGGGATAATTTTGCTTTCAAATCAATACGTTTATCTTTTAAAAAATAATTGGTGGTTTAGCCAGTTTGATCATGAATTACAACAGCTGATGCTCGAACATGCACAGCTCATTGAATATGGCAAAGAACAACTGATATTTTCTAAAGCTGATCAATTTGATGGCATTTATGCCGTAATTGATGGTGCTGTTCGTTTAGCACATATTGACGTAGAAGGTCGTGAGGCGGTGACAGTTATCGCAGATCCCATTATGTGGTTTGGTGAAATTTCGTTGATTGATCAACAGCCACGCTCTCATCATGCGATTACCAGTAAAAAATCCAAAATCCTCAAAATAAGTCGTGTCGGACTTGATCTAATTTTAGAACAATATCCAAAATTTTGGTTTTATCTGGCTCAATTGGTCAGTCATAAACTCCGTTATGCTTTCATGGAGTTGGTCGCTATTCAAACACAACCCCTTATTCAACGCTTAGCCCAGAGATTAATCTTTATCTTAAATGGATACGGTAATCTCAAAGAAATTAAAAAAAACACCATCAACCTATCTCAAGAACAATTGGCACAAATGTTGGTCTGCTCAAGACAGACCATTAATCAAGAACTACAACATTTAGAAAAAATTGGCGCAATTAAAATTGCATTTAAAAAAATTGAGGTGATTAATCTCAATCAACTTAAAGCTTTAGCCGATCAAACTTAACCGACTAAAGATGATATGCTTCAGTAAAATCTGGATTAATCATTGTATTGGGGTGGCTAGGGTCACTTAAAATAATTTTGTATACGCCTTGGTGTTTCCTAATTCTGGTTGCTCAATTGCAGTTTTGCACTGCGCTTTATCGCGTTCATAATTGGCTTGACGCTGTGCGAGCTGCCCCTCATTTTCCACGATTGCACGTGCCCAAGCATCTATGGTTGTTAGCGCTTTACGACAAAGCGCATATTTCCCTTCAGTCACTGAATCGGTCATTTTGACATTAATACGCCAATCCAACACCAATTGACGCACAGGCTCGCGTACTTGTGATGGTATAAGCGCTTTATTGGCTTGATACAGAATAGGATCAACCTGATTAATCAATTGCCAAGCATGATTTGCATATTCAGTTGCATCATTGGTCAACTTCGGTGCTTCTTTAATTTCAACCTTTTCATCGGCAGTTTCTGCCTGACCACCACAACCGGACAAAGTGAAGATGAGGAATGTAGTCAATGCAGCTAATTTAAAGGGAGATTGAATCGCAAACATGACATCGCTCTAATAAACTATTCGGCACTATGCTAGTAAATTCGGGTAGAATACTCAATCTCGTTTTATACCTTTTGTTCCAATCTCCAATTAGGTTTATCGTGACCCAATCAAGCTCCCCACACATGACACCGGCAAGTTTTTGGCAAGGTGCCAAAGATAGTCAAGCCATCATTTTCACCTATTTGCCTGTTTCATTCGCGTTTGGTGTATCTGCAACTCAATTTGGTTTTACAGCGTGGGAAGCATTATTTTTATCCTGTTCGATGTATGCCGGTGCCAGTCAATTTTTGGTGGTTGCCTTACTCGGCAGTGGCACTTCTATCTGGATGACAGCCTTAACAGTAATAGCGCTTGATATTCGACATTTGTTATATGGCCCTGCTTTACAAAACTTAATTCAAGATAAACTCAATCTGAAAAAAACTGCAATTTGGTCATGGGGCTTGACCGACGAAGTCTTTGCATCAGGCATGATTAAACTTTCGCAACGCCGTCAAGAATGGTCTGAATCTTGGATGTTAGGTCTGAGTCTGTTTAGCTGGTTGTCTTGGGCACTTGGATCTTTTCTCGGGGGCTTATTTGCAGATCAAGTCAGTCATCTCCCCCAATTTTTGCAAGCAGCGCTCGACTTTCTATTACCTGCACTTTTCTTGAGCTTTTTATTGGCTGCATTTGAGAAAAAACATACCTTTGTCGTGACCATCACCATTATTGTTTCTGCTATTGCGTGTTACTTTATCGATTTATCTGCAGCGATATTCATTGGCATAAGCTCTGGTATTTTGGCTGGTTTGTTTAAACATTATGTACTGAAGCAACATGATCCTTTGCACACAGGTGAACAATCATGAATCTAGAAATTATTTGTGTCGGTATTCTAGTCGGTATCGCGAATTTCGCCTCACGCTTTGGTCCTTTTTTTGTGATTCAAAAACTGCAACAAGGTCGCCAGAAACGCGGTGCACTTTGGCTCAAAATCGCCCTTGGATCAATCGGTATTGCTGCGATCAGTTCAATGCTCGTGGTCGCGACTTTACCACCGCTCTTAGAAACACCCAATAAGAGCGTTGCCATGTTAATTGGTTTTATTGTGCTCTCGGGTTTGTATTTCAAATTTAAACAGATTGTACCTGCAACACTCACGGCCGCACTCACATACGGTTTGGTGTATACCTATTTCCCACTTTAAACATTTCTTGCGTAATATTCATTCAGATTCTAAATTTATAAGCCTGATCCTCGGATAAGGCTTATGCATTTTTATCAATAAAAAAATTAAACGATATCAAAATAATTTCTTGCTTTTTCTTGTATTCATCGCGCTCAAGAGGTTTTAGTTCTGATATGCTAAAAGTCCATAATATCAAGCACGGATGAATCAAATGCTTATTACACTCGGTACTCCACTTCAATCTTCGGCGTTTAAAGTTCTATTATTGGGTTCAGGTGAGTTGGGTAAAGAGGTGGTAATATCATTACAACGATTAGGTGTAGAAGTACATGCAGCAGATCGCTATGACAATGCACCTGCCATGCAAGTTGCTCATCATTCCTATACTTTGAATATGGCGGACCCAAAAGAATTAAAAAAACTGATTGAACAAGTTCAACCTCATTTAATTGTTCCTGAGATTGAAGCCATTGCCACTGAAGTCTTAGTGGAAATCGAAGATGCTAAAACTGCCGTAGTTATTCCCTCTGCGAAAGCCGTGAATCTCACCATGAATCGTGAAGGAATTCGTCGCCTCGCAGCTGAGGAACTAGGGCTACCAACCTCGGCTTATCGTTTTGCCAATAGTTTGGAATCATTCCGTGCAGCATGTGATGATATTGGCTATCCAAATTTTGTAAAACCTGTGATGTCATCATCGGGTAAAGGACAGTCACGCGTAAAATCTTTTGATGAAGTCGACGCGGCTTGGGAATATGCTCAAACAGGTGGTCGTGTCAATCAAGGCACTGTCATCGTAGAATCGCAAATTGATTTTGATTTCGAAATTACATTACTCACAGTACGCGCAAAAAATCCTGAAACAGGAGACATCGAAACGCACTTCTGCGACCCTATTGGACACCGTCAAGATGCAGGTGACTATGTAGAAAGCTGGCAACCTCAACCTATGAGCACAGCTGCCCTTGATGAAGCAAAACGTATTGCCAATAAAGTCACAGTAGCGCTAGGCGGTTGCGGTATTTTTGGAGTGGAATTATTCGTTAAAGGTGATCAAGTTTGGTTCAGTGAAGTTTCTCCACGTCCACATGACACTGGATTAGTGACACTTGCATCTCAATATCAAAGTGAATTTGAACTTCATGCTCGTGCGATTTTAGGTCTTCCAGTGAATACGCAACGTCACAGTGTGGCTGCAAGCGCTGTGATCTATGCAGGTGTTGATGATACGAATTTGTCATTTTCTGGCTTAAATCTTGCTATGCAAAACCCTAATGTCGATTTACGTCTTTTTGGCAAACCTGAAGGTTTTAAACGTCGCCGTATGGGGGTCTCAACTGCACGTGCTGAAACAACTGACATTGCACGCGAATTAGCGACTGAAGCAGCTTCAAAAGTAATTGTAAATCAAAATAAATAATTCATTAGGTAGGCCATCATTTCATGATCAATACGTCTCCATTAGCAAACTATGTTTCGAGTAATCACGACATCAAGGCAATTAATCAATGGCGCTCAGATGTTGAAAATCAATTACAACATGAGTTTGAACATGGTAAGGCGATACGTGAGATCATCCTCACTCGATCAAATCTGATTGATGAGGCGCTTAAATTCCTTTGGCAGCATGCTGAGTTAGATCAAACAGATCTAGGCTTGTTCGCTGTAGGAGGTTATGGTCGTCGTGAAATGATGCCCTACTCTGATGTCGACATTCTGATCCTTTCAGAAGATGATCTTACACAAGAACAAGAAAATGCCATTACCATTTTTATTTCCTCTCTATGGGATGTTGGAAATTTTAAACCTGGCGTAAGTGTAAGAACCATTCAACAGTGCTTTGAACAGGCCATGAATGACTTAACGGTAGCTACATCTCTCATTGAGTCTCGTTTAATTATTGGCAATGAACACTTAGCGAAATGGCCTCGTCGTGTTGTTTCACAAACTTGGACGGATAAAACCTTCTTTGATGCCAAGATGGAAGAACAAGCCAAACGCTACGCTCAGCACAACAACACTGAAAGTAATTTAGAACCTGATATCAAAAATGCACCGGGCGGCATTCGAGACATTAACCAAATTGGTTGGATTGCAAAACGGCATTTCCGAGTAAATCGTATATACGATCTTGTACATTTAGGTTTCATTTCTGAGTTTGAACTTGGGGTTCTCGAAGATGCTGAGAATTTTCTCTGGGAAATTCGTCATCATTTACACCGCTTAACTAAGCGTGATGAAAACCGACTATTGTTTGATTACCAACGCGATATCGCAGCAAAATTTGGTTACCACAAAGTCGAAGGTGAACATATCAATTATCCAATTGAACAGTTCATGAAACGCTACTATCGAGCAGCTCAGCAGGTTTCAACCCTGAATGAAATGCTACTCGCCTATTTTAATGAGTCTGTCATCACGCCTCGTTTACCCAACTATGAGCGTAAAATTGAGGAAGTGAATGAAAACTTCAAATTGGTGGATGGTAAACTCGCAGTTCAACACCATAAAATTTTTGCAGAGAAGCCTACAGCCATCCTTGAGATTTTCTATATCCTAGCAAATCGACCTGATATTGATGGGATTCGAGCGCGTACATTACGATTACTCACTTTAGCTGCAAAACGCATTGATCAAGCGTATAGAGACAATCCAATTAATCAAGCCTTGTTTATGGCGATCATCCGATCACCAAATAACTTATATGAAACATTGCTTGCAATGAAACGTTATGGTGTACTCGGCAACTATATTCCTGCATTTGGGCAAATCATGGGCCTTATGCAATACGATTTATTCCATATCTATACTGTAGATGCACATACGCTCCTACTCTTACGTAATTTAAATCGTTTTAAAGCGCCAGAATTTGCTAAAGATTTTCCTGTCGTAAGTTCGGTATTCCAGCGTCTGGTGCGCCGAGACATCGTATTCCTCGCTGCTTTGTTCCATGATATCGCCAAAGGTCGTGGTGGAGACCATAGTGAATTGGGCGCGGTTGATGCCATTGAGTTCTGTAGCAAGCACGGTTTTACTGAGCGTGAGTGTAATCTTGTTGCGTGGTTAATCCAAAATCATCTATTGATGTCGATGACTGCGCAGAAAAAAGATATTTCTGATCCAGATGTTGTAAAAGATTTTGCCGAGAAGCTAGGTGATATGGAACACTTAGACTATCTGTATACGCTTACAGTGGCTGACATTAACGCAACCAATCCTAAGCTTTGGAACACATGGCGAGCATCGCTCATGCGTCAGTTATATACCAATGCTCGTGACGTTATTCGTAGTGGTTTGGGACGTCCTGTCGATTACCAAATGCTGATCGAAGATACCAAATTTGCAGCAAGTGAATTACTTGTCAATGATTATGCTTTAGAAGCTGTTGAAAAAGTTTGGCAAGAACTTGGTGACGAATACTTCCTCAAAGAAACTGCAGATGAAGTCGCATGGCATACACGTGCAATCCTAGATCATGGTGATAATTCAGCACCATTGGTGATGATGCGCGCGCACCGTAAATCAGCGCAAGATGCTGTGCAGATTTTTATTTACACTCAAGATCAACCTAATCTTTTTGCCACCACTGTTGCAGTTCTAGATCGTATGAATCTAGATGTACAAGATGCACGCATTATTACAGCAACTAAATCCTTTAGCTTAGACACCTACGTGGTGCTTGATCGTTTTGGCACATTAGTGACAGATCCAGAACGTGAAAATACGGTAAAAGAATCATTGGTGCACGCATTAACAGATTCACAAAATTATCCAGGTTTAATGCAACGCCGTATACCACGCCAACTTCGTCATTTTGATATCGAAAACACAATTGATATTACGTTGAACGAGGCGCTACAGCAAAATATGGTCGAGATCTCTACCCTCGATCAGCCTGGATTACTTGCCCGTATCGGTGGCTTATTTATGATGCAAGGTCTCGATATCCATTCCGCGAAAATCGCCACCTTGGGTGAGCGCGCAGAAGATATTTTCTTTGTAACCAAAAAGAATGGCGAACCTATGAATTTAACTGAAGCTCAGGCTTTTGCTGAACAATTAAAAGCAGCATTAGATGAGGCTTCAAATCAGGTCTGTAATCATCATTAAAATTTAGATTTAACCCGACGGTAACTGTTTCATGAACTCTAGTTTAAACCTATTACATCCTTATCCATTTGAAAAGTTAAATAAACTTTTTCAGGATGTAAAACCTGCAAATCTTCCGTTAATTCCATTGTCAATTGGTGAGCCAAAACATCCTGCACCTGAATTCGTAAAACAAGCTATTGTCGATAACTTCAATCATCTTTCGACATACCCAAACAGTAAAGGCTTACCAGAATTACGTGAAAGTATTTCGCAATGGCTCACACGCCGTTTCAAATTAAATGCTATTAGCGCAGAAGATCATATTTTACCTGTGACTGGCACACGTGAAGGAATTTTCTCATTCGTACAAGCGCTGATCAATCGTGATGAAGCGCCTTATGTAGTTATGCCGAATCCCTTTTATCAAATTTACGAAGGTGCAGCTTTACTCGCTGGCGCTCAACCCTATTTCATCAACTGTACTGAAGAAAATGGTTACCTTGGCGACTTCGATGCTGTCCCTGCAGAAGTATGGGAGAAGACAGCTTTGCTCTTTATCTGCACCCCCGGAAATCCGACAGGTGCTGTGCTTTCAAAAGAACAGTTCAAAAAATTAATTGCGCTCTCTGATCAATACAATTTTGTCATCGCATCTGATGAATGCTATTCAGAACTATGGTTTGATGAAGCCCCTGTAGGATTACTCGAAGTTTGTGCTGAACTATGTCGTGATGACTATAAAAACTGTATCGTATTCCACTCTCTGTCTAAACGTTCTAATTTACCAGGTATGCGATCTGGCTTCGTTGCAGGTGATGCTAGTCTATTAAAACCTTATTTAAAATTCCGCACTTACCACGGTGCTGCAATGCCAGTACAACATCAATTGGCATCGATTGCTGCATGGAATGATGAAGCACATGTTGAAGAAAACCGTAAACAATACCGTGCTAAATTTGATTTATTCCAACAAGAATTAGGTCATTTGCTACCACTGAAAAAGCCTGATGCGGGTTTCTATTATTGGTTAAAGGTCGATAATGATGAAACTTTTGCCAAAATGCTGATGGAAAAAGCACATATCAAAGTCTTACCGGGTCGTTATTTATCTCGTGATACTGAACAAGGCAACCCAGGTGAAAACCATGTTCGTTTGGCACTGGTCGCAGATTTAGACCAATGTAAAGAAGTTGTTAAACGCTTAAAAGCAATTCTCTAATCGTGCATAATCTTTAACTTTAAGCCCTCTTTTTAGAGGGCTTATTTATTTTATTGATGAGTAAATGCTAGTCCAAATATTGGACTATAGCTCCCCTAAAGAAAATGTGAGGTTAACTTTGAAAACATCATTCATTTTAAAAATTAGTCAAAAAAACGCCATGAATTTTCATGGCGTTTTAAAATACTTAATGACTTTAATTGGAAAATTACAAAGTAGCCAGAATGTCTCTTAAAGTCTGATTTGGATTTTCTGATTTAGTAATCGGACGACCAATCACCAAGTGTGTAGAACCATCTAACATTGCTTGCTTAGGTGTAACAATACGTTTTTGATCATCCGCTGCAGAACCTTCCGGACGAATTCCCGGAGTGACGAGAGCAAAGTTCTGACCTAAAGTTTCGCGTAACATTTTTGCTTCTTGCGCAGAACATACAACACCATCCAAGCCACTTTCTTGAGTCAAGGTCGCTAGACGTTTTACATGTTCAAAAGGCTCAATATCCAAACCAAGATCACGTAGATCTTCTCGCCCCATTGAAGTTAATACGGTGACTGCAATCAACTGTGTTTGATAGTTACCTGATTTTAATCTTTCTACACAAGTTTCCATCATTTTTCGTCCACCAGATGCGTGAACATTAACCATCCATACCCCTTGATCTGCAGCAGCGCAAACGGCTTGTGCTGTAGTATTTGGAATATCATGAAATTTTAAATCTAAAAATACTTCAAAACCCTGATCATGCAATGCTTTTACAACAGTCGGACCTTCATGTGTAAAAAGTTCTTTACCCACCTTTACGCGACAAAGTTTAGGATCCAAATTTTCAGCCATTTTCAATGCGTCGTATTGGCTTTTTGCATCTAAAGCAACAATGATACTCAAGGTTGTTCTTCCGTCCATCTAAAGTTGCGTCATTATAAAGATGTTCAACTTAAGCTGCAAAATTAACTTTCAAAAACTCAGCATAAAATTCAACAGTTTATTTTCAATAAAAAAAACCTCTAAAATAAATTTTAGAGGTTTTTTAAATATTTATAAATTACAGCGGATTTGAGTTACGCGGATCTGAATGCACATCTAATACTGTCTTTTCATGACGTACATTTGCAGCAGCTTCTGCAGCAGCTAACTGAGCATTTTGGATTTGTTCTTTACGAAGATATTCAATATCTTTGCGAAGACGCTTAATTTCCCAACTATTTTGGAATACACGGAAAACTTGAACTCCGAGCAATAATCCAACGATGATCCCAAGTGCCAGAGTCAACAAAAGCAATAAACCTAATCTCATTGCCGGTACTTGAGTGAATAGAAGATCAACAGTCAGTTCTGTACCATTTTGCAGAACCAATGCCAATGCATATCCAAAGATTACAACTAACAGTGCAACTAATACGTAACGCATAACCACCCCTGAGTAATTTATTATTTTCCTGCTGATTCGTTTACAGCATCTCTTAGTGCTTTACCTGGTTTGAAATGAGGTACAGCTTTAGCAGCCACTTCAACTGACTTACCTGTTTTAGGATTACGCCCAACTCGCGGTTCGCGATGATGTAAAGCAAAACTTCCAAACCCACGAATTTCAATACGATTATCAGCTGATAATGACTCAATCATTTGATCGATCATAATTTTAACAGCTTCTTCGACCAATGGCTCAGCCAAATGAGGGTTTTTGATAGAAATACGTTCTATTAAGTCAGACTTATTAAGTGCTTCAGTAGTCATCTGCGACCTCTTTAATTATCAAGCTACTCTGTGCATAGCGAGATAATAACCTGTTTAAATACAAAACGGTAGCGCAGTAAGTCAATACTACGCTACCGTTTACAGTATTTGTGTAAAAAGTATTAGTTAAATTACATTAACAATACATTCAACACGAAAGACTTAGTGGTTCATTTGAGCTTTGATCAAATCACCAATTGTCTTAGGACCGTTGTCTTGACCTGCAGAAGCAGTTTTCAAGTTAGCAACAGCTTCTTTCTCTTCAGCTTCATCTTTCGCTTTGATAGACAAGTTGATTGCGCGTGATTTGCGATCAACATTGATGATCTTAGCTTCAACTTCTTGACCAACTTCTAAGAATTTAGTTGCATCTTCAACGCGGTCACGGTTGATTTCTGAAGCTTTAAGAGAAGCTTCAACTTCGTCAGCCAACTTAATTGTTGCGCCACGAGCATCAACTGCAACTACAGTACCTTTAACAAGAGCACCACGTTCGTTAGCAGCTAAGAAATCGTTGAACGGATCGCTGTTCATTTGCTTGATACCAAGGCTAATACGGTTGCCTTCAGCGTCTACAGAAAGGATAACCGCTTCAACAGTGTCACCTTTCTTGTAACGACGAATCGCTTCTTCGCCTTGTTCATTCCAAGAAATGTCAGATAAGTGAACTAGACCATCGATACCGCCTGGTAAACCAATGAAGATACCGAAGTCAGTGATAGACTTGATTGTACCTGAAACTTTTTCACCTTTGTCGTGAGCCTTAGCAAACTCTTCCCATGGGTTAGCACGAGTTTGTTTGATACCAAGAGAAATACGACGACGCTCTTCATCAACTTCAAGAACCATAACATCAACTTCATCACCAATCTGAACAACTTTAGATGGGTGGATGTTCTTGTTTGTGTGGTCCATTTCTGAAACGTGTACTAAGCCTTCAACGCCTTCAGCGATTTCAGCGAAGCAACCGTAATCAGTTAAGTTAGTTACACGCGCTTTAACGATAGAACCTTTAGGGTAACGGTTCATGATCGCTAACCATGGATCTTCACCAAGTTGTTTAAGACCTAATGATACACGGTTACGCTCTTTGTCAAATTTAAGTACTTTAACAGTAACTTCTTGACCAACTTCAACAACTTCTGATGGATGCTTGATACGTTTCCAAGCCATGTCAGTGATGTGAAGAAGACCATCAATACCGCCAAGGTCAACGAAAGCACCGTAGTCAGTAAGGTTTTTGATTGTACCAGTAACTGTTTGACCTTCTTCAAGTTGAGAAAGAAGAGCTTCACGGTCAGCTGAAGATTCAGCTTCCATAACAGCACGACGTGATACAACAACGTTGTTACGTTTAGCGTCAAGTTTGATAACTTTGAACTCTAACTCTTTACCTTCAAGGTGAGTCGTGTCACGGATAGGACGAGTGTCTACCAAAGAACCTGGTAAGAACGCACGTACTGGACCGATGTCAACAGTGAAACCGCCTTTAACCTTACCAGAGATAACACCAGTAACGATCTCGCCGTCTTCAAAGATTTTTTCAAGTTTAGTCCAAGTTTCAGCACGTTTAGCTTTTTCACGTGATAAAACTGTTTGACCCATACCGTTGTCAAGCGCTTCAACAACTACGTCAACTGTGTCACCAACGTTAACTTCAAGTTCACGTTGTTCGTTTAAGAATTCAGAGCGAGCTACTACGCCTTCAGATTTAAGGCCAGTATCTACAGTTACCCAGTCAGAATCGATGCTAACAACGATACCTTGGATGACTGCACCCTTTTCAACGTTGAGGTTTAATTCGCTTGCTTCAAAGAGGGCTGCAAAAGATTCGGTCATGATATACCTAGAAAAGTCAGCGGTCTTGGATCAGACAAGGCCGGTTTAGTTAAGTATCGACATAGTCCATATAGAACTGATCAAGCTATGCTTCCACTAATATTCATTAATTTATCTTATTGCGCATCAATGTATGCGGTCATCAGGTTAAATACAGCGTCAATGTCCAGATCTGAACTATCGATAATGTAAGCCCCTTCAGCCGGCTTAAGCGGCGCAACGGTTCTTTCCATATCACGCTTATCACGTGCTTGGATATTAGATAAAATGTCGCTTATTTTAACATTTTGCCCCATGGCCTGCAACTGCTTTACACGTCGCTCAGCACGAGACTCAGCAGAAGCCGTCAAATATATTTTTGCTTGGGCTTCTGGGAAGATTGAAGTCGCCATATCACGGCCATCGGCAACAAGACCTGGTGCTTGAGCAAATGCACGTTGTCTTTCGAATAATGCCTGTCTTAATTCAGGTACAACTGCAACCTTGGATGCAAACTCACCGACTTTTTCAGTGCGAATTTCATCCGTTACATCATGCCCGTTAAGTAAAATTTTTGTTTTTAAATGATCACTAACAAATTGAATATCGAGATGAGTCGCTATTTCTACGCATTTAACCAACACATCTGGATTGTGAATTGAATCAATTAAATTCAGCTGATGTAATGACAATCCCAACAAACGATACAAAGCGCCAGAATCTAGTAAATGAAACTGGTAATGCTGTGCCAATTTTGCTGCCAAAGTTCCTTTGCCTGAACCGCTTGGTCCATCGATCGTGATAATTTGAATTGTCATTACTTTACCAACTTCGCCTTAAAGGCGTTTTGCTAATTTCTTAAAACCAAGTGTAATAGCAAGTTTGAGTTGTGCAAGAATTAATTTGCTCACAAACGGTGCTCTTGCCTGTAATTCGATCGTGTATGTGACTAAAGTTTTAGCTGTTGAAAGCTCTTTAAATTCAATAATTCCAAGATGATGTTTGATTAATGGATTCTTGATAATTTTGTATTCAATACGCTTATTTGGCTCTAGTACAGTAATTTCTTCTTGAATTGGCTTTATTGGGCCTAATCCCATTTTTCGTACTGATCCAATCCCATCAGGACGACTCGGATCAGCTGCATCTTTAATGCGTACAACCTGAATCGGTGCAAATACATCATTATAAGTCGCATGTTTTGACAAAACTTCAAATACACGATCTATAGGCTGGTTAAATTCTTGTTTAACTTGGATTGAATTCATTTTTATTCCTTTTCATTGAGTCCGCTTCATACTGACAATACATTATGTCAATTTTTCCACAATCAACAATAGCAATCATTCCTGATTATTTTCTATTTTTTGTCGTACACGCTGTTGTTTTTTTTGTTCACGTCTGAATTTAAAAAATTCTGAAAGTTGATGAGCACACGCTGATTGCATGCAGCCCCCTTCAAATTCAAATATATGGTTGTAGTAACCTTGATTATTCAATAGCTGTCGCGCACTGACTAGAGAACCCGCTTTCGGCTCTAAAGTACCAAATACAACACGGTGAACTCGAGCATGAATTAAAGCCCCCACACACATCGTGCATGGCTCAAGGGTTACATAAAGGGTTGCATCTTCTGGTAGACGATAATTCTGAATTTGATTACATGCTTGGCGAAGTGCGACCACTTCAGCATGAGCAGTCGGGTCATGACTCAGGATGGGTTGATTATATCCTTCACCAATTACTTTTCCTTGACTCACAATGACAGCTCCAACAGGGATTTCTCCCAATTGAGCTGCAAATGCAGCCTGCTCATAGGCACGCTGCATCCATTTTAGATCTTCGGCATCAAATTGAATTTCAGTCAAAATTAAATAATACCGTACTGTTTTAACAAGTTATTCCAGCTCTCGATATTTGTAACTGGTGGGTGCGCACCTAAAACTCCTTTTAAGGACATAGATTCTGCAGGTGTCCATTCAGGAGATAAATCTTTATCCACTAAACGTGCACGTACGCCTTCAACAAAATCAGGATGTCTAATTTTCCAATCAGAAATTTGAGTTTCAAGTTCAAATACTTCTTGCCAAGGATGAACTTGACGCCCCCATTGCCATAACAACCAGGTAATCGCAGCTGTACTTGGTGATCCTTTTGCCAGATTTTCACTCGCTTGTCTTAGCCAATCACTTCGTGCATCACTTAAACCGATAATTGCTTCGTAGTCATTTTCAAAGTTTGCACCACGACAGACACTGTGAATCACGTCTAACGAGATTTGCAGTGGCCCTGGAGAAACTGGTCGATGCAAACTATTTAAAGTGTCATCTAATGCCCTAAAATCACCAGCAGGATAATGATCCCAATCGATATCGATCAACTTTTGTAAAACAACATCGCGCTGAGCATCACAAATATGAGTCGCCCAGCCAATACCATAAGCTCCTGCCGCAGTCATGATCGATCCAGTTAAACCTGTAAATAGACCAATTGGGCCACGATCTGCCAAGAAACGACTAGCACCAACATCAGGATATAAACCAATATTTACTTCTGGCATTGCAAGACGCGAATAAGGTGTAACGAGTCTGAATGGTGCAGCCATAAATAAACCAAGCCCACCACCCATCACATAACCTTCTCCCCAAACGACAATCGGCTTAGCGTAGTCATGCAACAAAAGATCTAGCGCGTATTCTTGTTCAAAAAATTTATTTGCCGCATCAACCTCATTATTGATGACCAACTGACGGAGTTTGCGTACATCCCCACCGGCACAAAAAGCTTTAGGGGTTGTTGAATCAAACCAGATCGCTTTAACCGCATCATCATGATGAAACTTTTCAAAAACAGCCAATAAAGCCGTCACAATAGATTCATCAAGTGCATGTAAAGATTTTGGACGATTTAATCGAACCACTCTCCATCCATTCTGTGCTTCTTCAACAATTAAGTCAGGATGATATTGATTCGTCTCAGGAGATATTGTCATGCTTCCAGCTGCCATTTAATTGGCTCAATGCCATTTTGTTTAAGATAATTATTTGTTTTTGAAAAAACTTTACACCCAAAAAAACCACCTCGGTTTGCTGCCAATGGTGATGGATGTGCTGCTTTTAAGACCAAATGCTTATTTTGGTCAATTCGTTGACCTTTCTTATGCGCGTACGCACCCCAAAGAATGAAAACGATCTTTTCACGTTGCTCATTTAGAACATCTATCGCAGCATCGGTGAAATCTTCCCAACCTTTCTTTTGGTGTGAAGTCGGCTGGCCCGCTTCAACAGTCAATACACTGTTCAGCAACAAGACACCCTCTTCAGCCCATTGGGTTAAATCACCATGCTTGGCAGGCGCTATTCCAAGGTCAGTGCTGAGTTCGTGATAGATATTACGCAAAGACGGCGGTAATGCAACACCCTTTTGCACTGAAAAACTCAATCCATGTGCTTGATTTGGACCGTGATAAGGATCTTGACCGAGAATCACGACCTTTACACGATCTAAGGGTGTGGTGTTGAAGGCATTAAAAATAAGAGAATTAGGTGGGTATATCACCTTATTCGCCTGTAATTCAGATTTGAGAAAAGCTTTCAGCTGATCCATTTTATCGCTGAGCAAAAACTCTGCTAAAGCATACTTCCAACCATCCTCTAACCGAACTTGATTCAGTTGACTTAATTCTTGTTCGGTGAGTTGCATTGTGTTCATCCCTAAATCAATCACAGCTTTAAAGTTTTACTTGTAAATCTACACTTGGGTTCTTAAAAGTTAAGCCTTGTTTCAATTGTTCGTACATTTTAGGATCAGACCATTCATTTTGAATTTGTTCTGAGAATACGATTTGATCAAGCGCCAATAAGCCCATCTGTTCATTTACGATATCTTCAGCAAAACTTTGCGCATAGCCTGTGTCAGTTTCATGCACGATCACTGAATAGACTTCAACATCACCTTCACCATTTTGCGTGATAGTTGATTTCAGTACTTGTTCTGCCAAATAAAAGAAAATTCGAGAAAATTGTTCAGCAGAAGGTGAAACGGGTAATGAAACCCAACGCGCACTAAAAGTTTTACATGCTTGAATATATTCAGCTGCATCCTCTTGCCAAAAACAAATCGCATGATCAAAACTATCATAAAGTTCTTTGATCACACCTTTCAGCAAACCAAAATCATAGACCATTTGACCATGGTCTAGCTTTGAGGCTCTCAATAATAATTCGACTTTATAGCTATGACCATGAATTGAACGCTTACAGCGGTCTGATGTGCAATTTCGCACAATATGCGCGTTTTCAAACTTAAATAATTTTCGAATTAACATATGTCAGAGCAATAAAAAATCATGGGTTAAAATGATTATAGTGCATATTCACACAACTCATCATTAATTTTAACGTTTTAAGCAATTGGCAAAACGTATTAAAAACAAAAAAATAAAAAGCCATCATTCAATTTGTTTAAATTAATAGTTTAGCAATTTAATCAATTGGTTTGAAGAGGTGCCAAACTTCTTGAGAAGACATAAACCTTATCTTCATCACGCATCAGATAACTCGAAAAATATCGCTTTCGATCAGATAGCATGATTTCAATATCTGCTCGATAGAATGCAGATTTAACATCAAAATTATTTTTTGCTGTGCTTTTTGCTTCTTCACTTAACTGACTTAGAGTGTTGAGTTCCCAGAGCTGATCTACGGACTCAAAAAACTCACCATTGGCTTTTTTCTGATCCAAATCACGCTGTACATTTTGCACATCCAAACTTGGGTCTATAGCAGCAATAATCATCGCTGGTGCTGTATTAATATTAATTTTAATTTCTTTTAAAGGAATCGCTGTAACATAAGGTTTTATCAATAAAAACTTATCACCTTCAAATCCTCGCACTTGCTTCAACTCTTCAACGCTATGAAAAGGACCATTCGCTGGCAAATAAGGACGCGTTAAACTTAAATAATAATTACTCTCTGCCCCCATCGCGCCAATCGTCAAATCATCTTGATCTTGCCAATCAATTACTGCTTCATTTAATTCTTCTGGCAAACCAAGCTTTGTTAATAATCCCTTAAAGTAATTCACCGCATTATCATTCGGCACACCATCATCTTTGACCAAACTGTTTAAATTAAACTTACCCGTTTCATCAATAATTTGCCCTGCAACATAACCACCATCAATTGGAAATGGTGGCATCGGTTGAGCCCAAGTTTCTAGAAGATTATCTGATTTTGAATTGGATTTAGCATCTTGAACCAATAATTCTGAGAAAAAAGCTTCAGCACTTTTTGCATAATACAGTGCTTGGTTTTGACGAATCACATAGGCCGTATTTTCACTGGTATTGTATTGACGATGGGCAATCGTCGCAGCAATGATAGTTGCCAAAGCGACTAACATTAAAATCGTAATCAAGGCGATTCCTTTTTGCTGCTTCATGCATTTTCCTAATGATTATTGACTAGATGTCGGTTTTAAATAGTCAGTATTAAGCAAACTGAAAATCCACTCGTATTCAACATCTTGTTGCTTAAATCTAATTCGCATACCTTTAGGCAATAGTCGAGCAACACCATCTTGAGCATCATTACCATTAGAACTTATTGTTGATGCATCTGGCCACGAATTCAATTCATTCGGGTTCAAAATTGTGATTTGAAACTCATCCACATTCTCTAGGATCGTACTGGATAAAGGTTGGGTTGTTTGAAGAACATTCAGATTGGGATACTTTAAACGATAAACTTTTCGATCTTGTGCATTATAACGATATTCTATTCTCTCAAATGGAGACAAACCCTGTTTCAGCGGATCTGTGACCCCTGCCTTACTAAATTGTACAGACTGATCATCCAGTAAAAATGCAGGTTGGATTTGTCCTGCGATATTTGCAGTCAGCGGTACAATTTGCAAAGCATCTCTTTGCATTTGTAAATAACTATCTTGCAAACTGAGAAGCTGCTGCTCATGCACCGCATTGCGATCTTTGACTTTATTTAAATAATCAAAAATTTTCCATCCTAAAGCAGACAATACTGCAAAGATGGCTATGGCAACCAAAAGCTCTACCAAGGTAAAACCTTGTTGTTTACTCTTGATCATGAGTTGGATTGCTCTCTGATAGGATAGTTATAAAACACCACGGTGGTGACACCTGATTCAACTTTACCTAAATCATTGTTATATAGACTCACTTGCACTTCTATTTTCTGAACATCTGGGCTAATAGTCGCTTCTGATTTTTTATCAATTTGCCAACTTAACCCTTGAGAGGTAATTTGCTTCGATTGAGTTCCCTCTAACCATTCACCACTAATTTGCATTGCAGCGACTTCATTTTGTGCGACGAATTGTGCTTTTGTTCGTAAAATTGCATTCGCAGTCGCCTGTGTGTACTGCATAGCCACCTTCGTCAATGACATTGCTGCTACAGCGAAAATAGCCAAAGCCACCACAACCTCAATCAAGGTAAATCCTTTAAGCGCCCGCATCGATTTTACCTAAGTAATCTATTTGAATAAGATCACCAATTGCTTTTTGTTCATAATACATTTGAATTGTGACAGGTTTAACCTCGCCATTGCCCAACCAAATTAATTTCGGTGCATTATTATTCATCAAGTCTGCATTAGTTGCATTTTCAAAACTATAGTCGCTACTTTCGATCTGAAATGAAACCTTAGCAGGTAGCTCTCTCGCAGAAAACTCTGGCATTTTAACCCAAGTGGAAGGTTGACGATTATTATTCGATACAAGCGTCTGCTCTGGACGAGTTAAATCATTATATTTTTGAAATGTATAGCGAAACTGATCACCATTCCATTGTGGCACCAATGCAACCACTAACGATTGATCAACAGCCTCTCGATGAATACGTTTTAAATCTAATATTAAAGCCTCTCTAGCTTGCATTGCTTTACGTTGATCAATCCCACCAATATTCATCACCACCAATGCCGCCATGATGCTGATGATCACAATGACCACCATCAATTCGATTAAAGTAAATCCGCCTTGACGGTGATCTAGAGATTGCATATTAGGCCACTGATTCTGTCAAATTAATCTGTTTAGGCATCATCAACGCTTGATCAATTAAAGCAACCCTTAACGTATCTCGACAACCTAAATAGCGTTGATAGAAACTCGAGTTTAATATCGCAGCACCACCATGAGTAATCGACCAAATGGATGCTAGATAATCCCGAGAACTCATCTTACTTTGAATGGATGCTAGATGATTTTCTGTCATACGAATGATAATTCTGAGTCTACTTTTGCGAATCTGATACATTTCATTAAACAAATGATTAATACCCTGACCGGTTGTAGACAATCGCTCTTCAATTTGATGAAAGAGTACAGTACGTTCTGGATGATGCAAATGGTGCAACATAAAAAAAGCTAAATGTTCAGGAAATCCTTTTTCAGTATCTCGAACCATTTCTAATAACATGCGCTCATTACGAATAATGAGCAACATGTACAATTCATCTTTACTTTGGAAGTGCTTATAGAGTGTTCCTTTTGCCAAATCCAACTCAGCGGCCAATGCATCCAATGTCATGCCCGCTTCGCCGTTTTCCAAAAGAAGTTGTTCTGCGACCTGAAATATTAATGCTTCTCTCGCTCTAAACTGAGCCTGACGATCCATCTTCACTCTATAAACTCTCTTCTTTCTATTTTCCGTATTAAATTTTTACTGCATTCGTAGAAGATTCTCGAAATTTTGCGTTGTAATAAAGGCAATCTCCTCGACTGACTTATCATATACATCACTTAATGCTTTGGCTACATATGGGACATACTTTGGTTCATTAGACTTTCCTCTATATGGCATTGGTGCTAAATAAGGGCTATCAGTCTCAATTAATAGTCGATCTAATGGAACTTGCTTGGCCACATCACGTAGATCCTGAGCATTTTTAAACGATACTATTCCTGAAAATGAAATGTAATAACCACAATCTAGAACCGCTTTTGCCGTATCCCAATCCTCAGTAAAACAATGCAAAATTCCGTGTGTCGACTTTTCAGCTCTTATAATATCTATCGTATCGTTTTTAGATGAGCGTGTGTGTACAACCACTGGCTTTTTCACCATCTGTGAAGCTTGAATATGTCGTGCAAAACATTCTTTTTGTTCTTTAACAAATTCAGTACTGTGATAATAATCTAGACCCGTTTCACCAATTGCCCAGACCTTATCTTTACTCGCCAATTCAACCAAAATTTCAACAGTAGCACGCTGCATGACTGCTGGATCTTCACATGGATGCACCCCAACACTGTAGCCTACTCCTTCGTGTCGAGCTGCAATTTCTGACAGAATAATATGATCATCTAAATCAACCGATATCCCCATCATTTTTGTGACACCAGCATCAATCGCTTGCTGAATTGCTAAATCGATATTTCCCTCGTAAGGTTCGAGATTGAGCATGTTTAAATGACAGTGTGTATCTACAAACACAAGGACACCTTTTAATTTCTTAAGTCAGAACCTACATTGTAAAGCTTGCGCGTGCTGTTGACATACTTCCAGCGAGTATTTTTTCTGCTTCCATTTTGTAATAGGCTCCTTTATCTCCAGTTAACTGCAATCCAAAACCTTGTGGTTTAATGCCTGATTGCTTATACGAAATCCAAATCACCTTACCCGTAATTGGTATTTTTTGGGTTTGATTAGGAAGTGTTGCCAAGATAAAAATCTCTTCACCCATTTTGACTGGATGTTTGGTTGGAATAAATAATCCACCACCCTCAACAAAAGGCATATAACTGGATTGCAGAGTTTCGCGATCATTAATATTGACTTGTAATAAACCGCCCGGACGTGGCTGCATCTCTATCCCCTGTATTCAAACATGATTATTGAACATTCATTAATTTTATAAAAAGCTGATCAACAATTAAATTTGATTGAACATTCTGCTCAACCATTTGTTTTGCTTGATGCACATCGTTATAAATATCAAATAATTGCTCTAATTGATATTGCTCAGCCAACAAACTAAAGTCTAAATCGCTATTTTTTACATTTTGTTCCATTTTATAGGCAACAAGATCAGCTAATAAGTACTCAAACATAAAAATCAACTCGGAAAAGTTGAGTTGCTTATTCCATTTAGAGGCGTACTGCATTGGCATATTTTTTTGACTGACTAAATGATACCAATCATTTATAAACGCACTTCGCAGAGTTAACCATTCACTTGAGGCCAACTCAATAGCAGCTAAAGGCATACCATTCGACAGGTTAAGCAACAGTTTGCCCAAAGTCTGCTGCTCCACATTCAAGTGCTCATTCAAATACGCATTGGCTTGATCATCAGACAACCGATCTAAGGCGTAATGTTGTAGGCGACTTCGTATAGTGGCTGGTAATTTTAAATAATGATCCGCCAAAAGAATAATCACAACACGCTCACCTGGTTCTTCAAGTGTTTTCAATAAAGCATTTGACGATGCGATATTGAGCGCTTCCGCCGGTTCAATCACAATAACCCGCCAACCATCGACGGTTTGTTGCACGAATGGCTGTAATTCACGAATTTTCTCAATTTTAATTTTAGCGTTTTGTTTCTTATTGTCCTCATCCGTCGTGACGTAAACATAATTTGGATGAGTATCTGATTTTAGCCACAAACAACTCGAACACTGACCACAAGGTTGATTTGGCTGCTTATCTAAACATAGCAGCCAAGTAACAAATTGCTGGGTAAAAGCTTCTTTACCACAGCCTTTTTTGCCATAAAAAAGTAATCCATGACCTACTTGAGGAAACCGCTGAGTCAGTGTGCTCCATACATTAAGTTGCCAAGGATAAACATGCTGAGTCTGAGTCATTGACTAATCTATACTATTGGAAATGAGAAATAGGCATTGCATTAAGACGGTCTAAATCTTGTTGCGTATCCACACCTGGTGGTAAGCTCACCTCTGCCACATCAATTGCGATTCGATGACCATTTTCTAAAACACGTAGTTGCTCAAGGCTTTCTAAAACCTCAAGCTCACCCTGATCCCATGTCACATACTCTTGCAGCAACTTCACTCTATAGGCATATAAACCAAGATGTCGGTAGGCTTTAGGATGTAGTAAATGTGGTTGTTGCTTTGATCCATCACGATCATATGGAATGGTTGCACGACTAAAATAAAGCGCTTCATTGAATTTACTCATGACAACTTTCACAATACTATCGCGCTTAAATTCTTCTAATTCTTTGATCACTTCACACAAAGTAGACATTGAACATTCAGGCTTTTGCTCTAACAAAGAAGCAACCTGTTGGACTAAAGATGCAGGCAATAATGGTTCATCACCTTGCACATTTACAATAATATCTTCACTCGCCCAACCTTTGATTCGTGCAACTTCACTCAATCGGTCGGTTCCAGAAGGGTGTTCTGCACTGGTCAACACAACATCAATTTGTTCTGCCTTACAAAGATCAACAATTCTTTGATCATCAGTAGCAACACATAAATCATCAAACCCAGTCACTTTTCGCGCCTGATCTACCACACGTAAAATCATTTCACGCCCGTGTATTTTAAGTAGTGGTTTTCCAGGTAAACGCGAACTTGCAAAGCGAGCAGGTATTACAATATGTTTCATGGATATTCCTTATGTGTTTACGATACCGAGTTTTGCAAGCTGGTGATCCAGCAAATCATAACAAGCTGATGATAAAGCTGCTTCAACAGGAACCACCCAAATTTCACGACTAAATTCTGGATGTTGTTTTAACAAAGGGAGGAGTTTCACAGCATCTTTTTCAGTGGTGATGATTGGATTTGAATCTTCAAATTGTAAATCATCAATCTGATAATCATAATGATCAGGAAATTCATGACACTGAAAATGCTTTAAGCCCATACTTTCAAGGGTTTTATAAAACCGTTGCGGGAACCCAATACCAACGACCGCATAATAATTCAAATCAGTGACAAAATATTCAACTTGATCTTCGACTGGATTTAACAAGTACGGCGCCGCTACTTGTAATTGCATATACAGATCTGAACTTGGTTGTTCAGCATGCTCAATTACTGTACCACTGCATAACCGTGCTACTGGCTCACGCAAAAAACCTTCTGGTAACAGTTTCTGATTACCCAAACCACGATTGTTATCCAGCACAATCCATTCTAATTGACGATCAAGTGCCCAATGTTGCAAACCATCATCACTAATGATCAAATCAAGTTGATGCTTAGAGAGAAGCAACTCTATGCTTTTCTGTCGTTGCCCACCTACGACCATCGGCACGCCAGTAGATTGCACAATTAAACAGGGCTCATCACCCACTTCATTTGGCTCAGAATCGAGATTCACGCTTGCAGGAAAAGGACCTTTACCACCATAGCCTCGACTAATTACTCCAACTCGAATATTTTTTTGTTGAAGATATTTAACCAATTGAATTAATAACGGTGTTTTACCACTACCACCTACCGTTATATTGCCAATGACCATGACAGGAACTGGTGCAGTATAAATAGGTTTTATACCACGTTGATACAAGGCTTTGTTCAGGGAAAATCCTAATCGATAAAGCAATGACAGGGGTCGCAATACAATCAACCACTTGGATTGCTTATTCCAAGCGTTTTGAATGACCTGCGCAATAGACATAACTTATTCCTCAAAATTACGTTGATGCAGTTGGAAATATGCACCACGCAAATCGAGTAATTCCTGATGTGTTCCCTGCTCTAATATTCGACCTTTATCCATTACCACAATAAGATCTGCATTCTCAATCGTTGATAATCGATGTGCAATGACAATCGTTGTCCGATCCTGCATAGCTGCATCAAAAGCACGTTGAATGAAGTATTCAGACTCATTGTCTAATGCGCTTGTCGCTTCATCAAGAATTAAAATCGGAGCATTTTTTAAGATTGCTCGAGCAATTGCAATACGCTGTCTTTGTCCACCAGATAAATTTAAACCTTGAGCCCCTAATGGTGTGTCATAGCCTTGAGGCAGTGCCATAATAAAGTCATGGGCATAAGCAGCTTTCGCAGCAGCAATAATCTGCTCTTCCGAAGCATCTTGTAACTGACCATAAGCAATATTCTCACGAACAGTTCGGTTAAACAGCACGACTTGCTGATTGACCATAGCCACTTGTGAGCGTAACGCTGTAACTTCAATATCTTGAATATCATGGCCGTCAAATTTGATTGACCCTGAACTTAATTCTTGAAAACGAACCAATAAGTTGACTAAAGAAGACTTACCAGCCCCCGAACGCCCCACCAACGCTACAGTCTGCCCAGCTTTAACATTTAAATTGAAATCATGGATGGCATGGAAACCATCGCTATATGTTAAATTTGCCTGATTAAATTCAATATTGCCTTTGAGTTGTGGTTTTAACTGCCCTTCATTTTTTTCTTCAGGCATATCCAATAATTCAAATACTGAATGTGCTGCAGCCATTCCTCGCTGTAATTTTTCATTGATATCGGTTAAAGCTTTAATCGGCTTACTCAACATACCGGCTGCAGTAATATACGCAACAAACTGACCCGCTGAAGTATCCTGTAATATCTCAGGTCTTAAAGCAATCCAAATCACAATACTTAAAGCGATCGCCATAATAAGTTGTACAACAGGACTATTTAATTGTTGTACTGCAACCATTTTTAAACCACGACGCAAGTTTTCGAGTGAGGTTTCTTTAAAACGAGTTTGCTCGTATGCCTGTCCACCAAACCCTTTAACAACTAAATTACCATTCACGGTTTCTTGCACTACATGGTTTACATCACCCATCGTATCTTGCACTTGAGTAGACAGCTTACGCATACGTTTAGCAGCTTTTCTAATCAAAAAACCGATTAAAGGCGCAAAAATCAAAATACATAAAGTCAAGCGCCAGTTGGAATAGAACAAATATCCTAACAGCGCAATGGTGATCAAACCTTGTTGTAATAAGGTTCTTAATGACTCCGTTGAGGCAGCAGTCAGCTGTTCAACGTTGTACATAATTTTGGCAGTAATATGACCACTAGTGTTATCTAAATAATATTGCGACGGTAATCGCATTAATTTAGCAAAAACTTCTTGGCGAATATTAAAAATTAGATTTCGAGAAATCACCGAAGTGTAGTATCCACCTAGAAATAGCCCCACTCCTCGTACAAACATCAAAACAACAACCAAAAACGGGAATAAGTTCGTGAAACTTCGATCCTGTTCTTGAATGGCATTGATAATATGCTCTAATAATTTCGCAACAGAAACTTCAGTCGCGGCATTCAGCACAAAACCAAATACAACAATCAATGCAATCGTCCAGTACTGTTTTAAGTAACTCAACAAACGCATATAAACTTTAAAATCTTGCTTCACTCACTACCTCTAATTGGTACGGTATTCTTAAACACCTAAACAGATTCAGCACGTATGCAATTTAATCATACATAATTCGAACATCGAATGCTAAAGTCTGCCCCACTCTAAAATCAATGGCCTGATTGTATGGAATGATCAAAGTAAACCTTAGCTCAATTGGAGTATTGAGACCCAAATGACTTAAATCTCAAACTCATCTAAATAAATCACATTTACTGCTTTTAAATTAATTATTTTTCATCTAAACAGATATTTAGAATACCATCTAACTCATCAAGTGAATGGTAATGAATCACAAGCTTACCTTTACCTTGCTTATTGTGATCAATTTTAACATCTGCACTGAAACGTTCAGAAAGACGCTGAGTCAGTTGCTCTAAATCAGCTGAAATTGATGGTTTTGGCTTATCCTGTTTTGGTGCATTAAAATCACGCACTAACTGTTCTGTTTGACGAACAGAAAGGTTTTTTTCAATGACAATTTTTGCAATTTCAATTTGGTCTTTTGCACGCAAAGTCAATATTGCACGCGCATGCCCCATATCTAATTGACCTTGTTGGATATGGTCTTTAATCGGATCCGCTAAGCTTAATAAGCGCAATAAATTACTTACTGTAGTACGTGCCTTGCCCACCGTTTCAGCAATTTCTTGGTGACTTAATCCAAACTCTTCATGAAAACGCTGCAATGCCATAGCTTGATCAATTGGATTTAAATCTTGGCGTTGAATGTTTTCAATTAATGCCAACGCAATTGCAACTTGATCTGACAAATCACGAACAATTGCAGGAACTTCATTTAGTCCAGCGATTTGAGCTGCTCGCCAACGGCGCTCCCCTGCAATAATTTCATATTGATGTACATCATCCTCAATTGGGCGAATGACAATCGGCTGCATGATGCCATGCTTTTTAATAGAAGATGCTAATTCCTGAAGGTCTTCTTCATGAATAAAGCGTCGCGGCTGATAATTACCACGTTTAAGAAGTTTGACATCTACTTGTTTGAGCTGACCATGATCTAATGACTGTGCTTCTAATTGTAATTTTTCTTTTTGAATAGAGCCCAATAACGCATCTAAGCCACGACCCTTTGCTAAGCCTCTTTTCTTCACGGTCATGCTTTACTTCCTTTTTTCACTTTGGTTTTTTTTAACATTTCAGCAGCAAGATTCAAATAAGCCACTGCACCCTTAGAACTTTTTTCAAAATAAATAATCGGTAACCCATGTGCTGGCGCTTCCGCTAAACGCACATTTCGAGGAATAACCGTTTCGTATAATTTTTTACCAAAATACTGCTCCAACTCATCCGACACATCACGTGTCAGTGCATTTCGAGCATCGTACATGGTACGCAATACACCAATGATTTCTAAATCAGGATTTAACGCTTGTTGAATACGATCAATCGTTTGTGTTAAATCTGCCAAGCCTTCCAAGGCATAATATTCACACTGCATTGGAATGATCACGCTTTTAACAGCAGCCAATGCATTTACCGTGATCAAACTTAAGCTTGGTGCACAATCCACAATGATGTAATCAAACTTATCTTCAATTTGTTGGATCGCATCACGCAGAATAAATTCACGACCGTCTTGCTCAGCAATGGCTAATTCAACACCTGCTAAATCACGATTGGAGCCAATTACGCGATATCCAACTTCAGCTTTAGTGATGGCAGTTTCAATTGGCACTTCACCCAGTAAAACATCAGTTACTGAGTATAAGAGATCATTCTTTTGAATACCTGAACCCATAGTGGCATTGCCTTGAGAGTCCATATCAATCAACAATACTCGCTTTTTAAGCACTGCTAATGATGCAGCCAAATTGACAGCAGTCGTGGTTTTACCTACGCCACCTTTTTGGTTCGCAATAGCAATAATTTGAGCCATGGTAACCCCAATCCCTAGAATTTTTAAATTTGTTTAAGTAGCAATAAATGACGTTGTTCATCTAAACGAGGAACGTGAAGCTCAATAATTTCGCAACTCAACTCATCTTTATGGTTTTCAATTTCCTCAGCAGGAATTAAACCTTTCATAGAAGCAATAATACTGTTTTCATGCATAAAAGGACGAGAAGCAGTAATAAAATCTGTCAGTGAGGCGAAAGCACGACTGGTAATTACATCGAATTTACCCAGTTCATTAATACTCTCTTCATTCTCTACTCGAGTTTGAACTGCCACAACATTTTTTAGTTTTAGATCAGCAATAAACTGTTTGAGAAAACGAATTTTTTTTCCATTCGAATCCAGAAGCACACAGCTTCGCTCAGGTTGACATAGCGCGATGATCATCCCCGGCATACCACCACCGGTACCGATATCAAGCAATCGCCCTTGAGGCAAGTCTTTCAAGATGCTGAGGCTATCCAATAAATGCTTAACTAACATTTCTTTAGGATCACGAATCGCAGTCAAGTTGTACGCCTTATTCCACAATACAAGCGCATCTTGATATTTTAATAATAAACTCAACGCCTCATCACTGAGTGATAAACCTAGTTTTTGACTACCTTGTTGTAACTCATGAAAAAAAGGATGCATAAACAGTAAACATCTCAATAAAATTAATCAAAGTATACCGTTTTATGCATCGTGGAACACTATTTAACGCTTAGTGAATACTCAGTTAGTTAAATTGTCCTTCTCGAATGTGCTGATCTAACTGCATCAACCTTTCTGGTGTACCCACATCAACCCACGTTTCAGCCATTTTTGCAGCAGAAATTCTGTGGTTGTGCATAGCATCTTTAAGCAAAGGTGCTAAAGGACGCTTACCCCACTCTAGACCTTCGAATAAACGAGGATGAATCACCGCAATACCACTATAAGTCAGATTTTCGCCCTCTTTTTCTTGCTCAAAAGTATAAGCACGACCATCTAATAGTGTGAAATCACCTTGAGGATGTTGTAGCGGATTTGGTACAAGTACCAAGTGTGCCAGATCTTCTTGTAAATCAAGCTCAAGCAACTGAGCAAAATCAAACTGAGTCCACACATCCCCATTGACGAGGATAAATGGTTCTTCACCCAACAAGGGCAAAGCATTGATGATTCCACCAGCTGTTTCCAAACCCTCATCTTCACGCGTCCAGCGAATGTTCACACCAAACTGAGAACCATCGCCTAAAGCACCGATCAATTTGTCTGCCAGCCATGCCGAATTAATAATAATTTCACTAACACCAATCGACTTTAATTTTTCAATATGCCATACAATTAAAGGCTTTCCACCCACTTCCAACAGTGGCTTTGGTTTATAAAGCGTCAAGGGACGCATACGGTTACCCAGACCGGCTGCTAAAATCATGGCTTTCATGCAGCTACTACCTCATAGTGACCATACTTGGCTTCAAATGCATGTAGCACTTTATCTTCAACCCATTGAATAAATGGAGTGAGTTCAGCGTAAGGCTTCGACTCTTCGAGTAAATACCACATGACACGAGGCAAGTCTTTTAAATAGCCCGACTTTCCATCACGTTCAAACAATCGCACAAAAATACCTAAAATCTTTAAATGGCGTTGAATCGCCATGAAGTCAGCATCTTTAATAAAGCGCTCTAAATCACGATCAATTTTTGAATCATCTGGTAATAATTCATAGAAGGTTTTAAACCATTGTTTTACACGTGCTGGAGGCCATTGCACGTATGCATCACGTGTAATTGAAATCAAGTCGTAGGTATCCGCACCGATTACCGCATCTTGAAAATCAATTACGCCTTGTTCTTGTTCATCATTCAACAACATGAGATTACGACTGTGAAAGTCTCGATGAACAATCACTTGTGGTTGAGCTAAAGCCGCATTTGCCAATATCGCAAAAGTGCGCTTAATCAAACCTTGTTCATCAGCATTTAATCGAATATTTAATGATGGAAGCAACCAATCTGTGAATAACTCCATTTCACTGATTAATTTTTCGTAACTATATTCTGGAAACTGATCCACACCACGAATAGACTGTAATTGAATGAGTTGTTTAAAACTCTGTAAATAATGCTGATCTACCGTGTCATTGTTTAAATGGTTCGCTAAAAGCTCATCCCCAAAATCTTCAAGAAGCAACAACCCTTGCTCTAAATCCTTTGCAACAATATGTGGAACACGAACACCATGACGATCGAAGAATTCATCAATCGTCACAAAAGGTACACAATCTTCTTTTTCTGGAGGTGCATCCATTAACATAAATGATTTATTATTCAAGGTGATTCGCGCATAGCGACGGAAACTGGCATCGCCTGCTAAATATTTTATTTCGAACTGCTCTGATTGAAGTACAGATTGCACCCACGTATGTATCAATTGTTCACGTTGTGTATTCATTTGCTATAAATTCTAGTACAGGCTGAATATTTAAAGTGCTAAGTGTAGCCACTAATCCGTTTTTTCTCTATGATGCGACAATAATTAATTGCAATTTGCATACTTGGTTAATGATATAAATGAAGCATCAGTTTACTTTCAGCCCTTTGGCGACTGCTATTTTAACCTTATTGTGTGGTAGCACAGTCTCAAGTTATGCCGACTCTAAAGACAGTACAACTGAGGTGGACAATCAAGCACTTCAAACTGCAATTAAAGAAAGCTACCCTGGTCAGCGCTTCTTTGATCAATATTATGTCAATAAAAATTCAGCCGAAGCGCAACAACGTAGCACGCTCTCCCCAAGCTCGAAATTTTGTGCTCAAACTTGGTTGACACCAATCAGCCCTGATACCAAAGCAATTGATCCTGAGCAAGCAACGTCGATCATCACCGCTGATCGTGCATATTACAATCCAAATGGTGACTCAGAATTAGAAGGCAATGTCATCATCGATCAACAAGGTCGTATGGTACGTGCAGATAAGATTAAACTTGACAACACTCAAACCCATGCCAAAGCTTCTGGCAATGTACAGTTAGCACAAGCGGGTTTATTGGCTCAAAGTGATCAAATTGACTACAATTTAAAAACCCAAACGGGACGCCTCAATAACAGCTTTTATATTTCAGAAGCGACACATGGGCATGGTCGTGCAGAAAATATTGAGCGCACCTCACCCAATATTTTACTCCTTCAGAATGCAACTTATAGCACGTGTCCACCTGAGCAAAGCCCAACATGGAAGATTCAAGCCAATTCGATTGAGTTAAATCAAGACACTGGGCGTGGCGTGACCAAAGGCACTAAACTATATATTAAAAACACACCAGTGTTGGCTGTGCCATATTTCAATTTCCCTATTGATGATCGTCGTACCACTGGCTTATTAAACCCAGGTTTTGGCTATACCAACGATGGTGGTTTAGAACTTGAAGCGCCAATTTATCTCAATTTAGCACCCAATTATGATGCGACTATCACTCCACGTTTCATTGGCGGTCGTGGATTGATGGCTGAGGGTGAGTTCAGGTATCTGACTGAACAATATGGTGGTGGCCGTATTTGGGGTGGTTATTTAGCACAAGATCGTAAATATGATGATGAAGATCGTAAAGATTTACACCTCGTGCACAATTGGAAAATCAATGACCAATGGACGACCAATTTAGAATACAACTATGTTTCTGATAAAGACTTCTTTGCCGATCTAGACAGCAATCCGAATACAAGAACAGAGTTAAATCAACGCCGCGCTTGGGATCTTAATTACGCGAATGGAATTCCAGGGTTACGCGCGCAACTCAAAGTTGAAGACTTCCAGACGCTAGACCCTGATGTTGATGATGTTGATCGCCCCTATGCACGACTACCGCAATTGCTCGTCAATTATATCACTGGTAATCCGCAAGGACTGGAATATGAATTTAATAACGATACAGCATATTTCCAAAAAGATATTAATGACTTAAATGCTTCAGACAACTCAAATATGGACACCATTTATCAACCAAGTGGTACACGTCTTTATAATGAGTTTTCTGCACGATATAACTTCCGCAATCAGTGGTCATTCTTTATACCACAAGCATCAGTTCGCTCTATAAATACTTTCTTTGATCAAAATACGATTGATCGTATCACTGAAGAACAAAGAAAAAACACCAAAGATAATGCAGTTATAGTTCCAGAGTTTACTTTAGATGCTGGTCTTATCTTTGAAAAAGATGGAAAATTCTTACAAACCATCACACCACGTGCATTCTATGCTTATGCACCCCACAGAAATCAAAACAGTTCACCGAACTTTGACTCAACCGCAGCGTCCCTGAATTACGATCAACTCTTTAATCCACGTCGCTTTTATGGCCACGACCGCCTAGAAGATAATAACTTCTTATCACTCGGAGTAAGTTACAGCCTCTTTGATACAATCGGATTAGAACGTTTACGTGCCAGCATCGGACAAAGTTACTATTTTGAAGACCGTAAGGTGACTTTGAATAATAGTCAAAATGACCCATTTAATACTGAGCGTCAAACTGGTCCTGTGATCAGCATTGCCAGCCAGCTTTCTCAGAACTTTACTGTGAATGCAAACTCAATGTGGATGTCTAACGGAGATAATGCTCAACGTGATCTACAAGTGTATTACACAGGTGATCAAGGTAACCTATATAACTTTGGTTATTTTAATCGTAAGCGACTTGAAGATCGTCAAGACCACTATGACCAAGTTACAGCATCCTTTATACAACCTGTAAAAGGTAATTGGAATTTGATGGGTCATATGCAATATGATCTAGACAACAGTGTTGCACGCGAGTACCTTTTAGGTATTAATTATGAGTCGTGCTGCTGGGGTGTTTCGGTCTATGGTCGCTCTTATTACAATGACTTAGATGATGTTAATGCACCAGACACCAAACAAAAACGTGCTGTAATGGCAGAGTTTACACTTAAAGGACTTGGTGGCTTAAACAGTAAGTTAAGCTCTTTACTGGAAAATCGAATCTTGGGTTTCGATAAAGTTAAACAAAATTGGACGAATTAATGAAGATGCAAAATTTAAAACAACTCTTTAAAGCTTCAGCGTTAGCACTTGTTATTTCTGCATCAGTGTCAAGTTATGCAAACCCATCAGATCAAATCGTTGCTATTGTTGGCAAAAGCGCCATTTTAAAAAGTGACATTGCACAAGGTGTCGCTGAGCTACAACATCAGCTTAAAGCTCAAAAACAGGATGTACCACCACTTCAGGTACTTGAAAATCAAGCTCTGAATAAACTTATCATCCAAAATGCGCAACTTGAACAAGTAAAACGCTATGGCATTCAAGTTGATGAAAAAACTTTAAATGATGCTGTGCTTAATGTTGCTCGCCAGTCGAACAGTAATAGCCTAGAAGACTTCCAGCAAAAGCTTGACCGTATGGCTCCAGGCACTTATGAAAACCTACGTGCTAAAGTCGCTGATGATCTTGCTATTCAGCGCTTACGTCAACAACAAGTGATGTCACGCATCAAAATCAGCGACCAAGATGTTGAAAACTTCCTCAAATCACCGGAAGGTCAAGCTGCTGTGGGTACTCAAGCTCACGTGATTCACTTCAGAATTTCTGGTGAAGCCTCTCAACAAGAACTCACTCAAGTCGCGCAACAAGTTCAAGATGCACTTCAAGCTTCGAATGATGTAGATGCGATACAGAAACAATTTTCTACATCTACAATTAAAGTTGAAGGTGCAGATATGGGCTCGCGCTCAATCGCAGATATTCCAGAAGAACTTGCATCGAGTATCGCTTTAGTTTCACCAGGCAATACTACTGATTTAATTCAGGCTCGAGATGGCATCCACTTGTTGAAACTCTTAGAGCGCAAGTCAAATGAGAAAAAGACAATTGTGCCACAATACCAAACTCGCCATATTCTGATTAAGACTTCTGAAGTGGTGAGCCCTGAAAATGCCAAACACACTATTGACAGTATCTATAGCCGTGTAAAGGCAGGTGATGATTTTGCAGTTCTTGCTGCAACTTATTCTAATGATCCAGGCTCTGCACGTGATGGTGGTAGCTTAGGTTGGGTGTCACCAGGTATGATGGTGCCAGAGTTTGATCAAAAAATGCAGACTGCGAAAATTGGCGAAGTCAGTGAACCTTTTGAAACACAGTTTGGTTGGCATATTTTGCAAGTTACTGATGCACGTCAGCAAGACATGACTCAGGAACAGCAAAAACGCATAGCGCGCCAAATTCTTGGTGACCGTCAATTTGATGCAGAGTTAGATGGCTGGTTAAGAGAGCTTCGCGCAAGTACATACGTTGAAATTAAACAACCCAACCAAAACTAATTTTTTCTTAATTGAGAGCCTCCACTATGGGGGCTTTAATTTTAATTTTTAGGCTGTTCATATAAAAAAAGGCACCTTCATCAGGTGCCTTTTTGATTACTCAAAAATTAACGATTGTTTTCGTCTTCTTGAGCATCATCAAATTTTGTTTCGCCATCAAAGTTTGGTGTAGAAGTCGCACCAAAGCCACCTTGACCACCGAAGCCACCTTGAGCACCGAAGCCACCTTGTTGACCACCGAAGCCGCCTTGAGCACCAGCAGGAGCGCCTGCAGGAGCACCAGCAGGACGTGGATTACGTGCAGGTACAACTGTTGAAATAGCGTGTTTGTAAACCATTTGGCTTACCGTGTTTTTTAATAATACAACGTATTGGTCAAATGATTCGATATGACCTTGTAATTTAATACCGTTGACTAAAAAGATTGAAACTGGAATACGTTCCTTACGGAGAGAGTTTAAGAACGGATCTTGTAAAGTTTGACCTTTAGACATGTTATACTCCAAAAAATAAAATCAGCGCAAAAAAACTATCTTTATTTTTCAATTAAAATTTATAAAAAAGATAGTGAGTAAATTTTGCTTTATCCATATAAGTTTCGCAAGTCTTCTTGAGCTTGCTTTATCGTCAAAAAAGTTTGAAAACTGTGCGCTTCTTGCAAAGAACGTAACCAAGTGTATTGACGTTTAGCAAGTTGTCGTGTTGCAAACAAACACTTGTCTTCCATATCTTGCTTAGATTTGAGACTTCTATCACTATTTTTAAGAAAATCTAAAGCTTGGCGATATCCAACAGATCTCGCCGATGGCAAATTATCGTTTAAATCGTATTTTTCAATCAGATACTCCACCTCATTTAAAAAACCGATATCCCACATTATTTTTAGGCGCAGTTCAATTCTTTTGTGTAATTCTACACGATCAGGTAATAGCGCATAATTATGAAAATTGTAACGATATGGCTGTTTTTTAGGCTGTTCAGCTTGAAGCTCAGTGATAGGTCGACCTGTCAGACGATAGACCTCTAGCGCACGTATAATGCGCTGACGATCACTCACTTTAAACTTCTCACCTGCCATAGGATCGACACGTTTTAACTCTTCGTAGACGCTCTCCCAACCCAATGCCATGGCTTCATTTTCAATTTGTTGACGTACCTTTTCATCAGCATTAGGGAGATTCGTTGCCAAGCCTTCCAACAGTGCTTTGTAGTACAACATCGTCCCACCCACCAAAATTGGGGTCTTACCGCGTGAATGTATTTCATCAATCAGCAGCGATGCATCTTCAACGAATTGAGCTGCCGAATAAACCTCGAGCGGTGTAATAATATCAATCAAGTGATGTGGATATCGTTCCTGCTCTTCTTTTGATGGCTTTGCCGAACCGATATCCATGTCCTTATAGATTAACGCAGAATCCACTGAAACAATTTCAAAATTACCGCGCTCATATAGCTCGCATGCCAAAGCAGTTTTCCCACTCGCAGTCGGCCCCATTAAGTTGATGACTGGCATTTGATTTGACATGTATAATTACTCTCCTCGAGCAAATAATTTATCTAATTGACTAAGTGGAAAAGCTCTCCAAGTCGGTCGTCCATGATTACATTGACTTGCAAACTCAGTTTGTTCCATCTGCCTCAACAGTGCATTCATTTCAGAAATACTTAACATTCGATGCGCACGCACTGCGCCATGACATGCCATCCCTGCCAAGATATGGTCTCTTTTTTGTTGTAAAGCACTGGCCTCATCATTGGGATCAAGATCATTCAAAAGTTCTGGGATTAATGCATTAAAATCAGCTTTGTGCAAAATAGCAGGCACACCTCGCACTATCACTTGCTCATCGCCATATTGATCAATTTCTAAACCAAGCCGCGCCAACTGAGGCTTAAGGTCTTCGATACGCGTGGCTTGCATGCGTGTAATTGAAATCACTTTTGGAATCAGCAACTGCTGTGATGTCCAAAATTCAGGTTTATCCCAAGCAGATTTCATTTGCTGCAACAAGATTCGCTCATGCGCAGCATGCATATCCACAATGATCAAACCTTCAGAATTTTGCGCCAGAATATAAATTCCATGAAGTTGTGCAATTGCAATCCCCAAGGGGAACTCATCAACTCTAGACGATGTTGATTCCATCTCAGCATCATGAGGAACTTCAAAATTAGATGACGTTTCTTTCAAAGGTGCCAAATAAGACTTGAGTGCATTACTGATATTAGAATTTGAATAAGGCTGGCTCGGCGCACTATATTGAACTGACTGAGGCTGTTTAACACTAAAATCTGTTAAATACCCCTCATGACTCGATTCCTGCAACGTCTGGGACATAGGGGGCGATGCTGGAGCATTTTGATGCAGATTAAATTGCTCTTGATAACGTGGTAACTGTACTGATGGTGCGATGACATCTTGATCAAGCTTTAAAGCCTGGGCTAAATCCGCAGTCGCAGTTTGAAATTGCGACAAAGTTTCTTTGGCAAAATGACGTACAAATTCGTGTACTTCACGTTGATTCAAAAATCGAATTTCATGTTTAGTCGGATGCACATTCACATCAATAAATTCAGGATCAACTTCTAAGAACAACAAATAAGCTGCATGTTGATGCCCATGCAAGATGCCATCATAGGCCATTCGCAAAGCATGAGAGATTGTTTTATCTTTTACGATACGACCATTCACGTACACATACTGCAAATCACTTTGTGCTCGAGCATCAGAAGGATGACCTAACCATCCTGATAAGCGCATATTGACACTATCAGCATCGATCCAATACGCATTTTCAGTAAATTGTCGACCTAAAAGCTGCTGTACACGTTGAAATCTGAGTTGACCACTGTCTGCGACAGGCAAATTTAAACGAATAGCACCATTATGTTCCAGCACAATCCGAATATCGAAATGCGTTAAGGCTAAGCGCCGTACGATTTCTTCAATGTGACCAAATTCCGTATTTGGCTTTTTTAAAAACTTTCGTCTTGCTGGCACATTAAAAAATAAATCTTGTACACGTATGTGTGTGCCTTGCTGAGTAGCAACAGCTTGAATCTCTTGATGATCAAAGGCCGTGCCGTTTACTTCGACCTGATAACCAATTCCTGAATCATCACGACTACTGGTCAAGGTCAAGCGCGAAACAGCAGCAATGGAAGCCAAGGCTTCTCCGCGAAAACCTAAGCTCACAATTGCATGTAAATCTTCAGCAGTTTGAATTTTACTGGTCGCATGACGCATGACCGCAAGCGGCAGATCCTCAGGATGAATTCCTTTGCCATTATCGATAATCTCAATCAGCGTACTACCGCCTTGTTCGACTCGAATGATTAATTCAGTCGCACCTGCATCAATGGAGTTTTCTAGAAGTTCCTTCACCACTGATGCAGGACGTTCAATTACCTCTCCCGCAGCAATTTGGTTTGCTAATGCAGGAGATAAGGTTTGAATTCGATTCAAGCTAAGATCATGCGCCATAGAATTATTTAAAACTGTGTCTTTAATTTTGCGAGTAAAGCTTCATCATTTGAAGAAATCGTGACATGACGTACTGATTCATCATCAGTTTTCTCAATATTCAAGATAACATCTGCATTTGGAATTTCGTCACCACCTTTAGAGGGCCATTCAAACAAGAATAGCGCATCAGCAATATCCAGATAATCACGAATACCCATCAACTCAAGTTCATAAGGATCATTCAAACGGTACAAATCAAAATGAAAGACATCCTGCTGATTGATTTTATAGGGTTCAACCAGTGTATAAGTCGGGCTTTTAACCGCACCACGATGACCTAAATTTTGTAGCCAATAACGCGTCAGGGTGGTTTTACCCGCACCCAAATCTCCAATGAGGTATATGACACCCTTTTCAATACACTGCCCTAAACATGCAGCTAATTTTTGAGTATCTGCTTCATCATTTAAGTTGAGTTGAAAAGAATATTGCATCTGGATCACATTAGACATCTGTTGAAGAGGTATAATAGCATGCTCCTGAACAGTGCCTATCTAGACTTGTTCAAAAACTCATTCATCTGATCATTTTTTTATTCTGTTGTCTTGTTATGCCAAAATCAAATTCAGAAAGTGCCCCAAGTTTTACGCCACCGATGATCAATGGTGTAACAGCCAGCAAAGTATTTCTTCCAAATCTACAAATCTCCCCAATTACGATTTATGATTTTCTCATTCAAGCCTTTTCTCATATAGACGCACTGGAGTGGCAACAACGTTTTCAAGATGGTCTTATTTATAATGCAGATGGCAACAAACTTTCCATCAACTCGGCGTATCAACCTAATTCTCATATTTTTTATTATCGTTTTTTAGCAAACGAAATTCATGTTCCGTTTAAGGAAAAAATTTTATACGAAAACGATGATCTGCTCGTGGTGGATAAACCTCATTTTTTAACCATGAGTCCGACAGGTCAATATGTTCAAGAAACCTTATTAGTGAGATTAAAGCAGTTCACTGATAATCCTCATCTCACTCCGATTCATCGTTTAGACCGCGAAACAGCAGGTGTTGTTTTATTTTCAAAAAAAGTTGAAAGTCGCGGAGTATATCAACAACTTTTTGCAGATCGTAAAGTATCCAAAACATATCAAGCCATCGCACCTTACTCAAAAGACTTAGTCTTTCCACGAACAGTTGAATTGCGCATAGAAAAGGGAAATCCATTTTATATAATGAAAGTATGTGAAGGCGTTACCAATTCTGTCACTCAAATTGACCTGATAGAACACAACTCACAGTGGGGACGATATATTTTGAAACCGCTGACTGGTAAGCAACATCAACTTCGCGTTCACCTCAATGCGCTCAATATTCCAATCAAAAATGATCCTTTTTATCCGGTAATCGCGCATAAAGCTGAGGATGATTTCAGTGCTCCGTTGCAATTACTTGCTGATGAGCTTCAATTTATTGATCCGATATTAAATATTGAAATGCACTTTAAAAGCACGCAAACACTGACATTGTAGATTCATTGTAATGACAAATTTATATAATTTTCACGTTCAGACATTGAAATTACATTTACTTAGATTAAAATAAGCACTTAAATTTAGAGTCGTTTGGTTTTAATTCATGAGAAAAACAGAAGTTTATCAAGTCCGACTTGACTCACAAGAAAAAAAACAAGCCTTTGCAGTTTTTAAGCAATTGGGGATTACACCAGCGCAAGCAGTGCGTTTATTTTTCAAACAAGTTGTACTGACAAAGTCCATTCCTTTTGCAATCGAAAATCAAACGATCAACATGGATCAATTGTTGAAACTCAAAAAGCTTAAGCAAGAACAACAAGAATCCAATACTACAACTTCGAGTTTAGATGACGACGATTTTTTTGCAGAATTGAATGCACTTTTGGGTGAAAGCGATAAAGATTAATTTTTGACATAAGTTAACTTTGTCGTATTTCTAAACAATTTAATTTACAGCGCCCTGCGCAAATATGTTTAGCTCTTCATCATAACAAGATTAAAAATAATGATCTGAGGAGAGCTCAACAGTGATAGTACGGAAAGCCACAACAGAAGATCTCAATCAACTCGCTGTACTTTTTGATGAATACCGACAGTTTTATGGTGCATCATCCAATATTCAACAATCCTATGATTTTCTAAAACAGCGATTCGAAAACCAACAAAGTGTTATTTTTATTCACATCAAAAATGATGTAATCACTGGGTTCGTGATTCTTTATCTAGGTTTTTCGTCCCATGCTTGTTCAAGCTACTACATTTTAGATGATGTATATGTCACTCCAATTTATAGAAGACAAGGTTCAGCCAAACAACTCATTGACACTGCAATTTTGTTTGCACAATCCGAAAAAGCCAGTCGAATTTCATTAGAGACACAACGAAGTAACTTTCAATCTCACCAACTTTACGAAAAGATGGGCTTCGTCAAAGACAATGAATTCCAAACCTATCATTGCTTTCTATCTTAAGGCATTACATAACATATCGTCTTGAGAATAGAGTCTTTAGCATTGATGATTTAAATCTTAAGGAGTTGAGCATCAGGACTTTGATTTTTTGCGGCGAGTATTTGCTGTTCAGTGAGATAGCAATATTCACCTTCAGCAAGCTGATCTAATTTTAATTGTCCAATTTGCAGTCGATGCAATGATTCAACATGATTTCCCACAGCAGCAACCATACGCTTTACTTGATGATAAACGCCTTGATGCACTGTAAATTGTAGGTGTTGTTCGCTTATGAGTTGAATGTCTGTTGCTTGAAACAATCCTGTTTCATTGCGAAGCTCTACACCTTGACCCAATTGAATGATTTGCTGCTCAGTGACTGGATCTACTGTATGCATTTGATAAACTTTAGGAACATGTTTTTTAGGATGAGTCAGCGCTTGCAGAAATTGTCCATCATCTGTAAGTAACAATATACCAGTCGTGTCTTGATCTAAACGTCCGACAGTTTGCGCTCCCCTTTGCAACAATATGTCATCGATTAATTCAAACACGCTGAAGTGATGCGTCGCTTGATGCGAGCATTCATAGCCTACAGGTTTATTGAGTGCTATATAAACTTTTTCACGATAAGTATATTCATCGTTATACACGTGGAAGCTAAGACCTTGAAGCTTCAGTTTATATTTCGGGTCCGTGATCACATTACCATCAATGACCACTGCACCAGATTTAATTAATTGTTGACAATATTTTCGTGATCCAAAGCCTTGAGACTGTAACATTTTTTCCAGAACCATGAATCACTTCCATTAATTACAATATTCGTTGAAATTTAAAGTATGTCATCTGAATGCAGACTTTAAATCAGTTAAACTATTATAACTTTCAAGTACTGTCCTGATAAGCACTGGATCTTCTTTATGTCTCAATTAGACCTCAATTTAATCGTTCTAATCATTTTATTGGCATGTGGAATATTCAGTCAAAATACAGCTGTCACAATTGCAGTCGCAGTACTTATTGTTTTTCGTATCACCCCTTTAAACGAGTATTTTCCATTGCTTCAACAGCATGGTTTAAATATCGGCATTATTATCCTCACTATTGGCGTACTTACGCCAATTGCCAGTGGCACCATTCCGGGTAAAGATATCCTCAAGTCATTCTTGAGCTTAAACTCAATTTTAGCCATCGGAATCGGGTTACTGGTGGCATGGTTAGGTGGTCGAGGCGTAACTCTTATGGCGAATCAGCCAAATATTGTCGCTGGACTGCTCATTGGTACTGTAGCAGGTGTGGCTATTTTACGTGGTGTCCCCGTTGGACCTTTAATTGCAGCAGGAATACTTTCCATTATTATTGGCACTTCTTGAAACAGGTTGCTTTAACGACTGAACAGTCATTTCACAAACGCAACAGTCATCATTTGTTGGTTTGATTTTTTAGAACTGCGGTAAAGTATTTTGATTACGGATACTTGCACAGTTTAAATTATGCAAAAAATTAAAATTATTCGTCAGGATCAATACGAACTTGCTGCTACCTTTTTTCCTGCCGAGCATTCAAAGCGTCTTCCTGTCTTGGTGTGCCCTGCCACTGGAATTACTCAAAAGTTTTATCATCGATTTTGCGAATGGCTTAACCATCAAGGCTATGCCGTAATGGTGTTTGATTTTAGTGGTATTGGTGCTTCTCTTTATGGCCCATTGAAGCAATCCAAAGCAAGTATTGTGCAATGGGGACAGTTAGATATTCCCGCTGCGATTGATCAACTCTTACAACTCACCCATGCCAAGCAAGTCATTCTTGTCGGTCACAGCGCTGGCGGACAACTGATTGGGATTACCCCTAACCATGATAAAGTTGCAAAAGTCGTTGCAATTGCAGGTTCGACTGGGCATGTAAAAGGGCTCAAAGGTCGTACGAAACTACTTGCCCCTGTGATGTTTAAAGGTATTTTTCCTCTCGCACGTATGACGCTCGGTTACGGCCCTACCCAAGCCATTGGTATGGGGGAAAATCTACCGAAAGATGTTGCACGTGACTGGGCTCAATTTTGTAGTCAACCAGGCTATGTTATTAATGCGATTGGCAAAACGGTTGCCCTAGACCAAGACTATCACCAAGAGATACGAATTCCTGTCACTGCTATTTGGGCAAGTGATGATGAGATTGCAACCGAAGCAAATGTTCAGGATTTACTTCGTTTATATCCTAATGCGCCTACTGAAGCGATCGAACTCAAACCCAAAGAGCTTGGCCATAAAGCGATTGGACACATGATGATGTTCAAACAGTCGCATCAAAATATTTGGCCGATGATTGAATCTCAACTGCATATATAAATCTCCATAAGTAAAAAACCGCCTTTAAGGCGGTTTTTTTAAACTTAGTCTATCCCAATATCCCAATGGAGAGCTGGATCACTATCGCATTTACAATATCAATGAAAAATGCACCTGTCAGTGGAATGAGTAAGAATGCTTTGTGTGAAGGACCATAGGTATTGGTTACTGCTTGAATATTGGCAATAGCCGTTGGCGTCGCACCCATACCAAAACCACAATGACCTGCTGATAAAACCGCAGCATCGTAGTTGCTCCCCATCACCTTAAATGTCACAAAAGCAGTGTATAAAATCAATACCAGCATTTGCACAATCAGAATCGTGACTAACGGACCTGCCAAATCTGCTAATAACCACAGTTGTAGTGATAACAATGCCATAGATAAATAAAGTGATAACGATGCATTTCCAAACACGTCAATCGCACGATCAAAGATATTTACTTTGAATACATGCTCAAGCAAATTTCTCAAAATCACACCTGAACCTAGTGCCCAAACAAAGGTTGGAAGCTCAAACCATTTACCCTGACTAAAATCTGTCATTAAGTTTGCCGTGAATATACAAAGTGCAAACATACCAAGGGTCGAAACCGCATTACTTGCAGTAATTAATCGTGTCTTTTTTGGATATTCAAATGGTGCAGATTTTAACTGATCATCCAATTGTGATTCGTTTGGATCATTGTCAATTTTGTCAGCCAATCGATGACGTTTAATTAAAAATTTAGCAACTGGACCACCAACAATACCACCAATAATCAGACCAAAGGTCGCACTTGCCATACCCAATACAATAGCACCTTGAATGCCATGCTGGGTTTCAAGCACTTGCCCCCATGCACCTGCCGTGCCATGACCACCCGTTAAGGTGATTGAACCTACAATTAAACCGATGAGCGGATCTAAACCTAATACCGTCGCTAAACTCACCCCAACAATATTTTGAACGATCACAAATCCGATCACACAGAACAAAAATATAAATAGGGCTTTACCACCATCTTTTAATTTAACAAAATCTGCACCTAAGCCCACAGAGGTAAAGAACATCAGCATTAAAATGCTTTGAATTTGCGCATCAAATGTGGCACTGATATTAAAGAATTTAAATAAGATGAATGCTGTAATTGCTGCGACCAAACCGCCAATCACAGGTTCAGGTAAATTGTAGTTTTTAAAGAATTGGACTCGGTTGACTAGATAGCGCCCAATAAATAGAAAAAATACGGCAATCACGATGGTGCCAAAGGCATCAACTTCAAAATTCATTGTATTTCCCTAATGTTTTAATTTTAATCAATTTTCACAAAGAATTTTGCTTTATTCAGCTACTGAAATGTAATTTTTCAATGATTTATAGGCAGTACATTTATTTGTACTGCCCTATTGGTTTATTGCACCTGTTTTCTTTTTTGCTCTCGAATTGATTCGCGAACTCGATCTGGCTCGACTACACCTAAGTGATGCTGATTGTAATAGCGCTGTTTATCGTATTCAGACATGTTTACTGTTTCATCTTTATATTTCTGATAACGTGCGTCTTCTTCTGAATCATAATTTTTAATCTCTACGCTTGAACATGCAATGAGCGATAGACTGATTAAACTTAATGTGAGTATGCTTTTCATTATATTCATGCTGTGTTCATTTTTGCTTATTCTATTTATTTCACCTTTCTAGATTGTTGCTGTCTGTTTTATTTATGGTTACGTGCTTGTAAGATTTTCGCAGTAGTCGATTTGAATTTATATTCGATTCAGCATGACGAATCTGTGTGAATGTGTTTTAATGCAGGCAGTATGAGATGAGCCTTATATGAGTATCACGTGAGTGGTACGACTAGCCCCGTTAATTTTTTAATTACGGGGCTTTTTCATGGGCTTTCTTTTTCGATAGATGACGGTTTCTCCATATTTTTGAAACACCCACTCTTTGGCTTGTTGATCGGTGATGTTTTCAAACACGTAGTAGTCATGATCCCATGCTTCTTGATGGAAAATGACCTTCTTCATGTAAGTTTCATTCTTTCCATTGGTCATACAAACAAAGCTGTCGCCTTGGTCTTTAATTTGTGTTCCGTTGAGGAAGCCACCGATACAGAGGAAACGGGATTGTAAAGACATTGTCAAGTTAACTTTTTTGTATAGATCTATAAGTATTGTAAACAATTAATTAGATTTATTCTCTGATAAAATAACTCTCAAGCTGTGCAATTAGTCCATCAATAAAAGATAAGTTATGTATATATAATTGCTCATAAACATTCACTTTCTCTACTTTTTCAGCAATACTTTTTTTCAAATCTTCTAAATCTTTCAAAACAATACTTTTTCCTGCTTGAGTTAATACTTCAGTTAAAGCATCACTCCATTTCGTTTTTTTCTTTGTAAAATCTGTTGATAAAAGATCGATACAAAATTTATCTAAAACAATATCCTTATAAAATTCTATGTTTATCAAATTTTCAATCTCAGATTCAGTTAAACCTTTAGCTGTAATTAGAGCATAAGATCTTTGATCTAGTTCTTTTGATTCCAAATGCCTAGTTATACTTTCATTTCCTGATTTGTCTTTATCTAGAATGACAAAACATGAGCATAATTGATCCTGAAACCACTTAAGATGATAGGACAATTTTGATGCACTATTTAATGAAAAAACTGTTAAATCACCCTCTTTAATTTTTCGAGCAAGTTTTGGGCTTCTCTCTTGAATAATTTTAGTGATTATTTTTTTATCACTTTCTCCTTCAACCAGAATCATCTTATTAGAATGAATTAAATTGTCTGAAGTTCTAATACCTAAACACTCTCTTATTTCTTTGATTTTCTTCACTGTTTTAACTTTATTATTTGAGACTAATAGATTGTTTACCAACTCCTCTCTGTCAACAAAAATTGGATTATGTGTAGATACCACTACTTGACTATCATTAGTAAGATCTTGAATAGCTTGTCTAAGTTCATGCATAGCTGAAGGATGTAAATGAGATTCAGGCTCTTCAATCGCAATAATTGAAGCTCCATTCATAATTTTATTTCTATCTTTAAGTAAACCTATTGCTGTAAGACTTTTGACACCATCCCCTTTAAATTTGATATCTGTTAAGTCACCATCATCGATTTCTATTAAGTAATCCTTTCTAAGATTTGCTCTACGATTATTAGTTAATATGCTAAGTTCGACATTGTTAATATTTGGTAGAAATTTATGCAAAGACAATTGAATTGACTGTGCAACATTATCAAGTACAGGCTGCTGTAAATTTAAAATTACTTGCATTGCTTCTTGATATTTATCATCATTTTCTAACTTAGCTAACTCTTCCTCGATCATTTCATTAATAACTAAAATAGCCTCTTGTTCAGTACGAACGGCTGGTATATATGTAAATTGAATTTTCTTCGCTATATATTCTGCAATTTTGTTAGATTTATCGGATAAAGCACTACTTCCTTTCTTAGGCACCGAAATATCTGATCCATTATTGATATCAAAAATAATTTGTATACATAAGTCTCCATTATTACTACTGCCTGTTTCTTTCTTAAATTCAATTTGCTCCTGCTTACTCAATTCAAAATACATTTTAAATATTGTATTTTTATTTCCTCTTTTTTTATTCTGCAATGAAATTGGAAAATCTCTTTCCCAATCATATCCACTTCTAAATTTTAAATTATTTGTTCTTTTTGATTTTTGTAAGCTATGAACTTTTAATGTATCCATTGCTAATCTTAAAGCCATTAAAACTGTTGTTTTACCCTCATTATTACGACCCACTAAAACTGAATAATTTTTAAAATTTATCTCATTAGCATTAGTAATATTTCTAAAGTTTTGTATATCAAATTTAATTAATTTCATAAAAAAAGCCCCACCTAAGTGGAGCTTTTATAAACTACATTAACTTAATTATCAATCAATTAAGACAATTGAGCAGCAGCAATTTTCTTCGTATCAACGTCTTTAGCAGCGTCTGTATAGTCGTTCATTTGATCGAAGTTCAAGTACTTGTAGATATCCGCAGACATGCTGTCGATTTGAGCAGCATACTGTTGGTATTCTTCAGGCGTTGGTAACTTACCAAGTACCGCAGCTACAGATGCAAGCTCTGCAGAAGCCAAGTAAACGTTCGCACCTTGACCTAAACGGTTCGGGAAGTTACGCGTAGAAGTAGATACAACAGTTGTATTTGGAGCTACACGTGCTTGGTTACCCATACATAATGAACAACCTGGCATTTCTGTACGCGCGCCAGCTTTACCATAAGTATTATAGAAACCTTCTTCCATCAATTGGCGTTCGTCCATACGAGTTGGAGGAGCTAACCAAAGACGAGTAGATAAAGAACCACCAGGTACTTTGTCTAAAAGTTTACCAGCTGCACGGAAGTGACCGATGTTCGTCATACAAGAACCGATGAATACTTCATCAATTTTGTCGCCTTGAACGTCAGAAAGAAGTTTTGCATCATCTGGATCGTTCGGGCAGCAAAGGATAGGTTCTTTGATGTCAGCAAGGTCGATTTCATACACTTTCGTGTATTCAGCATCAGCATCAGCTTTAAGAAGTGATGGATTCGCTAACCATTTTTCCATGTTCTCAACACGGCGCGCCATAGTACGAGCATCGCCATAACCTTCAGAGATCATCCACTTCAACATTGTGATGTTTGAACGAAGGTATTCAGCAACTTTCTCTTCAGAAAGCGTGATCGCACAACCAGCAGCAGAACGTTCAGCAGAAGCATCAGAAAGTTCGAATGCTTGCTCAACAGTTAAGTCAGTTTCCATTTCTGATAAGTCGATCTCTAAGATACGACCAGAGAAGATGTTTTTCTTACCTTTCTTCTCTACAGTTAAGTCACCTTCTTTAATTGCGTAGTAAGGAATTGCATGTACTAGGTCACGTAAAGTGATACCAGGTTGCATTTTACCTTTGAACTTCACAAGAACTGATTCAGGCATATCAAGTGGCATAACACCAGTTGCTGCAGCGAACGCTACAAGACCAGAACCCGCTGGGAAAGAAATACCGATTGGGAAACGTGTATGCGAGTCACCACCAGTACCTACTGTATCTGGAAGAAGCATACGGTTTAACCAAGAGTGGATAATACCGTCACCTGGACGTAGTGATACACCACCACGGTTCATGATGAAATCAGGAAGCGTGTGTTGCATTTGAACGTCAACTGGTTTTGGATACGCAGCAGTATGACAGAAAGATTGCATTACGAGGTCAGCAGAGAAACCTAAGCAAGCTAAGTCTTTCAATTCGTCACGCGTCATTGGACCTGTTGTATCTTGAGAACCAACAGTTGTCATCTTAGGTTCGCAGTAAGTACCTGGAAGTACACCTTGACCTTCTGGAAGACCACAAGCACGACCAACCATCTTCTGAGCAAGCGTGAAGCCTTTGCCAGTTGCAGCTGGTTGAACTGGAGTACGGAACAAGTCAGAAGCAGGAAGACCCAATTCTTCACGTGCTTTAGTAGTTAAGCCACGACCAATGATCAAGTTAATACGACCACCCGCACGTACTTCGTCTAGAAGTACTGGAGTTTTTAACTCAGCTTCAGCAATTTGAGCGCCATCTTTGAACGCTGTAACTTTTGCAGTCGCTTTGTCAATCTTCAACGTGATTTCGTCGCCCATGTTCATGTTTGCAACGTCGATTTCAACTGGTAACGCACCAGCGTCTTCCATAGTGTTGAAGAAAATCGGAGCAATCTTAGAACCTAAGCAGTAACCGCCTTCTTTCTTGTTCGGAATGTGAGCGATTTCGTCACCAAAGAACCAAAGTACAGAGTTAGTTGCAGATTTACGAGAAGAACCTGTACCAACAACGTCACCCACGTAAGCAACTTGGTTACCTTTCGCGATTAATTCTTTGATTTGGCTTAATGGACCAACTTCACCAGGAACTTCTGGGTTAATACCATCACGTACGTTTTTAAGCATCGCATTCGCGTGTAACGGAATGTCTGGACGGCTCCAAGCGTCTTGTGCAGGTGACAAGTCGTCAGTGTTAGTTTCACCAGTAACTTTGAAAACTGTAAGTTTGATTTCTTCTGGAACGTCTTTACGGCTAGTGAACCATTCAGCGTCAGCCCAAGATTGAAGAACAGCTTTCGCGTTTTCGTTACCTGCTTTTGCTTTATCAGCAACGTCATGGAACGCATCGAAAACAAGAAGTGTTTTCTTAAGCGCTTCAGCAGCTAAAGCACCAAGCGTTGCGTCTTCTAATAATTCAACTAAAGGAGCAACGTTGTAACCACCAAGCATAGTACCTAGTAAGTAAACCGCACGCTCTTTAGAAACTAATGGAGAAGTCGCTTCACCTTTCGCCAAAGCAGCCAAGAAAGCAGCTTTTACGTAAGCAGCTTGGTCAACACCTGCTGGAACACGGTTTTCAAGCAAATCAACTAAGAATGCTTCTTCGCCAGCTGGTGGATTTTTTAATAATTCAACTAATGCAGCTGTTTGAGCGTCATCAAGTGGCTTCGGTGGGACTCCGAGTGCGGCACGTTCTTCAACGTGTTGGCGGTAAGCTTCTAGCACGGTGTTATTCCTCTTCTTTAAAAAATTACTTGCAATATCCTGCTTATAAAGCCTGCAAATAATATGGACTGCTAAATTTTACTAAAATTCCGGTTAAAAGTTAATGCAAGAAGAGTGTTTCTTTGTGATGACCATTATTTTCTTACTAAATGATCTCTCTTCTGATTACTCATTGCTCAATATGTTGTTTTATCGAACAATTCTGACATTAACATGAAGCTTTTACGGATCTGAAATAAATAAAAGGCAACAAGATGTTGCCTTTTAAATCCTTTTTTGACTATTCAACCTTAGTGGACAGTCGTGCGATCTAAATATTGTTGCAGACTTTCTCGTGTTCCTTCGAATCTGACCAGAATTTCATCATCATGTAGCATGCGGTGTTCGGCACAGGCAAAACTAATGTGTACCTGATAAATTTTGGCATGTTCATTGATCATATTTTTAAGATAGACTCGATCCCCTAAACTTAGGACGTAATGGCTGCCATTAATTACAGCAACACCATTGGCATCTTCAAGCAGAAGATCGGCATTATTCAGGTATGCGACCACTTCCATTGTTTCGCTCCTTTTGTTTTATTTATCTTATTTTTATATAAGCTTTTCTATTTTAATGCTAATCAAAATTTGTAATTAATTTCGACAAAAAAAAGGGAAACTTACGCTTCCCTCTTTTTTATGATCGATCTTATTGTGGCGCCTTAAAACTGTTTGTAGTCAGGCAGATTATCTTTATCGTAAGGAGTGGCTAAACACTCATCCGTTGCTTCTTTTTTGAATTTAGCCATTAGTGCATCACGATCCAATTCTAATTGATTCGCAGGATAAGCATAGACCTTCTCAATTTGAGCATCTACAAATTTCTTCGTCGTCGGATCGGTCAGTTTAGAAGCATGTTCGACCGCCGCAGTTTTCTCGATACCATTTTGACGGTCTAGCAAAATAGATCGTGCAGCATTACCAATACTGGTACAGTAACCATGCCAGACTTCTTCAGGGGTTAGTGGTTTTTTTTCTTCACAAGCACTGAGCAAAACGGCTGAACCAAGTACAGCACCCAGAATCACGAATTTGTTCATACATCTCTCCTGTTGCGGCTATGATAATCGAGTTAAACCGAATAGGAAATCGTGTAATGACATTTCTCGTTCATTAGCCACAGCTTGAGCGAATAATTTTATTCTGATCATCCACGGTTACTGTAATACGATCATTTCGATAATCCATAGTAACCAGATCATTTGGTCCGACACGGCGAATAATTTTGGCTTTGGTTTTATTCAAAATCTGTTGATCATCAAGATTATGCATACCGACTAATTTTTTCGCTTCTTCAGGTTTGCAAATATTTTGATGATGTCTAAATAGTTCCCATTCTTCTACCACAACACCATCTGGCAACTGGCAATAACCCACTTGACCATTTACCTCATCACGTATTTCTAATTTTCCACCTTGTTGAACACAAAATTTGCTTGCAGGATTAGCCATTCCAATTTTTGGAGTAAGTTGCTCAGTTTGAGTGGTTTGACAGCCCGCCATGAGTGTTGCCGCTATCATCGCCATGAATATTGCAATTGTTTTCATTTTTTAATTCTTTCTTGTCCGATAAATTTTAAGTCTAGCATTTTAACAATAGGGCTTAAATTTAATTTCGGTTTATACATTGAATTAAAAAGGGCTTCGATTGGAGCCCTTTTACCTTTTAGAATCGCCAATTGTAGAAAATATCAATGGCTTTTTCTAAAGACTGACTTGCTTCCAAATAGAGTCTTTGGTTCATCTGATATCGTAGCGTCAATTTATTGACTGGCGTAAAGACACCAACACCATAACGGATATATAAATCAGGGGTCAGATAACCTGTCACACTCACTTGAGTGTCATCACCTGTTCCTTGCGCATCAAGAGCAAGACCACTTAACCCAAATGTCTGTCCAATTTGATTGGTTAAAGCACGTGTACCACCAAGCCCTAAACTAATCCCCGCTGCAGCAATGGTATTGTTCACATCTGATTTAAAGCCTTCTGCTTGACTCAAGCTACTAGAACCTTCATTAATTCGACCTGTAATCAAGGCATTCATCGCCTCTTGTTCAGACAACCCGGCATCATTAAAGACTTGGATATTTGGACTGCTTGCAGTTCCAGTAACACGCACACCAACTGTACTGCCTGAAATGAGTTTACTTGCTTCAACCTCAAGGGTTGGGTTAGACAATGCACCATTGAAACGCGCAATTGCACGACTTAATTCTAAAGACTGCCCATAAGCTTCAATAGTAACGCGCTTACTTACACCAATCGCACCATTGGCACGCATGGCAGTTTCTAAACCGCGTTGCGTTAAGTAAATTCGCCCAAGCAATGGAATACGACTATTAAAGCCTTGGAAAATCACTTGGTTTCCTAAATTTAATTCTAAGTCAGCGCGGATATCCCATGGCTTTGCAGCCTTAAGTACCGCGAGTTGATTATCACCTTCACGTACCACTCGAACATCGGCGGATAAAGGCACTACGGATGCGCTCGATTCTGGCATTGAAATCAGCGCACGCGGAACTTCAACTTTACCATTCAAAGTTAACTGCTTACTGACGGGACGTGCATCTAAATCCATTTCAGTGTTCACAACAGCTGTGATTAATGGTGCTTGGCGAATAAATAAATTATCACCTTTGAGTTTTAAACGAATTCTAGGATCATTTTTCCAATCGATATCACCCGTTAATTTACCCACACCTCGACCACTATTGAAAGCGCCATCGATCGTCGCTTGGTTTTGACGAATAGATGAATACAGCTGAATATTCGTGAGATTAACAGGTAACGAAATCATGCTGATTGAACCATTTTTGAGTCGCATTTCGCCGTTAAATAACGGTTGAGTCAATGTCCCACTGATTTTACCCGCAAGGGATAAATTACCATCGATTTTACGCACATCCGAAATAAATGGTTTTAAAATTTTCAGTTGTACTTGACTCAGAGCAACTTCACCACGCATTGGTTTCGAATCAACAAATGGATTCACCACAACATTTGCATACCCAGTCCCAATATTCGGAGCTTTCAAATCAGCACGAAGTAATAATCCTTCACGAATACTTCGTGCAATAAGACTTACTTCATCGTAGTTCATTGTAGTGCTGATATCATCAGGATCGGCAGCTGCTAGACCGACAACACCATTACGCGTAACAAGTTTGGCATCGATTTTTGGTTGAATGCCTTGCCCCCAAGACGCTTTAGCATAACCATCCAATTTACCCGTAATTGCGAAACCTTCAGGCATAAATGCGGCAAAGTCACCAAGATCTAAATTCCGACTCACAAATGAGGCGCTACCTTTGGTCTTACTCACACGTAAGGGCTGATCAAAGCAAAGTTGGCTTTGATTACTGGTCCAGCAATGAGCACCCACAAATAATTCTGTTTTCGCAGTATTATAAATCACAGGGGCAGGTTGAGCCTGTTTCAAATGCGCGCGTGCAGAGTCAAAGTCACCTTTTTGAATTTGACCTAACCAATCATTCGCAGGATTAAATCCACCTGCCAGTTGAACATAAAATTTAGAAAGCTTGTTCGCGGCTTGGACTTTCAATAAATGTGCTTTTCGCGTACCAGCAATTGAGACTTCAGCGTTTTGAATCTCACGATTGCCACTTCTCAAACTGTCCATTCTTGCAGTTAATGCAGTAGGCACTGTATCTGAAGTTGGTAATTCCCCTTGGATGTTGAGTGATTTGATACTGACAAGATCATTGAAACCAAAGTTATTCACCTTTACATTCGCAGTTGCGGACAATCTCGGTTGAGACTGCACATTAACAAAACCTTGCGCACGACCACGTAAACCAGGATAAAGCTCAAATAATGCAGGTGCGTCAATCTTAACGCGAAGATTCTGAGCATTCCCTTCGGCTTGAATCTGATTCTGCGCATACACCAAATACAAATTATTGGCTTCAAACTGTTGTGGTAGGAAACCTGTCTGATTCGAATTAAGAATAACAGCAAGATTACCTTTTGCTCTCAGCGGTTTTTTATTGATCATACCAGCGAGATTGAGTCGATCAATATTAATTTTTTTCAAACGATCTGACCAAACACCATCCGTTTTGACATTACCTGAAATTTCCCCCTTAACACTTGAAACAAAATAATGAGGCTTAAAACGTATTAAAGAAGCATTAATGTCCCATCCGATTCCATTGGCTAAATTGACTAAACCATTGGCATTGATCTGACCCGCAGCACCCTGATGTTTAAATTCGGAAATATTGATGCGCTGAGGTGTGCCTGCTACACGTATTTTAAGCTGACCATCCCCTTGTGGCAGTTGGCTTGCATGTAATGCACCATCATAATTTACTGCGAAACCTTTAAAGCCACCACCCGACTTTTCATCATGTAGAAGAATGGCTGCTGTACTTGAGCCAGTCAGCTTAATTGTTTCCGGTGGATTTTGATTGGCAAGTTGACCTGAAAGATTGATCTGATTTAACTGAATAATTTGCTGGTTAGGTCGAGCAAAGCCACTCGCTTGAATTTGTCCATTTAATAAATTTACAGGAGCAGCAGAACTGATGGTTTGCGGATTAAAGTCTTTTGCATTAAGCACCGCATTCCACTTCAACTGTCTTTGATCAGATGGTAATTCAACCTTGGCATTTGCTTGTAAAGATCCTTTTCCATCTGCTTGATAGATAAATGAAGGAACATGAAGATCATTACCTTTAAGGTCTAATTGGGCATTGTATTTGCCAGCAGGTAAAGTTCCTTTTTCATTTGCACCAACTACGGTTGCCACATGAATATTTTGTTGACCTTCAACTAAAGCAAGTTTTACATCCCCAGACTCACTACTTAACCAACCAATGTACGGAACAGCACGATCTATATTTTTCCAAGCGACATCTAGCAACATTGGATTCGGTTTATTGTTTTTTTGTTCAGCTTGATTAAGCTTTAAATTCCAAGTTTCATATTGGTCAAAATCAATAAGTGCTGTGAGAGCTAATCCCTTCTCTAACGAACCTGCTGAAGCGATTTTGGCATCCAAACGTTCTGGCAGAAAATCTTGCACCACTTGTGGAATCACTTTATCTTTTGGATTGATTTTATCTAAGCGACCTTGCACATCCCAAGTGACTTTATCCTTCCATCCTACGACACCCGCAAGATTCAGCGCCCCGTTCATCAATTGACCATTCAGGTTTGAAATATTCAATTGATTGACGAGATCTGTATGCGCCAGCGCAGTATATTGTCCTTGAGGAATATTTTTACCAGAAATATCTGTGTTAATATCCAAATTCAAACGTTGGATATCTCCAGAAAACTTAGCAACACCTTGTTTAGATAAAAGCTCCTGCTCTAGCATTAAAGGCCAGTGATAATCTTTAAAGTTTAAAGCACCTTGCATCGGTACATTTTTTCGAACTGGATGCACCACAGCCCAACCAGTTAATAAATCAGGGGTACGCGTGGCAATGCCCGCTTGAATGGTATCTAAAGAGCCTTTTGCATGGAGATAAATATCCTCAACGTTGATCGACTTTAAAGATGGGAGTCTTACAACTGCTTGTGCATCTAACGGATATTTACCTTTAAAATCCATCTGACCTGTTGCTTTTTTTACAGACAAATAACCCATATCAAACTGCGAATCTTCAAACTTAAGCTCAGTACCGGACCATAGTGCTTCGTTTAGGATAATGTCATTAAATTGCACTTTAGAGCTTGAAGTATGAATGACCAATTGATCGATATCGGCATGATCAACACGTAAAACAAAAGGGAGTTTAATTTCACTAAACTTAAATGGCTCATCACTTGGCGGTGACTTGTTAATGACACGCAAATTTCGGACATCGGCACGATTCAAATGAATTTCTTTATCTAATATGGCACGCCAACCCAAAGTGACATCAGCTCTATCAATTTTCACATCAACTGATTTCAGCGTCACCAATACATTTTTTAGAATGATGCCTTGAAGTAAATTTCCACCTTCATATTCATACTGAATAATCTGTTGAGTGGACAAAGCACGGTCAAGTAAGAATTTACTGCCTTTGTCTGTTGAAAACATTACGGCAAGCGAAGCCACAAAAAAGATCAGAATAAATAAAATGATCAGCAATACACGGCGTAATAAACTTCGCTGTGGCGTCACGTTTTGATCAGGTTGTTGCTCAGGTTGCTGCTCGATGTCTTCAGCCATACTTATTCCAAAAAATGTTTGAGTACTTTTATTATCTTAAATATTAAAGTTGCGGCCCGATAAAGAAATGTAGACGAATCGGTTTACCAGGATCAGATATCCCCGATGCCACATCTAGACGAATTGGACCAATTGGAGAGTTCCAGCGGATTCCTGCTCCTATGCTATATTCAGTATCATTGGTAAATTTTTCATCATAAGCATTACCAAAATCACTAAATAACGCGGCGCGCCAGCCTTCTTTAAATTGGTAATTGTACTCTAAAGTCCCAATCGCACGCGCTTGACCTCCGACTTTATATCCAAATTCCACAGGGGACAAACTCTTATAGTCAAAGCCTCGTAGACTTTGGTCACCCCCTTCAAAGAATCTCAAGTTATAGGGCACTTTTTGAAAATCTTCTGTGATGATATAACCGAGGTTTGCCCCACCAATGAATTGATGATCATTGTTACTGCCTAATGAATATAAAAATTTCCAGTTCGCATTTACAATCGCCATATCAGCATCGGATAGCAGGCTTTCACTCCCCAATTGGATTTTGTAGTTTTGTTTAAATCCTTTTGTCGGATTTAATCGATTATCACTGGTGACTTTAGTGGCTTCATAACCAAGTAATAAAGATTGCTGCTCATCATTACCCGTTGCAACGACAAACTCTGGGATTTCATCCCAATTGGTATCTGGGTCAAGTGTCTCAGGAATATCACCTTCAATCGTCATACGATCTAGACGATAACGCACACCAAAAATATGCTGCCAATCACGACGCGCACCTTTAATAATTCTGTCAGCTCCGGCAACGGCGGATTCCACAATGAGATTTAATCCATTCCCAATTTCATCACGATCTTCACGCTCGTAACCACCAACTAGACTGACATAATCATTTAATGGGTGTTTATATGGAATATTATAACGACCATCAATTGATTGTCTGACTTGTGACAACTCTAAGTTTGCATCAAACGAATGACCACGATCATTCACAATAGAACGGCGGTACTGACTTCGTAAGCGCACACCTGTATCAGTACCATAACCAATACCCGCTTCAACACTATTCAATTTATCCGCATTCAATGTCACGATGACAGGGATTTTTTTCTCTTCACGTGCTAAGGCTTGTAAACGCTCAGTTTCTTCCTGCTTGGCTTGCGCTTGATTATCAGCATCATTACGCTCTTGCAAAGTACGACGTTCATTTCCACCCGCAAATTGAGTTTCATCTGCCACATTCTGCGTGACTTCTTCTGATGAACTTGCCTGTTGTTCAGCCTTTTCTTGACCTGTTAATAAACTTCGATCAATTTTTTGCTCATCCACTAAAGCCTGCAAATCAGGTGCGAGTTCAAGCGGCTTAATAATTGGATCAGGTTTAACAGCGTCAACAAGGCTATAGTTAAAATAACGTGAATTGGTTAAGTTGTTGGCTAATACATTTACACGCCATGCGGTAAAGTCTGCACCTTCTTGCCAAGGAGCTAATGTTCTTAAAATATCTTCACGAATCGGTAATTTTTTTGATGGATCACTCATTCTAAACTGCACATCATCCAGCTTATAACGTTCACCTGTTTCCATCTTCAAATTTATATCTGCTTGATTTTGAGGGCGGGCCAACATGACATCGTGCATTCGCCAATAATAATCAAAGAAACCGTTGTTATTCGCCGCTTCAATGATTCGAGCTTTTGTCGCTTCGTATTTACCATGATCGAAAATATCACCCACCTCCAAATCAGGAAGCACTCGAATCACTTGCAATTGAGCAAGATTCTGCCCAGGCCCAGTAAATTCAATATTTTGTTCTCGCACCACTACTGGATTATGAGGTGTGACATTGACACGCACTCGGTTATCACTGACTTTTTCAAACTTAAATTCAGCATCGTAATAACCTACGGCTTGTGCAGCTTGGACAGTCATATTACGGAGTTGCGGGACGGCAGCATTGAAATCTGAAAATGACTCAACAGTGAATGATGATAACTTTGCTTTGATATTGTCCGCGAGTGGTTTAGGTGCGCTCGTAACATCTGCGGTAATACGTGGCACAGCAGCGGGCTGATTAAGACGTGGAGGACGTATTTTGTAGAAAATGCGTTTAAACACATTTACTTTTTCTGGTTCTTTATTTTCAGGTTCTTGGGTTTGAACGGATAATGAACGTCCTTCCACATTTTCAGACACCTCAATCTGACGATCAGACTGAATATTTTGCATCAACTGATCAATGTTGACTGGCGCTTTTGTTAACTCAGCCTCTGAAATGTCAATCGCAGGTAGATCTTGTACTTGAATGGCTGGAGTCGTCAATCCCGATCTGAAATTTTGCGCTTCCTGCTTGGCTTCTTCAGCGACTGATAAAATTTCATTGGCAAGTCGAGGGTCCACACTCTCCTCAGGCAGCAACTCCAAATCATCAAATTCTATCGGCTTGAATTGCTCTTGTGGACTCAATTGCTCTTGCTGCTGAAGCATTTCATAACTATTAAAATCATCTTGCCCACTCAACTGATCTATTTTTTGATCAATACTTTCAATTTTTTCTTTTGACAATCCCTGTTGCTGCGCAACGTTTTCTATTTTTTGTTTATTATTTTCGATGGCTTGTACGGATGTCGCAGGCTCAAGCTCCTGACTTGAAACCACTGTATCGGCTGCAAATAACACAGGTGAAGAAAGAGCACCTAAAAAAACACTTGCATAGAACCATTTATTGATATCATTTGATATCCATGTGTGCTGTACACATTGGGAAAGTAATGATTTTTTAAATTGTGTTTTCGATGGCATACTGCGCTCTGAATACTTTATATTTTAAATAGAAAATACGGATTTTTCACTCAAGCTAACTGAATCAAATTTCTAGTATTTTCGAAATTTTTAGGATGAAAATATGATACATGATTTTCCGATATTGTTACTAAATCATCACATTTCTTAATAATTTTTAAAAAAGCTGAATTGTCATGCAAAAACAAGAGCATCTACTGAGTTCGCGCCGTTTTTTACCTATGTTTTTGACTCAATTTTTTGGAGCCTTAAACGATAATGTCTTTAAACAATCCTTATTGCTTGTCATTACCTATGGTTGGATTCAACAACAGACCGCAAGCGTAAGCACACTGAATAATCTAGCTGCACTTCTCTTTATTCTACCTTACTTCATTTTTTCAGCGACTGCAGGACAAATTGCAGACAAATACGAACGCTCTTTCTTGATTCGTAATATCAAATTGCTTGAAATCTTGATTATGCTGATTGGTACTGCTGGATTTTTACTCGGCAATTTATGGCTATTGTTATTAGCATTGTTCCTCATGGGTACTCACAGTACCTTCTTCGGACCGATTAAATACGCCATTCTCCCTGAAATATTAAAACCGAATGAATTGATGTCGGGTAATGCTTTATTTCAGTCAGGTACTTCCATTGCAATATTGATGGGGATGATCTTGGGTGGTGTAGTGATTTCAAACTCTGAAGGCAACTTAGTTTGGATCAGCCTGACGGTCTTGACCATCGCGATACTTGGTTATAGTTGTAGTCGCTTCATTGTCAAACAAAAAGTCCGTGAAAATCATATCAATGTCGATTGGAATTTCTTTCGAACCAGTTTTCAAACCATACGTTATGCAAAAAGTTTACCCCTCATCTTTACCATTTTATTGGGTAATTCTTGGTATTGGTTTTACGGCGCGACTTATTTAACTCAAATTCCTCAAATGACTCAGCAAAATCTACACGCCAATGAAAATGTGGTCAGCCTCCTCCTTACCTTTTTTTCTGTGGGTATTGGTGTAGGTTCATTGCTATGCCGAAAAATTGGTGGCTCAGAGGTCAATATTAAAATGGTGCCTATTGGTGCAGTAGGCTTAACCGTTTTCGCCTTCTATTTAGCAGGAAGTTTAGCCTTTGTTCCTGAAAGGACTGGAGATTTTATTGGCATATCAGACATGTTTAATTCTGGTATGATTTATTATCATGTGATGATTGCAGTTACTTTATTGGGGATCAGTGGTGGTTTTTATATTGTTCCGCTGTATGCCATGATGCAAGCCTATTCACCGTGTTCACATCGTGCTCGCGTAGTGGCTGCTAATAACATTATGAATGCAGTATTCATGGTGTCTTCTGCTATATTCTCCATTATTATTTTAAGTATCTTAAGTATTGATATTAAGATTCTATTCGGTATTACAGCAATATTGAGTGCTCTGTACACGATTTGGTTATTAACACGCTTAAAACCAATGTTAAAAAATGCTCAAATTGATTTAGAGGATTAAGGTTATGCGTCACTACACAGGTCTAGATAAATTTATCCATTCATTTGATCAAGCACTGCGTAGTTTGGTACCAGGCACCACCACCTCACAACGTGAAAATCCAGCAAGTCAAGCAGAGACTCATCTCGCAGTGAGTGAAGCAAGGCATGTTGCTGGACTCATGCGTGTTAATCACAGTGGTGAAGTCTGCGCTCAAGCGCTTTATCACGGTCAAGCATTGACAGCTAAATTGCCTAATGTTCGTCGTGAAATGGAGCATGCCGCGATTGAAGAACAAGATCATTTAGCATGGTGTGAAGATCGTTTAAAAGAGTTAGATAGTCATACAAGTCTACTCAATCCTGTATGGTATGGTCTTTCTTTTGGTATGGGTGCGATTGCAGGTATTGCTGGTGACAAATACAGTTTAGGCTTCGTTGCAGAAACTGAACGCCAAGTGAGTCTGCATTTGCAACACCATCTTGACCAACTCCCACCGCATGATGAACGCTCTCGTCAAATTTTGAAACAGATGAATCAGGATGAACTTCAACATCGAGATACTGCACTAAATGCAGGTGGTGTGGAATTACCAGCTGCGGTCAAAATCGCAATGACGGGTATATCCAAACTCATGACCAAAACAAGTTATTATATTTAAAAAAAACGCGGCTCATGGGCCGCATTTTTTATAGATGATGGAATCGTCTAAACTTATTTAATTCACGCTCAGCATGATTGAAATTCAAATCTAACCGCAATTTATCCTGCTTTAAGGACTTTATTTTCTTAAGATACTCTTCCCGCTTTTCTTTGGTGATTTTGTCATCCAGTAAGTAGTCTCGATAAGTTTCAATTTCTTTATCTTTAGCATCTTTGTCTTTCTTAGAACGATAGTACTGATCGGCCACATTATAAAAGGGTGCTAATTGGGCATGTAACTCTGATGGACAAACCCTATACCCACCTCTTCCATCCAAAGCTCCATCGAAAATAACTTCGGGTTGACAATATGAACGAAGCCCAAGTTGGTAACCTTTTTCATATAACTTGTGATCAGGTTCAATATTCACTTTTGAACAGGCTTTTTGATGTTTAACAATGCGATTCGAATAACCACTGCTTCCATCTTTTTCACCTATTTCCGACCATTGAGCAGTTCGACACTCTTGAGGGGAAAGCGTTGCACAACCTGAGAGGAACGCCAAAATTGCGCTTAACACAATGATTTTATACATCTTCTTGATATGGAGCTTATTTATTTTGAAGTGGCGTATTATAAAAATTAGTCCATTTAAAAGAAGCTGATTATTGTTACATCACAGCCTATTTCCGTATCAAAGACATATTTGATCAATGCTACCGATGGACTATTCGGCGAAACTCATCCTATTTTAGAAAATGAACCATCTAGTGACACTTGAGGAAAATGATGCGCTTCATGCTCAAATAATGGATTTTCCCAAATATCAAACATTGGAATTTTAACATCTAAGGCTAATGGCATTTTTTTTGGATTAAATTGCATATTTTGGAGCGTATTTCCCCATGCAATGAGATCTACATCCAAAGAAATATCATGTGACGGACGGACTCGACCAGAAGCTTTTTCCAGCGCTTTTAAAAGATTGGTAATTTCATTGACTTGCCGCTTTGATTCTAATAAACATGCAGCATTCCAATAATCTTGTCCAACACCATCTCGACAAGGTATGACATAGATAGGAGAACGCGTAATACATCCCAATGACGCAATTTGTTTTAATGCATTCACCAGATGATTGTGCGGTTGGCTATTACTCGCCAATGCTAGCGCATAAATCATTACGGTGTCTTTCAAGACGAATTCCTACTGAATTGGCTTGTGGAATAATAGCAGGCTTACGCACAGTAATTTGGATAGACTCAATTGCTGGATATTGTTCAAACAAAGCTTTGAGGACAATTTTTGCAGCAAATTCAATTAATTCAGGTTGAGCTTTTTGAATCGTCTGAGTCGCGATTTCACAAATTTCAGCATAATTTAAAGTATCAGCGAGAAGATCTGAATTTGATGCCTGCTCTAAATCAGTCGCAATATGAAGATCAAGCAATAATGGTTGAATGATTTGCCGTTCCCAGTCAAAACATCCGATGACTGTTTCAACTTTCAATCCTTCAATTAATATGGAATCCATCTTCAATCATGACCTTTTGTAAACTATCAAACAGTGATAGCACGCTTGACGGGAGGCGATAAAAGCAAATCCTCTTCTATTGAGGATTTGCTGTGATATTTTAACACTTGTTTAAGATTTAATGTTTCAACAAAAGATTAGGATCGATTGTTTGTACCATTTGTAAGCGCTGATCTGCATAAATATCAGTGTACGGCGCAAGAATTCTCATAAAACGATCAAAATAAAGCATTTGTTTAAACAGCAATGCGAAATCCCGTGGGAAACGGATGCCATGACGCTCACCTACAGCCACCATATCCATCATGATGTCATTTAAGTCGGCTGGATTAGATGACAGAATTTGCTGAGGATCAGCGGAGAGCACGCCACTGAATAATCGTTCTAAATCGTTTGCCAAAACTGTTGTATCAATTTGCGTATTAGTCATGCCCATTTTCAGCATATTTTCTGCCATCAATGGATAATTGGTATTTTGCAATGCATCCATGAAAGCAATACATGCCGTCCATACTTCAGGCTTTAATTGTCCCACAATACCAAAATCAATGAATCCAATGCGACCATCATCCAAAAGCATGAGGTTGCCTGCATGTAAATCTGCATGGAAACTTTCACACATCATCAAACTACCAAACCATGTGTTCATGGCAGTAATCAGAACCTGTGATGGGTCTTTGGAAACTTGACGAACCACATCGAAATCCGTCAACGGCACGCCATACAGACGCTGCATTGTCAGGACACGGCGTGTTGAATATTGATGATATACCTTTGGTGCAGTCGCTTTGGTATTTTGAGTAATGTGCAGATAATTAACAAAATCATCAATATTTTTTGCTTCTTCAATAAAATCAACTTCACGAACCATACGTGTTTTGATTTCTTCAACAATATCCGCAAGTGAAGCAAATTTAACTTTAGGAACTGCCTTCTCTAGAATCTTGGTCGCCCAATGCAGGACATTTAAATCCGTATAAAGGATGGTTTCAACACCAGGTTTTTGGACTTTGATCACGACATCTTCGCCGCTCACCAATTTAGCAGCATGCACTTGTGCGATCGAAGCAGAAGCTAATGGCGTTTCATCAATAGATGCGAAAATTTCACCTAAATCACGACCTTCAAACTCAGCATTCAAGACACTTTCAATATAGCTAAATGGGAGTTTAGGTGTCTGATCTAAACACCCTTGAAATTCCTCAACATATTCACGTGGAAATAATGAAGGCGTGCTGGCAATAAACTGTCCCAACTTAATATACGTTGAACCAAGTGACTCGAAAGTTTCGCGCATTAATTTCGCATTACTCGGTTTTTCTGTCGCGTATTTAATCCCTGCTCGCGCAGCAATGACCGCAGTTTCACCTACACGGGCCACTGAGCGTAAACCATCTAACCAAATATTATTTTTCATAATGTCGATATTAAATTTCGATATGTTGAGTGTAGCAAATTAAATTGTCTTTGCGGATTGACTGCTGTGACAGATTTGACATTCTTTATCCTTGTCAAAATTCAAAATTCGCTGTTGCATGTTCATTCCATTCCATAGAAGGATCTTCTGTTTTAATGGTGTTAAATTTAACCCCAGATATAATAGCGCATGATGTGCTTGCATACTTGCCATCATGTTAGGAGTTGTTGCTAAAACTCCTGAATCTGCACACCTTAAACTCTCATCTGTATGATCTTCTTTGGGAAAAAGACATTCATAACACGCTGATTCACCATCCACCATAAATAACTGCCCCTGCAAACCAATCGCAGAAGCACTGATGAGTGGAACATTCGCATCCTTACACATTTGATTGACCAAATAACGGGTTTCAAAATTGTCACAACCATCTAACACAAGATCTTGCTGTGTAATCAGTGCGGCAGCATTATTAAAATCAAATTTAGTATTGATGTATTCAATCTTAATATAAGGATTAATTTGAGAAATTTTCTTGGCTAACACTTCAGCTTTGTAAAAACCCACATCATGATGATCAAAGGCAATTTGTCGCTGTAAATTACTGATTTCTACAGTATCAGCATCGATGAGTGTCAATTTACCTACGCCTGCTCTCGCCAATAACTCTGCAGTCAAACACCCTATTCCACCACAACCAATAATGAGCACATTGGACAGCTTTAATCTTTCTTGAGCATCAATATCCCAATCCTCTAGTAATATTTGTCTTGCGTACAACTGTAGCTCAACATCACTCAGTTCAATGCTATCACTCACCTAAACACCCTGATTACATGCTTGTATAAGCCTATGATACCGAATAAATAAGCAGTCTATTCATACAATTGTGAAGATAATTTTTACCCTAGAAGATCTGTACCTTATTGTTACAATTCGAATAGGTTTGTTTAATTTTTCTTATTTTATTTTTACTATTAATAAACATAATCTCAATAATTGCTTCACTAGCAATTGATTTTAAAAACATCTAACTCCAATAAATGACAGTCATACTTATGAATAAAAATTTTTTTGCACTCGCTACATTATTAGTTTCGAGTTTATTCCTGACGGCATGTAAAGATGAAAAGATCACCAACATTACATACGTCAATCAAGGTTCGGATACCCAGCCAGAATATATAGAAAGCACGCTTTATGATCTGGACGAAGAGAATACTTCACCCAATCAAGACAATCGACAAATGTTCTTGATTCTGCACTACACAGCAGTATCTAAAGACGAAACATTGGCTTTGTTTAAAGATCCTAATTTCCCTGCCAGTAGTCACTATTTTGTACCCGAATTACCAACCAATGGTAAATTTACTGTGTACCGTCTTGTGCCTGATGATAAAAGAGCTTGGCATGCTGGCGCGAGTTCTTGGCAGACCAACAGCAGTTTGAATGCCTCGAGTATCGGAATTGAAATTGAGAATCTTGGTTTCCCTGCAGATGATGAACAACTCCCTTTGATGCAACGTCGATGGTATCCATTTTCATCAAAACAACAAATCGAAGTCCTTGCGGATATTATTTTAAAAATTACTAAAAAATACGACATCAGACCCGACCGAATTTTGGGGCACAGTGATATTTCTCCAGGTCGCAAATTTGATCCAGGTCCGCTATTTCCTTGGAAACGTTTATATGAAGACTACAACATTGGTGCTTGGTACGATAACGACACTGTAAATTATTATCGTACCTATCATCCTTGGAAGAATGATATTGCTTCGTTACAAAGCAAATTGGCATTATACGGATATAACATTCCTGTCACTGGTCAATACGATCAAGTCACTCAAAATGTTGTATCCGCATTCCAAATGCATTTTTATCCTGAGAAATATGATGGTTTCGCGGATATTGAAACTGTAGCCCGCCTTGATGCATTACTTGAGAAGTATCGAAATGTAGCTCGCCCGGCGATTTCACCATAAAACATCTGAGATCAGTTTAGTCGTCTATTTAAGTGAAGACTAAACTGATTTTCATATATTATTTTGGCGCCATACGAATTGCGCCATCCAATCGAATCACTTCACCATTTAAATACGAATTTTCAAAGATATGTCCAACCAGTTTCGCAAATTCTTCAGGTTTGGCTAAACGTGGTGGGAATGGAACCATCTGTCCCAATGCATCCTGCACATTTTGCGGAAGACCTTTGAGCATCGGGGTTTCCATGATTCCTGGCGCAATAGTCATAACACGGATCTTTTCACGTGCTAACTCACGCGCCAATGGTAAAGTCATACCAACAACAGCGCCCTTAGATGCAGAATATGCAGCTTGACCAATTTGACCATCAAAAGCAGCAACTGAAGCCGTGTTCACAATGACACCACGTTCTTCCTCTTCCCCCGAAAGCGTATACTGTGACATTAATTGCGCAGCATATCGCAACATATTAAAGGTTCCACTGACGTTGATATTCAGCACTGTTTGGAACATATCTAAGGCATGCAGGCCATCACGACCAAGCACTTTAGCTGATGGTGCAATACCAGCACAGTTGATTAAACCATTTAATTGTCCATATTTTTCTTGTATGTGTGCAAAGAATGATTCAACTGCTTTTTCATCAGTTACATCTAGTTGAATAAATTCTGCACCAATTTCTTGACCCTTCTGCTCGCCCAAAGATGCATTCATATCAACAATTACGACTCGAGCACCCTGCTGTTGAAGATAAGCTGCTGTCGCCGCACCTAACCCAGAAGCGCCACCTGTAACAACAATCACTTTTCCTTGAATATTCATAAATCTCATTATCCTTTTTTTAGTTTTAGGTTGGCTTTAGGGTAATCTTCCTCCAATACGGATTCAATTTATTCAGTGACCAATTGGTATAAATAATTCAAAATAGATATAATTTAATATTTATTTTATATAAAAATAAATCACCCATGACAATTTTTTTTGCCTTAATGACATGATTTAAAAACCATACAGTCATCGTTATTCTTTTGAATTCGGCTAATATTTAGACTATTTTAATCTTATTCATTTCGGCATTTTGCCATATCTCCTAAAGGTTCAATCATGTTTAAAATGATCGATGTCTTAGAGCAAAATTTTGCTCAAACTTTCCCCCATGCACTTAATCAAGATTCAGATCAAATTACAGAGCAGCTTCAAATGAGCATTCTGAATGCATCTGAAATAGATTTAAAAAATGCAATCAATCAATTCCTAGACACTCAAGATGCAAGTGAAACTGCACTTGCATTAGATATTTCAACTGAGCGTCTTAATGAACTGAAATCTGGTATTGCGTTAAAAGATGCTTCAAAAATTTCGGACACTTTAAAGGTAGTAGCGCTATGCTTGGCTTTGGAGTCAGACTCATTAGACCTTCTTGAAGTGAGCGATATTTCAACTGAGTATTTCGTATAATGTGAGTATTGAGATCAAGCTGATATGGTTTGGTCTCATTTTCACTCTTAGCCTTGCTATATTAAATTATGTGACCTTCATCTCATTGCATTAATTTATATAAAGTTCTGATAAATCACTATATTTTCACAAAACCACAATATTTATAAAATATTGATTTGATTTCAATGTGTTAACTCATAATTTTAACTTTATCAAAATTTATTCTTTTAATATCTCATTTTCTTTTTTGCCACAAATCACCTGAAAGGCTATTTATATCGAAAATTTAGCGAATTAAATCAGGTACTTTAGTGAAGAAATCAATATCTCCATTGAAATTAGGTCTATTGGGTTTAGCAATTATTGTTGTTCATAGTGGAGCCAATGCCGCACTTCCTAAGGAAATCAAACTGGATTATGCCTATTATGCTCCTACGAGCTTAGTGGTTAAAAATCAAAAGCTATTAGAAAAGGCTTTACCCAATACCAAAATCAAATGGGTATTTAGTCAAGGCAGTAATCGCTCCTTAGAATATCTCAATAGCGGCAGTGTTGATTTTGCTTCAACTGCTGGTCTTGCCGCTGTATTAAGTCGTGCCAATGGTAGCCCTGTTAAAACAGTTTATATCCAAAGCCAACCTGAATGGACAGCTTTAGTCGTGCCAAAAGACTCCCCGATTAAATCCTTAAAAGATCTAAAAGGTAAAAAAATTGCCGCAACAAAAGGAACTGACCCATTTTTATTTACGCTACAAGCTTTAGATACCGTTGGATTGAATAAAAAAGATGTACAGCTTGTTCATTTGCAACATCCAGATGGCAAAACGGCGTTAGAACGTAAACAAGTGGATGCTTGGGCTGGCTTAGACCCTTTGATGGCATCAGCTCAAGTTCAGTCGGGTGCAAAACTGCTTTATCGTAATGTAGGCTTTAATAGTTATAGCGTGTTAAGCGTCAAAGAGCCATTTACTCGATCTAGCCCAGAAGCAATTGAAGCCGTAATTAAAGCGTATGAGCAAGCACGTAAATGGGCAAAAGCCAATCCAGATAAACTGGCGCAGTTACTCGCCACTGAAGCTAAACTACCTTTAGAGGTTGCAAAACTTCAGCTTCAGCGTACTGACTTTAATCAAAACATTCCTAAAGCCCAACACATTAATGCACTACAAAAATCCGGCAAAATCTTGACTGAAGAAGACTTAGTTCGTAAAGGAACAAATGTAAATCAAGTTGTTCAACAGTTATTTAATGCCTCATTCGCTCAAAAAGTGGTGACAAAATAATGGCGATCAGTGAAAAAGCGATTGAACATCGGAATAGCGATGTCCATTCACAACTGTCGACAAAAGGGAATAAATGGTTGAAAGGTATTTTCCTCCCTGTATTACTGGTACTGCTGTGTGAAATTTTGGTTCGAGGTGGTGTAGTTGAACCTTATCTGCTACCTGCTCCAAGTAGCTTATTTGTTTCCCTACAAGAACTTGCTCAGAATGATTTAGGTCAACATATTTGGGCAAGTACATGGCGAGTGTTTTTAGGGTTTGCTATTGGTAGTGGTTTAGCACTATTTTTTGCAGTTTTGGTTGGGCTCAATCGCCATGCAGAAGAGTTTATTGAACCGACCTTTTCTGCAATTAAGTCAATTCCTAGTCTTGCGTGGATTCCTCTCCTTTTGTTATGGCTTGGTATTGATGAATCCTCAAAAATCACCCTCATTGCGATTGGTGCTTTTTTTCCAACCTATACCAATACTGTGGCTGGTATTCATGGTGTCGAGCGAGAATTGATTGAGTTGGCTCAAGTGTATAGACTGAATCGATGGCAACAAATCTACCAAATCGTTTTACCCGCAGCTTCTCCATCTATCCTTACAGGCTTGCGCAATAGTTTGAGTTTAGCTTGGATGTTTATGATTGCCGCTGAACTCATTGCAGCAACGCAAGGTATTGGATATTTATTAAGTGATGGACGTGAAACATCGCGTCCAGATATTGTGATCATTGCTATTATTTTATTGGCAATATTGGGGAAAATTACTGATACCATAATGAAAGTATTTGAATCAAAATTATTGTTATGGCGTGATGTCATCAAAAGATGAATCAATAAAAAAGCGACCTAAAGTCGCTTTTTTATTTCTAATGAGGCCATTGTGCTAAAGTCACGCGATCGTTACCACCATAATCTTTAACGGTTCTCACTTTCTTATACCCTGCTTGACGGAATAGATGCTGAACAGCGTCTGCTTGATTATATCCATGTTCAAGTACCACCCAACCTTCAACAGTCAGATGCTTCTTGGCTTGCAAAATAATTTGCTCAAGATCAGCTAAACCTTTTTTATCAGAGATTAATGCACGTTGAGGCTCGGTCGCCAAATTGTGCATATGTTCATCTGCTGGATCAATATAAGGCGGATTAGATACAATGACATCAAAAAATTGACGCCCAAACGGTTTTAACCAACTGCCTAGTACAAATTGAACCTGATCTAAGTCATGTTGCTCAGCATTAAATTTAGCGACTTCCAATGTAGGCTCATAAATATCGGTTGCTGTTAAAGACCAATTAGGACGTTCGGAAGCGAGTGACAATGCAATGGCGCCTGTCCCAGTTCCTAAATCTACAACGCGCGCATCCTCAGGCAACTCTAACTTTAAAACTGTCTCCACCAAAACTTCGGTGTCTGGTCTAGGCACCAACGTATCGGACGTCACTTTTAAGTCCAATGTCCAAAAAGGTTGCGAACCTGTGACATAAGCTAAAGGCTCACCTGCTTTAATCCGAGCAATCGCCTCTCGATACGCCTGCTCTTGATCTGCAGTGAGCTCTTTATCCTTCTTCATCACCAAATCGAATGAATCGATTTTAGTGATATGTTCGAGCAACCAAGCATTTTCTTGACGCTCATAACTTTCAGGCTCACCACGCAGTGCAAGCGCTTGTTGAATGTTCATTAACCACCATTCTGCTGTGCAAGCATTGCCAATTGATCCGCTTGATATTCACGATGTAAGCTATCTAAAAGCTCAGTTAAATCTCCCTCCATCACTGCATCCAACTTATATAAAGTTAAGTTAATACGATGATCAGTCATACGACCCTGAGGATAATTATAGGTACGAATACGTTCTGAACGATCACCTGAACCCACCAAATCACGGCGCATTTCAGATGTCGCAGCATCAGCTGCTGCACGTTTAGCATTCTCAAGACGAGATGCCAATAATGCCATTGCCTTTGCTTTGTTCTTATGTTGTGAACGCTCTTCCTGACATTCAACAACAGTACCTGTCGGAATATGGGTGATTCGCACAGCAGAATCCGTTTTATTAACGTGCTGACCACCCGCCCCAGATGCACGATAAGTATCAATACGCAAGTCTGAAGGGTTAATATCTACAGTAGTATCAACATCAATTTCAGGAAGAATTGCAACGGTACAAGCTGACGTATGAACTCGACCTTGCGATTCAGTTGCAGGAACACGCTGAACTCGATGAGCACCGCTTTCAAACTTTAAGCGTCCGTAAACACCTTCACCATTAATTAAGCAAATAATTTCTTTGTAACCGCCATGTTCACCTTCATTTTCAGAAAGGATTTCGACACGCCAACCCTGTGATTCAGCATATTTACTGTACATACGGAATAAATCACCAGAGAAAATCGCAGCTTCATCGCCACCTGTCCCTGCACGTACTTCCAGATATGCAGAGTTCGCATCATTTGGATCTTTCGGAATCATCAGAATATTCAATTCTGCCTCTAAAGATTCAATTAATGCTTTATTTTCTTTAATTTCTTCTTGTGCCATTTCCTTAAAGTCAGGATCTGACAACATTGCTTCAGCCGTTACAATATCTTCTTCCGCTTGGGTATATTTTTTCCAAACAGTGGTGATTTCAGTCAAATCATTGTGTTCACGTGACAAATTACGGAAACGCTTATTGTCGGAAATGACTTCAACATCAGCCAATAGCGCTTCTAATTCTTCATGACGATCACAAAGTTGGTCTAATCGTAAACGTAACGATTCTTTCATGTTAAATAAAATCTCTAATACTGGATTAACTTAAGGACTGCCTTAAATTAATATTTCTAAAATTGCGAGTAGTTTAACGACTCTGACATTCAATTAACATATTTATATAGAATGACTTTGCAAAACCATTTTTCGATCCTTGTCACACTCAATTAATGGATAATCAAAAATTAGCTCCATAACTGCCAAGTTTAAAAAATGTTTACTGAATCAACTCTCCATAGTTTCTTCTTAATCAGCCCAATAATGCATATTGAATGATCAGCTGTAATATAAAAACAACATTGTGCAACCAAAACGTAAAACTCTAGGTTAACTTCTACATATTTAGCGCTTCAATTCTTGTTACATTGTGCTCAACGAATTATTACTCGTCCACGAACAAGGACATGGAGTCACACATGAAATTGAATACCCTATTAATGTCAGCCACCTTAGCCACTGCATCAATGTTCACGGTATCTGCACATGCAGACAGTACAGCGCGTGTCGCTGCTGCGAGTGCTTTAGGTAGTGTAGCAGGTACAGCAATTGGTAAAAACATGGGTGGTACAACAGGTGCAACTTTAGGTGCAGCACTTGGTGGTGCTGGTGGTGCTGCTGTTGCTAGTAATAAACGTAACCGTACTGAATCTGCTATTGGTGGTGCATTAGGTGGCGGTGCGGGTTATACCGTAGGTAATAGTATGGGTGGAACCAATGGCGGTTATATCGGCTCTGCTTTAGGTGCTGCTGGTGGTGCTGCTCTTGGTAACAAAATTGCGAAAGACAAAGCATATGATTCACGTCAAGATCGTAAATGGAAAAAGAAAAAACATAGTCGTCGTTAATATAATCTGATTGATAGTTTCCCCGTTGAATACTCTGTATTCACCTCGATGCGCCTTAGGGCGCATTTTTTTATTAACAAAATAATTATGGATAAATTAGGGAGAGAAAAATACAAACCAGCAACTTGCTCTCCCAAATGATTACAGAAATTTGGATTAAATTAAAACCATCAAATATAAGACTTCGACAATGAGTTCACCATGAAATTTAATTCAAAATTATTTGCTGCTGCGATCGCAACTGCGGCCTTGAGTACAACAACTGCTTATGCTGATAGTTCGTCTAGAGTTGCCCTCACATCTGCTTTAGGTGGAGTCGTTGGTGCTGCGATTGGTCAACAAATGGGTGGCTCGACTGGAGCAATGATCGGATCAGCGATTGGTGGTGCTGGTGGCGCAGCTGCATCAGCGAACAAAAAAGATCGTAATGCTGCTGCAATTGGTGCTGCATTAGGTGGTGCTGGTGGTTACACCGTTGGTAATAATATGGGCGGAACAAATGCTGGTTATGCTGGGGCTGCATTAGGTTCAGCTGGTGGTTCAGTTTTGGGTAAAAAAGTGGCCGAAGACCGTCGCGAAGATGACTATAGAGATCGTTATGATCGCCGTGAAAGCGGTTATCGCAATTCAAACTATCGTTATAATGACCGTAATTACAGAAGTGACAATGGTCGTCATTTAGGCTGGTATAAAAACGGTAAACGCTAATTCCAAACTCTTAGAATTCAAGCGCTCAACTTAGAGCGCTTTTTTATTTACACTTATATCGTTTTTTTTCAATATACAAATACTCAAGTTCATATTAACATCTTTATGAGTGTTCAAAAGAGTAGAAAGTTATGCGAAGCTTAAAAGATATCGAGTTTTCAGTATTGGAACTCGCTCCTGTACGTGATGATAAAACGATTGCTTTTTCACTACAGCATGCTTTGGAGTTAGCACAAAAAATCGAACAATTGGGTTTTAAACGACTGTGGCTTGCAGAGCACCATAATATGGATGGTATCGCTAGCTCAGCTACAGCTGTGTTATTAGGCTATATCCTTGCTAACACCTCCTCTTTAAAAGTAGGTTCTGGCGGAATCATGCTGCCTAATCACGCACCACTTGTTGTAGCAGAACAATTTGGAACACTAGCAACGCTTTATCCTGATCGAGTTGAGCTCGGACTAGGACGCGCACCAGGTACAGATCAATTGACCATGCGTGCTTTACGCCGAGGTCGTCAAGAGACTGAAGATCAATTTCCACAAGACGTGCTCGAAATTTTGAGCTATTTGGGGGAACCATCGCCACATCAGAGAATCAAAGCGACACCAGGTCAAGGAACACATGTTCCCGTATGGCTGTTAGGTTCTAGCTTATTTAGCGCACAATTGGCAGCTAAACTTGGCTTACCTTATTCTTTTGCCTCTCACTTTGCCCCTCGTATGCTGGGTCAAGCGATTCAACTTTACAGAGAAAACTTCGAACCTTCTGAATATTTGGATCGTCCTTATGTATCAATGGGCGTTCCAACTGTTATAGCTGATACTGATGAAGAAGCTGAATACTTGGCTACTAGCGCTTATCAACGTGTATTAGGCTTAATGCGTGGGCAAAGCTTAAAACTCAAACCTCCAGTTAAATCAATGGATGGAATTTGGTCTGCTCCAGAAAAGATGTCAGTTGACAATTTTTACGCAATGGCTCAAATCGGATCACCAGAAACAGTGAAACAAGGTCTTGAACAACTACTGGTGCCTTATGATGTAGATGAGTTTATTTTTACCTGTGATATCTACGATACAGACAAACGCATTCAAAACTTTGAGTATTTAATGCAAATTAAGCAAAATGCTTAGATCAAAAAAATCCTGAAATGATTGAGTAATGGTTTTGATTTCAAATCTATAATTAATTACTCTTTCATTTCTTGAGTTTGTCAAACAACTATTGGCAATAAATGACATCAAATGTCCCTAAAAGACTATTCCAATGAAAAAATTCTTTTAACCAACAATATTAATTATTCACAATCAAATACTTAAAAATTGGCATTTTATATCAAACTAAAATAAGCACTTCTGCAAAACACATCACATTTTTAAGCGATAAAATTTCATGATTAAAAAATAAATACGGATGTATAACATGGCCTCTATCGACTTAGAAAAAATGTTGGATAAAGTAAAACATACTCAATGGACACTCTCGGATATTGACTGGGATGCTCCTGGCAAAGAATTAGTCACCGCAGAACAGTGGCCCAAGCTTAAAGATTTTATGGCTGATTTAATGTGGATCGAACATGTAGGTGCTCGTGCATTTTCTGCGATGTCAAAAAAAGCACCGACAGATACGCTTCGCGAAATGTATGCCATTTTCCACGCTGAGGAACAGCGTCACGCCAATGCCGAAATGGCACTGATGAAAAGATGGGGTATGCTTGAAGGCGATATCCCTAAACCCAATAAAAATTTAAGACTGATTATCGAATGGCTCGACACTTATGCTGATGAAATGCCCTTCTATATTCTAGGTGCTGTCATTCCGATGCTGGAAGTCGCTCTTGATGGTGCACTTTGTACATTCCTATTGGATACTGTAGAAGACCCAGTTTGCCATCAAGCTTTTAAACTGATTAATGGCGATGAAGCTCGTCATTTAGGTGTTGGATTTAGTGTCATGGAAGATCAAGGCTACAATAAAACCTTTATTGAGCTTTCTAAAATGGCAGCGCGAGTTGTAGATCCACGTTTATTACTTGGTATTCTTGCATACTTACCACTCATTAACAAAATGCGCGATAATGTGATTAAACTAGGTCTGCCAGAAGAAAAGCTCTATGCAGCGATGCACAAATTTGCTCGAATAGGTGGACGTACTGCAGAAGGTCGTCGTAATCCTTGGTATCAAATTATTAACTTCCATGCACGAAGTGCCATGAATCGACGTAATAAATGGTTTCATATCCCTGTCGACACCATGGTAAAAATGACTGATAAGATTCCAGAAAAATCTTTACCTAAAATCCCATCTTGGATATATGAATTAACTGCAGAACCAAAAGCAACCCACTAAAACAATAATTAGGTACAGAAATGAAAAAAAGGAATAAAGCCCACACGGATTCGTTCTTTCATAATGAAGCTGAGTATTTTTCCAACTTTAAAGGAAAAATTATCTCAGCTGAGGACATCAAACAAACCGATTTTTCAGGATTAAAGGTCGCGATTATTGGTGCCAATCAAATGTCAGTTTCACATTTAGATGTGGTTTGTCAAAATGCGCTATTCGTCAAAGTATTTCAAATGACACCTCATTTCGTTTTGCCACACACTGAAAAAGGGATTCAAAAAATTATTGCTCATCCCCTCATCGCTAAAAATAAACGATTATTTAATCAGCGAATTAAGACGACATTGGCAATACGATATTTAGATTCTCAGATTTCAGATACTTGGTTAAAAAGACAATTGATGCCAAATCCAGCTTCTTCGCAAAAAATATTTTTTAAATCCGATCATTATTACAGCGCCTTACAGCAAGAAAACTGTAAATTGATCACATGGCCAGTCGTGAAAATTACTGAAAATGCCGTTCAAAGTATGGAAGGAATCGAACACTTAGTAGATATTATCATTACAACGTACGAAAAATAACCACCATTTAGTAGATAAATGCGATTCTAAATTACATTTTATGATGAAATTATAGACACTTGAATTATATAATTTTTGAATTTTATGAGTATTTATGACGATTAATCTCTTAATAAAAAGAAGCACAGCTAGTGCTTCTTTTTTTTAAATTGGATTTACCGATTTAACCAATCCGGCGTTTCAAGCCTGTCATTTGCAATACTCGTGTTGAGATTTCTTCAATCGACATTTCTGAAACATTTAGATATTTAATCCCTTCAGAAATATAAATACCTTCGATTGCACGCAATTCCATCTGACATTGGCTAAAACTTGCATAACGACTGTTGGCTTTGCGTTCAGATCGAATTGCCACCAAACGATCAGCATCAATCATTAATCCAAACAATTTATGCTTATGTGGACGTAAAACTGCTGGCAAACGGTTGTCATCCAAATCTTCTTCAGTTAACGGATAGTTCGCAACTCGAATACCAAATTGTAATGACAAATAAATTGAGGTCGGTGTTTTACCAGAACGCGACACTCCAATCAAAATTAAGTCCGCTTTATCATAGTGTCTTGTACGTGCGCCATCATCATTATCCAGCGCGAAATGTACAGCATCAATACGTGCCTTATAAGACTCAGAATCAGTCACAGCATGCGTTTGTCCGACTAAAGTTGTAGGGGCTGTTCCAAGCACCTCAGATAGCTTACTAATTAACCCTTCAAACACATCTAAATTAACCGCATTTGCCGTATTGATGATATCCCGAACATAGGGATCCACAAGAGTATCAAAGACAAGAGGTTGTTGGCCATCAGACTCTGCGCGCGCGTTAATCTCTGCAACGACGTTCATTGCGGCTTCTTCTGTAGTGATATACGGGATGATATGAATATCAAAATCGACATGAGGAAATTGAGCCAATAAAGAATGCCCGAGTGTTTCAGCCGTAATGGCAGTACCATCGGAAATAAAAAAAACACTTCGTTTAATATCTTTACTTTCTGCCATTAAATTAATCCTCAAATATTTGTCTAAGTACTATATAATCTTTATAGTAAACCGATCTTACATGACTGTCGCTTAGTAATGAAAGTTTGCTAAGTTTTCACAGAAAAATATCATGCCAAGATAGTGATTAATACTGCAAAAGTGGAGTAACAACTTTGGAAGCACGCGTAATCGGTCTGGAAAAATTAGGTAAACACGACGTAGAAATCGTGGGCGGTAAAAACTCATCTCTAGGCGAAATGATCAGCCATTTAGCAAATGCTGGTGTATCAGTTCCAGGTGGTTTTGCAACAACTGCTGCAGCTTACCGTGAATTCCTTGAGCAAAGTGGTCTTAATGCCAAAATTTCAGCCGAGCTCAAACAACTCAATGTTGACGACGTAAATGCACTTGCTGCAACTGGTGCTAAAATTCGTCAATGGATCGTTGATACTCCGCTTACTCCAGCACTTGAAAAAGAAGTTCGTGATGCATTCGCAACTCTTTCTAACGGCAACCCTGAGATCGCGGTTGCCGTTCGTTCATCTGCGACTGCAGAAGATTTACCAGACGCATCTTTTGCAGGACAACAAGAGACTTTCCTAAACATCCGCGGTATTGACAACGTCTTAATCGCGATTAAGGAAGTTTTTGCTTCACTTTATAACGACCGCGCAATTGCTTACCGTGTACACCAAAACTTCGATCATGACATCGTTGCTCTTTCTGCTGGTGTGCAACGTATGGTTCGCTCAGAAACTGGTGCTGCTGGTGTAATGTTTACACTGGACACTGAATCTGGTTTCCGTGACGTTGTATTCATTACTGCATCTTACGGTTTAGGCGAAATGGTCGTACAGGGTGCTGTAAACCCTGATGAATTCTATTTATCTAAGCCACTTTTAAATGCAGGTAAACACGCAGTATTGCGTCGTAACCTCGGCTCTAAACACCAAAAAATGATCTACGGTGAAGAAGGCTCTGCAGGTAAATCAGTTGTTGTTGTGGATGTTGAAAAAACTGAGCGCCAACAATTTGCTTTAAATGATCAAGAATTACAAGAACTTGCTAAGCAGGCGTTAATCATTGAGCAACACTATGGTGCGCCAATGGATATCGAATGGGCGAAAGACGGTGATGACGGTCAAATTTACATTGTTCAAGCACGTCCTGAAACTGTGAAAAGCCGTGAGAATGTCGGCACAATGGAACGCTACCTATTAAAACAAAAAGGTACAGTTCTTTGTGAAGGTCGCTCAATCGGTCAACGTATCGGTTCTGGTAAAGTACGTATTGTTAATTCAATCAAAGAGATGGACAAAGTCCAAGATGGCGACGTTCTTGTTTCTGACATGACCGATCCTGATTGGGAACCAGTTATGAAACGTGCTGCTGCGATCGTTACAAACCGTGGTGGTCGTACTTGTCATGCCGCGATTATTGCACGTGAACTCGGTGTTCCAGCGATTGTTGGATGTGGTAACGCAACAGAAGTACTTGTTGATGGTCAAGAAGTAACTGTTTCATGTGCTGAAGGCGATACAGGTTTCATTTACGAAGGCGCTTTAGATTTCGAAGTTCAACGTAACTCGATTGAATCTATGCCAACACTTCCGTTCAAAATCATGATGAACGTTGGTAACCCTGATCGTGCATTTGACTTCGCTCAAATTCCAAACGAAGGTATTGGTCTTGCACGTCTAGAGTTCATCATCAACCGTATGATTGGTGTTCACCCTAAAGCATTACTCAATATTGACAGCTTACCTCGCGAAACACGTGCAGCTGTGATGACCCGTACTGCAGGTTACTCTTCACCGATTGAATTCTACGTTGAAAAACTCGTTGAAGGTATTTCTACACTTGCTGCTGCATTTGCTGATAAACCTGTCATCGTACGTATGTCAGACTTCAAATCAAATGAATATGCGAACTTAATCGGTGGTAAGTTATACGAACCTGAAGAAGAAAACCCGATGTTGGGCTTCCGTGGTGCAAGCCGTTATGTTTCTGACAACTTCCGTGACTGCTTCGAATTAGAATGCCGTGCATTGAAGAAAGTTCGTGATGAAATGGGTCTAACTAACATTCAAATCATGATCCCATTCGTCCGCACAGTTGCTGAAGCAAAACGTGTTATTGAACTTCTTGCTGCAAATGGCTTAAAACGTGGTGAAAATGGTCTTAAAGTGATCATGATGTGTGAATTACCAACCAATGCTCTACTTGCTGAACAATTCTTAGAGCATTTTGATGGCTTCTCAATCGGTTCAAATGACTTAACTCAGTTAACGCTTGGGCTTGACCGTGACTCAGGTATCGTTTCTCATTTATTTGATGAACGTGATCCAGCAGTAAAAGCTCTTCTTTCAATGGCGATTCATGCATGTCGTAAGGCAGGTAAATATGTGGGTATTTGTGGTCAAGGACCATCAGACCACCCAGATCTTGCTCGTTGGTTAATGGAACAAGGTATCGAATCTGTTTCACTCAACCCAGACTCAGTTTTAGATACATGGTTCTTCTTATCTGAAGAAAAGACTAAACAAGCTTAATAAACTATGTTAAAAAAAGACCCATTCATGGGTCTTTTTTTTACCCCATTATTTTTAGTAATTTTTGAGAAATTAGGTTTATGCAAATTTACTTGGCGAGAAATAATCAACAAGCTGGACCGTATACGGTAGAGCAGTTAAATCAAATGCTCTCGAGCCAACAAGTTTTACTCACAGACTTGGTCTGGCATCAAGGTATGACTGAATGGAAAGCTTTAGGTGAACTCACTCAAGGAAAATTATATTACCAACCTGAAGGCTATCAACCCACTCCACCAGTGCAACAAAGCTATCCAAATGCTTCTATTTCGAGTGTCAATGTTCAAAAAAATACTGCTCAGCAAAAACTTGCCTCAATTGGATCTCGATTTTTAGCTAAACTCGTTGATCTGGCGCTTTGGTTGCCTGCCATGGTGATTCCTTCGTTCTTTATGCAAGAAGAACAAGTTGCTCAATTGACTGAGCTTCAGCAAAAAATGCAGAATGCTAGCTCATCAGATCAAGCAATCAAATTACAGGAACAGTTATTTACACTGATTCCAATGGAAGCTTGGCAAGCAATGTTGGTTTACATTGTATTAATGTTAGCTGCTCAAGCATTTTTAATTGCGAAAAGTGGTCAGAGTTTAGGTAAAAAAGTAGCAAAAATTCAAATTGTTGATGCTGAAAATGGACAGCAAGTGAACTTAATGCGCGCATTCACATTGCGTAGTGTGATTTTTATTGTATTGAATTTACTCTTTATGCCATTCATTACCATCATTGATCATGCCTTCGGTCTAAGTCAAAAAAGACAAACTTTGCACGATAAATTAGCAAAGACTAAAGTCATAAAACGATAATTTTTATCTTAGGGGAGCAAATGCTCCCCTTTGTTTTGCCTCTGTTTTCACATCAAAAGTAATCAATTCTTCAACCAATTCCGACCAAACAAATTGGGTTTAATCCTTATATTTAAAGGCACTTTACATATAGCTTAGTTGGTCGTTATAGGGCATAATGCCCTACAACGTAGCGGTGTCATATGACTGAAATTCAGTAAATGTAATTTTCTGTTTTTCAATCATGTGACACTATAATCGCTATCCCATAATTTTATTAGGGAATGGGACTCTTCACCGAGGTTGTAAAATGAGACAAACAATTTTAGCTGTATTGTCTTTATCAACGCTTGCCGTGCTCTTAACAGGGTGTGGCGGTGATATGGTACTTCTAAACTCAAAAGGTCCAGTAGCACAAGGTCAGTCTGATCTTATGATGACTGCGATCTACCTCATGCTATTGGTAGTAATTCCATCAGCATTGATGGCTTTATGGTTTAGTTGGAAATATCGTGCGTCAAATAAAGATGCAGACTATAAACCTACATGGGCACACTCTACTATTATTGAAATCGTAGTGTGGGGTATCCCGTGTATTATTATTGGTATTTTAGCGTATTTAACATGGTGGGGCTCACACAAGTATGACCCTTATCGTCCGCTAGAATCAGAGAAATCACATTTAACTATTCAAGTTATTGCTGAACAGTTTAAATGGGTTTTTGTTTACCCTGAACAAGAAATTGCAACAGTTAACGAAGTTCGTTTCCCAGAAAAAACTCCGATTAATTTCAATATCACCTCTAACTTCACAATGAACTCTTTCTTCATTCCTCAGTTAGCGGGTCAGATTTATGCAATGGCGGGTATGCAAACTCAACTTCACGTCCTTGCGGATAATGAAGGTGTATACCGTGGTTTCTCTTCGAACTATTCAGGCTATGGTTTCACACAAATGCGCTTCCAAGCTCATTCTGTTTCAGAAGCTAAGTTCGCTGAATGGGTGTCTGCAGTAAAAGCTGGTAACGGTACTTCAATTAACCCTGAAGCTGTTCAAAAAACAGTTTTAGACCAAGCTGAATTTGCAACCTTGCGTGATGGTAACCGTTCAGAGAAACAAATCGCTGCGATGGTTCGTAACGCTAAAACCGATCTAGAGAAGCAACAAGCTGAAATTGCTCAAAAAGAAGGTCCATATAAGGCACATCCTCATCCTGTGACTTACTACTCTTCTGTTGAAAAAGGCTTGTTTGAATCAATTATCAACAAATACATGGCAAACTACCACGGTGCGGATCACTCAGCTAAAGCTGAAGGTCATGCTGTAGCTGCTGATGTAAATGCTGAACCTGCTTCTTCAGTTGTAGGGGAATAAGACATGAGCTTCTTAGGTAAGTTAAGTGTAGATGCTATCCCGTACGATCCAATCGTACAGGTAACAGTGTTAATGATGATTTTAGGTGGTATTGCAGTATTTGCCGGTATCACTTATTTCAAAAAATGGGGCTACTTGTGGAACGAATGGTTCACATCTGTAGACCATAAAAAAATTGGTATTATGTACCTTATCGTTTCTGTGATCATGTTATTACGTGGTTTCGCGGATGCGATTATGATGCGTCTTCAATTGTTCCTTGCAAAAGGCGGCGGCGAAGGCTATCTACACCCTGAACACTACGACCAGATTTTCACCGCACATGGTGTAATCATGATTTTCTTCGTAGCGATGGGTCTTGTAGTGGGTATGATGAACATTTCTGTTCCACTACAAATTGGTGCGCGTGACGTAGCATTCCCATTATTAAACTCTTTAAGCTTCTGGTTATTCGCTGGTGCTGCTGGTTTGATGATGGTTTCTCTTGCGCTTGGTGAGTTTGCGGCAACTGGTTGGATGGCTTACCCTCCTCTTTCAGGTATCGAATACTCTCCTGGTGTTGGTGTTGACTACTATATCTGGGCACTTCAGATCTCTGGTCTTGGTACACTTCTTACTGGTGTTAACTTCTTCGTTACCATCATTAAAATGCGTGCTCCTGGCATGGGTCTTATGGATATGCCGATCTTTACGTGGACATCTTTATGTACTGCAGTATTGATCATCGCATCATTCCCAGTGTTGACTGCAACAATTGCAATGTTAACGCTTGACCGTTACTTCGGTTTCCACTTCTTTACAAATGACATGGGTGGTAGCCCAATGTTGTATGTAAACTTGATTTGGACATGGGGTCACCCAGAAGTTTATATCTTGATCTTACCTGCATTCGGTCTATTCTCTGAGATTACTTCTGTATTCTCTCGTAAGACATTGTTTGGTTACAAATCAATGGTGTATGCAACGATCGCGATTACAGTTCTTGCATTCGTTGTATGGTTACACCACTTCTTTACAATGGGTTCAGGTGCCAACGTTAACGCGTTCTTCGGTATCATGACCATGATTATCGCGATTCCTACAGGTGTGAAAATCTTCTCTTGGTTATTCACAATGTATAAGGGTCGTATTACCTTCACATCACCTATGTACTGGACAGTTGGCTTCTTAGTGACTTTCGGTATCGGTGGTTTGACTGGTGTACTTATGGCGGTTCCACCTGCGGACTTCCTTGTACACAACTCACTATTCTTAATCGCTCACTTCCATAACGTAATTATTGGTGGTGTTGTATTTGGTATGTTTGCTGGTATTACTTTCTACTGGCCGAAAATGTTCGGTTGGCAGTTAAGTGAATTCTGGGGCAAAGCATGCTTCTGGTTCTGGTTCTTCGGTTTCTACTTCGCGTTCATGCCATTGTATATCCTAGGTTTCATGGGTATGACTCGTCGTCTAAACTCGTATGACAACCCAGACTGGGATCCATATGTTGGTATCGCATTATTCGGTGCTGTATTAATCGCAATTGGTATTGCTTGTTTCATCATGCAAATCATTGTTGGTTTCTTACAACGCGAACAAACTCGTGACGTTACAGGCGATCCATGGGATGCACGTACGCTTGAATGGGCGACTTCATCTCCAGCTCCATTCTATAACTTTGCAGTACTGCCTCAAGCGAACGGTATCGACCGCTTCTGGACTGACAAAGAAAATGGTGTAGCTTACGCACGTCCTGCTAAATATGAAGATGTTCATATGCCAACTAACCGTGCTGCGGGTGTACTTATTGCACTGATCATCACTGTTATGGGCTTTGCACTTATCTGGCACATTTGGTGGTTAGCGATTGTTTCTTTCGTTTCTGCAATCATTGGCTTTATCTGGAGCTCATTCACGAAGAAAGTGGATTACTATGTTCCAGCTGCTGAAGTAGAACGTATTGAAAACGAACGTTATGCGTTACTCGAAAAACACTTGAAGAAGGACTAAGGATATGGCTGAAGTACTTCATCACGAAAACCACGAGCATGATGAACATCATCACGATGATACAGACATCACGGTCTTTGGTTTTTGGACTTACTTGATGAGTGACTTGATTTTATTCGGTACACTCTTCATCGCGTTCGCTGTATTAAGCAGTCATATTCCACCTGGCACTCCAAGTGCAAAGGATCTTTTTGCAGATTCTTTAGGTTTCGTTTTAACTGAAACTTTCGCACTTTTGATTTCATCAGTGACATTTGGTTTTGCGGTACTTGCTTCTTACAAGAAAAATGTTGGTCAAGTTCTAGCTTGGTTAGCAGTTACATTTGTATTCGGTGCAATCTTCATCGGCATGGAACTTTATGAATTTAATCATTTAGTTCATGCTGGTCATGGACCAAGCGTGAGTGCGTTCTTATCTGCGTTCTTTACTTTAGTTGGTACGCACGGTATTCACGTAACTTCTGGTTTGGTATGGATGATCGTGTTGATGATTCAAATCAAAAAATATGGTTTGACTACAATCAATACTCGTCGTCTTGCTTGCCTAAGCTTGTTCTGGCACTTCCTTGACATCGTATGGATCTGCGTATTCAGCGTAGTGTACTTAATGGGAGTATTATAATGAGTCATGATCATAATGCTGCTGGTGCATCACACGGTAACGTAAAGCAATACACAATCGGTTTTGTACTTTCTGTTTTATTGACTGTAGTTCCATTCTACATGGCAATGAATACTGATAGCTTCAGCCGTGGTGCAATTATTGCTGTTATCGGTATTACAGCTGTTGCTCAGGTACTTGTACAATTAGTTTACTTCTTGCACATGAACTCATCTTCAGAGCAACGTTGGAACGTGATTGCATTTATCTATACAATTCTAACTATTGCTGTTCTTTTAGTTGGTTCTGTATGGATCATGAACTACTTACATTCAAACATGATGATCTAAACTGATTGTCATGTTTAAAAAGTACTTATTCCTGACTAAGCCAGGAATTCTCTTTGGTAACTTTGTTACCACTTTGGGTGGCTACTTTGTAGCTACCCAAGGTTCAGTAGATTTCCTTCTCCTGCTTCTTACCCTCATTGGCACTACCCTCGTAGTTGCATCTGGATGTGTGGTTAATAACGTTATTGATCAAGACATCGACCAAAAAATGCAGCGCACTCAAAATCGTGCGTTAGTTAAGAAAACCATTTCTGTTCAAATTGCATTAGCTTTTGCTTTGCTGTTAGGCATACTCGGTTTTGGTATTTTATGGTTTTGGGTAAATGCGTACGCTTTTTTATTCGCAGTTATTGGTTTTGTCGTATATGTTGGTTTTTACAGCTTATGGACAAAACGAACAACGATCCACCAAACTGTGGTCGGTAGTATTTCTGGTGCAGCCCCCCCTGTCATTGGATATACAGCGGTCGCGAATCAATTCGATTTAGGTGCGCTACTCATTTTCTTGGGTTATGCATTTTGGCAAATGCCTCACTCATGGGGAATTGCAATTTATCGTTTTGATGATTACAAAAATGCGGGTATTCCGATTCTTCCTGTTGCGCGCTCGATTGTTCGCACCAAGATCGAATCGCTGTTTTACATTGTGCTATTTGCAATTTCAATGAACGCTTTATTTGTATTTGGCTATGCAAATTGGCTTTATTGTATAATTCTCAATGTATTGACTGTTTATTGGCTATATTTAAATATCATTGGATTTAAAGCTGAAAATGATCAATTATGGGCAAAGAAATATTTCTTATTCTCTGTTCTCCTAATTACGATTATCAGTATTTGCTTTAGTTTTACTGCTACTGCACCAATAAACAATCTTGTCATTTTTTAAAAGATAGAGAAGCCTCTATCTTTTTTTATTTTGATACAGATTCATTTAAAATAAGAATAAACACAAAAAAAGGATTCTTTATTATTTAGTTTCCACTGAATACCCATAAATTACTTAAAATCGAAAATATTAATTCATCACCTAAAACCAACTTCAAATAAAAATGAACTGACTAAAGCTGAATGAAATGCGCTCAGTTTCTTATTTGCAAAAATGCTATGCCCACCATCAACTTGTTCATAAAAATATACATTTGGAATATTCATAGATTTCATTTTAGCCGCCATTTTTCTGGCATGCGCAGGCGTAACTCGATCATCGGTAGTTGTGGTGTAAAATAGCACAGCGGGTAATTTAGCTGTACTTTCAAAATATTCGTCCAACAAATGATAAGGCGAGATGGTTTTTAAATATTTTGCATCTTGGCTATCTAAAGGATCTCCGTATTCGGCAATCCACGAATAACCTGCCCCTATTTGAGTAAATCTCAACATATCGAGTAGAGGAACCTCACAAACAATTGCACTGAATAAATCTGGGTATTGCATCAGCATATTCCCCATTAATAATCCACCATTACTACCACCAATAGCAGCTAGCTTTTCTTTTATAGTCACGCCTCGATCTATAAGGTGTTGTGCAACTGCAGAAAAATCCTCATATGACTTATGTCGATTATGTTTTAATGCTTGTTGATGCCAATCAGGGCCATACTCATTTCCCCCTCTAATATTGGCTATAACATATACAACACCTTTAGATATTAACGATTCAATTTCTTTTTCCAAAAACCTAGGTGTAAGTGAAACTTCAAAACCTCCATATCCCTCAATCAAAACTGGTAAGTGATTCAACTGAGATTGTTCTAAAGAAATTTGAAAATATGGAACTTTGGTACCATCTTTTGACAATGCAAAATGTTGCGCAACTCGATAGTGTGATTGATCAATTGAATGAGCCTTAGACTTCAATTTTTGTTTTTTCATTGATTCAAGTTCGACCAAATATTGTGTCGGTGGATTTATAAAACTCTGAATCGATATCAATACATCGTTATTAAAATTTTCGACTGAATCTATGGTTATTTGCGAATATGCCTCATCTGGATAGATTGCGTCGACTAATTTTATCCCTGATTGAATATCATACACTTCCAGATAATTGGACACATCTTTCATGATGTCTAAAATCAGGAAATCCTGAGTGAACGTATAATTACTTAGAGTTTTACAAGTAGAAGACTTGAAAATCACATCAAACTCACGATCTCCATTTTTAAATGCATCAAAATCTATGCACATTAAACTACCCGCTAGATAACCAGCCGAAATATCCCAATGAGATTTCAACTCAATCAACATTAAGTTACGGTAGAAAGAAACACGCGCATCTTTGGGCACATTTAATTTAAATTGCTCTTCACCGACAAAATACTCACTCTCGTAAAAGTTTATGATTCGAGTAAAGACATGTCTTTCATAACCCTTACAATGATCTAGAAATGCAAATGCCGACAAATCCTGATCAAAAACTTCAAATACAGTCTTTGCTTCATTTAACGGTGTATCTCTTTTCCATCTCTTAACGATTTTTGGATAACCAGATAAAGTTAAACTGCCGTCTCCGAAGTCTGTCATCACATATATTTCATTTTGGCTAATCCAGCGAACTTGTGTTTTAGCAGATTCAATAAAAAATCCACCATCGACAAAGTTTCTTTCAGCAAGATTAAATTCTCGAATTTGAACTGAATCAGCTCCATTTTCTGATAGGTACACGAGACAATACTGATCATCAATCTCTAGCCTTTCAACGCCACCAAAAAACCACTTCACGCCCTCATCGGCACTTAACTGATCGAAATCAATCAACGTTTCCCATTGAATATCCTCTTTCTGATAGTTTTCCAATAATGCTCTACGCCAAACTCCTAGTACATTAATGTGGTCTTGCCAAAAGTTATAAACATAAGCACCTATTTTAGAAATGTATGGAAGTGCTTGTGCTTCGAATAAAACTTTCTCCAAACCAACATATGTCTCTTTAAAAAATTGATTTTGAGTTAATTTTTCTGATGTTAATGTGTTTTCTTTCTGTACCCAATCCAATGATTTTTTGCTGTTTATCTCTTCAAGATATAACAATTGATCAGTCATTATGTTCTTATTTAAGCAAATTATTTAGACATCACTGTATTTAGAATCATTGTAATGATCTAGCAGACTGTCATTGAATATATGTAATGCAGAAAATTTTCGTATTTCAACTCATTGACTTGAAATTTAGGTTCAAAACACATAGAATCCAACCTTCGCAAATTTTGCGACACACTGTTTGTTTACATTCAGCTGTGACTCCTTGCTTCTAACAAATGCGTTAGGGGCTGCATAAAACCGTAAGGAGCTGACAATGCGTCACTACGAAATCGTAATTCTGGTACATCCAGACCAAAGCGATCAAGTGGTAGGTATGGTAGAACGCTATATCTCTCACATTAAAGATGCTGAAGGTCAAATTCACCGTCTTGAAGATTGGGGCCGTCGCCAATTGGCTTACCCAATTAACAAAATTCACAAAGCGCACTACATTTTAATGAACGTTGAATGTAACCAAACTACGCTTAATGAATTGGAAGAATTATTCCGTTACAACGATGCTATTCTTCGTAACGTTATTATTCGTCGTGAAAACGCAATCACTGAAGAGTCTTTATTGGCTAAGAGTGCTGAAGAAAAACGTGCGCGTAAAGCTCAACGTGAAGAAGCACAACAAGCTCAAGACTCTGCTGAAGCATAAGGAGAACATCAATGGCACGTTTCTACCGTCGTCGTAAGTTCTGCCGCTTTACAGCTGAGAACGTTACATATATCGACTATAAAGATATCGATACTTTAAAACAGTACATCACTGAAAACGGCAAGATTGTTCCTAGCCGTATTACAGGTACTAAAGCTCGTTACCAACGTCAATTAGCTCTTGCTATCAAACAAGCTCGCTACTTAGCGTTGATTCCTTACACTGACAATCATAAGTGAGGTTGAGCTGTGGATATTATCTTATTACAACGCATTAAGAACCTTGGTAAATTAGGTGATAAAGTTTCAGTTAAAGCTGGTTACGGCCGCAACTACTTAATCCCTCAAGGTAAAGCAGTTGCTGCTACTGAAGCTAACACTGCTGCATTTGAAGCTCGTCGTGCTGAACTTGAGAAGCAAGAAGCTGAAGTATTAGCTGCTGCTCAAGCACGTGCTGACCAATTGAACGAAGTAAATATCGTAATCACTGCGAAAGCTGGTGACGAAGGTAAACTATTTGGTTCTATCGGTACTCGTGACATCGCTGACGCGTTGACAAATGCTGGTCTTGAAGTTGACCGTGCTGAAGTTCGTTTACCGAACGGTGCACTTCGTCACACTGGCGAATTCAACATCGCAATCCAATTGCACCATGATGTTGTTGCTGAAGTTCTCGTTACTATCGTATCTGAGTAATTTTATGCAAAGAAAAAGAGCATGCATCAGCATGCTCTTTTTTTATCCCTAATAATTATAAAATTTGATTTAGCAAGCTGAAATTTAGACTTAGTTTTTTATTTGTTATCGATATTATTTGTTGCACTGTCTTGCTTGTGCATTTTGCATTAAGATAAGTCTCCCCTATTCATTTTCGTAATTATTGTAAATCAAGGTTTTATATGTCTCAGGCGACTGCCAAAAAAAATACGAATAACACTGAGTTAGATTTGCTAAAGAGTGAATCTTCAGCACTCAAAGAGTTTCGTACGCCTCCGCACAATCTTGCTATTGAACAGGCTGTTCTTGCCGCACTCATGACAGTAGCTGAGTCATTCGAACAGGTCAGCGATATATTAACCGAGAATGATTTTTACGCGACTCGACATAAATATATTTTTAGAGCAATTGAAAAACTTTCTAAAGAAAGTTCACCTTATGATGCCGTATTGGTCAATGATTGGTTAATCAAACAGAACCTGCTTGATGCGATTGGCGGTGAAGAATATTTAATGCAATTGATGGCGGATTCTCCATCAAGCTTTTATAACCTTGAAACTTATGCCAATAAAATACGTGAATTTGCAACTTTGAGAAATATGATCAAAGTTGGTAATGAAATTCTACAAAATGCGTATGACACGAAAGGTCGAGAAGTCAGTGAAATTTTAGATTTAGCTGAGACCAGTATCTTTTCTTTGGCTGAACAACACAATAACAATGCTAAAGCTCAAGGTCCAAAAGCAATTAATACCGTTGTCGCAGATGTATTCGATAAACTCAACGAATTATCACAACTTGATGGGAATATTACAGGTCTGACCACAGGATTTGTGGAGCTTGATAATAAAACATCAGGTATGCAAGCTGGAGATATGATCGTCGTTGCTGCCCGTCCATCAATGGGTAAAACAACTTTCGCAATGAATTTAGTCGAAAGTGTGCTATTCAATTGCAACCTTCCTGCTCTCGTATTCTCCATGGAGATGCCTGCTGACTCTATTGCCATGCGTTTAATTTCCTCGTTTGGTAAAGTGCATCAAGGACATTTGCGATCTGGCAAATTAGATGGCGAAGAATGGAACAAGGTCACGGGAACGATTCTTCAACTGCAAGAGAAGCATCTCTATATTGATGATTCTTCTGCCCTTCCACCGACTGAAATGCGCGCACGTGCAAGACGTATAGCCAAACAACACGGTGGTAAACTCGGTTGCATCATGGTCGATTACCTGCAGTTAATGAAAGTACCAGGTATGGGTGATAACCGTGTGGGTGAAATTGGTGAAATTTCTCGAAGCTTGAAAGCATTGGCGAAAGAGATGCATTGCCCTGTGATTGCACTTTCGCAGCTTAACCGCTCACTCGAAAACCGTCCAAATAAACGTCCTGTGATGTCAGACTTACGTGAATCTGGAGCAATTGAGCAGGATGCCGATTTGATCATGTTCATTTACCGTGATGAGGTATATAACAAAGAATCTAAAGAAGCAGGAACTGCTGAAATCATTATCGGTAAACAACGTAATGGTCCAATTGGTACCGTTCGACTCGCTTTTGAAGGTCAATATACGCGTTTTAGTAACTTGTCACCTGAATATTACGCGCAGAACCAAGAAGAAGAGTAATTTTGCTTTGATCAATTCTTAGTTAAGAACGCACGAATTGATCCAACACAATTATCTTTTTTCAGTTTAAAAGATTTAACCTTTCCACATGCCTCTAGGAGTAAATTAGAGTGCGCCAAGCAACGGTTTGTATTGACACACACGCATTGCAATACAATTTAAATCGCGTGAAACAACTTGCATCAAACTCTAAAGTTGTAAGTATGGTAAAGGCAAATGCTTATGGTCATGGAGTCTCAGACTGCTTAGCCGCATTGAGCCAGTCTGATGCTTTTGGCGTTGCATGTTTAGAAGAAGCACTTGAAATACGTGAATTAGGTTTTAAACAACCTATCACCTTAATTGAAGGTGTTTTTTCTGAAGATGAAATGCAAATTGCGATTGAGCAACATATTGAAGTAATCGTTCATCATCATCAACAACTGCAGTGGTTGTTGCAAGTTAAAGATGCTTATATCGCCCGAAATCTAAAAGTATGGGTTAAACTAAATAGCGGAATGAACCGCTTAGGCTTCAAAATTGATGTAATCAAATCGATTATTCATCAATTAAAAAATGAAGGTTTTACCTGTGTACTTGCAATGCATTTTGCTAATGCAGATGTTGATCACCCTTTAAATGAACAACAAATATCTCAATTTCTTGAAGTAAAACAAGATTGTGCACCAATTTTAGCTTCATGTTGTAATTCAGCAGCAATTTATAAATACCCTGAATTGCATTTTGACTATGTTCGTCCTGGTATTATGCTGTACGGCGCAACGCCATTTGCAGATCGTGACGTCCACGCTCTAGATTTAAAACCTGTCATGACATTCAGTGCTGAGATTATTGCACTTAACTCCATTCAATCAGGTGAAGCTGTAGGTTATGGCTCAACCTTTGTTGCACAGCGACCTATGCAATTAGCAATTGTCTCGATCGGATATGGTGATGGGTATCCAAGAGCTTTTATTCGTGAGAATTCGGTTTCACTAGATGGTCAATTAACCCCAGTGATTGGCAGAGTTGCCATGGATATGATTGCCATAGATGTCACTGATCTCAACGCAAAAATTGGTGATCCAGTAGAATTATGGGGTAAACATCGTTTAGTGGATGATGTTGCTGAAGCGAATGGTACGATTGGTTATGAGTTGTTATGTCGATTAAGCCAACGTCCGAAGCGTCTTAAAATGTAATGAGCAAATTAAATCAACGTAATGCTAAACAGCATTACGTTGTAGTTCATTAAAATCCGTATCCTGAGCGCGTGTCAAAAATCGAATTAAATAATCAGCTTGATCTTGTGTAAACTGTGTAGGCGTAAATTGACTAAATCCCATATCTATTAAAGCCTGCTTCACTGGACTTTGTCGTCCCACAAACTTCATAGACCATTCTTGAAATTGTTTTTTTTCAATATTTTTTCGCTGGAATAGGCGAATTTGATGATGGCGTTTATCCTTGTGAAGCTTTTGCAACAATATATCTAGTGTGGCTTCATCACCCTCTAGACATTGAAAATAGTGCCCATCTGCATAATAAAGTGCTCCAGAAATTTGATGCTCAAAATTGAAATGACGGGCTTCATTCAAGATTTCACGAACATCAATCAATAAGCGACTTGCATCTGCAGTCGACACACTCGCATAACTGAACTGTTGCATTGCTTCCCCTAATTTTTATAGTAATGATTTAATATTCAATGCAACTCAATTTAATCTAAACTCAATCATAAAGCAAAATTATTGCCAATAGTCTTCTGTTGGCCGTGGCAAACCGTTCAATCCCTGACGCAAAGTATCTGACCAAAGTTTACTAATTGATGAGAAATATGGATCATCATCATGAATACGTTTAGACAATGGAATTGCAAAACTATCTTTTTTATAAATACATGCATCTAGTGGTAAGCCCACAGAAACATTAGATCTAAGGGTTGAATCAAATGAAATTAAACCGCATCTTAATGCTTCATCTAACTCAGTATTGTAATTTAATGCACGATCTAAAATTGGTTTACCGTATTTACTTTCCCCAATCTGAAAAAAGGGCGTATCTGACGTCGCATTGATAAAATTACCCTGAGGATAAATATTATATAACTGAATATCCTCCCCTTTAATTTGACCAGAAAGTAAAATCGTACAGTGATAATTACTTTGCTCTAGTTGATCAGTAGTCACATCCATAATGACACGCTTTAAAGTATGACCAACCAAGTCAGCCATCTCGAACATGCTATTCACACTATACAAATTAGGTTCGTGTTTTAAATCTAGCTGATTCTGCAAATGTCCTATAACGGCTTGAGTCGTTGCCAAATTACCCGCAGTTTGTATGCTGATAAAACGCTCACCCTCAACACCGAAAAGATAGAGTTTACGAAATACAGAGATATGATCTACACCTGCATTTGTTCGCGTGTCACTGATACAAATTAAGCCATCACGTAAACGCATAGCACAACAATAGGTCATTGAAATCTCTCTTCTAAATTTTGTTCTAACACGGTAATACCTGAACGATGGCCGTCATACTCTCCACGCCACCAGCCTCTCGCACACCTCTGATAGGTGCAACGTCCCAATAATCACGCCCTAATGCAATATAAATGTGTGAACTTGGCGTATAGAGCTGATTGCTAACATCAAATGTATACCAAACTCCATCTATATAAGCTTCAGCCCAAGCATGGCTCGCCAAATGACTCATTTCTGGAACGTAAAGATATCCAGAAACATAACGCGCAGGAATATTTAACTCTCTACACATACCTACAAATACATGAGTATGATCCTGACATACCCCTTGTTGATGATGGAATGCATCTATTGCCGTAGTATTCACTTGAGTAGAATCTGAAATATATGGCATATGCTCAAGCAATGCATAACTTAAATGTTTTAATTCATCACGAGTCTTTTTACTCACATGCTGAGCTGCAAAAGCTTTCATTTCAGCATCACATTGAGTCGCTGGGGTAATTTGTAGAAAAATACCGACTGGCACTTCTGACTCAATAGCTTGTTCTGAAACTGTATCGATTTCAATAATGCCCTGCGCCATAATACTTAAATTTTGATATGCATAGCGTTGAGTCGAAGTGATCCAAATATTATTAAAGGCATCTTTTGCTTCGACCGTATGACCAGGAATACTCACTGACCAAGCATCTACTTTTTGGTGAGCATTACATTGAGGACACATTCGTATATATTGGATACTATTTTTTGCCGTTTCCGTATATTGATAATGGGTTTGATGATTAATCATCAATTTCATGCATCCACCTCAAATAAACATTGCACCTGATCATTCAATTGGTAAAAGCTATTAGCATTTGGATGCGCTAAAAGATGTTGCCAAGCCTCATCTAAGCTGTCCCATCCTTTAGACTTCAACAGTTCAATCACAACACTTAAAGAATTGATTGTAGAATTAACATCCTGATTCAATCTTATTTCACGATCAAGATTTTCGAAATATTGTCCTAGACTAAAAAACAGAAAAATGTCTTCATTTTCAGCTTCTAGAATATCGCTACACTCATCAACAACAGTACAAATTAATCCTGCATTTTGTGTCGCTGTATCCACCATCTGTTTTAATTCTGAATAAGCCTGAACTGACAATACACCACGTAAATCTTGAATATTATTTTTCACATATTCAAATTGTTGAAAAAAAGAAGCTGGCTGATCATTACTCAGAATCAGCTCATTGAGCGAACACGCATTAAAAGCAGGTAAGCAAAAAGCATGGGCATACTGCAATGCTTGAACATCATCTTGAAATGGAAACTGACCACATAAATGTTGAATACGAGATAAATAACGGCCAACCCAGTAAATATTTTGCGCATTGCTGTTTAATATAATCATGACAAGCTCCTGGTTGTATATTTATGAATGTAGCGGATCTATAACCCACGTATCTTTAATGCCACCACCCTGTGACGAATTTACAACTAATGACCCTTCTTGCATCGCAACTCGGGTTAAACCTCCCGGCACGATTTCTGTACGATACGGTGAACTTAAAATAAACGGTCTTAAATCAATATGGCGTTCAGCGATGCCGAATTCAGTTAAAGTGGGAGCGACTGAAAGCGCTAAAGTTGGTTGTGCAATGTAAGCATGCGGCTGTGCAATTAACTTTAATCTAAATTGTTCAATTTCTTGTTCGGTCGCTTTAGGACCAATTAACATGCCATAACCGCCTGAACCTTGCGCCTCTTTAACCACTAACTTTTCTAAATTACAAAGTACATAATCGAGTTCTTCACGTTCACGACATTGGTAAGTCGGTACGTTATTTAAAATTGGCTTCTGGTTTAGATAGTAATTAATCATTTTATCGACATAAGGATAGATTGATTTGTCATCTGCTACCCCCGTGCCAGGCGCATTCGCAATCACGACATTGTGTTGTAAGTAAGCAGACATTAGGCCAGGTACACCTAATGTACTGTCTGGCATAAAACACAATGGATCAAGAAATCCATCATCTAGGCGTCGGTAAATTACATCGACTTGTTTTTTACCCCAAACGGTTTTGGCATAGACCTTAGCATTTTCAACGAATAAATCCTGACCTGTAACTAGAGGAACATCCATCTCACGTGCGAGGAAGCAATGCTCATAATATGCACTGTTATATCGACCCGGTGTAAGCACCACGATAAATGGATTATCTACTTCAGCATTTTCCTCGAGTATTTGTCTTAAAAGTTGTGGGTATTGCTCTACACCTTGTAAATTTGATGACTTACAAAGTTCGGGCATCATTTTTTCACTAATTTTTCGACTTTCCAACATATAAGACACGCCTGATGGTGTTCTTAAATTGTCTTCTAGTACGAAGAAGTCACCTTGCTGATCACGAATAATATCGATTCCGCTAATTTGACTATAAACTTTACCTTTCAATGAATGTTTATACATCAATGGTTGGTATGCCTCATGAGTGAGCACTTGCAGCTCAGGCACTAAACCATCTTTTAAAATCGCCTGATTATGGTAAATATCATCTAAAAAAAAGTTCAATGCTTGCACCCTTTGTGCACAGCCTTGCTCTATTTTGTGCCATTGTTGTTTGGCAATTACACGTGGAATTAAGTCATAAGGAATAATACGATCTGTACCCTCAGCACCACCATAGACTGTAAATGTAATGCCCTGATAGAGGAAATGTTCCTTCGCTTGATGATTTAATGATTTCAGCTCATCCAAGCTTCTTTCACATAACCAATTTTCGATTTTGCTAGAGGCCTCTAATCCAATAGTTTTGTCATCTAAAAGTTCATTATAAAATTCAGATTTAAGTTGATCGAACAAGTACGCAGTGCTGTTTTGTTTAACTTCGATCTGCATAGATTTTTCAAAAGCTTCGACGGTATGATCAGCCTTAAAATTTGCGAGAATTGAAGTGGTATCTTTTTCCTCTTTTAGCATACATACCTCTTAATTGTTATCAATTGTAAACAAAATTAAGCAATTTCAATGCCAAAAATTTACCTATTCATCTATTAATGCCCCATTTTTGAAGCATTCACAACGAAAAATGGCCTAAAGATGTATCGAAATATACTCAACAGCTTCACTTTCCATGCTTGCTTATCTCTTAAAGATTTTTTATTGTGTGTTTGAAAAATATTTTCTCTTTATTCATTAGTTCATTATGTCCTCTCAAGAAAAAGAAACATCGAATAGCTTATATCGACAGTGGCAAATTCTTTCACGCTTAACCACTGGCAAATGGATGGGTACACGAGAGTTGCAAGAGACCCTGCAAAGAGAAGGTATTGAAATCAGTTTAAGAACCATTCAACGTGATTTAAATCAAATTTCTCAAAGATTTCCTATTGAGAGTAATAAAACTGTACCACAAGGTTGGCGTTGGCGATCAGATGCCCCAATTCAAAGCTTGCCGCATATGACCAGCTCACAAGCCGTCACCTTCATGATGGTTGAAGAGCATTTGAAGCATTTGCTTCCTCCAAGCTTAATTGAGGAAATGAACCCTTGGTTCGAGCTTGCAAAACGCAGCTTATCTACACAAAACAATGTACGTCAGTGGATTAACCGAGTTCGTATTGTCCCAGCAAGCCAGCCCTTGATCCCTCCTGTTGTAGAGAAACATGCGCAGCAAGCTATTTACGAAGGTCTATTACAAGATAAACAGATTGAATGTATATATCGTGCGCGTGGACCTGAAAGTGAAGAACGTGGTTATACCTTAAACCCGCTTGCACTGGTTCAAAAGGGCTCGATCATTTATTTGATTTGTACTCGACATGACAAATCAGAAGTTCAAACTTTTGCTTTACATCGTTTTAAATCTGCAAAAGTTCTAGAACAACGCGCCTTACACCCTGTTGACTTTGATATTGATGCTTACATTGAATCTGGTGCGCTTGGCTTCAGAGTTGATTTCAATAAACCCACTGAGCTCGTTCAACTCGAACTCTTTATGAATAAAGCTGATGCACTTTACTTTTCCGAAAGCCAACTCAGTAAAGATCAATCCATCACACAACTATCCGATGATCTCTTTAAAGTGGTGGCTAATGTGCCATTTACTTCACAATTGGTTTGGTGGCTCAGAAGCTTCGGCAAAAAAATCATTCGTATTGAACCGCTCGATGTATTTAACGCCGTTCATGAAATTGAAAATTAAAAAAGAGCCAAATTGGCTCTGAAGATTTTTTATTATCATATTTTCAGTATTGCGCTGATTTCTTATTGTGTTGAGTTTAAATACCTGAACTAAACTCCCCTTTAGCCCACGTACACTTTTCAATGTCGTTGGATTATGATTTACATCGTGCAGCATGCAATTTCATAACCATTATAACGAATACGCTTCATCGTCATGGCCTTTCCTCTTTGTTGTGAACGTAGAATCAATATAACGACATCAACTTGGATTGAGAAATAATCATAATTTCTTTATTAATCTCTATTCTTGTTAAACGTAAATAATAAATTATTTATCTTATTTATGAATAAATCGTTATATGAGGATCAAAAAAACCCGCATCAAGCGGGTTTTTTTGACTGCAACAGGCTTAAGCAGATTTTTTAGTTTGTGCATTCTTACGAATCGTAATCATCACCAATTGAACAGCAGCAGGTGTAACGCCCGGAATACGACTTGCTTGAGCGAGAGTTTCAGGGCGAACTTCTTTGAGTTTCAAAGTAATTTCACGAGATAAACCAGATACCACGTCATAATTAAAATCAGCTGGAATCTTAGTCTCTTCTAAGCGCTTCATTTGCGCTACATCCTGATGCTGACGGTTAATATAACCCTCATATTTAACTGCAATCTCAATTTGGTCACCCACTTGAGCAGAAACATCAGAACCAGTGAGTTCCGCAATTTGAGCAAAAGTAATGTTCGGACGTTTCAACAAATCAATCGCAGAACATTCTTTAGAAAGATCCGCACCTGTCATTTCAACGAATTTTTTACCCATTGGATTGTTAGGTGCAGCCCAAAGATGTTGTAAACGACCTGTTTCACGCTCAACCGCTTCCATTTTTTCGCAGTACGCTGCCCAACGCTCGTCATCCACAAGACCCATTTCACGCCCGATTGGTGTCAAACGTTGGTCTGCATTATCTTCACGAAGCATCAAACGGTATTCCGCACGTGAGGTAAACATACGGTAAGGTTCTTTCGTACCTAAAGTGATTAAGTCATCGACCAATACACCCATGTACGCTTCATCACGCTTCGGTGTCCATTGTTCTTGATCCCACGCACGGCGTGCAGCATTCAAACCTGCAAGTAAACCCTGTGCACCGGCTTCTTCATAACCTGTCGTACCGTTAATTTGACCCGCAAAGTACAAGTTATTAATCGCTTTAGTCTCTAAAGTGAATTTCAAAGCTTGTGGGTTGAAATAATCATACTCAATGGCATAACCCGGGCGCAGGATATGCGCATTTTCCATACCACGGATTGAGCGTACTAATTCAAACTGGACATCAAACGGTAAAGATGTAGAAATACCATTTGGATAAAGTTCATGTGTATCTAGGCCTTCAGGCTCTAAGAATACTTGGTGAGAATCTTTATCGGCAAATTTATGAATTTTATCTTCGATTGACGGACAGTAACGTGGTCCTACACCTTCAATCACACCAGTATACATCGGTGAACGGTCTAGGCCGCCACGAATAATATCATGAGTTTTTTCGTTGGTATGCGTGATATAGCAGTTGACTTGCTCTGGGTGCATAGATGCATCACCCATAAATGACATCGTTGGTGATGGAAAATCACCCGGCTGTGGTGTCATCACAGAGAAATCTACAGAACGTGCATCAATACGTGGTGGCGTACCTGTTTTTAAACGACCTACTGGCAATTGAAGCTCACGTAAACGGTGCGCTAAAGAAATTGAAGGTGGATCACCTGCACGACCGCCGCTTGATTTCTCAAGACCAACATGAATCACGCCACCCAAGAATGTACCAGCGGTTAACACGACAGTTTTCGCATCAAAGCGAATCCCCATTTGTGTTACCACACCTTTAACGGTATCGCCGTCAACAATGAGATCATCTGCTGCTTGTTGGAAAATATCAAGATTGGCTTGGTTTTCTAATGTTTCGCGAATAGCCGCTTTATAACGTACACGGTCAGCCTGCGCACGCGTTGCACGAACTGCAGCACCTTTACGTGAGTTCAGAATACGGAACTGAATACCACCCTTGTCTGCTGCGAGTGCCATCGCACCACCTAAGGCATCAATTTCGCGAACAAGGTGTGATTTACCAATACCACCAATCGCTGGGTTACAGCTCATCTGCCCTAAAGTCTCAATATTATGAGTTAAGAGTAAAGTCTGTCGACCCATACGTGCCGCAGCAAGCGCTGCTTCTGTACCAGCGTGTCCGCCACCGATAACAATGACATCGTAAACTTTAGGATAATGCATAGTGGTATATGAGGAGATAGAAATAATGACAGAAAATTATAGCAAATTTTGTTTGCCTTGAGACAATCGAGAACGATTTAATTCTAATTTTTTTGAAGTCCAATAATATAAACCATTTTGATATAAAAATTTATAAATTTTGCAGATTTAAGTGATTTTTTAACAATTTAGAAAATTTATTTACAGCATTGCCCTTCCATTGATTCGACTATTTTTTCAACATATTCAAGTCATATTTTTTAACAAGAGTATACGAACATGAAAGTCCAGTTATTTACGATATCAATGTTATGTTGTTTGGGTCTAAGCGTAAGTAGTATGAGTATTGCGAATGACAAAGTTGATAATGCCTATAATGCCAAACAATTCCAAAGTGTATGTAAGGGTAAAAGCGAAGGCGATGCTGTCAGTTTCCCGTATAAAGGAATCATTTGGAATGGTACTTGCCAAACTCAATTTTTCCCTACCCAAAGTAAAGATTTAAAAGGCAATGAAGAGCAGCTTAATTCAGCTTGTAAGTCTGATGCAGCGAGTGTTTCCGTGAATATTGAAGGTCAAGAATATAAAGGCAAATGTGCACTCGGATATGCGCCACCGATGCCAAAAGCGTCTTAATCCAATTTTTTAAATTCGACCATTTATGCAACCAATTGAAAAATTGGTTGCTTTTATTTATTGATAACGATAAAACCAAATTAAAAATAATGATCTATTTACAAATAACACAACAAAATTCAGGATGAATTTATGGACACAGGGATCCTTACGATTTTTTTACCTTTAGCACTTGCAATTGTGATGGCGGGTTTAGGACTTGAACTCACTGTTCAAGATTTTCTACGCGTTCGTAAACACCCTAAAGCAGTGCTCATCGCATTATTTTCCCAACTCATCATTTTGGTTGGCGTTGCATTTATTATATGTAGAATACTCAATCTTTCGCCTTACTTGGCTGTCGGCTTAGTGTTGCTTGCTGCCTCACCAGGGGGTGCGACAGCCAATCTATTTAGCTATTTATACAAAGGTGATGTTGCGCTCAACATCACCTTGACTGCGATTAATGCCATTATTGCTGCAGTGACCTTGCCGCTGATCGTGAATTTTGCAATCACCCATTTCATTCAGGATTCAACTCAAATTGGTCTACAATTTAGTAAAATTTTACAAGTGTTCGCCATTATTCTTATTCCAGTTGCCCTCGGTATGTTTATGCGCTACAAATTTCCAAATGTTGCAACTAAACTAGAAAAACCAGTGCGTATTTTTGCCGTTGTATTCTTAGTGTTAATTATTGTCGGTGCAGTACTTTCTGAACGTGCCAACATTATGAATTATCTTGCTCAAATTGGTTTGGCAACAGCGTTATTTTGTATCGCAAGTCTTAGCGTTGGTTATTTTCTACCACGCTTCTTTGGTGTACCGAGCTTTCAAGCAAGAGCGTGTGCTTTTGAAATTGGTATCCATAACAGTACTTTGGCCATGGCGATTGCAATCACGATAATGAATAGCAGCGAAATTGCGATGCCAGCAGCTGTTTATTCAATCTTTATGTATATCTTCGCAGCTATTTTCGGGATGTTGCTGAATCGTTTTGCACCATTAGACCATCCGGCTGAGTTAACTCGAAACCACTCACAAATTAACTGATATTAATTGAGTTAACCAACTCATCTTAAAGGCACTGTAATCGTGCCTTTATTTATGCTTCAGGTTTTATCTGCATTCTTAAAGCGAATACAGTACAATGCTAACTCTCGTATTGCATATTTAGGTTTTTTTACTGTGAAGTGGTTACAAATCCATATTACTGTCGATCAAGCACAAGTTGATTTTACTGAAACACTATTATTATCTCTTGGTGCAGTCAGTGTGACGCTAGATGATGCAGAAGATCAAGCGTTATTAGAACCACTTCCAGGTGAGACTCCGCTTTGGAACAAAGTCATCGTAACGGGTATTTACGCTCAAGAAGATGATGAAGAAATCGATGTCGTCGCACTAGAAACATTCATTAAAGACCAGATGCCTGAAGCACCTTTACGTTATGAGTTTATCGAAGATCAAGAGTGGGAACGCACTTGGATGGATGCATATGAGCCAATTCAAATTGGTGAAAAATATTGGATCGTTCCTGAGTGGATGGAAGCACCTGAAGCGGATGCGGTCAATATTAAATTAGATCCAGGCCTAGCTTTTGGTACAGGTAATCATGCTTCAACATTCCTCTGCCTACAATGGTTAGGTAAAACCGATGTAAAAGACAAAATCGTCATCGATTACGGCTGTGGTTCTGGCATTCTAGGTGTTGCTGCCCTATTGCTGGGTGCAAAAAAAGTATATGCGACAGATATTGATCCTCAAGCTGTACTCGCTACACAACAAAATGCTGAATTAAATGGCGTGCTCGAAAATTTATATGTCGGCTTACCTGAAGAATTTAATCAAGCACTTGGTGAGCAAAAGGCAGATGTATTTGTCGCAAATATTCTTGCTGGCCCACTGATGGCGCTTGCTGAGGAGTTTTCAACACTCATTCAACCTGAAGGTGAATTCGCACTTGCCGGTATTATTGAAGAGCAAGTTGATGATGTTTCTCGTGTTTATGCTGAATTTTTTGATATATTAGACAAAGAAAAGCGTGATGAAAATTGGTACCGTCTTTCTGGGAAACGCCATAAATAAGTAGAGCTTAATTTAAGATATGAGTGATAAACAAACCCGCTGCCCAAATTGCTCCACAATTTACAAGGTATCAGTCACCCAGTTAACTGTTGCCGAGGGTATGGTTTGTTGTCCTAAATGTTCTGCTGAGTTTAATGCGCTTCTACATCTATTCAATCCTCAACCGAAAGTGATTGAACCTTTAATCACAGAAGCCCAAGACAGTACAGCACCATCTGAAGATGTGATTGAACCTAAACAAGAACAACACCTATTGGATATTTTCGATCGTAAAGTTGCAAATTCAAACATAACCTTGCGTACGTATTTAAATAACTTAAATACGTTCAATCATGATCCGATTACCAACTACCCTTCTTTAAATCTTTCATCATCAATCCATGCCAATAGCCAATCGAAACCAAGAACTAGGCTTTATATTGCGACATGGGCGATCGTAAATACAATTTTAGCGTTATTACTGGTTTTTCAATTTTTATGGTTTAACCCAAATGTATTGCAACGCTCACCTGCGCTAAATCAGGCATTTATATCAGCATGTAACTTATTTAATTGTGACACGCTTGATGAACGCTATACCCATATAAAAGTACAAGACCTCAATATTGAGTCAACATCAGCGATCTCCACTGTTTTTTCAGGTAACTTGGTGAACGAATATAGCAAAGGGCTAAAACTGCCTCTGTTGAAAATAAGCATTTTTCAACAAGGTAAATTGATTTCATCCTCTATTAAAGCACCCAATGAATATTTAGTAGAAAGTTTGCATGGAATTACACGAATTCCTCAAGACAGTCCATTTGGTTTCAAATTTAGTATAAATTTTTCCCAATCTGAGTTTGACAATTATAAATTGGAAGTTATACGACCATAAGATCAAAAAAAACGATAAAAAAATTAAAAAAAATGTAGTTTTCTTGCTCACTTTTTCATAGACAATGGTATGATACGCGCCACGAAAGCTTTGTACCGCAAACTCCTCGCAATTTCTCAAAATAAATACAGTTCTGTTCATGTGCTTGATTTTTTATTCAGCGCATCAGGGATGTTTTTTGTTTTATGTGGAACCGTAACAAATATTAAACTATTGTTACGCTTATTTTTCACTCAATTGCTCTAGTTGTGGCAAGCTAATTGTTCTTGTTTTAGAGTCGACCGTTTTAGGACCTAAAACGGAGCTCGTTTTTTTATTTTGACCACAAAATCACTTTTACCCTAAGTGATTATTGATTCTCGGATTAACTCGCATGAATAGCAAATCTCCTATTTTTACTGCACAATCTGATGTCGCTCTTCGTATTCACGTAGATCGCGCAGTTCGCCATTATTTTGCACAATTGCAAGGCGAGCAACCATCTCAAGTTTATGACATGGTTTTAGCAGAAATGGAGAAACCTCTTTTATCTGTAGTGTTAGAATATACACGTGGCAACCAGACTCGCGCTGCTGAGATTCTAGGCCTTAACCGTGGTACTTTACGTAAAAAGTTGAAAGCTCACGGTTTAATGAGTGAATAAATGATAAAATGCTTGCGGCTTCCGCGGGCATTTTTTTTACCTGCTATTTAGCTTTTTTGTTTTAATTCTTGATAACTGTGACTAAATCATGACTATTAAACGCGCATTAATCTCTGTTTCTGATAAAACAGGCATTGTTGAATTTGCCCAAGACCTTGTTGCTCTAGGGGTAGAAATTTTATCTACTGGCGGTACTTATAAGTTGTTACGTGACAACAATATTGCTGTAGTCGAAGTTTCAGAGCACACTGGTTTCCCAGAGATGATGGACGGACGTGTAAAAACACTTCATCCGAAAATCCACGGTGGTATCTTGGCTCGTCGTGGTCTAGATGAAGCTGTGATGGCTGAACACAACATCGATGCGATCGATTTAGTTGTGGTAAACCTTTATCCATTTGCGGCTACTGTTGCAAAACCTAACTGCTCACTTGCTGATGCGATTGAAAATATCGACATCGGTGGTCCAACGATGGTTCGTGCTGCTGCGAAAAACCATGCGTCTGTAGGTATCGTTGTAAATGCATCTGACTATGCGACTGTAGTTGCTGAGCTTAAAGCTGAAGGCTCACTTTCTTATGCAACTCGTTTTGACTTAGCAGTTAAAGCATTTGAACATACTGCTCAGTACGACGGTATGATCGCATCTTACTTAGGCGCTCGCGTTGGTAAAGAAGAAGGTCATGCTGATCAATTTGCACGTACATTCAATACGCAATTAAATAAAGCTCAAGATTTACGTTACGGTGAAAACCCACATCAATCTGCTGCATTCTATGTTGACCCTGCTGCAACTGAAGCCTCTGTTTCTACTGCTAAACAGTTGCAAGGTAAAGAATTATCTTATAACAACATTGCAGATACTGATGCAGCACTTGAATGTGTTAAATCATTTGCGAAACCTGCATGTGTAATCGTAAAACACGCTAACCCATGTGGCGTTGCAGTCTCTTTAGACGGTATTAAAGCTGCATATGACCTTGCATATGCAACTGATCCAGAATCTGCATTCGGTGGCATCATTGCGTTTAACCGTGAATTAGACGTTGCAACTGCACAAGCAATTGTTGACCGTCAATTTGTTGAAGTGATTATTGCACCAAGCGTTGCTGAAGGTGTACTAGAAGTTACAGGTGCGAAGAAAAACGTACGTGTACTTGTATGTGGCGAATTACCTGCAATTGACGAACGTGCTCCACAAATGGACTACAAACGTGTAAACGGTGGTTTACTCGTTCAAGATCAAGACTTAGGTATGATTACTAAAGATGATCTTAAAGTTGTGACGAAACGTGCCCCAACTGAACAAGAAATTGATGACATGATCTTTGCTTGGAAAGTTGCGAAATACGTTAAATCAAACGCGATTGTTTATGCTAAAAACCGTCAAACGATTGGTGTGGGTGCAGGTCAAATGAGCCGCGTAAACTCTGCTCGTATTGCTGCGATCAAAGCTGAACATGCAGGCTTAGTCGTTGAAGGTGCAGTAATGGCATCTGACGCATTCTTCCCATTCCGTGATGGTATTGATAACGCCGCTAAAGCAGGTATCAAATGTATTATCCAACCGGGTGGTTCAATGCGTGATGAAGAAACGATTGCTGCTGCTGACGAAGCAGGTATTGCAATGGTGTTCACTGGCATGCGTCATTTCCGTCATTAATTAATGGTTCGTGTCATGATGACTTCTCATAAGTCACCTATAACACTGATAAGAGATTTTTAATCTTGCCTAAAGTCCTCTTCTATTCATTTAGTTGAGGACTTTATGTCATTTTCGATTCATGGAGTATGAACCGATGAATATTTTAGTTTTGGGTAATGGCGGTCGTGAACATGCGTTAGCATGGAAAATCGCTCAAGATGAAAAAGTAACTAAAGTTTTTGTTGCACCGGGTAATGCGGGCACAGCAACTGAACCAAAATGTGAAAATGTAGCACTTAACATTTTAGACAACCCTGCCATTATCGACTTTGCAAAAAATAATGCCGTGGATCTGATTGTTGTCGGTCCTGAAGCACCGCTTGTAAATGGTGTAGTCGATGCTTGTCGCGCGGCAGGTGTGAAAATATGGGGTCCTACCCAATTTGCAGCGCAATTAGAAGGCTCTAAAGCATTTGCCAAGCACTTCTTGAAACGTCACAACATCCCAACGGCTTTCTATGACGTGTTCACGGAAGTCGATGCTGCTAAGGCATTTGTTGAGAAAAATGGTGCGCCGATCGTAATCAAGGCAGATGGTCTTGCTGCGGGTAAAGGCGTAATTGTTGCCATGACCAATCAAGAAGCATTTGATGCGATTGATGACATGCTTGCAGGCAACAAATTTGGTGATGCAGGTTCACGCGTTGTCATTGAAGAGTTCTTGGCAGGTGAAGAAGCATCTTTCATTTGTATGATTGATGGCGACAACATTTTACCTATGGCTACGTCACAAGATCATAAACGTATCTTTGAAGGTGACCAAGGTCCTAACACGGGCGGTATGGGTGCTTACTCTCCTGCTCCTGTGGTAACGGCTGAAGTTTTTGAAAAAACCATGAATGAAGTGATGCGTCCTACCGTTGAAGGTATGAAAAAAGACGGGCACGTTTATACAGGTTTCTTATACGCAGGTTTGATGATTGATGAACAAGGTCAGCCTAAAGTAATCGAGTTTAACTGTCGTTTTGGTGACCCTGAAACTCAACCGATCATGATGCGTTTAAAATCATCTTTAGTTGATTTAGTTGAAGCAGGTATTGAAGGTAAACTTCCTGCAGAAGCTGAATGGGATGAGCGTAAAACTGTCGGTATCGTACTTGCATCCAAGGGCTACCCTGAAACCTCTAGCAATGGCGATGTGATTTCTGGTTTAGATACGGAAATGGCAGATGCGAAAGTGTTCCATGCAGGTACGAAAGCCAATGAGAATGGTGATATCGTCACTGCGGGTGGTCGTGTCCTTTGCGTGACTGCACTTGGTAATACCATTGGTGAAGCACAAGCAAAAGCTTTAGAGCTTTGCCAAAAAGTAACGTTTGACGGCGTTCAATACCGTAAAGATATTGGTTACCGCGCGATTGCTCGTGAAAATGCTTAATACAGTTTAAGTATTAAAAAACCCCGCTTTGTGCGGGGTTTTTAATTAATTTCTTAAAGTTCAATTGATGCTTTATCATCTAATTCATCAAGATAATGATTGACTGATTTTCTAAAATCTAATGGTTTAGCAATATATGGAATTGGGGCATTAGAACCACCAGTTCCTCTAACAATAATTGAACCAAAATTAAATATGCGACCTAGGATACCTTGATCTACACCAAGACTCTCTACACGATTGATTTTAAGTTCAATTGTATTACGGCGAATTAACCCAGTTTTAGCAATAATCCTTCTATTCGTTATAGCTAACTCTGTGGTCCATACGTTAATAATAGCTACTAAAATAAAAATTAGACCAATTCCAGCCATAGGTAACAATAATACCCCTATAATAATATAGCCAATTTGAGACATCCAAGACACATGTGCCCTTTCTAATATTTTTTCGTCTCTAGCTAGATTAGACTCAATGTAACTACCCATCACTACCTCATAATTATAAATTGTGCTTAATATTAGGATTTATTGAAAATATTTATACTGCTTGCAACAATATCTAACATTCCAATTCATTTCAACAAATACACAATAATTAATAAATAGTTAAATCATAATCTAAAGTAGTCCTTAAACCCTTAGAAAGAGCTTTTCCTTATTCCTGATTTACTTTAGGATGCAGCTTTACCATCATCTTAGAATATCCACGAACAAAATTAGACTGAACAATCTCAGGTGTTTCAAGCACTTCTATTCTGTCATAACGTTTGAGAATCTCCTCCCAAAGAATAGTCAATTGCATCTCAGCCAAACGACTACCCATACAGCGATGAATTCCATAACCAAATGATAGATGTTTTTTCACATTTTCACGATCAATACGAAATTCATCCGCATTTTCAAACACAGTTTCATCACGGTTAGCAGACGCATACCACATAACAACTTTGTCACCTTTGCGGATATACTGACCTTTATAAATTAGATCTTGAGTCGATACACGGCGCATATACGCCAATGGTGTCTGCCAACGAATAATCTCACTAACCATATTAGGCAACAGATCAGGATTATTCTTCAGCTTGTCTAATTCCTGAGGGAACAAATGCATTGCATAAACCCCGCCCGACATCGAGTTACGAGTCGTATCATTCCCGCCTACGATTAATAATGCCAAATTCCCCAGAAACTCTAATGGTCGCTGAATCAGATCCTTTGTCTCATCACTCCGAATAAGCATACTCATCAAGTCAAAGCTTGAAGCCTCACCTGCTTCTATACGTGCAGCCTTATCATGCCAAAGTTGTGACAAATCTCTCACCATCTCTTTTAAACCATCAAAAGTATTTTCAATGGTCATCGTACCGCCTGTCGTACCTGGCGATGAAGATGCAATTTCAGACCAATACACCAATTTACGTCGTTCTTCGTAAGGGAAATCTAGCAATGTCGCCAACATTCTTGAAGTCAGCTCAATTGATACTCGATCTACAAAGTCAAAAGCTTCATTTAAAGGCAAGTGATCAAGTACGTCTTGGGTACGTTTCCGAATCAAGCTTTCCATGTCTTTTAAGTTTTTAGGTACAAAAACCCCCTGCACAGCTTTACGCTGAATATCATGCTTCGGTGGATCCATCGCAATAAACATTTCAAGTTCTAAACCTTGCGGTTGCTCACCCAACATAATGATCGGTTCTGAAGAGAAGAGCTGATGATTTTTATCAACGTACATGACATCTTCGTACTGTGTCATCGACCAAAAAGGACCAAATAAACTGTTTGATTGATAATGTATCGGCGCATCTTTCCGTAATCGCTTAAAAGTATCCTTCCATACACCTTGCTTGTATAAAAAAGGGCTACTGACATCAAGCTCTTGTAAGGGGCAAACATTTGGATCTGGAAGTTGAATTTCTTCAATGTGATCAAAATCAGGATTCTTAAATAGGCTACTTTTTAATTTATGGTATACATGGGCAGCTTTGATGTGATTTTCTAAGGGAATATAGCGAGCGCTAAAATTCACCAAATCTACTCGAACAGCATTCATTTTTTTGACTAAATTATTCATGACAATGTGTCCTATGTGATCTCATCTTTAAATTTATATTCAGCCTTTATTCCATTAAGCTGATGATCTGTGTTTGAGCATAGAATTTAAAAAATACACAATCAGGTCATTTTTTGACATTAATAAGTCATTTTTTGACATTCTTTTTATTCAAATTAGCAGCTCTAATGAGGCTAGATTTAAGAATGATCAATATCACGCTATCTGGACTTATGTATGATGTCTAAAGGAATAGAACATAGCAATCAGGACGATAATGCAATTCGGGCATTGATTCCCTGCGCATATGTCAGAATCATTGCGCAACAATTGGGAGGTGGGCTGCGTGTATTCCCAACTTTATTGAATGACACATCTCTGACTGCTGAATTTATTCAACAGGAAGATTCCCGGATTTCAGCATCTGATTTTATTCGTATATTTGACAATGCATTGAACATGGCAGATGTTCCCGACTTCGGTTTAGAACTTGGACATCGCCTTAAACCAACGACTCATGGCGCAATGGGCTTTTTGATGCACAGTTGCCCAAACCTTTATGCTGCACTTGAAGCGATTCAACATTATCTACCTACTCGAATTGGATTTGCAGAAGTCATTCTCGAAATGCGTGATCAGCAGATGAATTGTAAAATTCAATTTAATATCGATTGCTCCACCCTTGTATATCAAAGCATGATCGAGTCTTGCATGGTGGTATTTAAAGAGTGTGCTGAATTTATTTTAGGTAAGCCATTAACTGAGGCGAAGTTGCTTTTTAGCTATCCTAAACCTGCTTACCATGCTGCTTATACAAAAATTTTTCAATGTGATTTCGCATTTTCACAATCTTTTGATGGCATTCAGATACCTTTATCTGTGTGTAAAATCCCGAATGCTTCAGCAAGTCAGGAGAACTATCTCATTGCAAAAAAACAATGTGAAAATGTACTTAAGGAACTTCTTACACCCCAAAATACTTATCAGTTTCGTGTCAAAAAAATACTGATTGAGCATTTATCAGATCCCAAAAATGAATCTGAGATTGCCGCTTCATTATTCATGAGCAAACGAACCTTAGCTCGTCATTTAGAAAAAGAAGGTTTAACCTTTAAAGAAGTCAAAGATCAGGTGCTTGCACAGCAAAGTGCTTATTTTCTTGAGCATACGCAACTCACGATTGAAACAATTGGTATGCTTCTTAATTATCACGATGCCTCAAATTTCAGACGAGCATTCAAGCGTTGGTTTGGTATGCCCCCTAGCCAATATCGGCAGAAATACAATAATGATCTTACCAAGCAAATTTCTAAATTAAATTAAATCCATATTTTTCATATTGATATATTAAATCATTATAAGGTGTTCGGCTGATAACGGGTCTTTCTAATTTTAAACACTCAAATTATAAGTATGATATTTAAAGTTTATTTATACATTCTCATAAATTGTATATGACGCTTTATGCTAAGCTAGTTCATTAACATCACTATATTGAATAAAAAAAAATTGTTATCATCAACCAACTTTTTTGTTATCAATGCTTAAATAATTGATAGCTAAATACCGAATTATCTCTAACAGATGAATAGCTTGAAGTGCTCTTGAAACAAGGACAGTTCATTTCACTATTCACCTCACTGCATATGTAAGTTGAAGATCGTTTCAACATACTCAGGAAATATCATGAAGAAAATTCTTGGTTTAGTTTTGGGCCTATCAGTGGGTATCGCTGGATGCTCAAAACAAGATGCTCCAGAAACCGCTGCAAACAACACGAATAAAGATTCAGTTCAAACCATTACAATCGCTTCTACAGGTTCAGATGCAGATATCTGGAAGTTCATTGCAAAATTGCCAGAAACTGAAGCTGCAGGTTTAAAGTTAGATGTTAAAAACTTTACTGATTATGTTTCAATGAACACTGCGGTAGCCAATAAAGAGATTGATATCAATGCCTTCCAATCATATGCATATATGGTTGCATACAATGATGCCAATACTCAAAAAATTGCGCCATTATCTACGACTTATCTTGAGCCAATGGGGATTTACTCAAGCAAAGTTAAAAATCTAAATGATTTCAAAACAGGTTCGACCATCGCAATTCCAAACGATGGTGCTAATGAATCACGTGCCCTTTTATTATTGCAATCTGCTGGTTTAGTAAAGTTAAAACCTCAATTTGACAATGTCAAAGGCACTACTTCTGATGTAACTGAGAATCCTAAACAAATCACCATCAAACCGATTCAAATGGCAACTGCGGTACGTGTGAAAGATGAAGTGGATGCCATTGTATTAGGCAACACCTTAGCAATGGAAGGTGGTTTGAACGTATTAAAAGATGCGATCTACTACGAGCCAATCGATCAAAGTACAAAAATGAATGTGAATGTACTGGCTGTAGCTGAAGGCCGTCAGAATGATCCTGTATTACAAAAGGTAGGTCAGCTATATCATACAGATGCAGTTAAGCAATATGTGAAAGAAAACTTTGGTGGCACTAAGGTTAATGTTGATAAACCAACAACATATCTCACAGAAGTTCAATAATTCTAGACTTCTGTATTTTTAACAGGCAAATTTAATTTGCCTGTTTTTCATTTTTAATAGTTCTTGACGTTATGATTGAATTTAAAAATATTAGTAAACATTATCAGCTTAAAGGCCAAACTATTCACGCCTTAGACAATATTAATCTGACGATTCCAGATGGAAGTATCTTCGGAATTATAGGCTATAGTGGTGCAGGTAAAAGTACACTGATCCGTTTGATCAATTTACTAGAAAGACCCAATCAAGGTCAAATGATCATCCACGGTCAAGATTTCACTGCTTTGAGCGCTTCAAAATTACGTCAAGAACGCGCCAATATTGGTATGATTTTCCAGCATTTCAATTTACTACAAACCAAAACCGTTGCAGCCAATATTGAAATGCCAATGAAACTCCTTGGCTGGAGTAAAGCTGAGCGTCTAAAACGCTTAGATGAGCTACTTGAGTTTATCGATTTAAAACATAAACGTGATGCTTTTCCAGATGAGCTTTCTGGTGGTCAAAAACAGCGTGTAGGTATCGCTCGGGCACTTGCCAATCATCCAAAAATTCTACTCTGTGACGAAGCAACATCAGCGCTTGATCCTCAAACGACAAAGTCTGTACTTGCCCTTTTGAAAAAAATTAATCAAGAGCAAGGAATCACCATTGTTATGGTTACGCATGAAATGGATGTTATTGAGTCGATTTGCGACTTTGTTGCAGTTATGGAGCAAGGCAAAGTGATTGAACACGGCAGTACTCTCGATATCTTTAGTCAACCTCAACACCCGACGACCAAAACATTTATTCAAACTGTTTTACAGCAGCAATTACCTATCAATATTTTAAATAACTTAGAAAATCAAAATCACCACAGTATTTATAGCTTGCAGTTCTTAGGTACTTCGGCCCAAGAAACTGTTGTGCAAGCTGCCATTAAACGATTTGATATTAGTCTCAATATTTTATTTGCCAACATGACCGAAATTAATGGCGCTGTGATTGGGCAAATGTTTGTGCAATTACTGGGTGATCCAGTCATTATTCAAGAAACCATCAGCTTTTTCCAACAACATGGCGTTAAAGTTGAGCAATCAGGAGTACGTGCATGAGAGATATGATTGTTCAATGGCTAACCGAAATTACTGAACCTTTTTGGAAAAGCTCACTTTCAATTGATCAATTTGTGACAGCCCTGCAAGAAACTTTTCATATGGTTTTCTTTGCAATGCTATTCGGTACGATTTGGGGTTTAATTCAAGGGATAACCCTACTTGTTACACGACCAAACGGGATTTTAGCCAATCGTGTGATTTACTATGGATTAAACCCTATTGTGAATGCATTACGTTCCCTCCCGTTTATTATCCTCCTGATCGCGGTTATTCCACTGACAAAAATGATTGTGGGTACTTCGATTGGGACATGGGCAGCTATTGTTCCTTTAACCATTTATGTAGGACCTTATATTGGTCGTCTGGTTGAAACTTCACTCCTTGAAGTCAACGAAGGCATCGTGGAATCAGCGCAAGCTATGGGCGCAACACCCCTACAAATTATTTTCAAGTTTATTCTACCTGAGGCACGCAGTTCCCTCATTCTCAATTTAACTACAGCTGCAATCAGCTTAATTGGTGCAACAGCCATGGCTGGCGCTGTCGGTGCAGGCGGCATTGGTGATCTTGCGATCTCCTATGGTTATCAACGCTTTGATACCAGTGTCGTTATACTCACCGTCATTGTTCTTTTAGTATTAGTACAATTGGTGCAAATGACAGGCGAAAAACTCGCCAAAATGCGATAGTAAATTAAAAAAAGATCTCAACTGAGATCTTTTTTAATATCAATCCATCCAAAGTGAAGCGATTTTTTCCATTAATTGCGCACTTAACGGCGCAGTCGGATTGCATGGATTACGCTTTGCTTCATGCGTATAAAACGCTTGCCATTCGCGTATCATTTCCAAACTAACACCTTGAGCTTTAAACTGATGAATGTCTTGCTTAGATACACTTTCTAAGCGTGCTTGAGCACCTTCTGGCCCTGTTGCCCAACCGATAACCCCTTGCCCAAAACTCGGAAGGCTCATTTGGTTGGGTGTTTGAGGAACCGCTTTACGTTCGATTGTCTCATTGACCTTACAGCTGCTTGGACGCTCGTATAATTGAGACTTTTGCAGTTGACCAACTTGAGAGTTCTGCATACAACCAACAAGAACAATCTAACTCATCACTGCGCTGATGCAAGCACTCAATCTCACTTTTATCATCATTTACTTTTTACTCGAAATTAGTTCATCAGATCAGATAATCTTAAGCTAACAACAATGCACCTCATCAAATTCGAAATCAATATTTACAATACATCGCTGTTTAAAATTTGGGTGAATTTTACAATTTGATAAGCTTGATCTAGGATGAGATCAAATAAGTCACATGCTTTAGGATCGTTTAGGATGCGTTATCAAGTTCGCGTAATTGATGTTAACAATGCGCTACAAAACTATATATGGATTATTGAAGATACTGAAACCCAAGAAATTGCAGTGGTAGACCCTACAGAAGCCAATTTGGTGGTCAACTATTGTGACTCGAATGGTTTAACACTTAAGCAAATATGGCTTACCCACTGGCATAAAGACCATATTGGTGGTGTACCAGAGTTAATCGCGGAAAAAAATATTGAAGTTTATGGTCCACGCGAAGAATTATCTAAAATTCCATTTATCAGTTGTCCACTCAATCATGATGATAAATTTTATTTTAATGACTTAAAGCTTGACGTCATCGCTGTTCCTGGCCACACCTTAGGTCATATCGCAATATTTGCAGATGAAATCGACAGTTTATTCTGTGGAGATACCTTATTTGCAATGGGATGCGGACGCCTTTTTGAAGGAACAGCTGAACAAATGTATCAATCACTTAACCGACTTTCAGCGCTCCCTCCAAGAACTCAAGTCTACTGTACCCATGAATACACGCTCTCAAATGCACAATTCGCTTTACAAGTAGAACCTGAGAATAAGGCATTGCAAGAACGATTTGAGCAAGTTCAGAAACTTCGAGATCAAAATCAAATAACCTTACCTTCCACCATTGAAATTGAACTTGAGACCAATCCTTTCTTGCGCGTCAACAGTGCTGAAGATTTTAAACGTATTCGGGAAATGAAAGATAATTTCTAAATTTAGCATTATCTATTCAAAATACAGGGGTTTATTACTGAGCGATATTCGCTCAGTTTTTATACCCTTCAGACAATACATTCTCTTCTTTATCTTAAAGCTTTAACAATATGATCAAATTCTGTCTTGTAATTGCATGAAATATATACTTATTTATAGAATTAAAATATATTTACATTAATTTAGGTTAAAGCCCTTTAAAAAGAACATCATTAACCTTATTAATATTTCATTAGTCAAAGGAGTTGTCTCATGAAGAAAGTGGTCAAAGCAAAAAATTTAATTGCATTCAGAATTTGGTTAGAAAAATTAGGGTATTCCGTTCGAAATTTAAAGGATAACCAAGGCTTCACTTTCAGTTTTAAAAAAGAATATGGTTTAGTGACATGTGACTTATCTGGAAATACTCTAGCAATGCAATTAGGTGAAGAATTCGAGGATCACTTAAAAGCTTAATCTCACCTTAATTCAACGGAATGAATACTAAATAGATCATCTTAATATTAATATCGCCTCTTTGTGGGCGATTTTTTTTGTTTGTATATTTTGGTCTTATTTATATAAAAATATAGGCAATAAAAAAGCAAGGTATCAAACCTTGCCTTAATATGGTGGGGACGGAGAGACTCGAACTCTCACACCTTGCGGCGCTGGAACCTAAATCCAGTGCGTCTACCAATTTCGCCACGTCCCCTTTGAATACTCAATTATATTACTGAGCTTCATAAAACTTGGCAGAGGATCAAGGATTCGAACCTTGACGAACGGTTTTGGAGACCGTCATGCTACCATTACACCAATCCTCTATTTCACTTACTTCAGTCATTCCACCTAGTAAATTACTTGGTGGGGACGGAGAGACTCGAACTCTCACACCTTGCGGCGCTGGAACCTAAATCCAGTGCGTCTACCAATTTCGCCACGTCCCCGATGGCTGTGTATATTATAGAGATCATTATCTCATGACAAGCCCTTTTTTTGAAAAACCTTATTGTTTGACTAAATATAAAACAATTATCCATTTTACTGGTTTTTCTTTAGACAAATTCGCTTAATATCTGTTTTAATTGATAAATATTGTCCAATCTTTGTGATTTATTTTTCATCAACATCTGCTGGAGTACTGGTGTTAAGTCAGAAAAAGGCCTAATAATTTCAACTTTTAATTGCTGACAATGCCATTTTGCCCAATCTATATAGCTTTTTTTACGGATTGAGTACTGATTTAACCATTCTAACCAAATAATACCGAGTGCATATATATCTGATGCTTGTGATTTTGACTCACCATGAAACAACTCAGGCGCCATATACCTTGGTGTTCCATGTGTAGAAACTTGAGGATGGCACTCAAAGTGAAACATCTGTTCAAAATCAATTAATTTGGGTTGACCATTCAATATTCTAAAATGTTCTCTTTTAAGATCTGCATGAACCCATCCTTGCTCATGAATCGATAGTAATGCATCTAGACTATGTAATAATAAATTGACCACATTTGAAAACTCATTGTGTGGGAAGGTCTGCATTTGAGTATAGACAGAATTTTCTACTTCAAATAGCGGCGCCGCATTTTCAATCAGAATCAATGATGAAGAATCATGTTTTGATGTAGGTGTATTGAATCTACTGTTTTCGTCATACACGATCTCAAACGGCACTAAGATCTTTGAAGAGCGAGTACTGAGTGATTGGTAGTGTTTTATCTCATTGTCGAACCACTGCTCATGCTGTGAACTGATACCCTGCTGTTGTCGCTTAACCCAATACGTTTGGTCGTCTATTTCGATACAATAAATTAGACGACCATACTGCTGACTTTGTTCAGAATTAACTGGTTGCCTGAGCAGAGGCTGAATGGTTTGCCACTGTAGATTGTTTTTCAAGAGATTCATTTTGCTGTTTCAGTTGCGTCAGCATATCCAAACAGTGTTCAATGGTTTTTCCTATACGCGCATGTGTTTCAATACTGGACAGTTTTGACCAAGTTGCCCGTTCCCCTTCTCTTTGAAGGACTTTAAACAAATGAGGTCGCGGATTTTGTAACATATAATGATAATGTCGCAGACTATAATTACCTACAATATTTAAATCCCCATAATAACGCTGATCAACAATACCATAACCGTGATCCAATAGTCGTCTAATCGTCGGCACACTGCCCATTCGGTCACGAGTGAAATTCATGACATCCATCGCAATCGTTTTACCATGTTTACGCACTAAACGTTGCGGCCAGCTGAGTAGATCTGTTCTAAAACGCTCCGCATCACTTTGCATGAATGGCACAATATGTGGATTCACCTGACTGGCAATGGTGTAATTAATATTGTAGAGACGAGCCATTTTCTCTTGTGGAAAATCACTTCTCACACTGCCATCCACCCAACGAATACTTGCCAAGTATGGTGTATGCACCCCATCATAACGCTTACTGGTCAGTCGAACTGGAGGAAATAAGATAGGAACCGCACATGATGCCAATACTGCACTCCACACCAGTAAATCTGGTGCAGTATATTTATTCATGATACGAGCATCTTCCTGAGCGACATCATAAGGTGCAACACTGATATTGATATCAAGTCCAGACTTTTCATACGCTTCTTGAAATGTTAAGTCCCCTAAATTTTCCACTAAAAATTTCTTAAGATATCGCACATCAGCAATACCACCATTTCCTCTAAGCAACTCTTTGAAACTTCTGAAATGGAATGCCTCGCTATAAAAGCTCTCTCCTGTCAGCAGCTGATCAATATCTTTTTGATCAGAAACGCCTAACATCGCCGTCATCAACGCACCAGCACTCGAACCTGATAAAACTTTCGGCATCAAATCTTGTTCCATCAGTGCCTTACACACGCCTGTATGAAACAAACCTAATGAGGCCCCACCCGAAAACATCATTGCAGGTTGACCATAGGTCAGTTGACAATTTTTAAAAAAATCAAATTTTTCTTGATACGTCAAACCCGAACATTCATTTGAAGCGATATAAATTAAACTCTGTGAAACCTCTTCAATATAGTCCTCAATAAGTTTTTTAGTGCCAATATATGTTTGTGTGAACAGCATAGGATGACCAATATTGGCGACATCATGACTCAGGCCTTCTCGCAAAATATAGATCAGATCAATTACACGATGATTCAGCTTGTAACGGCGTAAGAGATTTAAACGATGCGATATAATTTCAGCATCAAAATAGGGTGAAGTATTATCAAACTTCCATTCCTGAGCGCCCGTCTCCTCATCCAGCTTTAAGGCAATGTCTTTCCACTCTTCATAGCTCTCCGCACGTTCAAGCTCATGTTGCATTTTTTTAATTCGATACGCTTGATGCGGATTAATTTGACTACGAGTGCCTAAAATCATTGAGCTAGTCCTTTGATTTTTATTAGTTCAATTAGTTTTGTTCAGTTTTTAAACTATGCAAAAAAAGCAGAAAATAATCAACTTAATAAAATTTATTTCTTGTATCGACCAGTCATCATAGATTTATCCCTTAGATCAGTTCACATCGCTGTCGTCATCATGTAGATTAAACTTGATTTTATTGAATTGTATTTCACGAATACCTATGGCGACTCTAGAACTACCAGATCAACTGTTAACAAAAATTTCTCAACTTATTGACCAACTTAATCACACATTATCTGAACCGAGTCAGGAAATTGATTTCTCAGCACTAGGATACAAATGGCAAAATAAACGGCTGATCCCCATTCAAAAACCTAAAATAATTCATCTTGATGATTTAAAAGGTATCGAAAAACAAAAAGAAAAAATACTGCAAAACACTGAACAATTTTTACAAGGTTTACCTGCAAACGATATTTTATTGACTGGATCTCGTGGAACCGGAAAATCATCTATCGTAAGATCTTTACTGTCAAAATATGCTGACCGTGGTTTACGCATCATTGAAATTGAGCGTGATAATCTGTCAGACCTACCAGAAATACAAAAAATTATTGAAGGTCGTCCCGAAAAATTTATCGTGTATTGTGATGACTTAGCCTTTAATGCTGAAGACGAAAATTATCGTAGTTTAAAAAGTGTGTTAGATGGTTCACTAGAGTCAGGTTCTGGCAACTTTATTATTTATGCGACCAGTAACCGCCGCCACCTACTCCCAGAATTTATGCATGAAAACACCCCGATTACTAAAGTGGACGTGCCTCAATATACTGAATTACATCCGCAAGAAGCGATCGAAGAAAAAATCTCATTGTCTGATCGTTTTGGTCTTTGGCTTTCATTCTACCCAATGGATCAAAATCTTTATTTAGAGATTGTAGAGCACTACTTAAAAAAATCTGATATTGAAATGACACCTGAAGTACGTGCTGAAGCGCTACGTTGGTGCCAAGCCAGAGGTCAACGCTCAGGTCGTTCTGCATTCCAATTTTCAAAACATTGGATCGGCTCTACTCAATTAAAGCGTGATTAAGCATTTACATCAGCTTCTGCAATAAGAAACTAAGATGGAATGACGTCTTAGTTTCTCGACTTTCACTCTTTAATCTAAGTAATTAGCTTTTATTACGATAAAAGTTAATAAATTATTCATGAATAATTATAAAGATAAAATTAACAATTTAACTCATTGCTCTCTATCGATATCAAAAAATTTTAAATAAAAAAATCTCAAATATTACTTTAAGCTATTAATTTAAATAAAATTTATTAACTAAATAAGAATTAAAAAAAATAATTTAAATTTAAAACAATATAACATAACAACCATTTTTTGTTTTTCGAAAAAATTAATGTAACCCAAACTTAACAATTCAAAAATAGTATGAGGGACGCAAATAATTATAGAAAAAGGGTGCATCCATGCTTCAAATTAAAAAATATAGTAACCAACATACACAATTCCCAGAAGTTCAAAATATATTAAAAACGCTTCATCAAGCGATCTTCATGACACCAGAGGGTTGTGATTTGAATGACATTGCGCAAGCCTATGCCCCCGATGATGCTGCAAGCAAACGGGTTTTGATCTATTTTGATGAAGAAAAACCTGTTGGTTTTTTATGTATGCAACGTTATGAAATTAAAAAGAATGACAAGACAATGAATGTTTTTCGCGGTCAAGCCGGTCTTCTTAGCACTTATCGGAAATCAAATCTGTTAAAATTCCAATATATTTATTTCATTATTTCTCAAATGCTCCGCCATCCAGCACCATCATATTTTTTTGCTGTGTGTTTACATCCCTCAAGTTATCGTGCAATTACACGATATGCTTTCAAAAAAAATACATGGCCTACTCGCCTAAACCTCGATAACAATACAGAAATGCAAGACCTTTGCACCCTATTCTCTCAGCAATTCAATTATCAACTTTCAAAATCTGGCCATGTTTTTATTTATAACGATGGTCTTGGAGGAACACGCGGTTGTAAGCACGAACACGATAATATGAATGAGGATGCTGCATTTTTTTTGAATCACAATGCCGGATATATCAATGGTGATGGCATGTTAGTGATTGCGAAAATCACTGTCTTTGAGGTGTTTTACCGTTTAACTTGTCATACTTTGGGTAAAATGAATCGCAATAAATATATTCAATGGACAAAACAGCGACAACAATAGTCCCGCTTTAAACGCATCTAGCACATATTGCTCACCACAATGTTGCTTAATCATCGGTAAGAATGCATCACAGGACAGTACACCTGTGGTGCTAATTGCTGCTTGTGGTTGATGTCTTCCAAAAAGCTGTAGAAAAATGATGGAAATCAATCCTCGGATCATATCCACAATTAAGGCTTGAACTGCCAATAAGGGATTTAGTTTTTGTGAAATCATCGCAGCAGACAGACTTGCCCAACCGAATCCAGAAAGCAATACAGCACTTTCCTTCCAAATTATCAGCATAAAGTAGGCAAATATTGTATTTGCCAATACCATTATGATTGGGAGTTTAAAATCATGCCATTGCAATGTTTTGATGTTAGAGGCTGATATAAAAACTCCGATCAAAAATAGAATAATGTAGATAAGCACGTTTTGAATACTTAAAGCTATTTGCTCATCTATTAAATCCATTCGATAAGTGAAGATCCCTCCCACAAACACCAAACTAAGCAAAAGATACACTGTCAATATTTTAATGATGTCCTTAATTTGGATTGTGCCTCGTTTACTGTTTTCCTGCTGTTTCTTCTTATAAAATAGAGAACTAAACCAGTAAGTAAATACGCATACCCCGATTCCAAGAAAAACTAACTTGTTCAAAACAGCTTTAGGATTTTCTAATGCGAGTAGGTTTGGCGCTGCGTAAACAGTGCAAAAAAATATAAATAAAATCAGGGCTAAAAAAAATACTTGTTCAATGTACTTTTTAGGATGAAATTTGCGACCATATAGATAGCCAAAAATGATGATGATAAGATCCAATCAGACTTCCAAAATTATTTTTATACGTATCGCTTAGATTAATCCATAGATATAAAATTAATATGACAAAATGTTTCTTATAGAGCATCGTCATGTCTAATCATTTGTGTCTGCTAGATTTTAAGTTTAAAACTTAATTTCGCCCCGCTATCGTCCATAGTCTAATTCGTTGTTTTGATTTCTAATACAGTTCAATTTCAATCTTTCACGTGTTTAGCACATCTCTTTAAAACAACTAATCACATTTTTAAAATATCACTCACAATTCTATAATCGTTTTTCATTTGAGATCACCTAATATATTTTTAAAACTACAAAAGAGAATGTGATGGCTTACAATCATAAAGACCTCGATAACATCCCACGTAGAAGCTCTCGTGTTAACTCTCAAAGTTTTGATTACTCTTTGGACTTTAAAAAAATTAATTTCAGAGAGAGACCGGAACTCTACCGAATTGGTCGTGGTGAACAGGGTGTATTACTCGTCGAACCCTACAAATCTGAAATTCTACCTTTTTGGAAATTTGCAGATGAAGATAAAGCTAGAGAGAGTTCTAATAAGATTTATCAACTCTTTCTTGAATATTTAGCAGTCGATGATTTTGTCGGTGCAGATATGGCTCGTAAATTTTTACAAATGGGTTATACCCGAGCGAGACGTTATGCCAACCATAAAGGTGGAAAAAAATATAAAGGTCCTGTACCTAATGACAAAAAAGGTTTAAGTGGTGCTCACGGGCGTGAAGAACTACCACGCCAACAAGAAGACGCTATTAAGGCTGCAGCAGCACGAATTTTTAAAGTGAAATGGGATGAAGCTAAACAGCATTCCCACTATATTGCATTAAAAGAACGATTTAAAAACTCAATTGCGAGTCAATAAATACATTCTCACACCATTTATAATACAAATAAAATTATTTGTTTAGTTTTTATTTACAATAATAAAATAGACAGTACAATAAAGTTTGCCAAAAAATGATCGCCATTTTTAGCATTTAATGATAAATAAATCACAAATAATGAGCATGCGCCATGATAACTAAATTTTTAAAATTGGGTTTAATCTTCTCGATGACCACTTTAACAACGACAACTTTTGCCCAACAACACACCGTTTCATTGGGTTATGCTCAGTCTGAAATTGAAAATGCGTTTGATATTCGTGGTGTTCACGCTCAATATCGCTATGAACTCGAGACTCCTTTAAGCGTTATGGCAACAATGTCGTATCAAACTGGTGATGAAACTTGGATTGAACCAGGTGAACGCCAAGATACAGATGTAAAGCATTTTTCTTTGCTAGCAGGCCCTGCATATCGTCTTAATGAGAATTTCAGTGTTTATGGTGTTGTCGGGATCGCGCATTCAAAAGTTGAAAGCTCATATCGCGCCTTGAACATATACGAAAACATGGATCTAAGTGAAACAGCGTTTGCATATGGTGTTGGTATTAATATTAATCCTGCTCCGCAATATGCGATCAATATCGGTTATGAAGGCACTAAAGTTGATGGGGCTAAATTTGATGGGTTCAACATCAGCGCAGGTTATCGTTTCTGATTCTGCTTGAATACATAGAGAATTAATAAGAGGCTTTTTGCCTCTTTTTTGTCAAAATCATTGGATAATGTTTATACATTATTTGGATAGCGATAAATAGACAAATCCTATATAGCTAGAGTAAGTCTTATTATTCTACTTAGGATGTTTCATGCAAAAAAGAAAACTTGGACAAACTGATTTATTCATCGCACCCATCGTCTTCGGAGGAAATGTATTCGGTTGGACGGTTGATGAAAAACAAAGTTTCAAAATTTTAGATGCACTGTATGAGCGTGGATTTAACACCATTGATACAGCAGACTTCTATTCCATTTGGGCACCAGGCAATCATGGCGGCGAGTCAGAAACAATCATTGGTAATTGGTTAAAACAAAATCCAAGTAAACGTGAAGACATCGTGCTATTTACTAAAGTCGGTTTAGATATGGGGATTCCCGACCATCAAGGTTTATCTAAACGATGGATTATGCAAGCAGTTGAAGACTCTCTAAGCCGTTTGAAAACAGATTATCTTGATCTTTATTTTGCACACTGGCCTGATGAAAACACACCTCATGAGGAAACATTATCAGTATTTTCAAAGCTCAAAGATCAAGGAAAAATTCGCGCCTATGGCACTTCTAATTTTTCAGCTGATCAATTAGACGCTTCTATTCAAGCTGCACAAAAGATTGGTGTGCAACATTATCAGGTTCTTCAACCTGAATATAATCTTTACGATCGCGATGTATTCGAACAAACACTGCAACCCATTTGTGAACGCCATCAAATTGGTGTAGTAAGTTTTTATAGTCTGGCTAGTGGATTTCTATCTGGGAAATATTCGTCATTAGACAATATTCAAGGGCATCAACGTGCAGATACGCTTGTAAAATATTTTGATGAGCGAGGCTTAAACCTTTTAGATAAGCTCAGAGAAGTGGCATCGCGCCACAATGCGGCACCTGCTGAGGTAGCTTTGGCTTGGTTACTTGCGCAAAAGCATATTTCAGCACCAATCGCCAGTGCAACAAACCTTGAACAAATTACCCAATTTTCAAATGCAGTGAATCTTCAACTCTCACCAGAAGACATGCAAATTCTTTCAATAGTGTAAATATAAAAAAAGAGGCTATAAGCCTCTTTTTTCTCGTGACCAAACATCTATGCTTCAGTCGGTTTTTTGAGTTCCGTCATCGGCCAACGTGGCGTCGTTGTCACGGCTAAGCCATCATGCTGTCCTGCTTTTAAGCGTTGATATCCAGCAAAAGCAATCATGGCGCCATTATCCGTACATAAAGCTGGTTCAGCATAATATACTTGAGCTTTTATTTTAGCTAAATCTGCTTCAAGACGTTCACGAAGACGCTTATTGGCACTCACACCACCAGCAATGACCAAACGCTTAAGACCAGTTTGCTTTAATGCTTTAACTGATTTTTTGACCAATGTATCAACAATAGCCTCTTGAAAACTCGCAGCAATATCAGCGTCTCGGTTTTCATCACCTAATTTTTTCATTTGGACAGAAACCGCTGTTTTTAAGCCACTAAATGAAAATTCCAAACCTTGATGCAACATAGGACGTGGAAATTCAAAAGCAGTGGCATCACCATGTTCAGCAAGTTTAGAGATATTTGGACCACCTGGATAAGGCAGCCCCATCATTTTAGCAACTTTATCGAATGCTTCACCCGCTGCATCATCGATTGACTCACCTAAGATTTCATAATGTCCAATATCATATGCCGCCATTAATTGTGTATGCCCACCCGAGACTAACAAGGCGACAAACGGAAATTCCGGTGGAGTGGCTGATAAGAGAGGCGCCAACATATGCCCTTCCATATGATGCACACCAATGGCTGGTTTATTTAACGCAAATGCAAGCGTACGACCAAACAATGCTCCGGTCATGAGTGCACCCATTAGGCCTGGACCACGTGTATAAGCCACTGCATCAATCTCAGATTTTTTGATTTGACTTTCTTCAAGCAATTGATTGATTAAAGGAATTAATTTACGAACATGATCGCGTGACGCCAATTCGGGTACCACTCCACCATATTCAGCATGCAATTTAATCTGACTATATAACACCTGTCCTCTTAAGCCGACTTCGCTGTCATAGAGTGCGAGACCAGTTTCATCACACGACGTTTCTAAGCCTAAAACGATCATTAAATTGCCTTTAACCCATTTCAAAATATTGCTAAAGCTATTATAGACTTGTGATATGAGATGTAAATGAGTAAAATACTGACCTTCACTTGTGACTCAGCGCAATTCGGTGCTTAGTCTTATCCATAAACTAGAGGATTCTTCATGCCACAAGTTAAATTGAAAGAAGGCGAACCAGTAGACGTAGCTATCCGTCGTTTCAAACGTTCATGCGAAAAAGCGGGTGTTTTAGCTGACGTTCGTAAACGTGAATTCTACGAGAAACCAACTCAAGAACGTAAGCGCAAAAAAGCTGCTGCTGTTAAACGCTACCAAAAGAAATTGGCGCGTGAATCAGTACGTACTACTCGCCTTTACTAAGATTAATTTGTGATTGACTGCTCGGATATATAAATGACTACTTTAAAAAACCAAATTACTGACGTTTTGAAAGCAACAATGCGTGCTAAAGAAATGGATAAGTTAACGGTGATTCGTAGTCTCCAAGCAGCAATTAAGCAAATCGAAGTCGATGAACGCGTAGAACTAGATGATAGTCGAGTTCTCGCGGTCATTGAAAAACAAATCAAGCAACGTAAAGAATCGATTAAAGCTTTTGAAAGCGCTAATCGACAAGACTTAGCTAGTAAGGAACAAGCCGAGGTTGAGGTTTTATCTCAATTTCTACCAGCAGCTATGACTGAGGAAGAACTTGATTCAATTATTGCGCAAACGATTGCTGCGCAACAAGCTACTAGCATGAAAGATATGGGTAAGGTGATGAATTCTCTACGTCCGATCATAGCCGGACGTGCCGATCCTGCACAAGTTTCGAGTAAAATTAAAGCTCAACTTTCTTAAGTTTTCGTATTATGTTTGATTTGGTCTATTTAATAATGGCATTAAATAGTCCAGTCTAAATCACGTATCCCCGATATTATTACAACAATACTTTTTAGTTTTTCACTTTCTGATTATTTAAGCTCACATTGAATATTATATCTTTGTAAAATCTGCATTTCTTTCGATTGCTTCACTTTCACAACAACATCCTGCTTACTCATTCTAGAGTAGGAAAATGGTAAATCCTTTCGATATTTATCCACCACCTGATAAAAGCCATCGACATAAGTTCCAACAATGACACAATATCTTTGAGTCTGATCAACACTAAACTGTGTTGTATTTGGCGCTAGTGTTTTTAGAAAATGCCTCATATCGGCATTATATATTTGCGATACAACTTCAATCTCTTGTGTAAATTTAACAGGAAGTGTTTCCGCATGAGTGAACACACCCACCCCAAACAACATCATAAAAAATAGTGGCAATTTCATTATTAGATTCAATCACATAATTTAAAATATTTATTCATTCATCATTCTAAAACAATCTAACCATTAAGAATGAATAGTTTCAATAAAGTTAGGTTTGTATTCCTGGAAAAACTCTTCATAAGGTGGCGGTATTTTCCCTTCAACCACAGAACCGAGCCTTAAACGTATAACGCCTGGTAAATCAAGCCGATGTGAATATAAAGGACTTCCACATTCACCGCAAAATACTCTTGCCTTTAACTCGGTATGAAAATAAGACTTAAGCACATCTTCACCAGAAATTAACTCGAAGTTTTCAAGCGGGATCGGGCTATTCCATGCAGTAAAACCGCCTTGAGCCAACTGACAGTGCTTGCAATAGCACAAGATACTTTTCTCAAGATCACCATGATAAATATATTGCACCTTTCCACATAAGCATTGACCTTTTATCATTTAAACCTCTTATAATTTTTGTTGACGCTCATCCTGCATCATCCGCAGTCTTTGATTGATGACTGCACTCATAGAGTTATTCTCCTTGGCTAAACGCTGAGCATGAATAAGTGAGCGAATCGCATTGTCTTCCGCTCCCTTCCAATATTCAACTTCAGCCCGATATCGCAATACATTTACAGTACGTAAAGGATTTTTAATATCTAAATTTGCCGCTTGTTGTCGAATGAACCATGCTTGAGTATCACGATTATTGATTTGGATAAATTTATTCGCCAACCTTTCAGCAGCAACAAAATTTCCCTGTCGAATATAAATTTCAGCTAATTTATAACTTAAAGCACGATTTTCAGGTGTTATTCGTTGGCGCACCAATATCGTTTCCTGCGCAGAATCAAATTGATTGGTCGCCAAGTAGATATCTGCTTGAATAAGCGCGATAAGCTGATGATTTGGCTGGACTTTCTTAGCAAGCTCAATTTCTTTTTGTGCTAGATCAAAATCACCACGCTTTAAATAAAAAGCAGACAGTGCAATTCTTCCAGCCAATGCATTTGCTCTCACCACTCCCTTTAACTGTTCCTCGTTGGTTTGATTGGTCACAACTGCGGTATACCACTTGATCTGATCAAACTCAGAGAGTGTGTTGCTATACGGAACTTTAGGAAGTTGATCTGCTCGTAAACGTGCCTCACTGATGCGCTGAGTAGTCAAAGGATGTGTTAACCAAAAATCAGGAAGATAACTAATTTTTGGAGTCGCACGATTCATGGTTTCAAAAAACTCAGACATACTGTACGGGTTATATCCAGCACGATACATCAATTGCATTCCAATACGGTCTGCTTCACGCTCTTGATTACGACTATAACTTAACTGTCGATCCACTAATGCGGCTTGAGTTCCCATCATCAGTGCAGCACCTGCATTACCATCAGCTTGTGATGCAATTGCAGCACCCACAATGATACCAGCGAGTGCGAGCAATCCCTGCCCTTTAAAAGCCTCTTGAGAACGGCTGTAGTGTCTTTGCGAGACGTGTGCCACCTCATGAGCAACCACACCCGCAACTTCATCCATGTTCTTTGCCGACGTAATTAATCCACTATTCAATGCAAATAAACCGCCAGGTACAGCAAAGGCATTAATTTGTGGATCGTTTACAATCACCAAGGCAATTGGTTGACCTAACTGTGTTTGCGCAATAATTTTTCGGAATACAGCCATAAATTGATCTTCCAACCAAACATTGTTTAAGACTGGAAGTTGTTGCTGCACTTGACGATAGACTTTTTCACCGATCATTTTTTCTTTTTGTTGATCGATAAATCCAACACCACTATTAATATCAGGCACTTCAAATTGAATTTTATTGGCATTGTAGAGTTCATCAGCCGCCGCTGAAAAACTCGAACTCGCTATCAATAAAGCCAAAATGATCTTCTTCAAACCTGTATTCCTAAACGTATACTCCATCGACTATAACACTGAATAATGTGAAGATTAATGATGAACTGTTACGTTTATTATCACGCTCAAAATACTTTACTTATTCACAATATATTGAGGCTCATCCCCATCTAAGGCTTTTACCAGATTATCATAAGCAAGATTTGCCATTTTCATTCTGGTTTCTGCTGTCGCCGAACCTACGTGCGGCAATGTCACGACATTTTCCAATTGAAACAATGGTGATTCTTGGAGCGGCTCTTTCTGATAAACATCTAAACCAGCAGCAAAAATTTTGTGATTTTCAAGCGCCTCAATCAAGGCCGACTCATCCACAACTGATCCTCTGGCAATATTCACAAACACAGCATGTTTTTGCATTTTCTCAAATTGAGCTTTACCGATCAGCGCTTTCGATTGCTCATTTAAATCGACTGCAATGACGATAAAATCAGACGTTGAAAGTAAAGTATCAAGATCACAATATTTCGCCTTTAAAGGCTCAGCTCGCTCTATACATGGTTTTCGATTATGGTATTGAATATTCATATTAAATCCATAAAAACCACGTCGAGCTATCGCAGCACCGATATGACCTAAGCCAATGATACCGAGCGTTTTCCCATAAAAATCTTGACCAAATTGTGCAACACCAGCGGTACGCGTCCAATGTCCATGCTTTGTCCAAGAATCTAAATGTGTCACTTTACGAGCCGCACTCATCAATAAGGTAAAAGCCAAATCAGCAGTCGTCTCTGTCAACACATGAGGCGTATTGGTCAACCAAATACCCTGTTGTTTTAAATATTCAACGTCGTAATTATCATAGCCCACACTGACCGAAGAAATAATTTTAAGTTTTTTTGCGGTCTGTAAGTTGTCTTGATTTAAACGACGCCCAGCGCCTATCATCCCATCTGCATCCGCAACTTCTCTTAAAAGTTGCTCATTAATGTCACCCTGTTTTGGATTAATTTGAACGACCTGATATTTCGATTCTAATTGATTTAATATTTTCGGATCTATCTGACTAAATACCACAACCTTTTTTTTCATAAAACTCCCTCTTTAGATCCAGTATCGATTTAATTTTTAATTAAGTTCCACAAGCGACGCTTTAACAATGGCTGCTCAATCATGTCTTGTAAGCTTGCAATCTGCATATGCTGCGTCGTCGATATATGCGGCAAATACCCTAAGCTCAATATTTTTTTATCAACAGATAATGCATCGATAAAACCCTGTATAAATACTTCAGCACCTCTTCCATCTTGGAATTGTGCGAAATTAAATGGCCATTTTAAATCGTAAAACTGTGAACTCACACTACGCTGGATATTCACCCATAAGTTTTCTTGTTCTGTGGTGAGCGCTGTAGCATCTAGCAGAATAGTATGTGTTTTAGTGATCATCGCTTGAATTTCAAAAGCATCGATTACAAGCGGTTGACGCTCAACAACTTCATCTTGAGACTGTTTGTCATTTTCCACAAACTCTCGAGGAAGCTGCACACCGTCTGGATTACTTTTTAACTGAAGCGAAGAATCATCTTTATTTAGCTGTTCAGCTTGTGAAGCTGGTTTTGTGATGAACTGTTCTAATTGAGCTTGCGCAAATTCAGGAAAAGATACATCTGTTGGATGATTTTCTTCAACTTGATCGCGATATAAGGAAGGTTTGTAATGACGTGTTTGTGCCGTATTTTGTGGAATCCATATATCGATTCCCATCACAGCTAAGAGGCTTCTTTGATGCTCTAACATATTCACATTCATTACAGATGGACTGGCATGAGGGCTGGGTATTCTACCCACTTTTTTAATCTTTTACTGAACTTTTAATCCGCAAACAATCATAACTTAATTTCATTTCTGACGCATTAATATCCTTGCACCTTTTAAATTCAGAATGCATTGATAGCTAAACAATAATGACGCTATTTTTCTTATGCATTTGATCCACAATTTCATCACTTTCAAATCCAAGTCGCCAATATAATAATTCAAGTACATCTAACTCATCTTGTGTAATGATTCGATCATTCCATAAACATAATTCAGCAACACCCAAAATACTCAACCGATCTCTCAGCAACAATCCAGCAATATCATTAAGAATTTCACCTAAGTCGATAGGTTCATCTGAAATTTCTTCATAAAATTCAATTTCATCACGAGTTAAAATTCGTTCTAAGATTTGGGTTCTAACTTCAAGCTGATTAGCAGTATTTAACTGCTGAACATGTAATAACGCATCTATTAGCCTAACAATTTGCGGCTTAGCATCCTCAATTGAGGTTGGACGATGTATTGGCAATAAATCCAGTTGAGACTTCACCTTTTCAATCAGTAAAGCATCCAAAAGCCCAATTTCACCATCTTCTTGAATAATTTTAGCCAATTTAGTAATAAACTGACGCGCACTTGTAGCAGGCATATTTCCCAACTGCTTACATGCCTCATGAAAAATTTGAATATGCACTCGACCATCTATATTTAACAGTGAGTCGACAATTGCACGACTCACAGGCGCATCCGAAGGAATAAATTCACGGTACTGCCGAATCATTAAAATCGCAACCATCACTTCACGCGCACCAGTCGAAGTTTGCAAAGCCCTTTGAATGAGTTCTGGACGTTTCATCTGCTGTCTAACTTCACTATTTAAGGGTTTGATGGCATCCTTAATTGCAAAGCTGATCGGTGATAATCTTAATAATGGAAGTGGCTGTGGTGACATCCATGGATTATATTCTTCAGCAATAGACTCCTCTAAAGAACGCATTAAACTAAATAGTGGTTGATTTCGTAATTTTTGTAAATTTTCTAATTGAATATCTTCAAGTAAATTCGGATTTAATTCATATATACGATCTTGAATACAAGGTTGGATATTCAACCAACTTTGAGGACTAAGTGAGTTAGCAAAGCACATATGAGAAATAGCTTCAGAATATTCACTATGAATCTGTGATCCTGCGTGATGAACATAGATTCTTAATAAGGTTTGAATATTTGCATTACTACTCAATAATTGTCTTGTCATTGCATCGTTATACAATGTTCGACTACCCAAAGTAATATATTTCATCAGACGCGTAATAAAGACGCCTAAACTACCAATTAACCATATGACTCCACCGATCGCCACAAAAGTTGTTTCCAAACTATCTCTCAATTGATCCCGATTACGTCGAAATCCCTGCTTCGCGATTTTACTGCCCCATTGACTAAAGGTAATTAACCCACTGTATAAAATTTTAAGACGAGTATTTTCTCGAGTTTCACCCGATAAAATTTTATGGAATTCATGACCCAACAATCCATAAAGCTCTAACTCATCGAGATTTTGTAGCGCCCCCCAAGTCAGAATAATCACAGTATCTTTGGGATGAAAACCCGCAGTCAGTGCATTAACCCCTATTTCATCGGGTAAGACATAGAGTGTAGGTGTATCAATTGAGAAACGATGTGCTAATTTTTCAGCAAGCCTAAGCGCTGTACTTTCTTCTGGAGTACTTTCAATAAAAGTGAGTTGTCGTGCTTTCAATTGTTTTGCGAGCGTATGACCACCAGAGCGGAAGACATAAAACTCATAAACGACAGAACCACCGATAATGCTAATCAATAGCACCATCATATATGGACTGAGAAAATGCCACCAAATGGACTCAGAAGGATCAATATAATGAACCAACAATCCGAGCGTCGTGTTTAAAATGATAATTGCGAGCACAATAACAATTAAACATACGCTTAATGACCACAGCATATTTTTGTTTTTAATAAAGTAACCACTAACATCTTTCAATGTAAAATTTCCTCATTACATTGTGTTGTGATCATAAATTAAAAAAGCGGGAAATACCCGCTTTTTCAAATAGAAAACTATAAATTAATTTTCTTTAATACCACTCAGATCAACTGAGGCTGCATCAATATTTAGATCGATATAACCATCTTTGGTTTTCTTGGCAGAGTCATTACGCTTGCGCTCTAAACCATCGAGATATGACTCATCAATGTTACCCGCAACGTAAATACCGTCAAATACTGAGCAGTCAAAGTCAGTTAACTCAGGTACTTTTTTCGTACGAACAGCTTGCTTTAAATCTTCCAAATCTTGGAAAATCAAACGATCAGCACCAATCATTTCACGAATTTCTTCAACATCACGATTTGAAGCAATTAATTCGTTTTTAACTGGCATATCAATACCGTAGACATTCGGGTATTTCACCATTGGTGCAGCCGATGCAAAGAAAACTTTTTTAGCACCGGCGTCACGCGCCATTTGAATAATCTCATTACACGTTGTGCCACGCACAATTGAGTCATCTACAAGCAATACGTTCTTATCTTTAAACTCTAATTCAACTGGATTGAGCTTTTGACGTACAGACTTTTTACGCAACTGCTGACCCGGCATAATGAAGGTACGACCGATATAACGGTTTTTCATGAAACCTTCACGGAATTTCACACCGAGTGTATTGGCAAGTTCTAAAGCGGATGTACGCGAAGTATCTGGAATAGGAATGACAACATCAATGTCATGGTCCTCACTCCATTCACGCAGGATTTTCTGCGCCAACTTCTCACCCATTTTCAAACGTGCTTTGTATACCGAAATTCCATCAATGATGGCATCTGGACGAGCGAAATAAACATACTCAAAAATACATGGGCTATGGTGTGGGTTAGCCGCACATTGCTTCGTGAATAGATTACCCGCATCATCAATAAAAATTGCTTCACCTGGCATCACATCACGTTCAACTTTAAAACCAAGCGCTGTTAAAGCAACTGATTCGGAAGCAAGAATATATTCAACACCATCATCGGTATCACGCGATCCCAAAATTAAAGGTCGAATACCATTTGGATCACGGAAGCCAACTAAACCATGACCTGTGATCATCGCAACAACAGCATAACCACCTTTACAACGCTCATGCACACGAGTGACTACATGGAAAATATCATCCGCAGTCGGTGTAAGTTTGCCGCGTTTTTGTAATTCATGTGCAAAAACGTTTAATAACACTTCTGAATCTGAATCAGTATTCATGTGACGTAAATCTGTTTTAAACAGATCATCATGAATCTCGTCAGCATTGGTTAAATTACCATTGTGCGCTAAAGTAATACCATAAGGAGAGTTTACGTAAAATGGTTGTGCTTCAGCGCTACTCGATGAGCCAGCTGTTGGATATCGGACATGACCAATTCCGTAATTACCTAACAATGCACGCATATGACGTGTATGAAATACATCACGCACCATGCCATTGTCTTTTCTCAAAAAGAGACGACCATTATGGCATGTCACAATCCCTGCAGCATCTTGTCCACGATGTTGTAACATCGTTAATGCATCAAACAACATTTGGTTAACAGGTGATTTACCAGCTATACCAACAACTCCACACATAGCAACCTCGCAGACAAGCTAGGATTAATAAAAAGGATTATTCGTTGAATGAGATGACGAATCATCTTGTTCAGAAGATGATTGACGAGAAGAATCTGATGATTGATTCGACTCTTCTGATTTCATATGACTTAAAGCTTTTGACGCTGTCTCTTTGGTGTACTCAGTCGCTAAAGGCGCGTAAGGCAATAAAGTTTGAATAAACTTAGATTGTTTCCAATGTGGAGAGCTCTCTACAAATGAACCAATCCCTTGCATAGTAATGAGGACGATTAAGAGACCTTTCAAGGTGCCAAATGCACCACCTGCCAATCGATTTAATGGACCAAGCTTTAAGCTTTTCAGCAACCGATTTAATATTGCAGTGACGATCCAAGTCAAAACAACAATAATCAGAACAATAAAAGCAAATGCCGCTATTTTTTGAACCACAGGATCTTGACTGAGTGCGGACATTGAAGGCGCAATTTTACCCGCAAATTTTGCACCCATAATGAGTGCAAAAATCCATCCTACCAAGTTCGCAAAGGCTTTAACGAATCCTTGACGCAAACCGTTAAGCCCTCCAATGAGCAGAATAATCAGTATAAAGATATCGATGGTATTCATAGATTAGGTCATAGCTTGTACGCAATCTTTAATCAGTTTTGGCCCTGTATAAATTAGACCACTGTAAATTTGAACCAATTGCGCACCCGTTTGCTGTTTAGTCGCGGCTTGATCACCACTAAGAATACCACCAACACCAATCAATGGGATTTGACCTTGAAGTAATTTTGAAAATGCAGATAGACATTGTGTACTTTTTTCAAATACAGGCGCACCAGATAAACCACCTGCTTCATCACCATGCGCTAAATTTTCTACACCCTCACGTGACAAAGTCGTATTGGTCACAATCAGACCATCAATTTTAAATTTAATTAATTGAGATGCAATAAATTCAATATCTGACTCAGTTAAATCTGGGGCAACCTTTAATACCAGTGGAACATAGTGTTGATATTGTTCAGCAAGTTCAAGTTGACGATTTTTTAAAGTTTCAAGAAGTTCTGTTAATGCATGTCCACTTTGTAAACTACGTAAGTTCTTGGTATTCGGAGATGAAATATTAACAGTAATATAAGATGCATAATTATAAACTTTTTCTAAACAAATGAGATAGTCAGTTACAGCATCTTCAACTGCTGTATCGGCGTTCTTACCGATATTGATACCTAATACACCTTTATAATTTGCTGCTTTAACATTCTCAATCAGCTGATCTACACCATCATTATTAAAACCCATACGATTAATAATCGCTTGAGCCTCTGGAAGGCGGAATAAACGCGGTTGAGGATTACCAGACTGAGGTCGAGGGGTAATGGTTCCAATTTCGATAAAACCAAAACCTAAACTCGCAAGTGCATCAATATATGCACCATTTTTATCTAAACCTGCAGCCAAACCAACTGGGTTTGGAAATTGAATACCCATACAAGTTACTGGCTTTGGGTCTATTTTTTGACGCATTATGCCAAACTTATATGTCGATTTAAGCATTGATAATGTCAAATCATGTGCACGCTCAGGCGCCAATGAAAATAGAAATGGACGAGCAAGCGAATATAACATATCTCAAAAACTGCGGTTTTTTAAGTTGCCACATTATAGGCTGAGTATGCCCAAAACGCTATGCCTGTCATAGGTTTATTTTCACCACTTACTGTACTGATGCTGTTAATTTAATCGCAGCTCCAGACTTAATAAGTTCCAATTTTTCAACACTTAAACCCATTTGAACCAATTGGGTAAGAAAATTTGCGAGGATCGCGTAGTTTTCATGCTCAGCACTGATCATTAATTTATTATCGCTTGGTTGTGTGACCACAGATAATCCTGCTTGTTGTGACACACGCTGAATTTTATCCGAAGGTGTTAGGCTTAAATCTGTTGAAGATTTCATTGTCACCACATTGGATTGCATCCACACCAATGTGTCTTTCAGTTCATTCAATCTTTTTTGCTGATTATCTGCTGCTTCGTGCATTTTCCACAAAGCAGATCCAATTGATGCGACGACAACGATAATCGTTGCAGCGATGACAAGTACACGCTCACGCACACTCAATGACGATAAATAGTCATCAATCTTTTCAAATAATTGATCAAATTGATTTTGAAATTTTTCTAAAGTTTTCATTATTGTACTTTCACCAAACCAACGACCATTTTATCCTGAGTTTGCACATTCCCAAGTTCAGCTTTGAAGCCTTGCTGATTCATTTGCTGAATTAGATTTTGTAATTTTTCGGATGAGTCCGCCACCAAATCCATACTTAAACCAGATGCTTCATAAGAAACACGATTTGCGATAATTTGATGTTGCATTAAAATCGGACCTACACGGCTGATTAACTGTAAGACCTCAGTATTTGCAGGTTTACTCATCCGCAAATTACTTTCAAATTGGCTTCGCAAATTTTGCTCATTGAGACGACTATTGGGTCCAAACCAAGATTGATACTGCTCTACCGCAACCAAAGCCGTTTGATCAGATACTTTTTTTAACTTTACCCAACGCACTAAATCATAACTGAATTGCACTACAAGCAAGCCCACAAGCAGTGCTGCACATGCTTTCCAATAGCCTGAGATTCCACCCTCTGTGTTTTTTGCTTTAGGCAAAACATTGAATGGATGATTCTTTAATTTTTTTTCAGCTTTAAATACATAATTAAAGCTTTCCCGCTCATTTTGTTCCGTTGCATGAATTAAACTCATCATCTGATCATCATTTAACCGATCATGCAAAATATGTATAGGCTTTGGCAGTAAATCTAAAAACAATGCTAAATCATCAATCGCAAAACCTTGATTTGATCCTGTTCTCGCCAATAAATGCCCATGAATATTAGCTAAAATAGTTTGTCCATGTTCTGGCACTGGTAAGATCAAAAAATCAGGTAATAGCGCAACCACTTTCACAGGAATCAAGTTCAGAGCATGTTGCATTGTCTGGACTTGGTATTGACTGATCCCCATTACTGACAATTGATCAGGTGCCTCAAATTGAGTAAGCACTTTCATCTGATCAATGGAGTGAATGGTATATTCTTCAAGTAAATATTTAGCGCCTTCGCTTCCAATTTGCTTGAATTGAGCTTTGGGCATATTCTGTTGAATAATTTGCACATCATGGCTTGAAAAGAATACAACAGCTTCTTGTCCATGATACGGTTGAGTATCTTGAATTAACTCTTCTAGCGTTGTTGATGAATTCCAATTTTCACCATTTGACCAGAGCCAAACCCCATTCGACACTGGCATCCATAAATACAACATTAATTTTATTCTGCCGTTTTATTCATTAAACACTTATGGTTATTAAGCTGACGGTACAAAATGTTTTAATTTTGTGGAAAGTCCCGCAGCAATGACTGTCTGATCATAAATCCGCGCTTCAGCAAGTGCAAAAGGATTAAAAAATTCAGACGTAATAATTTCTTCAATATATGCCACAACATTCATATGACATACAACCACAATATTCTCAAAAGGTAGTTGAGATAACCACTCAACTGCAACTTTAGCATCATCGTCAGGTTTAATTTTATCACATACTAAAACTTCAACATTTGGAAAGAATAGCTGTATATGTTTTAAAGTTTCCTGCGCCCTGAGCAAAGTACTCACTACAAATATATCAGGTGCAACCATGTCTTTTAAAAAGTGTGCAGTTTGTTCAGCTTGAATATGACCCCGCTCGGTCAGTGGTCGTTTCGAGTCATGACCATTAATTGGTGGAGCGGCTTCACCATGACGAACTAAAGTGAGTTGCATTTGTTTTCCCTAAACCATGTGTCATCCATCATATCTAAACATTATGACAATGATGATAAACCATTCATTAATCTTAAACTTTATGATGCGGCAATACGAATTCAACATCACTTCGATGACCATTCTTCATCAAAGATAATGCAATATGTAATGGTGGTGCACCTTCATAAATCACTTCGTAGAGTGCTGTGGTGATTGGCATATAGACATCAAGCTCTTTGGCTCTTGCATTCACTTGCACAATGGTATTAATCCCTTCAGCTGTTTGACCCAGTTCCGTCGTTGCCTGCTCTAAGGTTTTACCTGAACCTAAAGCAAATCCAACTTGATAATTTCGACTTAAGGGACTATTACACGTTGCGAATAAATCGCCAACACCAGACAAACCTAAGAATGTCAGTGGATTTGCACCTAGCTGTACAGCGAAGCGACTCATTTCCGCCAACGCACGTGTCAAAATCATGCTTTTGGTATTTTCGCCAACGTTATAAGCTGCAGCCATCCCCATTGCGACAGCATAGATATTTTTAAGTGCACCTCCAAGCTCCACGCCATGTACATCATCGCTTCCAAATACACGAAATAGTGCACTGTGTAATGCTTGTTGCACTGCATATCTCACCAATTCAGAATGGCTGGCAATCACTGTTCCAGCAGGCATTCCTGACATAATTTCTTTCGCTAGATTTGGGCCCGAAAGGACGCCATAAGGCACTTCTGGAAGCTCTTCACGAATAATATCACTCATGAAACTAAAGGTTTTAGCTTCAATCCCTTTTGTGAGTGATACAACTGCCTGAGCGGTGATAAAGGGCTTAATCTGTTTGAGTACATCTCGGAATGAATGGCTCGGAATAGCAACCAAAATAATGTCTCGATCTCGAACAGCTTTTTCAAGATTGGATTCTGCTTTTAATGCTGGCTCAAGGTTATAATCTGGCAAATATCTTGAATTTACATGTGTTCGATTTATTTCTTTCGCAATTTCCTCATCACGGATCCAAATCATGGTATCACAACCATTTCGTACTGCCGTATTCGCCATGGCTGTACCAAAACTACCACCACCAAGAATCGTAACACGCAAGGCTGTTTTATGATCAATTGCAACTGGCTCGACCAAATCTGAAAACTTTAATTCCGACATTCTTTTAAATCCTAAACATTCTTTTTCTAATCGTTAAATTTGCAATGTTGCAATTACGGCTGCCAAAAACTGACGAATGCATCTGTTTCAATCTCAGCGCGTGGTGCAATCGCCTTAAAAGCAGTCCCTACATAAATGATACCTGAAATTAAATCATGCGTTTGTAGCCCAAGCTTTCTTTTAAATAGATCTGACTCCACAACAGCACCACTGCGCCACATGGTATTGAAACCCTGAGCTTGTAAACTGAGCAAAAGATTTTGTATTGCAGCGCCTGAACTTAAAGTTTGCTCAAAATATGGAACTTTCGCATGATCATGAAATCGTGTTACAGCGATAATCAGCATAGGTGCACGCATAGGATGATGACGTACGCGTTCAATTTGAATTGAATCAGTTTCACCAAGGTCTGCTACTGCTTCACTGAGTAAAACACCAAATGCTTCACGTTGCTCTCCTTTCACAACAATAAATTGCGTCGGTTTCAGACGATGATGATCGGGTGCGGTTAAAGCGGCTTTAAAAGCTAATTCTAATTGTTCTGCGTTAGGATGAGGTTCTACCAAATGACCAACGGATTGACGCTGATGAATATTGTCATGCACTACTTGAGAAAATTGATCTGACATTTGAAGACTAATCTTTAAACTAACACTATATACTTAAGCTTAGCACAAACATTGAAAACTACTCTACAGTTATACTTATACACGAGGCATGCAGCATAATTACAATCAAACATAAATCAGGCATTTCACTTCAAAATCGATACAAAACATGCTTAATTCTTTGGAATTTAAGCCCTAGCATACATGACTGAGCTCCAAACTTAATATTGCAACGCTAGAGGAAAAATAAAATGAAAAAATTAATGACATTGGCTTCTGTAGCGACTACAACAATTCTCCTGAGTGCTTGTGCATCAACACCGACTGAAACACTTGCTATTCAAAAACCAAACAATCAATATGAAGTGTCAGGATTAGGCAAAACCCAAGTTCTTGCAAAAAATAATGTAATTTCTGCCGCGAACAAAACTTGTGGTAAGAATTCTGCGCCTGTCTTAATTGACGAAAAAACTGAATATAACGGCGCACTAAAAGGTGTTGTGGATGAACAGACTGGTAAACTCATTACTGCAGCTTCATCAGTTCTTGGCTCTGTGATCGGCACTAAAAATACAATCGAAAAAGACACTGACTACCAAACAACAATCACCTTCAGCTGTAATTCAACCCGCTAAAATTTCCTATAAAAAAAGTCCCTTTGATGGGACTTTTTTTATTGAGCAATTAGCAATAACCATCTAAACGTGTCAATGGAATCTTTTGACCAATCGCTTTTTCGATCTCAGGTAAATAAAAAGCATCATCTTCTGACAAGAAACTGATACTCACCCCTCTTGTTCCTGCTCGACCTGTACGACCTATACGGTGTACATAATCATCAGACTGCTCAGGCAGAGTAAAATTAATCACGTGTGACACACCATCCACATGAATACCTCGACCAGCCACATCTGTTGCGATCATAATGTTGTGTTTGCCATTTTTAAATTGATCCAACATCTTTAAACGTTTATCTTGCGCGATTTCACCAGATAACATCACTACCTTGTAACCATCATGCTTAAGATGATCATACAGCTTACGGACCTGATCACGGCGGTTTGCAAATATCATGACCTTTTCAATGGGCTCATCACGCAATATTTCTTGCAGCAATTTGTATTTATCTGATTTCCCAACCACATAAATACGTTGCTCTACGTCAGCATTGGTTTTTTTCTCAGGCTCAATTTCGACAGTAACAGGTTCAAATAACCATTGTTGAGCAAGATTGAGTACATCATAACTAAACGTAGCAGAGAACATTAAAGTTTGACGTTGTTCTTTGCGTGGAGAGAATCGCACAATGCGTTTAACAGAAGGAATAAATCCCATATCTAGTAAACGATCTGCCTCATCAATGACTAAAAATTCAATTTGATCCAACCAAATTTCTTTTTGTTCAGTAAAATCAATCAAACGACCTGGTGTCGCGACAAGAATATCTACGAAATTTTCATCCAGTTGTTTTTTTTGCTTATCGAAGTCTACACCACCCACCAAAGTCACAACATTTAAGTCGGTAAACTTAGTCAGATCACGTGCATCGTTTTCAATTTGAATCGCAAGCTCACGCGTTGGTGCCATAATTAGAGCACGGGGTTCACCACGATAACGCTGTGTTTGTATCGGATTGTTCAATAAATCATTAATAACACTAATTAAGAATGCTGCGGTTTTTCCTGTGCCTGTTTGTGCACGTCCAATTGCATCATGCCCTGCCAACGTATATTTCAATACTTTCTGTTGAATGGGGGTCATTTCATTAAACCCTAAAGCATCAATCGCTTGCTTAAGTTGCGGATGTAAATTAAGGGTTTCGAAACCTGATGACATATAAGGGGCTCTACAATCAATATTTGATAATGGTCTATAGTATAAACAAAAAACGCCCCAATTTATCAAAATTGGAGCGCAACCTAATTTTCAGTGAAAAGCAGGATTAGTCTAAAGGCTGAACTTCTTCAGCTTGAAAACCTTTTTGACCTTGTACAACGCTGAATTCTACGCGTTGACCGTCACGAAGTGAACGGTGGCCTTCACCTTGAATAGCACGGAAATGAACGAATACGTCATCACCGCCTGCGCGTTGAATAAAGCCAAAACCTTTAGTATCGTTAAACCACTTAACAACGCCTTGTTCGCGAGCTGTCATAAGTTAATCCTCAGTTGGTAAGAAAAGGGACCACCCGGTGTTGCAAACAGCAGAGCAAACAAATTTTAAAACATTTTTTATTTCAAAGCTTGTAATCATTCTGTAAAACTATTAACAAAATCCCGGTTATATCCATTATAAATAAGGCTTAGAGAACAAATTTCTCTACGCAATCCTTAAGTACGCATTGAGCTTAACATGGGTACAACACAATTAATAGAAAAATTTTAGCTAATTATCTAACTAAAACTTGTATATTAATCACACAAATTTAGTGCAAAAATTGCACTTTATTTGAACAGTTCATCTAAATCATTTAATTTTATTCTTAAGTCACACTTTTGCTAGAATAATGACCAACTTTATTATTCAATCTCGTGTTTTACTATGTCTCAAGTGTTAATCGATGCGATGGGTAAACCTTGCCCTTTACCTTTACTGCTACTTAAGAAATCGATGAAACAAAATAGTGCACCTCAGCAATTTTTATTAAAAGCTTCAGATCCGAACAGTCAAATCGATATTCAACGTTATTGTCAGCTACATAAATTGACATGCGCATTTAAACAAGTTTCGGATTCTGAATTTCATTACGTGATTGAATCTTAGGTGTTTTCATCTAAATTAATCATGGATAAATATTGTATTTAAATTTACATTTCACTACCCAAATTCGCTTAATTCTGTATGCTATAAGGATTAAGATGAATGTAATTGGTTTTTTAAACTATTTTCCTATAAGGAGTACTCATGACTGACAGCAGCAATCAATTGATGCCCCTGTCATTGTCTGCGCCCGGGGTCAATTTAGGTGCTTACATTAGTACTGTAAACCAGATCCCTATTTTGACAGCTGAACAAGAAAAAGAGTTAGCTGAACGTTATTTTTATGACCAAGATCTAGACGCAGCTAAAATGCTGGTGATGTCCCACCTTCGTTTTGTTGTGCATATTGCCCGCAGTTACGCAGGTTACGGCTTACCTCAAGGCGATTTAATCCAAGAAGGTAATTTAGGCTTGATGAAAGCTGTAAAACGCTTCGATCCCAATATGGGAGTACGCTTAGTTTCTTTTGCAGTACATTGGATTAAAGCTGAAATCCACGAATATGTGATTCGTAACTGGCGTATTGTTAAAATTGCGACAACTAAAGCTCAACGTAAACTGTTCTTCAACTTAAGAAGCTTAAAAAAATCGAGCAAGAAATTAACGCTCGAGGAAGCGCAATCTATTGCGGCTGATTTAAATGTAACAGCTGAACAAGTTCTTGAAATGGAAGGTCGTTTAACAGCTTATGACGCAGCCTTCGAAGCTCAATCTGATGAAGATGATGAAAGCTCAGTTCATGTCGCTCCTGCGCTTTACTTAGAGGATAATCGTTATGACCCTGCTCGTTTAGCAGAGGAAGAAGATTATGAATCTCAGAGCACCTCTGCTTTACATGAAGCAATGGATCAGCTGGATGATCGTTCACGCAATATTTTACAGCGCCGCTGGTTAGATGATGATAAGTCTACGTTGCATGAACTAGCAGCCGAATATAATGTTTCCGCTGAACGTATTCGCCAGCTTGAAAAAAATGCCATGGACAAGATCAAGATCGCCATGTCATCAAATTAATACGATTACAAAAAAAGAGCTATAAGCTCTTTTTTTGTATTTACGCTATGCAAGTTTAAAAAAATCGTACGTCATGTATGCTATCGTATGACGCAATTTTCGATTGGGAATAACCTGATGTGGATCTCAATATCAGCCATTAATTTAGCGCTTGCCGTAATGCTAGGTGCTTTCGGCGCTCATGGCCTTAAAGCTCGTGCAACCGAAGCCCAACTGACATGGTGGCAGACTGCAACTGATTATTTCTTTTATCATGCAATTGGATTATTAATACTCGCACTCATACCAAAAATAATTCCAAACTTTTCAACTCAATTCAGCTTTATCTTCATCCAGTTCGGTATCATTTTATTTTGTGGATCTCTATATCTCATGGCTTTAGGGCTCCCGCGCGGGTTAGGGGCAATTACACCTCTTGGTGGAGCATTGATGATTATTGGCTGGCTACTTTTAGCATGGCAAGCATTCAAAATTCAACATTAATTTGAAGGTCATCTGATGAATATTTTTTTAAATGGCGAGTCGATTCAAACGCAATGCCAAAACTTATTAGAACTGGTTCAAGAATTATCGCTAGAAGGTAAACGATTTGCTGTTGAAAAAAATGAAATGATCATTTCAAAAAGTAAACTAGCAGATACCCCTATTTCAGATGCTGACCGTATAGAAATAATTCATGCTGTTGGCGGTGGTTAACTCGGAGTAAATATGGAAGATAGTCCGTTGATCATAGGATCACGTTCATTTAGTTCACGACTATTAGTGGGCACTGGAAAATATAAGGATATGCAGGAAACTGACTTAGCAATCCAAGCCAGTGGTGCTGAGATCGTTACTGTTGCAATCCGTCGCGTAAACATTGGTCAAAATCCAGATCAACCTAACCTACTCTCAGTGATTCCACCGGAAAAATACACCATTCTTCCCAATACAGCTGGTTGCTTTGATGCCAATAGTGCCATTCGCACTTGTATGCTCGCACGTGAACTTTTAGATGGTCACAATTTAGTCAAGCTTGAAGTATTAGGTGATGAAAAAACGCTTTATCCTAATATTACTGAAACCTTAAAAGCTGCAAGAACATTGATCGATGATGGTTTTGAAATCATGGTTTATACCTCTGATGATCCTATCGTCGCGCAAGAACTTGAGAGTATGGGCTGTGTCGCTATTATGCCTTTGGGGAGTTTAATTGGTTCTGGTTTAGGTATTCTTAATCCACATACCATTTCTATCATCAAAGAAAATGCCAAAGTCCCTGTATTGGTGGATGCTGGGGTTGGTACAGCTAGTGATGCTGCTATTGCGATGGAATTAGGTTGTGATGGCGTACTCATGAACACTGCAATTGCTGCTGCACAGAATCCGATTCTAATGGCTTCTGCTATGAAAAAAGCCGTTGAAGCTGGACGCGAGGCTTATCTTGCTGGTCGTATGCCACGCAAACGTATGGCAAATGCAAGCTCTCCAGAAACTGGATACTTTTTTAAATAAAAAAAACCCACTTTTTAAAGTGGGTTTTTTCTTAACTCACTCGACGATACAAAGGATCATCCAATCCATCAATTTTGATAAAGTTAGGTAAATCTTTTATTCTTTCAATCCAAGCGCGTACGTTTGGATAAGGCTCTAGAGAAATATCACCCATAGGTGCTAACGCGACATAGACAAACACTGCGATATCCGCAATAGTTGGTCTATTATTCGCTAACCATTCACGGTCTTTGAGCACACCATCTAAAATAGCCAAAGATTTGTGACCACGTATTTTCGCCTCTTTAAATGTTTGCTCAGTACTTTCTAATCCCAAACCATTGTATGGACCTTTGAAAGACAATATCGCGCGTGCCGTGAAAACCCCGAATTGCACCCAACTGGCAGCAAAGGCAAGCCAATCTAAAATTTTAGCTTGTTCTACTAAATCTTCAGACCACCATGTGTTTTTATATGAATATTTACCTGCTAAATACACCAAAATTGCGGCAGAATCAGTTAAAACAATATCGCCATCTACTAATGCTGGCACTTCGCCTTTAGGATTAATTTTTAAAAATTTCTCACTATGCTGTTCATCACTGAAATAATCTAGTTCTACAATTTCAAGATCCACTTTCAATAATGCTACTAACAGACGTACTTTATAACTGTTACCTGATTCGTTGTAAGAATATAATTTCAAACTCATTTTTTAGTCCAACGATTTAAATACAAAATATAAATATCAGATTTAAATCAGCAACTTAAATAATGTTTAGTTCAAAAAATATCATGAATAACGATATCTTATTTAATGAATTACCACTGAATCTGAAACGAATTATGATGAAAAATTTGTCTTTTTAATGCTCTCTATTTCTGAAAAATATTTGTGAAATTTCTTTGAAAATTTTAGAGTAAAAAAAGAGCCTTTCGGCTCTTTCTCGAAACAAACGGAACGAAACCTTACCTGTTAAGGAATCAATCCTTCATCTCGCATCGCAATCTGTACAGACTGACGCTCTGCAACTTTATTGCGTATATGAATAATATTTTTATAATGACTCAAGTCATGTTCAATATGATTAGACCAATTGGTGAGTACAAATAAGTACGCATCTGCAGGTCCAAAATTATCATCTACCAAATAATCATTATTAGATTCACCAATGGTTTTATCAATGAAAGTCAGTAAACGATCAACTTCGGCATACGCTTTTTGTTTAGCATCTTCCGTGAGTGGTGCACCAAAAAACACTGCATAAGCATCGTGTAATTCAGAATTTAGATAACCAAGCCACTCCAGTACTTTTGCTCGACCTAATCCAGAAGGTGGAATTAAATCTTGAGCAGGATCATGCTGTGCCAAAAATGGTAAAATTGCGACATTTTCCGTTAAAATTAAGCCAGGATTAATTTCTAGCGCCGGCACATAGCCTTTAGGATTAATTGCGAAGTAATCTTCGCCTTTTTCAGTGGTATGAGTTTTAAGATCAACACGAACCAAATCAAAATCAACATTAATTTCATTTAAAATAATATGCGCTGCGAGTGAACATGCACCTGGCGAATAATACAACTTCATACTTTTTCCTTGTTATCTAACTACTATCATTTTTAAATTGCTTCACGCTTTTTTTCAATAAGAACTGTTTTTTAAATTGCAAGCAAGCGTAAACATCGATGATCTCCTTATGAATATTGTGCAGATTGAATTAATTTTCAAGCTTTTTTCAGCTTTTATTTGTGTGATGTTTTACCATAGCGCTGCTACATCTTTGTGAAAGGCAAATTGTGATTTATTTAAAGAAAGATCAGTGGTTTTCTAACATTCGAACTGACGTACTTGCAGGCTTAGTCGTAGGCTTAGCTTTGATTCCAGAGTCAATCGCATTTTCGGCGATAGCTGGCGTTGATCCTCAGGTAGGTCTGTATGCCTCATTCTGTATAGCTGTTACGATCGCCTTCTTTGGTGGTAGGACTGCTATGATTTCGGCTGCTACAGGTGCGATGGCGCTGCTGATGATCACTCTTGTTAAAGAACACGGATTACAATATTTATTGGCAGCTACGATTCTGACAGGTGTAATTCAAATTATCGCAGGATATCTCAAAGTCGCAAAACTCATGCGTTTTGTTTCCCAGTCAGTGGTCTATGGTTTCTTAAATGCTTTAGCGATTCTCATTTTTATCGCTCAATTTCCAGAAATTGCTCAAATGAATAGCTTAGGCTATATATTTTTAGCGATTGGTTTATTGGTCATTTACGCATTTCCCTATTTACCCAAAATCGGAAAAATCATACCATCGCCATTAGTGTGTATTATTGTACTCAGTGTATTGGCACTTCTACTTGGCGCTGACATGAGAACAGTTAGTGATTTAGGTGCATTCCCAGATACCTTGCCTGTATTTTTAGTTCCTGAAATTCCATTCAATCTCGACACTTTACTTATTATTTTACCGTACTCTCTCACGCTCGCCACAGTTGGTTTGCTTGAGACCATGATGACTACGACTGTGATTGATGAAATGACTGAGTCTGAAGGAGATCGTCATCAAGAATGTCGCGGTCAAGGGATCGCGAACATGGTAAGTGGCTTTATGGGGGGGATGGCTGGATGTGCAATGATCGGGCAATCCATCATCAATGTCAGCTCAGGTGCAAGAACAAGATTATCGACATTAGTGGCTGGTGTTTTTTTGCTATGTCTCGTGGTCTTCTTTAAAGATTGGTTGGCTTATATTCCTATGGCTGCTTTAGTCGCCATTATGATCATGGTCGCGTTCACGACATTTAATTGGGATTCAGTAAAAAATTTCCGCAAACATCCCGTGCAAAGTAATGTTGTCATGCTTACTGTCGTGATGATTGTTCTTGCAACACATAACCTTGCTCTAGGCGTATTGATTGGTGTAATTCTGTCAGCCCTATTTCTCATTAATAAACTCGAGAGTGAAGTAAAAGTTCAATCTGAATTAGAAAATCACGTGCGCTACTATACGGTGAAAGGTCAAATATTTTTCAGTAGCGCAGAAATTTTTTATGCATTTTTTGATTTCAAAGAAGATATCAAGCAAGTAGAAATAGATCTCAGCTATGCTCATATTTGGGACATCACTTCTGTCAATATGTTAGCGAATGTCGTAGCTAAATTTGAAGCTCAAGGGACTCAGGTACGTGTGATTGGTTTAAACCAAGCGAGCGTAACATTGATAGAACGTATCTCAAACACTTAAAAAAAGAGCCAAATGGCTCTTTTTTTTACTGCTAAGTTTTAGGAATAGTTTCTGCGTCTCCAACCAACCAAGGCTAACAGGCTTAATCCTAAAATGGATAGCCAGTTCAACGAACCACCACCTGACTTAGTGTCACGCTGTGGCTGCTCAGCATTTGTTGAGCTGTTGAGCTCTAAGTCGACAATCACTGGATCATGATCAGATGATCTAAATGCATGATCAGCATAAAAGAGCGACTTCTGCTCTGTAGTCTTAAATTCTTCGTTATAATCTAGATTCATTGGCTCATCAGCGTTGATGTGCCATACAAATGCACGCTTAACCGCAGGAAATAACGAAGCATCAGCTAAAGCATGATCCAAATTACCGGCTCCACCAAATCCAGCTTTGTTACTGTCGACACCAAATACATAGGTATACGCCTGTTCGCCGAGCCCTACAACTTTGTCCGCCAGTACATTCGTATAATTAGCACGCTCTAAAGCCAAGATAGGATCTTCTTTTGCATAACTGTTTAAATCTCCAATCAAGAGCGTATTCGGATGACCTGTAATTTGCATTGGATTCTTTGCAATCCACTGCATGAGTTGTTGTACCGCTTTAACTCGTGTCGCATTCCAACACCCCTGACCATCACCTTGATCCGCATCAGCAGATTGATCATTTGAAGGACAACTTCCTTTAGACTTCAAATGATTCGGAATAACCGTAAAGATTTTACCGCCACTCACTGGTTGAAAACTTTGAGCAAGGGTCACTCGATTTCTTTGTGACTGGTCATCAAACACTGCAGCAGCGTTAACAGGTTTTACACGCTTACTGTTGTAAATAATCGCAACAGCAATCGCATCATCACCTAATCGATTTGAATTTGGCGGAGTGATATATTTCCACTCCGATCCAAGTGCTCGTGTTAAATATGCAATCGCACTATTTTCACCATAACCATTATTCGCAATTTCCATTAAACCAAATACATCAGCATCGATTTCTTTCATTGCACTGACTATTTTGGTATGTTGCTTCTCAAACTCAGCTTTGCTGCTAGCACCTCGCTCAGTTGGAAAACCATTTAAACCATTATCATAGTTCAAAACATTGAAAGCCACGACACGGGTTTGGTTTGAATTTTTCTGAATCATTGGTGGCCGCGGGTTATTGGCTTTAATTTGGATTTGAGTACGACCTTGTACAGGTTGAATACGCCAAGAATTAAATCGATATTCTAGAATACCCTCAACAGCATTTAACTGATCACCTGCACGTAGGGTATTTAAAGCACTAAACTGACTTGGCAATGTAGGCGTTAAATTTTGTGCATTATATCCATCATCAAGTTCAATTTTGGACAAAAGATTTTTTTGCGCCAATGCCGTTGCTTCTGCTGATTTAGCTGGATAAATATTGGTCGGCATAAACAAACGTCCTAGACTTAATGACAGTTGTCCGTAGCGACCATAATTGTAATTTTCACTTACCGTTAATGTTTGAGGTATTTTAACCAACATACCTTGATAACGCTTTGGCGCATGCCCTGAAGCGTTAGTTAAACTCTCAAATGGTAACTCGATTGATAATGGCGTTATCCAAGCGCTTGCCGCTTGATTACAAGTTAAAATATTTTCGGATAAATTATCAATCTGTAACTGATTTTGATATTCAGTTAATCGACCTTTAAGAACGACTTCTTCTCCGACTTTTCCTCCTTTTATAGGACTTGAAGCAGGAGCATATACAAAAATCGCGTTAGTTAGATCGGGTTTTGCTTTGGCATCAGGGGTTTGGATATAGAAACCTGAGAATCCATTCGCATAACGATAATCCGCAGTAATCACCCCCTTCACAGTATAGTTTTGATTCTTAGCTGCTTGTGAGAGTTCAGCGATAGGTGTATTCGCAGAGTTACAACTTAGAGTCGTCGGAGATGGCTCTATTGGTTCATTTGTACTAATCGCTAAATACTGGTTAAAAGCATTGCGATCCGACCATTTAGCCCACTCTTTTTGAATTTCAAAGGGTGCAGATGGATCTATCGAAACGACATCATGTGTTTTCTTTGTACGTTCAAAGCTTAAACCGGTTGCCCAGTTTTGCTGCATTCCAATCGCACCAAAACGGTCGACAGCCACATTGTTTTTATAGAGAACAATTGCATCATCGCCATTAAATGAAAGGTTAGCAGTTTGCTGAACAGCTTCACCCAATTCAGTTTTTAAATTTGAATGTCCAATTAAAAAGTGCTGCTGAGTTGTTAAAGTTCCTTGCAGCTTGACCATCAAATTCGCAGTGGTTTGACCATTCGGAAATATTTTTAATTGATATGCGGATAAATCAACAACACCTCCATCTGGATTGTATAGTTCAATACCTTTCTTGTTATTATTACCATCCACATACTGGCTGATCATGAGTTCAGCATACGGCGTTGAACTAAATCCGATCATACATAAAGATAATATGAGTTTATTCATTTTAAGTCTTATTCATTGTTCATATTATTTTCCAAGCCTAGTGTACAGGCATGACAAGTAGATGAACAATTCATGACATTTTGAAAAAGTTCATGAATAGATCGACAAATCATTGATAGCTACGTAGCGCTTTCAGGTAGAAAAAGGTTTGACTTAGGAGTCTCAGGTCTTAAAATACCGCATTCGAATTTTTTCTCATTTGCCAAAGTTATGTCGAACGATCAATTAGACCCGCAAGTTGTAGAATTAGACAACTTGAACGAGCATCGCGAAATTGTCACATTTATGCGCCGTTCATCTCCGTTGAATACTTCTCAACGAACTGCGCTTGAACAATATGGTCACTTAATTTTGGAATATCCTGTTGGTGATTTACGTCAGCAATTTGAGCATCCTGAACGTCCATTGACGGTTGAAATCGGTTTCGGTATGGGGCGCTCTCTTGTACTTATGGCAAAAGCCAATCCTGAACGCAATTATGTCGGCATTGAAGTACATGTTCCTGGCATTGCACAATGTGTATATGAAGCGGGTATGGCTGGTTTGACAAACTTACGTTTACTTGATGCGGATGCAATTCAAGTTTTGCGTGAAATGCCAGATAACAGTATCAATGCAATTCAACTTTATTTCCCCGATCCTTGGCAGAAAAAACGTCACCATAAACGTCGCTTTGTCTCACACGATCGTATGCCTTTAGTTGAAGAAAAACTTGAAATGGGTGGAACATTCCATGCTGCAACCGATTGGGAACCCTATGCAGAATGGATGTTAGATGTATTAGATAACCGCCCTCGTTTAGAAAATATGGCGGGTAAAGGTAACAGTTATCCTCGTCCTGACTGGCGTCCTCAAACTAAGTTTGAACGTCGTGGAATTGAAGAAGGCCATAAAATTAACGACTTCTTATTTAAAAAGATTCAATAATAAAAAAACAGGACTTAAGTCCTGTTTTTTTATTCTGATTGTCTTTTATAAATTTGATCACTCACCACACTATACACTTGGCTTAAATCCGTACGTCCAGCCTGCGCCAGCATCTCTTGATGCATATGGATAATGTTTTGATCACCACGCATCGCTGGACCAGTTTGCACCTGTTTTGGGGGATTTAAAGTCGCTTTTTTCGCAGTTTCCAAAATCAATGGGTACAATAAATTAAAATCGACTTTTTGTGCATCTACAAGCTGCTTAGCGACGTCATAGCAGTAGTTGGTAAAGTTACACGCGAAGACAGCTGCTAAATGCAAACTCAAGCGCTGTGTTGAGTCATATTGATAAACCTTTTGACTCAACTCTTTTGCCATTTGAATCAAGGATGCTAAATCCTGGTCGCTCATCGCTTCAACAAATATTGGCGTACTCAACCAATCAATTTGACTTTCAAAGCTAAAGGTTTGTAGTGGATAGAACACACCTGCACGCTCATGATATTGCGTGATTTTAGAGATATGGGTACTGCCAGACGTATGTACAATTAAAGCCTGAGGAAGCTGTTTTGCAACTTTTTCAGCAACTTCTTCAATTGCCTTATCACTCACCACCAATAATGCAATATCAACAGTGTCTTCGAGATCTTCAATTGCATTGCATGGTCTAGCTCTTACTAAAGCCGCCAACAAATTGGCTTTAGATTGCTCTCGACTAAACACTTGGACAATCTCATGATGCTGACTCAATACCTGAGCCAAATGATGAGCTACGCGCCCTGCTCCAATCACACTAATACGCATATCGCTTCCACATATATTCTGTATACCTAAGCATGCCGATAAAAAAAGAGCGAATCAATTCGCCCTTTTGCTATATTGTAATGAATTAATTAAACACATTGTTTAGGTACACAATTCTCTCATTTGTCTTTTGAATGAAACATTTAGAATATTGCATCTCAACATTTATTTGATTCATTTCATTGTCCCAATATTGATAATGTTGCTGATAAGTTTCGCGTTCTTTTTCTGGGATACTTTCAATTGACTTTTGAGAGACCACTTTACAATCCACGTCACGACGTTCGAACCATTCAGTTTGATCGCTCTTTAGCTGTTCTTTTTGTTCGCCGCTCAAATTATCCCAAGTTAAATTAAGTCGCTCGACAGCTCGTGTTTGCTCTTTATCTAAATCAGATTTTCTCAATTGCATGGCTTTGAGTGCCAAGGCCTTTTGTTTTTGTTGTACTGCCTCATATTCTTCGTAAGCTTTTGATTCATTCTGATTTGCTTTACGAAATGCTTCAAATTGAACAGCATATCTCGTCATACTTGCAGCAATATCTAACAATGCATTATCAGGTTGCACACTTAGCATTAAACCTTCTTTATCTGTCTTGGTAATCTCATAATTCAAAGTGCCTATGAGCTTATCTTGCCCATAACTGATATTGCCATGAACATCATTAATCCAATGTTGGAGCGTATAACTACCTTCGTCATGTTCACATTCATATTCGCAAGGTTTTTCAAGGTATGCATTTTCAGCACGACGTTGAAGCCCCTTCGGCAGGTGGATAACTAACTGGCTTGAACACGTCAGTTTGTTTGTTGCATTTGAAGGATCATTCATTGTTGTAATCGACTTGAGTTCAAATCTAAGCGATGAGTTGATTTGGGAAAGTAATTTTAAATCTGACTCATACTGATGTGTTGCTTTTAAACGACGATCTAAAATGTTGTTATATTCCTGTTGCGCAAAGCGTTCAATTTCTTTGACATTCGTAGGAGAAGTACAACTCCAATCAGCAATTTCTACATTCTGTGAGGTGTCTTTGCTTTTCTTATTCAGATCACAACCTGCAACGAAGATGGTAGAGATAATCAAAGCCAATTTAATCTTATACGTCATTTTTTATACCGCATATTTATAATTTTGACATATTTAATCAAATAAAAAACAACAACTCCATCACATTTTTATTTTTTTAAAATTTGATGCGTAAAAGCTAACGCTCAACAACCCTGTTTAATCAATGCCTAACTTAGAGTGAAAATTTTTTGCTGTAATTCAGATGTTCGACTAATCGCCATATTTGTTTCGCAATTCAATCGAAAAACTTCAGGATTATCGGCGCCTTCACTATTTAATTTACATTCTAAATTACGCTTTTTTGCCCACAGTTCTTGCTCGTATTGTATTTTTTGGCGTGCTTGAAGTGAAGCTCTACTCCATACAGAATTTAGATCTTCATTGGCTTGATCTAATTTAAGTTGTGCTTCAGCAATAAGAATGGATTGATAATCATCTGATGTTTTATTTTGCTGATTTAAAAGTGCTTGTTTCTTTTGACGATCTAACACTAAAGCCGTCAAACGTGATGGTTTTAAATGGGCATCTATTAGAACTTTTTGCATAAAACTGGTGAAATGTAGTGCATTCACCAATTGTACAGTTACTTCATGCTCTGAAATTCGTACACTATAATTTAACTCAGTAGAAATCTGATTGTTCTCAAAGTTTAATTGAGAAAGTGCAGCTGATTCTAAAACATTTGACTCTCGATTTAATGCGCGCGATACATCAGCATCCGTCAGATAATTTGATGGTAGTTCAGCAGTGACTCTTGCTGTACACATCGTCTGATCAGAGGATCTCATTTTCTTTATTTTATCAATGTTTTCAATTTTAAATTGAACTGGTTTCAAACTACGCTGTAAGAGTTGACCATCTATAATAACTTGATCATTTTCTATAATACTTTTGAGTTGAGTCGCTGAGATATTCGCGATGTCTTTATGGATGACTTGTTCGAGTTTTAATTGCACTTCAGGTTGATCACAACGATTAAAAGCATACATGATTGAATACACTTGTTGGCATCCTGACAATGCACCAACCATGCACAATGTGGTCAATGTTTTCATCCGAAGTTTCATGCTACTCCCCCAATCAAACTCAAGCTCTTGATACCAAACCTCATTGGTTTTGTTTTGATTCTTATTAAAGCTCTCAGTTAAATTTTATTAAAAAATAAAGATCTTCATAAAATATACTGAATCATGAATTATTCAATCATCCAAAATAAAAAAGGCCGATATTAATCGACCTTTAAATGATTGAATTCACATTATTTTATGAAAGCACGAATTACCTTACCTTTGACTTTTTGATTAATCAACGGTGTATTTTTACCTTGAGAAATAATAGAAGATTTATCAAGTGTCCATTCCAAATCTGGATCAACCAGCACCCATCCAGCCTGTGCTTTCCATGTCTCAGTCATTTGTGCAACAGCAGCTGGCGCACTCGTTACTTTTTCAACCCACTCTAATGGACTAAATAAACCTTCTTCAATCAATTTGATTCCAAAAGGAACATATGAATCAAAAGCAGTAAAACCTGGCAAAGTCTCTGCAAAAGGTGCCATTTTTGCAGAACTACTGAGTGGTTCATGATGCGTACAAATCGCGTCAATTACTCCAGATTTCACTCCCTGACGAAGTAACTCTTTATCAGATTCTGAACGCAAAGGTGGACGTACATGTGCCAAGGAATTGAATCCATCAATTAAAGATTCCGTAAGATGTAACTGATGCATTGCAACATCACACGTGACTGGCAATCCTTTTTCCTTCGCGATACGTATTAACTCAACCGAAGCACCACAAGACAGTAATCCGAAGTGTGCGCGGACTTTTGTCGCCTCTATCATTAATAGATATTTTGCGATCGCGACCGTTTCTGCCAAAGCAGGAATCATTGGTAAACCTTGGCGTGAAGCAATAAAGCCTTCATGCACACAGCCATCTTTCGCAATTTGAGGCTCTTCAGCATAGAATACGACAGTTAAATTCAAACCTGCAGCATATTCAAGCGTACGAAGCACCACATCGTCATTCGCAAAAGGTGCATTTGCATTTGATACAGCTGTACAACCACCTTTTTTTAAACCCGCCATATTGGCAGGTTGATTTCCTTGAAGCCCTTGTGTTTGTGCACCAATCACTTCAAGGTAAATCCCACCATCTAACATTGCCTTTTCAACAAGACCATGAATTAACGCACCATTGTCCTGAACGATAGGTTTTGAATCTGGTGGGGTAAATACATGTAAAATGCCATTTTCACGTGCTGCTTTACCTTCAGATTTCAACGTTCCATGCTGTTGTTGACCTGGCTCTCGTAAACGAGCACACAAATCAACCATCGTTGGCATCAGCCATTTGCCTTGCCCATCGATGCTCTCATGAACCTCTGAAGTCGCTTCGATGCGTTTTCCATCTTGAATAAAAATAGTTTCTATTTGATCAGTTTGAGCAATTGGATCTAGGACGCGTACATTTTCGACTTTAACAATAGACATGACTGATTCCTTATACCGCAACTGCTTCAATTAAACCTTGTTCTTGTAACTGACCCTGCATCGCCAGAGCGAGAACTGCCATACGCACCGCAATACCATTGGTCACCTGATTCAAAATCACTGATTGAGGACCATCTGCAATACTTGAATCAATCTCAACACCACGATTCATCGGCCCTGGATGCATCACGATACAATCAGGTTTGGCCAAAGCCAAACGCTCTTTGTTCAAACCATACATTTTGTAAAATTCAGCTTGTGAAGATAATGCAGGAGAATCAATACGTTCATTTTGAATACGTAAAGTAATGATGACATCACAATCCTTAATCCCAGCTTCCATATTGTTAAATAGGCGAACACCTTCACCATATTCATCAAAGCCATAAGGAAGTAACGTATTCGGCGCAATCACACGAATATCTTTACAACCTAATGTTTGCAATGCAGCCACATCAGAACGTGCAACACGTGAATGTTTAATATCCCCAATGATCGCAATGGAAATATCTTCAAATTTTTTATTGGTTTCACGGCGAATTGTAAGCATATCCAACATTGCTTGAGTTGGATGCGCATGACGTCCATCACCCGCGTTGATAATGGCAACAGTTGGACAAACATCCTTCGCAATAAAATGTGCAGCACCTGATGAAGAATGTCGAACCACAAAGATATCGGCCGCCATTGCTTCTAAATTCCACAGTGTATCTCTCAGTGTTTCGCCTTTTGAAGTACTTGAGCGAGCAATATCAATATTGAGTACGTTGGCAGAAAGACGTTTTGCCGCTGCTTCAAATGTCGTTCGTGTACGTGTCGAATTTTCGAAAAACAGATTCATTACCGTTTTGCCTTCAAGCAAATTATTGGTAATGAGCTGATTTTGGTCATTAAAAAAGGACTGTGCAGTGTCCAATATTTTTGTAAGAGTTTCTTTTGAAAGGCCTTCGATGGTGAGGAAGTGTTTGAGATTCCCATCTTGGTTGAGTTGAATCTGGCTCGGTGTATGCAATGCAGCGAAGTGCATGAGAGATTCCTTATACGTTAAGTCAACGTATTATACAGATTCTAAAATGATTTGGCAGTGACCCACACCGCAGCTGATCAATAACTAACTTAATCACGACTTATGGTGTTTCATAAAAATTTTCAAAAACTTAATTTAACCAAAAGCATTTGATTGAAATCGTCTAAATCCTTAAAAATAAGGCTCATAACTCCTAGATAAAAGCTTGTTTATCTTTATTTTCATACATATATTCAATCAAATTTCCCTGAAATAGTGAGTTAGATTTTAAAAATAGAAATTTCAACAAATGATCTACTCATGGTTTTATGGATATGTTAAAAAATGAGTGAGACACATCTGTATAGCAATCACGATTAAAAGACTTCCCATCACCCTATTCAAAATTCTTGCTCGATTTGCCACATTAAGAAACTGAGCCAATTTTTCCCCTGCATATCCCCAAAGCCATAAAGAGACATAGCAGACCATAAAATAAATCAAAACAAAAAGCGCTAAATAAACACTATTCTCTGAAGCTGAAAATAGGGCTGTACCTGAAACGGCGGCAATCCAAGCTTTTGGATTCAGCCACTGCATTAACGCACCTTGCGTAAAATTTGGAATCTTCTCTAGATCTTTGTGATCTGTTCGATTTTTTTCGCCTTTAGCGCTTAAAATATTCCAGCCAATCCAAACCAATAGAGCCGTTCCTAACAGCGTAATAGCATCCAAAAGAACCGGATACGATAAAATAATCTGATATAGACCAAAGCAAACTGCTGCAAGTAAAGCAGTAAATCCAATGGTTGCACCTGAAATAAAAGCAAAAGTTTTTCGAACACCAAAGTTCATACTGCTACTGAGAATAGTTAAATTAACAGGTCCAGGAGAGATAGACATCGATAATGAAAAAGTAAACATAGAGAAAATTAAAGCCAGCATATTTTTATCTTTTAGTGTTTTTAGTTTTATGAGGCTATATCAACCAGTTTCAATCAATCTTTAAATTTAAATTATTTTTAAAATGGTTGTATCAGCGCATTAAAGCAGTTTTAAAATCAAAAATAAGTTAAAATACGCGATTGCTTTATTTGTCTTTGGGAATGTTCATGAATTCTAAACCTCGTCTTTCTACATATTGGGTTACCTGTGCAGATGGGCTTGAAACCTTACTTCAAGAAGAAATTGAAGGTTTAGGAGTACAAAACGTTGAACGTTTCCCTGGGCGATTGGTTTTCAAAGGTCAATTGGCTGATGCCTACCGGATTTGTATGTGGTCTCGTCTTGCATCACGTGTTTTGACGCCTATCCATACGTTTGAAGTTGAATTTACTCACGATGCACGCGATGTAGCTGAAGAACTCTACGAAGGTGCAAATAGTTTTGACTGGTCGCTTATTTTTGCACCTCAAAGTACATTTGCTGTGCGTTTACATGTTGAACGTGAGATCAAGGTCAATAGCCAATTCGCCACATTACGTGTAAAAGACGGTATCGTAGATTCCTTCATGGAGGCTGTCGGTAAACGTCCAAGCATCGATATCAAACAACCAGAAATTACCATTTATGCTTTGGCTGGTAAGAAAGAACATACTTTTTGTTTAGATTTGTCTGGTGATTCATTGCATAAACGTGGCTATCGCCACTATATGACTGATGCACCCATCAAAGAAAACTTGGCTGCAGCCATCCTTCAACATGCAAAATTAATTGAAAAGAATCCAGATATTGTTCTTGATCCAATGTGTGGTTCAGGAACATTCATTATTGAAGCTTTGATGATGTTAACTGACCGCGCGCCTGGTTTGGTTCGTCGTTTCGGCTTTAATGGCTGGAATGGTCATGATCATGATCTTTGGATGCAAATTAAAGGTGAAGCTGCGGAACGTCACAAAGTTGCCTTAGAAAAACCGCTTCCAAAATTCTATGCCTTTGACGCAGATTGGGAAGCAGTAAAAGCAACCAAAAATAATATCCGCGCTGCAGGATTTGAGGCATTGCTCGATCAAATTCAAATCGAAGAGCGCACCCTTTCTGATTGGCCAGATTTTAAAGCAGAAGGTAAATCTGTGGTCGTTGTCACCAACCCACCTTATGGTGAGCGTCTTGGGGATAAAGGCTCTAGCCGTTCATTCTATCTTGGTCTATCTGGCTTACTTCAAAAGAACTTTGCCAACCAAACTGCCGCAGTTATTGCAGCTCAAATTGAACAAGCAGACGTGTTAGCATTTAGCGAAACTCAAACGCTTCGCTTAATGAATGGTAAGCTGCCTATTTATATTCGCTCGGGCAAGATTAAGCCACCTGTTGTGACACAACCTTTCTTAGCCAATTGGCAACCACTTCAATTCGATAAAATTGAAGGTGCTGAAGATTTTACAAATCGCCTGCAAAAGAATATGCAGAATTTGAAAAAATGGGCAGTAAAAGAAAATATCTATTGTTTGCGAATTTATGATGCTGATCTACCAGACTTCAATGTCGCTGTAGATCTATATGGTGACCGACTGCATGTTCAAGAATATGCCCCACCAAAATCAATCGATCCTGAAAAAGCGAAAAAACGTTTTAATCTTGCTTTGCAAGCAATCCGTGCTGTCACAGGTTTGGGCCGTGATGCCATTTTTATCAAGACTCGTGCTCGTCAGGAAGGTAAAAACCAATACACCAAACAAAGTACTGCCTCTAAACGCTTTATCGTTCAAGAAGGCAAAGCGAAAATTTTGGTTAACCTCACAGATTATTTGGATACTGGCCTTTTCCTCGATCATCGCCAAATTCGCTTACGCATCGCTGCTGAAGCGAAAGGTAAACATTTCCTTAATCTATATAGTTATACCTCAACTGCAAGTTTACATGCTGCGTTAGGTGGTGCTGCGAGCACGACCAGTGTCGACCTTTCAAATACTTATTTGAACTGGTCTAAAGAAAACTTTGTCTTAAATGGTTTAACGGTTGATCATGCCGACCAACAACACCAGTTCTTTGCCAGTGATTGTTTTGAATGGTTAAAAGAAGGTCATGAACAATATGACTTAATCTTTATCGATCCGCCAACGTTCTCGAACTCTAAAAAATTCCATGGTACGTTTGACGTTCAACGTGATCACTTATCCCTGATTAAGCGTGCAATGAATCGTTTAACCACTGGTGGTACACTGTATTTCTCAAATAACTATCGTGGTTTTGAATTAGATGACGAAATCAAAGCTTTCTATGACATTGAAGAACTCACCCATGAAACAATTGGTCTAGACTTTAAACGTAATACTAAAATTCATCGTTCATGGAAAATTAGACACCTTCAAGCCTAATGACTAGAGAGCTTGACCAATAAAAAAAGGGCAATTCGTTTGCCCTTTTTTATTTTCTTAAATTTTTTGAAGGTGAATATTCCTTTGTCACAATAATGGTTGGATCTGTTGAAACATAGACAGTACGTGGTAGCGTATCATAAGGATAATACGTCAGTGGTTTAATGGTTTTGCTAATCTGCTCAGGATCTGCTTTTTTGCTCAATTCAAAATCAGAAACTGCATTTGAAACCAATTGCTTCTGATTAAATTCTTCTGCTTGAGTCTGAGCCAAATATTGTTGATTTTGTATTTGTACCTCAGCGCTCTGTGATACTGCTTTTTTTAATTCTTGTACTAAATTTTCATTCAAATTCTGATCAATCACTTGCTGTTCGATGAGTTCAGATTCATCTAATTGCTGTGCAGTTGCCCATTGGAAACCACACATCAGCATGCTAGAAATTAAAATTGACCGTCGAAAAGTAACACTTATAAATTCCATTTTTTATCTCGAGAATTATTATTGTAATTTTATTTATATATTTATTAATTACAGCTAATCAAGTGCGTTCACCCGCATTCCGATGAACGCACCATATTCTTAAATACGACTCACTTCAAAGTAAGAGTATTTAGAACGATCAATCACGTCATAGGGTTTACTTTCATAACTATGAAGCGTGTGAACTGCTTTCATTTTATGTGATGAACACTGCTCTAGAACTTGCTTACGTGGGTCATTCTCAACCACAGTCACACAAAATGATGTTTTACCCTGAGCCTTCACTAATGTGTTGACATTGGTCAGCATAAACTTTAGTACGTCTAACGCACTTGGATCACAGAGGAAACTATGCGTCATGAGATAATCAAAGGATTGCCCTTCTTTGGGAAGCGTTAACTGTCCAGTAATACGAGCATAAGTGTTATAGACAGGTTTTAACAGTTTTAACGTTGTAGAATAACTCGCCACTTTAGTTTGTTTGAAATCTTTTTGATCCCACAAACCAAATAAACCTACGATTTTATGATCTGAATTGAGCACTAAATGAAAGTCTTCTAATCTCAGCCCATACCAAAAAGGATGATTAGCTTCCAATAACTGTCTAAAGTCATAATCAGGTAAAAAATTATAATGGGAAGCCATTTCTTGTATAAAACCATTGACCGCATCAATCTTATCTATGGTCATTGTTTCAAGGCGAAGTTCAGCAAACTGCTTAAACTTAGGCACCTTAGAAATGGTAAAAGTGGTCATCGAATCAAAGATATAAGGTAAAGCATATCCTTCTCTTTCACGATGCATCATATTACGAGCTACTTTATTATCTTCTAAAATCACACTTTGAAAGATAATTTCACGAGGGAAACATTCAAAAATGTATTCCATAAATACATTAAACGCTTTTTTACCCCGAGCTGTAAGTTTGATTCGTAAATCTGATACATAGCGTAATTGTTCAGTGACGCCATTGATCCAATACGATTTCCAACCGATGTTCATCATGGCAATAATTTGATCAGGCTGATCTTGATGTACGACAACCAAAATTTCAGGCTTATTATATTGTGCATGTGTAGCCCGAAAATAACTCGGTTTCCGCTCAAATGAAATCACCATACCGTTACTCGGCATACTTTCAGAAATCAGCTCAATCAATTGAGGATCATCTTGCTCCGCAGCATAACGTAGATAAAATTCAGGCGAGGTTTTTGATCGATATAGTAAATTTTGCTCTGTCATTTTTAAATTCTTAAATAAATTTCATTTTCTTCAACGGTTCTGGCTTGATATTCCCCTCAATCATGCCATTGCGCATTGCGATTGTCTTATATTCATGCCATGCATCTTCCACATGCATCACGTGTGCTTCATCCAATTGCCCTAAATTACGTGCCAATTCATAGTGAAAATTTTGTTTTAGCAATTGATCTAACTGTTGATCGGACGGCTGCCCACTCACACTACCCTCAGAAAGCAAAACATAATAAGGTTTCGATTCGGTCTGTTCTATACCGAGTAAACTAATGGGTAAAAAACCGTTTTGTTTAAATGTATCGATCACACTCAAAGCAACAGATTGATCAATCTTTTCTCCAACCAAATCAACTGTCATCTTTCGACCGAGAAATTTAAAGCACGGAATGCCCTGATAAAAAGAATCAACCAATAATTCATCATCAATAATGTAGCGTTTTAGGCCAGACCCTGTCGTAATAATCGGACTCACGATTTGACCTGGTTTAAGCTGCCAAGCAGGGAAAATTTGCTGAGTATCTAAATCTTGAAACTCATAAAAATGAGCTTGATACATCAAGGGATAATGATCATCTAAAGGTATAGTCACTACGCCTTCAGTGGCCCAAAGCCCTTTACCTTCAAAACTTACACCCTTAATTTTGGTTTTTAAAATTTGTGCCCAGTGCTGAGCGCTTGCGGTATCCCAAGATGAAATTAAAAATAGCTTTGGCCACAATTTTTTCCAACAAGTCGGATCTTCCAAATCTAATTGTTCTAGAATCTGGCTACGTTTTACTGATTTTTTGATTTTTAAAAAATCTAAACTTTGACGACTCCACTGACCAGTCGATAAAACCTCAACGATTTCACTCTTATTTTCTTGGATAATTTCGATCAGTTGCAGTGCAAAAGTTGGGCTCCACACTGAAATCATGCCGAGATTTTCATCTCTGACTAAATATACAGCCGTAGCGAACATCGCATCTTCAGCAGTTTCTGCCAAAGCAATGTCAGCAGGGACTGCTTGCGTAATTTGAGTTAAAATTCGTTTTGAAAAAGAAAGTAAGGCACTATCATCATTTAAATTATGAGTGGTCGTCAGTTGACGCTGGCTTTCAGGCAACCAAGATACAGACCAATAGTGTGTTGTACGTTTTAGTTCAGGATAACGACGATATAAACTCGTGAGCCATAAACCAATCGCCTGATCTATTTCACTTAAAAATTGTTGGGTATAAGGAATAAATTTGAGTGCTTCACTTGAACCACTTGTAGGCTGGAATCGGATAATTTTACTTTTATTAAGTAAATTTACGCCTTGATTACGTGATGCTTCAACTTTCTGCTTCCAATCAGCATAACGTGTTACTGGAAAGTGTTGAGCAAACGACTCATATTCCATCTTTGGATCATCACATATAACTTTTAATTTATCACGCTGAACTTTTTCCAATTGATCAGCGTATTGATAAAAGTCTTTAAATGATTTTTTACAGGCCAAATTTAAAACTTGATGAGCTGCAAATATCACAGACATTAGGCCACCTTAGAATCTTGATCTTGATCTTTGGTTTGAGCCGATTTAGATAATTTATCTTTATTCAGATTCGACTTATTTTTTTTGAGCGATGATTTTTTCACAAACCTTACCGCTGTTTGCAAAATATCAACCCAACGCAGCTCACCAATACACGGTAATTCAGTACCTTGAACCCAAGATGGATTGCATTCCTCAAAAAACTCGATTTTACGATTTTTCTGGCGCATTTCTTCTGTTATTGGGGCCACATCAGGTTTCAGACACTGATAGTTTTCTCCAAAATCAATCAGCTTTGATTCATCATCATAGTATTCTGCAAAATACTCACGACAATACGCTTCAACATAATCTTTTAAATATTCATCTTTATTTTCTGGATTTGGATAATAGTGATAATAATTATTTGCAAGAAGTAAGTAGGTCTTAAAGCCCTTTGAGATCAGCATCCAATAGATCGGTACACCCGTATGACGTAATTTGAAGGTCATTACATAACGAAACATCGCACGTTGTAATGCTCGACTACCCCAATACGCCTCCTCAATAATGGTATCACCACTAAAAAAAGCATGGGCAGTTTTACCATTCACGGTAAAATTTCGCTCCATTACAGTTGAGAAACCCACTAAAAAATCTTTTTTGGGTTCTCGAATGATAAACACACCAGTCTTTTCCAGAAGGTCTCTTTCAAAAATTTCAAAGACTGTATTTGAATAATAGTTACTGTAAATATTGAACATCTTTTCAATATCACGGGGTTTTAAATCTTTTACCTTAACAAACTCACTATAAGGTTCTTTTTTTAATTTTCGGAGTCGTTTTAATTCTAGCATATTGATCCCATTAAGCTAAACAATGAATTCCTTTTGTGAATCAATAAACAAATTAAACATTTATTCACAAAAATATTGAGTGCAATCTTATACTTAATAGATTTGAGTAGCAATTTTATTAAAAAATAAATTTATTATTTTTAAATCACTTAAATTAAAAAAAAACCTGAACGAATTCAGGTTTTCTAAGTTTGTTTATTAAATTCTAATTTAATTTAAGTTTACTAAAACTCAAATTTCCATCAGTGCTTTGTATAACAATTGTATCTCCTGGCAAAAATTCTCCCGCCAAGATTTTTTGAGCCAATGTATTTTCAACCTTTTGTTGAATAGCACGTTTGAGTGGTCGAGCCCCATAGATTGGGTCATATCCTGCCTCAATTAATTCATCGAAAGCAGTGTCATCTACAGTCAAACTTAAATCACGATCAGCCAAACGAGCACGTAAGCGATCTAACTGAATATCCGCGATACCTCGAATCTGCGATTTTTTCAGTGCATGGAAGATTACAAGTTCATCAATTCGGTTAATAAACTCTGGTCTAAAATGCTCAGAAACAGCAGCCATCACAACACTGCGTACATCTTGTTCCGTCGCCATGTCACCTAATTCGCGCACTTCATTTGAACCTAAGTTTGAAGTCATGACGATCACTGTATTTTTAAAATCCACCACACGCCCTTGCGAATCAGTCAAGCGACCATCGTCAAGTACCTGAAGCAGAATGTTAAATACATCTGGATGAGCCTTCTCTACTTCATCAAATAACACCACGCTATAAGGCTTACGGCGTACTGCTTCAGTTAGCACACCACCCTCTTCATAACCAACATAACCAGGAGGCGCTCCCACCAAACGACTAACAGAATGTTTCTCCATAAATTCAGACATATCGATACGGATCATGGCATCGTCACTGTCAAATAAGAAGTTTGCTAAAGCTTTAGTTAACTCAGTTTTACCGACACCTGTTGGACCTAAAAATAAGAATGAACCACTTGGGCGATTTGGATCTGAAAGTCCAGCACGTGAGCGTCGTACAGCATTAGAAACTGCAACTACCGCTTCATCTTGGCCTACGACGCGGTTATGTAAAAATGTTTCCATACTGAGTAATTTTTCACGCTCACCCTGTAGCATTTTTGCTACAGGAATTCCTGTAGCTGCACTTACAACTTCGGCAATTTCATTGTCCGTCACTTTATTACGCAATAATTTAGGTTCAACTTTCTCTTCAGATGCTTCTTCACTGAGTCGTTTCTCCAAATCAGGAATTACTCCATATTGAAGTCGTGCCATTTCAGCTAGATCATTTTCACGTTGTGCCTTTTGCATCGCGATACGTGCTTGATCAAGCTCCGCCTGAGTTTGTTGATCGCCTTGGACCAAACGTTTTTCAGAAATCCACACTTCTTCAAGATCGCTGTATTCCTTCTCTACTTCAGCAATTTGTTTTTCTAAGTGTGAAACTTCAGCTTTACTTCCTGCATCTTCATCTTTTTTTACAGCCTCAAGCTGTAATTTCAGTTGAATAAGACGACGTTCTAATTTATCTAGAGACTCAGGTTTTGAATCAAGCTCCATCTTAATTCGAGATGCCGCTTCATCAATCAAATCAATCGCTTTATCTGGTAGTTGACGATCTGTAATGTATCGATGCGACATTTTAGCTGCAGCAATGATGGCAGAATCTAAGATTTTAACACCATGATGTACTTCATAGCGCTCTTTTAATCCACGTAAAATCGCAATCGTGTCTTCAACACTAGGCTCATCAACCAATACTTTTTGGAAACGACGTTCAAGTGCTGCATCTTTTTCAATGAATTGTCGATATTCATCTAATGTTGTAGCACCTACACAACGTAATTCTCCACGTGCTAAAGCAGGCTTCAACATGTTACCTGCATCCATTGCACCGTCGCCTTTACCTGCACCGACTAGAGTATGCAACTCATCGATAAAGAGGATAATTTCACCATCATGTTTAGCAAGATCTTTTAATACAGCTTTTAAGCGCTCTTCAAATTCACCACGATATTTTGCACCAGCTAAAAGCGATCCAAGATCAAGTGATAAGACACGTTTATTTTTTAAACTTTCAGGCACTTCTCCATTAACGATACGCTGTGCTAAACCCTCAACAATGGCAGTTTTACCAACACCCGGCTCACCAATCAAAACAGGATTATTTTTTGTACGGCGTGATAAAACTTGGACTGTTCGACGAATTTCATCATCTCGCCCAATCACTGGATCAAGCTTGCCAGAAAGTGCTCGCTCAGTGAGATCAATGGTGTATTTGTTTAATGAATCACGTTGATCTTCATGATTGTTACTCATGACTTTTTCATCACCTCGAACTTTAGTTATCGCCGCTTTTAAACCTGCAGATTGAACACCAACCGCATTTAAAATAGTTTTGGTTGCACCTGTTTCTGCTAAACCAAGTAACACCCAATCTGTTGAAAGAAACTCATCACCCGATTTTTGTGCATAACTATCTGCTAAGTTAAGCGCTTTAACCGCATCTGGACTCAGATTAATATCACCAGTTGGATGAGCAAGTGTTGGTGCATCATCAAGCGCCTGTTGCAACTTTGTGCTTAATTCTCGTAAATTCGCCCCTGCCTGCTGCAACAAACTCATATTTGATGGCTCTTCAAGCAGGGTCGATAGTATATGGATGCCTTCAATCGCTGTATGATCCTTGCCCATTGCTAAAGATTGCGCATCAGATAAGGCTTGCTGTAAGCGATTTGTAAATTTTTCAAAACGCATTATTATTTTCCTCACAACAAATTTGGTACTTGCTTAGTTAATGGGTGAGAAGCGTCATATTTCAAGTCGGTTTTTTAATTATTTTCTTATATTTCAATTATTTAAAAAATAAAGATAGATTATAATTATAATATTTGTGCTGCTCATACATTTTTCAATACCACTTCACAATTTTTTCATGGTGATTATGATATTTATCTAATATTCACTAGATATGACAAAGAAAATATATTCTCAGTAAACGGTCATTATTGTTCTCAAATCATCACATAGGAGTACGACGAACTTATATCGACTTAATCGGTACATGTTGTGCAAAATCATTCAATATGAATTTATAAGATAAACAATTAATTTTATATTTATTTAAAGAATATAGATAAAACTTATAATAATCACCGTTTTCCATAAACGGATGATTTAATCATTCAGGCATACTTACATGAATCATTTTATAAATCTCTCAGAAAATAAAGTCCATCAAGATAAAATTAAATTTATTTTATCTGAAGCAAAAAAAAATGTAGAAGATCATACACTCCTCTTTGCAGGCTCTTTAAAACCCCAAGATGCGTGGCTTTTATTTCAATCCCAGCAAGCGATCATTATTGATGTCAGAACACATGAAGAGCGAAAATTTGTAGGTTATGTCGAACATTCAGAACATATTCCTTGGCTGACAGGCATCTCACTTGAACGTAACCCAGAGTTTTTAGAGAAGTTACAATCTTTTGTTAATGCATATGACATCATTTTGCTCATGTGCCGTAGTGGAAAGCGCTCTGCAGCAGCAGCGAGTGTGGCGTATAACGCTGGTTTCACGAACGTATACAATATCGATCAAGGTTTTGAAGGTGATTTAGACCCTAACTCACATCGTGGTACTTACAATGGCTGGCGATTTCACAATCTGCCATGGGTACAAGAGTAAAATTGATTCGCTCAACTTACATAAAAAAAGCAACCTTAAGGTTGCTTTTTTCAACTCGATAAAATCAAGCTTCGGCTTCAATGATTTCAAAATCATGTGTAATTTCAACACCGCCATCTGAAAGCATTTTACTTGCTGAGCAATATTTTTCTGCAGATAGCTCAACCGCTTTAGCAACTTGCTTTTCTTTAACTGCTTTTCCTGTAACCACAAAATGCAAATGTATCTTCGTGAAAACCGCAGGAATTGTGTCTGCCCTCTCGGCTTTCAACTGACATTGAACACCCATCACATCTTGTCTAGATTTTTTTAATATGGTCACAATATCAAACGAAGCACACCCACCAAGCCCCATTAATATAAGTTCCATCGGACGTGGACCACGGTTTTCACCACCGTAAGCTTCAGCACCATCCATGATAATTTGGTGACCGCTTTCAGATTTTGCTTCAAAAGCAACATTCTCTAACCAATGTACGCTAGTATGCATTGCAACTACCTAAAAAAAACTATAAATTTACTTAGGACTGTACACTAGCATATATTGAGCTGATAAGGAATTTCACCTCTTATGCTTCACGTGGCAAGTTTATTTAGGTCTAAAGATCTAGTTACTATCCAAATCGGAATTTAAAAAGCATGACTTCTAATTTTTCACAACTTAGTACAGATGCTTTGTCGCCAGGTCAATTACCTGAATCTGTCAAAGCTTTGCTCAAGCGTGCGCACATCAATAGATTTCCAAAACGAACTTCAATTATTGATGCGGGCTCAGAGTCGAAATCTCTGTATCTAATTTTAAAAGGGTCGGTTTCAATTATTTTACGTGAAGATGATGAACGTGAAATTGTGGTAGCCTATTTAAACCCAGGGGACTTTTTTGGAGAGATGGGATTATTTGAAAGTAATCCTCAGCGTACTGCAGAAGTACGTACACGTGATGTATGTGAGATTGCTGAAATTTCATATGCTAACTTCCATGAAGTAAGTAAGCAGTATCCAGATCTTAGCTATGCGGTGTTCGCACAGCTCGTTCGTCGCTTAAAAAATACAACTCGAAAAGTAACTGACCTAGCATTTATTGATGTATCGGGTCGTATTGCACGTTGTTTAATCGACTTGTCAGCTCAACCTGAAGCAATGATTCTTCCAAATGGACGCCAAATTCGTATTACTCGTCAAGAAATTGGTCGTATTGTAGGTTGTTCACGTGAAATGGTTGGTCGTGTTCTTAAAACACTTGAAGAACAAGGCATGATTGAAACTGATGGTAAAGCTATCTTAATTTTTGATTCATCATTAGAAGCAGTAAATTCTGTTGAAGAAGACTTTGACAACAATGATGATGAATAAATTTTAATCTGATCTACATTCAAAAAAGCAAATCTGACGATTTGCTTTTTTATTGCCTTTTTTCTGAAAACTTTCGAATTTATTTTACATACGTTTTGAATCTTAGATTAGGTATGATTTAAATATATCAACTTAAAAAATACAGCAAGGATGTTGAGCATGAAATTTAATCGACTTGGGCAAACAGATATACACGTTCCCGAAATTTGTTTAGGAACAATGACCTTTGGTGAGCAAAATAGCCAGTCCGAGGCTTTCCAACAACTGGAATATGCACTCGAGCGGGGGTTAAATTTTTGGGATACTGCAGAGATGTACCCAGTACCACCTAAAGTCGAAACTCAAGGCGCGACGGAAGAAATTATCGGCAATTGGATTCAGCAGCGCGGCCAACGTGATCAACTTTTTCTTGCTTCAAAAATTGCAGGTCCAGGCCAAGGTGGTAGCAATATTAGAGGCGGCACAACTCGCTATACTGCCAGCGACATCAGCTCAGCCTTAGACTCAAATCTTAGACGCTTAAAAACTGACTATATTGATCTTTATCAGCTGCATTGGCCTCAACGCCCAACCAATATGTTTGGTCAATTGGGTTATACCAATCACCATGCTCACAGTACACTAGATATCACACCACTCGAGGAAACCTTATCTGCCCTTCAAGCGGAAATTAATAGAGGTAGAATTCGTTATATCGGACTCTCCAATGAGACACCATGGGGAACCATGAAATTTCTACATTTAGCTGAAAAGTTAGGGCTGTCTAAATTTGTTTCTGTACAAAACCCCTATAACTTATTAAATCGTACCTATGAAATCGGCATGTCGGAGATTGCTAAATTTGAAGGCATCGGTTTACTGGCCTATTCACCGCTCGCTTTTGGCTATTTAACAGGAAAATTTAGACATGGTGCGAGACCTGCAAATGCCAGAGTCACCTTATACTCTAGATTTGTGCGTTATAGTAGTCCTGAAAGTGAATGGGCAACTGAACAATACGCCCTCTTAGCAGAAAAACATGGACTGACATTAACGCAATTGGCGTTAGCTTTCATTAAGCAGCAGTTCTTCGTGACCAGCACAATCATTGGTGCAACCGATTTAAATCAACTCAAAGAAAATATTGATGCTTTTAATGTGTCATTGTCAGCAGAAATACTTCAGGAAATTGAGATCATCCATAAACAACAGCCAAATCCAGCACCTTAAGTGTCTAATAAATTCGATTTCAATACATTTGAATCAAAGCCATACTGTGATAACAATTTACTAAGTGGTGAATATAAAAAAAAGGATGCTAACGCATCCTTTTTTAGCTTTATTCTTTTAACGGCGACTTTGGTTATAAATCGCTTGAGCTGCAGGTAAGTTTTTACGCATCGCCTCAATTCGTTGAGCATTTGAAGGGTGTGTTGATAAGAAAGATGCATTGCCACCATTACTTGCTTTAGCCATTTTCTCCCATAATGTAATCGCTGCTTGTGGGTTATAACCAGCTCGAGCCATTAACATTAATCCACCCTGATCAGCACGGCTCTCCAAGTTACGTGAATAAGGCAACCCTACACCCAGTTGAGAACCAATTTGTGCAACTGCTGCGCCACCTTGACCTACCCCAGCTGCACTTAAACCAACACCTAAAGCCAAGTCAGTTAAAGCTTGAGCACCCAATTTACTTTTTGCATGCTCTTCCAAAGCATGGATCATTTCATGTCCCATGATGGCCGCAATTTCAGCATCTGTTAAATTTAAACGTTCCACAATACCTGTATAAAAAACAACTTTACCACCCGGCATGACAGAAGCATTTAATTCACTTGATTTAATTACAGATACCTGCCATTGGAATGGCTGACCCGTTTGATTCATTTGATCAGCATATGGACGCAAACGATTGTATACATTCGTAATACGCTTATAGGTATTTGAGCTTGTGTCCAATAAGCCCTTGCTGCGAGCTGTATCAATGGCTTGCGAGTAACTTTGTGCAGCAGCTGCATTTAATGTCGCTGAGTCCGCACCCGCCATATCCGCAAATGTTGTACACCCTGAAATCGAGATTACCGCAGACGCTGTAAGACCGAGCAATAATTTGTTCTTCATTATAATGTTCCAATCTACTTGAAAGTACTTGTTCATAATTATAGACAAACTCAACTAAGCTTAATATCTCATTTTTCTTCACTTTTTTATTTGTTATGTAATTTAGTAAACAAATTGATAGCTGATCCAAAAGACCAAACAAAAAATATTAAGCACGAGATAGGTTTGACTCCACGGTTTTAAACGAGTTTCAAGCTTCTCATCTTTACGTTTAAAAAATAAATAGGTGTTCTGAATTAAAATAATAGGGACCAATATGCAAGCGATCATAATCGACAGCCCAATAAAGACTTGGTAGACTACATCTTCGGCTACTGTTTGAGATCGAATTATCATCATCGCAATCGTGGGTGCCCCCCCCATTGCAAATAACAACGAATAAAACATTGTTCCAGAAATATTTTTATGCATCCTGCACACTCTATTATTTTATACATTCGATTTTAACAATCTCTAAGATTCAGCACAGCCAATTTTTATACAACTTTGGTCGTTGTTTAGATCAAAAAAAGCCCTGTGATATCACAGGGCTTTTTTAAAACTTTTAATTAAGCTTCAAACGGGTGACGAAGAATAATCGTTTCATCACGGTCTGGACCAGTTGATACGATGTCGATTGGACATTCGATTAACTGTTCAAGTCGCTTAATATAGTTGATTGCTGCTTCTGGCAATTGGTCTAAAGATTTAGCACCAAAAGTAGACTCAGTCCAACCAGGCATTGTTTCGTAAATTGGTTTTAAAGTTTCAAATGCAAGTGCATCAGAAGAACCTACGCAGCCCGAATCTGCAGCTTCATAACCTACACAGATTTTGATTTCTTCTAAACCATCAAGAACGTCAAGTTTAGTCAAGCAAATACCCGAAAGTGAGTTTACTTCTACTGAACGACGAAGGATTTCAGCATCGAACCAACCACAGCGACGTTGGCGACCAGTAGATGCGCCAAATTCTGAACCTACAGTACCAAGGTGCTTACCAATTGCATCACCAACATCGTTTGCAGCATCATAAACCAACTCAGTTGGGAATGGACCTGCACCTACGCGAGTTGTATAAGCTTTGGTAATACCCAATACATAGTCAAGGTGTAATGGACCAAGACCAGAACCAGAACTCACACCACCAGCAGTCGTATTTGAAGATGTTACGTATGGATAAGTACCATGGTCAACATCAAGAAGTGAGCCTTGAGCACCTTCAAACATGATGTTGTCACCATTCTTACGATATTTATGCAATTCGCCAGTAACATCAACAACCAGTGGAGCAACAACTTCACGCCATTGATCACATAACGCAAGCACGTCTTCAAGCTTAACCGCTTCTACACCGTAGAATTGTGTTAATTGGAAGTTATGGTATTCAAGTAACTCTTCAAGCAATGCTTTAAGATGATCACCACCACGCACTAAATCAGCGACACGAACCGCACGACGTGCAACTTTATCCTCATACGCTGGACCAATACCACGACCTGTTGTACCAATCTTGGCATTCCCACGTTTTTTCTCACGTGCTTGGTCTAATGCAATATGGTTTGGCAAAATTAATGGACAGTTTGGAGAAATACGTAAACGTTCTTTAACTGGCACACCTTGCTCTTCAAGAATCGTCATCTCTTTGATTAACGCTTCAGGAGAAAGCACTACACCGTTACCAATTAAGCAAAGTACGTTTTCACGTAAAATACCAGATGGAATGAGGTGTAAAACAGTTTTCTTACCACCTACGACGAGAGTATGACCTGCATTGTGTCCACCTTGATAGCGAACAACTGCAGCCGCTTGATCTGTGAGCAGGTCAACGATTTTACCTTTACCTTCGTCGCCCCATTGGGTACCAAGTACCACAACATTCTTGCCCATAATAGCCTCATTGCATCATGCTGTTAAAATTGAAGAACATGATTTGAAATTTAGTATTCAAATCAGGTGATTAAATCTGTTCGAGTTTCCACTCACCCGCTTGATTCACCAACTGGTGAGTCGCGTTAGGTACTGAATTCAACTCATCTTGACCAAGCAACTGCACAACGCTTTTGCCTTGATCACGTAATCCTTGAATTGCTTTGACTAGGTCAGCATTATTGCCCTTAGGTGCAACGATCACTTCCAATGCTTTAAATTGACCAGCGCTTAAAGCGTATAAGTCACATGAAAAGCCAGTTGCTGGACGTGCACGACCAAAATGCTCACCAATACCATCATAACGTCCACCTTGAGCTAATGGCGCAGCACGATTTGGTGCATACACTGCATACATTAAGCCAGTGTGATAGTGATATGAACGAAGCTCTACTACATCGATACCAATATGCAGATTTGGCCAACGTTGCTGAATCGCATCTTGTGTGCTTTGAACTGCATTAAATGCTTCTTGGAATGCCGAATCTTCTAAGATTTCTTGGCTTAAATGTGATTTTAAAGCGACTAAATCACTTGCATAACGACCAAGCGCATAAAAATCAGAGCCGAATTTAAGTTGTTGCGTATATTCAGCAAGCTCTGGTAATGCTTTACGCTGATATAAATCAGATAGATGCGACTCTGTAGCTTTGTTCAATCCTGCATGTTTAACTAAGCTACAGAATAGACCAACGTGTCCAATATCTAAATGGATCGCCTCAGTTACACCTGTATTTTTTAATAATTCCAACATGACATCGATCATTTCGACGTCAGCATCGATACTGTCTGAACCAAACAACTCAGCACCGAGCTGTAAAGGCGCACGTGTGGTATTGAAACCTTGTGGTTTGGTATGAAGTACCGTTCCAGCGTAGCAATAGCGTGCAACACCTTCAACTGGATACACGTGTGCATCAATACGCGCCACCTGAGGCGTCATATCTGCACGCACACCAAGTAAACGACCTGAAAGTTGATCGATTACTTTAAATGTGGCTAAGTCTAAATCTTGATTCGATTCTGAAAGAGAAGATAGAGATTCGATGTATTCAATAAATGGCGTGTACACCAATTGATAACCTCGAGCTGCGAGGAAATCTAACGCGGTACGACGCAAAGTTTCAATAACTTGCGCTTGCTCTGGTAATACATCAGCTACACCATCAGGTAATAACCATGTCTCTGAAATGGGCATGTTGTAAACCTAAATTCTGTCAGCGCGGAACAAATCCGCATAAAAAAATCGGGAACACACCCGATTTCTCCTAGTCTATCACGATCAACCCCCATGTGCATCAGACTTTTAAATAATTAAATCGGAATTTTAGATTATTCATAAGCTTCGATTGGTAATTCTGAACGCACTAGCAGTTGATCTATGTTATAGACATAAGCCTTTATAAAAGACACAGCATTTCAGTTTCATGACTGATCTGGAAATGAATGACATAAATCCAGTAAACGATTGGTATATCCCCATTCATTATCATACCAAGCATAGACTTTAGCTTGCTTCCCGACCACCATGGTTTGAGTTAAATCTACAATGAGTGAAAATGGAGAATGATTAAAGTCAGATGATACTAAAGGCTCATCTGTTACCGACATAATTTCCGAAAATTGCTCTCGTGCTGCTGAAATTAACGCTTCATTTAACTGATGGTCTGTAATTGGCTGTTGCGCTATAAATGTCAAATCAATAGCTGCCACATTAATGGTAGGAACACGAATTGAGTAACCGTCTATTCGCCCTTCCATTTTTGGCATGACACGTTTGATTGCACCTAGAGCAGATGAAGTCGTTGGAATAATGTTTTGCCCAGACGCCCTCGCACGACGTAAATCGCGGTGAACGTGATCTAAAACGGATTGATCCGCTGTAACAGCATGAATTTCTGTCATTAACGCACTTTCTATGCCAAAGGCATCGTCAATAATTTTGACCAGAGGAACCAATGCTTGTGTCGTACATGAAACACTCGAAATAATCTGATCCGTAGTTTTAACCTCTTTATGATTTACCCCGTAGACGATTGCAGCATCAACCGTATCAAAAGGTGCAGCCCCAATTATCACGCGTTGAGCGCCAGCATTGAGATGGCGTGTCGCTTCTGCTCGAGATCTAAATAAACCAGTACACTCTAAAACAACATCAACGTTTAAACGCTTCCATGGTAGTTGATCTGGTTCTGTTTGACAGTGAACTTCAATAGATAATTTTTTTTGATAGGCATAAATATTGAGAAATACTTGCTCTGCCACATAACTCAACTCCACTTCCCCATGAAATCTTCCATGTGTGGTGTCATATTTAAATAAATGAATTAAAGTTTCTACATCAGCCACATCATTAATCGCAACGATTTCAAAATTGAATTGCTTTGGATTTTCAAACCAAGCTCTTAAAACATTTCGCCCGATTCGTCCAAATCCGTTAATTGCGATACGTTGCATATGTAACCTTCAACTCTTTAATACAAGTTCTTGAAAGCTCTATGTTAAAGTATTTCTAAACTATACAGTAATAAATAATGGTCTTATGACTACTCAATATTTTTGATTGATCTTCGTACGAGATACACAGCTTGAGCATTTAAGAATCGTCTCAACAACGTTAATGCTTAAAATTCCACCTAAAACCAGAATTAAAGAGAATTGTCATTAAAACACTTTAAAATCATTGGTACAGGTGGCAAATTCCGTTATAATTTGGCGTTTTTAAACTTTTAGCCCGGTATGCTGGGGTGAATTTTATTGTGAATTCGCACTTTATTTCCCAGACATATTATTTGCCAATACAGAATTAATGGAGTGACTTGGTTGTGAGTACTCGTTTTATGACATCAGCTGAAATTCGTGAAGCATTTTTGCGTTACTTTGAATCGCAAGGCCACACACGTGTCGCGTCGAGTTCTCTAGTTCCTGCCAATGACCCAACTTTGCTCTTTACAAATGCTGGTATGAACCAGTTCAAAGATTGCTTCTTAGGCCTAGAAAAACGAGATTATGTACGTGCAGTGTCATCACAAAAATGTGTTCGTGCTGGCGGTAAACATAACGACTTAGATAACGTGGGCTACACAGCTCGTCACCATACGTTTTTTGAAATGTTAGGTAACTTCTCTTTCGGAGATTACTTTAAACGTGACGCGATTAAATTCGCTTGGGATTTCTTAACCAATGAAAAATGGTTAGGCCTACCTAAAGACAAATTATATGCAACGGTTTATCACACTGATGATGAAGCATTCGACATCTGGAACAAAGAAATCGGTCTAGATGAGTCTCGCATTATTCGTATTGGCGACAACAAAGGCGGTCAATACGCTTCAGATAACTTCTGGGCAATGGGTGACACAGGTCCTTGTGGTCCATGCTCTGAAATCTTCTTTGACCATGGCGATCACATTTGGGGTGGTTTACCAGGTACACCAGAAGAAGATGGCGACCGTTTCATCGAAATTTGGAACAACGTATTCATGCAGTTTAACCGTACTGCTGATGGCGTACTTCACCCTCTTCCAGCACCTTCCGTTGATACAGGTATGGGCTTAGAGCGTATTTCTGCTGTTTTACAACACGTAAACTCAAACTACGAAATCGACCTATTCCAACATTTGCTTAAAGCTGCAGCTGAAATTATTGGTTTAGATACTGCTGAACTTGAAGCGAAAGCACAAGCTGAAGGCAAACCAGTTGAATACCCTGCGTCTTTAAAAGTAGTTGCAGATCATGCACGTTCATGTTCATTCTTGATTGCTGATGGTGTAAACCCTTCAAACGAAGGCCGTGGTTATGTACTACGTCGTATCATCCGTCGTGCAGTACGTCACGGTAACAAATTGGGTGCGACAGGTTCATTCTTCCACAAAATGTTAAAGCCTTTAATTGAGGTGATGGGCGCTGCCTATCCTGAACTTGAAGCACAACAAGCGCGTATTGAAGCTCAACTTTTAAAGGAAGAAGAGCAATTTGCTAAAACCTTAGAACAAGGTTTGAAATTGCTTGAAGGTGAACTTGCGAACTTAAAAGGTTCTGTAATTCCAGGCGAAGTGGTCTTCAAACTTTACGACACGTACGGCTTCCCAACTGACCTTACAGCGGATATCGCACGTGAACGTGATTTAACCATTGACGAAGCTGGTTTTGAAAAAGAAATGGCTGCTCAACGTCAACGTGCACGTGATGCGGGTAAATTCGCAATCGACTACAACAGCGTTGTAAAAGTTGAAGGCGAAACTCAGTTTGACGGCTACGATGCAACTGCTGGTGAGGGTCAAATCATCGCAATCTATAAAGATGGCGAACAAGTTGATGAAGTCGTTGAAGGTGATGAAGCTTTAATCGTTCTAAACCAAACACCTTTCTATGCAGAAAGCGGTGGTCAAATCGGTGATACAGGTATCTTTAAAAACGATACAGGTATTTTCGAAGTTCAAGACACGAAAAAATCTGGTGGTGCGTTCGTTCACCAAGGTATCGTGACCATGGGTAACTTTAAAGTTACTCAAAATGTAGAAGCAACAGTTAAAGCAGACATCCGTGCAGCAACAGCACGTAACCACTCTGCGACTCACCTTCTACATGCTGCACTTCGTCAAATCTTGGGTTCACATGTTCAACAAAAAGGTTCATTGGTTGCTTCTGACGTGTTACGTTTCGACTTTGCCAATGATCAACCCGTGACATTTGAACAGATTCAAGAAATTGAACGTCTGGTAAATGCTGAAGTGATTGCCAATACGCCTGTAACAACCGAACTCCTTGACATCGAATCTGCAAAAGCTAAAGGCGCGATGATGTTGTTTGGTGAGAAATATGGCGAAGAAGTTCGCGTACTTTCTATGGGTTCAGTCATTGAAGAGAAAAACTTCTCGATCGAACTTTGTGGCGGCATTCACGTAAAACGTACAGGTGACATTGGTCTGTTCAAAATCACTTCTGAAGGCGGTGTTGCTGCAGGTGTACGTCGTATTGAAGCAGTTACAGGTTCGAAAGCAATTGAGGTGGCTCAAAAAGCTGATCGAGACATCAACACGATTAATGGCTTATTGAAAGCACAAAAAGATCAAACGATTGAGAAAGTTGAAGCCTTAGCGGACACAGCATCAAGCTTACAAAAGCAAATCGATCAATTGAATCAAAAACTTGCACATTTACAGGCGGGTGAACTACTTAGCCAAGTTAAGGAAATTGCAGGTCGCAAAACGTTAATCACGACTGTTCAAGGTATGGATGCGAAATCACTTCGCAATCTACACGACGGTGTGAAATCAAAATTAGAAAATGCTGTGATTGTCCTTGCAGGTGTAGAGGGTGACAAGGTGAGCTTGATCGCATCTGTAGCTAAAGACTTCACAGCTTCTATAAAAGCAGGTGACATCATCAAACACTTAGCAACTGAGCTAGGTGGTAAAGGTGGTGGTAAGCCTGATTTGGCACAAGGTGGCGCGCCACTTAACGAGAAGTTTGCTTCTGTCATGGCAGAATTAACTGCTTGGCTAGCTGCAAAATAAAACTTCACCTTTTGTGTAACTGACCTTGAACAACTCTTCAAGGTCATGGTTTATATGGAACAACTATGGCATTAATCGTTCAAAAATATGGCGGTACTTCAATGGGTACTCCTGAGCGCATTTTAAATGTTGCTCGTCGTGTAAAGCGTTGGCATGATCACGGCCACAAGGTTGTGGTTGTTGTATCAGCAATGAGTGGTGAAACTAATCGCCTACTCGCTTTAGCGAAAGCCATTACCGACACCCCTGACCCACGAGAATTAGACCAAATGGTTTCAACGGGTGAACAGGTAACGATTTCAATGTTAGCAATGGCACTGAACTCTATCGGTGTGGAAGCGAAATCTTTGACTGGACGCCAAGTTGGTATTAAAACTGACAGCTCATTCACAAAAGCACGTATTGAATCAATTGATACAGATGTCATGACTGAACAATTAGATGCTGGTCGTGTCATCGTTGTTGCAGGTTTCCAAGGTTTTGATGCTAATGGAAACACAACAACTTTGGGTCGTGGTGGTTCTGATACTTCTGGTGTTGCATTAGCAGCTGCACTCAAAGCGGATGAATGCCAAATTTATACAGATGTGGATGGTGTATATACAACAGATCCACGTGTTGCACCAAAAGCGAAAAAAGTTGATCGTATTTCTTTTGAAGAAATGCTCGAAATGGCTTCTCTTGGTTCTAAAGTTTTACAGATCCGTTCTGTTGAGTTCGCGGGTAAATATCAAGTCCCTTTACGCGTACTCTCTAGCTTCGACAATGAAAATGATGGCGCATTTGACGAAGAATTTAAAAACAACGTCGGAACACTTATCACTACTGAATTGGAAGACAACATGGAACAGCCAATTATCTCTGGTATCGCATTTAACCGTGACGAAGCTAAATTAACTATCTTAGGTGTGCCTGATCTTCCTGGTATTGCATCTAAAATTCTAAAACCGATTGGTGATGCTAATATCGAAGTGGATATGATCATCCAAAACGTTGAAGAAGATGGTACAACTGACTTCACATTCACAGTCAATCGTGGCGAACTTGCTAAAGCTAAAAAAATTCTTGAAGAAACTGCTCAAGCAATCGGCGCTCGTGAAGTTGCAACACGTGATGATATTGTAAAAGTATCTATCGTAGGTGTTGGTATGCGCTCTCATGCTGGTGTTGCAAGTAAAATGTTTACAGCACTTGCTGATGAAGGCATCAATATCCTGATGATTTCAACTTCTGAAATCAAAATCTCTGTTATTATTGAAGAAAATTATTTAGAGCTTGCTGTTCGCTCACTTCACACTGCGTTTGGTCTTGACCGCGAACATGGTGAGTCTAGCGCACGTGCTTAATTTTCTGCCATGAGTTAGCAGAAACAATGCATACTTGATGAAGAAATATTCAGAGCCACTATAGTTTTTCCTATAGTGGCTCTGTTATATTAGGTCTAGAGGTTTATGGGATAATTTCAATAGTCCTGTGCGAATGGTTAAATTCGTCACATTTATCTATTAAAATATTTCGTGGTGCCGAGGTTGTTATTTTCACTTTTTGAAAAAACTATCGCAGGTTTAGCGTTTAAGCAAGGAGATAAACATGCTGATTCTCACCCGTCGTGTTGGTGAAACATTAATGATTGGGGATCAAGTCAGTGTCACTGTACTTGGTGTAAAAGGTAACCAAGTGCGAATTGGTGTGAATGCGCCTAAAGAAGTATCTGTACATCGTGAAGAAATCTATCAACGAATTCAGCATGAACGTGCGATGCATGAGCACTTGCAACATCTTGACCAAGATTACCAACCTTCTTACGAAGAAGAGAATTACACTCAAAATGATTTCAATCGTTGATTAGAAATGATTTTGTGACTAAAGCGGCTAAATTTAGCCGCTTTAAATTTTTGGTGTTTAAGCTGTTTAAAGTCCCAATGATTTGCGTACTGGACCAAAACTACGCCTGTGCTCTTCAACCACGCCAAACTGTGCAATAGCTTCAAAATGAGCTTTGGTCGGGTAGCCTTTATGTTTTGCAAAACCAAACTGAGGATATTTAGCATCAAGTTCTAACATTTGATGATCACGTGTCACCTTAGCCAGGATACTGGCAGCAGAAATTTCTGGATGTAATGCATCTCCTCCAACTACAGCATCACAACTCATACTCAATCCTTGGGGAATTTTATTACCATCAACCAATACATGTTGTGGTTGCACAGTCAATTGTTCAACGGCACGACGCATTGCCAACAACGAAGCATTCAATATATTGAGGTCATCAATTTCTTGATGACTCGCTTCAGCGATAGCCCAAGCTAGTGCTTTTTCTTTGATCTCTATAAATAATTTTTCACGTTTCTTTTCACTGAGTTTTTTAGAATCATTTAACCCAAGAATCGGATTGTTAGGATCCAAAATTACAGCAGCCGCAACGACCGATCCCACCAGTGGACCGCGCCCTGCTTCATCAGCACCAGCAATCAACATCATTTTCCTAATTTATCCTTAAAAAAATAGGCCGATCAAAATCAGCCTATTCATATATCTTTAAAATTAACGTACAGCTTCAGCTACACATTCATTAATAGTTTTAGTCACGATATTGCTGACGATTGTTGCACGTGCTGTTGGATCAATCGCTGCTGTAGCCAAATCAACCGTAGTTACGCTTTGAGGAGCTTTTTCACTTACACATCCACAAATTTCACCTTGGATATTTTCTTTCTGCTCTGCAGTCATTAATTTCGTTGCAGTTTTCCAAGCAGAAATATTGTTCAATTCAGTTGTGCATTTTGCATTGATCGCAATTTTAAGTGCAGCCGAACCTAACTGTTGAGTGGTATTTGCGGCAGGTGATGATGTCCCTGTTGTACCTGTAGCACAAGCTCCGAGCACTAATGTCATTGGTGCGAGTAAAGCGATTAATTTTTTCACAGTATTGTCCTTATGATCTTACGAATTGAGCTATTTTGCCTAATGTAACATCATGAAGAAATAGATTTTTTGTATTTCCCGACTATATGTTCAGTTATAAGTCGCATTCCGTTGCATATTTTCAACACTGTGTCCCATTTCAATACTTATAAATAATTTATGCTTAAATTATTATGTGCGAAATTCAATCATAAGTTTATATCATGAATAATAAATCCAAATATTACACACGTACAGCTCAAGTCTTGCATTGGGTCATGGCGATTATTTTTATCACGGCGTGGGCGATCGGCTTTTATAGCGGCAATTTTTTAAGTTATGAAGTAGATGGTAGCTTCAAAGGTGACGTCATCACGCTTCACAAAAATATTGCAACCACCATTATTTTTCTGGTTGTGGTTCGTATCTTTTGGCGCTACACTCATCCTGCACCCGAGTTACCAGAGACAATGTCTCCCCTCATGAAAAGACTCGCACATTTAGGGCATCTTGGACTTTATTTTATGCTTCTGGCTTTACCAATTACGGGTTGCTTATGGAGTTGGAGTCTCGGCTACCCTGCACCAGTATTATTCTTATTTGATCTACCCGCTTTAATAGGTGAGAATCCTCAAGTAACTGAAATTGTAAAACCACTTCATATTTGGATTTCTTGGGCTGCAGGTTTACTTTTACTCGGACATATTGCTGCGGCATTAAAGCATCACTTTATAGATAAAGATCATGTCTTAGACAGCATGACCAAACAACCTAAAGATTGATTGAGTACGGCTCTAAATTTCTGAGTTTGATTTAGAGCTAATCACACATGCTTTTAGGCTATTCAACATGGCTTTTCGAATGACTTCTTGCTTGATATTTTCGTTAACTGTTGCTTTGGCAAGTTCCTGAGCCGGAATATCTTTTAAAGCATAATTTGATACACAATCACAGGTTTCTAATTTTAATTTCTTTTTGTTTTCTTCATTCATTAAATATGTCGTTATTTTCCATATTTTTGAATGGTCGACTTCACGCTCACATTGATACTGGATGACAGGCTTTAATATACGCTGTGTCAATGTCGTATTTGCATTCGCGATAACTACGGGCAACATTAGCAGACTCAGGCAAAACAAAGACTTCAATTTCAACATCACATTCGGCTCTATTGTTTAAAGCATATTAAACCAAAGGTGGGATTTTGCCCCACCTTCCAGTATTTTACATAAACAAGTTTAACTGTTTTAAATTGTGAGAATTTTATCTTTCCACTTTTGTTTTTGCACATCGGAAATAAACGATGCTTCAAATGAATTTATAGCGAGTTGCTTTAATTCATGATTTGTTAAATCTAAGGCCTCAGCAATCGCAATAAAGTTATCATTCATATACCCACCGAAATAAGATGGATCATCTGAATTAACTGTAACGTGTACACCTTGCTGCAAAAGTCGACGAATATTATGCTGTTTCATATCATCTACAACGCATAATTTAAGATTAGACAATGGACATACCGTAAGCGGCATTTTTTCTGCAATTAAGCGCTGCATCAACTTCGGATCTTCTTCAGAACGTACACCATGATCAATACGATTCACTTTGAGTAAATCCAAAGCTTCCCAGACATATTCTGCTGGACCTTCTTCACCTGCATGAGCAACAACCAAGAATCCTTCATCACGTGCTTTTGCGAATACCCTTTCAAATTTAGAAGGTGGATGCCCAACTTCACTTGAATCTAACCCTACCCCAATAATTTGGTCTTTGTAAGGTAAAGCTTGTTCAAGTGTTTCAAATGCTGCCTCTTCACTCAAATGACGTAAGAAACACATAATCAAATGCGTTGTGAGGCCTAATTTTACCTCAGCATCGTGGCAAGCTCGTTTTAAGCCTTTAATTACCGTTTCAAATGACACACCACGATCCGTATGGGTTTGCGGATCAAAAAACATTTCAGTATGAACCACTCGATCTTCTGCACATTTTTCAAAATATGCCCATGCAAGATCATAAAAATCTTGCTCATTAATCAATACATTCGCACCTGCATAGTAAATATCTAGAAATGATTGCAGATTGTGAAAATTATAAGCCTGTTTGACTTCTTCAACTGATTGATATGGGATTGCAATTTCATTGCGCTGAGCAATGGCAAACATCAACTCAGGTTCAAATGTCCCTTCAATATGGACATGAAGCTCAGCTTTAGGTAAAGCTTTAATTAACTCAACACGGTTCATTGCTACTCCTCATGAAACCAAAAAATAAAAAGGGTGCAAACTGAGTTTACACCCTTTTAAAAACTGTTAAAAATTAGCCGCCAAACATTGCAAATTTTAGCGCCCATAATACTGCGATAATCCATACCATATATGGTACTGTAGATGCTTTACCTGTAAGTAACTTCACCAATGCATAACTAATAAAGCCCATGGCAATACCATCAGCGATTGAGTAAGTGAACGGCATAAACACGATCGTTAAGAAAGCAGGAACCGCTTCAGTAATATCATCCCAATCAATATGCGTAATACCCTGAATCATCAATACCCCTACAAAGAGTAAGGCTGGTGCAGTTGCAAACCCAGGAACAGATTGAGCTAACGGTGCTAAGAACAAACAAGCAATAAAAAGTAAGCCAACTATTACCGCTGTAAGACCTGTACGCCCCCCTGCTGCTACACCCGCAGAAGACTCAATATATGGTGTCGTTGATGATGTACCTAATGCAGCACCAGCAACAATCGCTGAAGAGTCTGCAAACAGAGCTTTCTTTAAGCGTGGCAATTTACCATCTTTGAGTAAACCAGCACGATGTGAAACACCAACCAGCGTTCCTGTTGAATCAAATAGATCAACTAAGAAGAACACAAAAATTACACCGATTAAACTTGCGGTAAATAAGCCTTCAAAATCCATTTGCATGAATGTTGGTGCAATTGAAGGAATTTGACCAATCACACCTTTAAATTCACTCAATCCTAGGAATGTTGAGATTGCAGTCAGCACTAAAATACTAATGATAATCGCACCACGTATTTTAAAGTGATGCATAACAACAACCATCAAAAAACCGAATAAGGCTAAGAGAACGGTTGGTTGTTTTAAATCACCTAAACCCACTAGAGTCGCAGGATTATCCACAATGATGCCAGCATTTTTCAAAGCGATTAATGCTAGGAATAAACCAATACCACCACCAATAGCCAATTTTAAAGACATTGGAATGGCATTCACGATAGCTTCACGAATTTTAAACATACTGATCGCGATGAAGACCAGACCAGACACAAATACCGCAGCTAAAGCGGTTTGCCAAGGCACTCCCATTCCTAAACATACCGAATAGGTGAAATATGCATTTAAGCCCATACCCGGAGCCAATGCGATTGGGTAATTGGCAATAATACCCATGACAAAACAACCAATTGCTGCTGCCAAACATGTCGCAACAAATACCGCACCATGATCCATTCCTGTTTCAGACAGAATCATTGGATTGACAATGATGATGTAGCACATTGTCAGGAATGTCGTCATCCCTGCAATCATTTCAGTTCGAAAAGTTGTTTTGTTTTCGCTTAGTTTAAATAAGCGTTCAAGCAAACCCGCTGAAGAATTTGGATTTGTCATTGTCGAGCCCCTGCTTAAGATCGAGCGAGTCGTAAAAATTATTTAGATCATTTATTCAATGATTCATTGGCAAATGTAGCTCAGATGACGCATTCAATAAACGTACCAAAATGACATTTCCGATAAATTGAAGCACAATTAAAAAAGCTGCAATAAAGCAGCTTTGATATGATGATCTTTCAATTGAACAGTCGCTAGACAATTCGATCTATCGGGATATATTTTTAATTATAACATAGACTGAATTTGAAGGGCTGAATACACAGTCATAGGTTATAAAACACTAAAATTTAATCTTTATTTAAATTATGTTAAAAAATATAAAGTTAAATATACCCCTTAAAAAATCGATGATGATTTTTAGATCATTTAATTTTAAATGGTAGAGTAAATTAAGCTTGCTAACAGTGAATACTTTCTAAATTTGCACTCTTACCGATCAATATGAACATTATTTCATTTGGAGGTATTCCCAAATTAGGTAACCTAATCCAAAGCCCAAACAGGAATACGCAGTAATAATAAAGAAAACGAAACTTGCTTTATTCTTTTTTTTCAAGAAATTCATAATGCTCGCCTTAAGTTAACTCGTCATGCACTATGATAATGCATTTAGCTAATAATACCAGTTAAATAGAATTATTTCCCTTAAATATCAATAAATTAATATTTTTAATAAATACTATCAGTACTTTTCATAACAACTTCATTTTATGATAAAAAATTGAGCACCCTAACTAGATGCATCAATTTGCTGATCTTTAAAATAAAAAGACCACTCTTCATAGTGGCCTTTCATTCGATCAATTTTGTTGAGAAACAAAACGTGCTCTGGCAGCATGAAGCTTCTTATAGCTCTCAATAAGTTTTAAATGACGATCGAGACCTTCAAGTTGCATATTGGTTGGCGTCAATCCATAAAAACGCACATCACCTTCGATTGAGCCTATTGCAGCATCGACTCTCTCATCACCAAACATACGTCTAAAATTCGACTCGTAGTCTTCAATTTCCATTTCTTCATCTAACAACACTTCTAATACAGCATCCATGCATTGATAGAATAAGCCTCGTTCTACAGTATTGGTGTTGTATTGTAAGAACTGTTCTACTTGGTCTTTCGCTTCTTCGAAATTTTCCAAAGCTAAGTTAATTAATAGTTTTAATTCAAGAATAGTTAACTGACCCCACACCGTATTATCGTCAAATTCAACACCAATCAAGGTAATAATATCGGTATAGTCATCCACTTCAACTTCTTCAAGTTTCTCTAGCAAAGCTTCGAGCTGTTCATTATCTAAACGATGTAAGTTAAGAATATCTTCTCTAAAGGCTAAAGCTTTATTGGTATTGTCCCAAACCAGATCTTCAACCAAATACACCTCAGAATATCCTGGCACCAGAATTCGGCATGCAGTTGCACCTAAATGTTGGTATACAGCCATGTAAACTTCTTTACCCATCTCTTTTAGGATATTGAACATCTTTTCAGCTTCTTCAGCATTTGTATTTTCACCTTGACTGGTGAAATCCCACTCTACGAAATCATAATCAGATTTCGAACTGAAGAATCTCCAAGACACAACACCCGATGAATCAATAAAGTGTTCCACAAAGTTATTTGGTTCTGTCAGTGCATGGCTATTGAAAGTAGGACGTGGTAAGTCATTTAAACCTTCAAAACTACGACCTTGTAAAAGCTCTGTTAGGCTGCGTTCTAATGCAACTTCAAAGTTTGGATGAGCCCCGAATGATGCAAAAACGCCACCCGTTCTTGGATTCATTAATGTCACGCACATGACTGGGAATTTCCCACCTAATGAAGCATCTTTGACCAGCACTGGAAAACCTTGCTCCTCAAGCCCCTTAATACCCTCAACTATTTTTGGGTACTTTGTTAGAACATGTTCAGGTACATCTGGCAGGGTAATTTCACCCTCTAAAATTTCGCGCTTAACTGCACGCTCAAATATTTCAGATAAACATTGTACTTGTGCTTCAGCCAAGGTATTTCCTGCGCTCATACCATTTGACAGATACAAATTTTCAATCAAATTTGAAGGGAAATATACAATCTCACCATCCGACTGGCGTACAAAAGGTAACGAACAAATACCTCTCGCAGTATTGCCAGAATTTGTGTCGTACAGATGTGTGCCTAATAACTCATCTTCAGGATCGTAAATTTCAAGTGTATATTCATCTAAAATTTCTGATGGCAATTCACCATTTGGACCTGGTTGGAACCACTTTTCATCAGGGTAATGCACAAATTCAGCATTTGCGATTTCTTCACCCCAAAATTGGTCGTTATAGAAGAAATTACAATTCAAACGTTCAATAAACTCGCCTAATGCAGACGCTAAAGCACTCTCTTTCGTTGAACCTTTACCATTGGTAAAGCACATTGGCGCTTGTGCATCGCGAATATGTAAAGACCATACGTTTGGCACAATATTTCGCCAAGACGCAATTTCAATCTTCATTCCTAAGCCCGCCAAAATTGCAGACATATTGGCAATCGTTTCTTCAAGCGGTAAATCTTTGCCCGGAATAACAGTCACATTTTCCTTGGCAATATTTGGCATAAGTAAAGCTTGAGCATCCGCATCAATGCTTTCAACTTCCTCAATAACAAATTCAGGACCTGTTTGAATGACTTTTTTTACAGTGCAACGGTCGATTGAACGTAAAATACCTTGTCGATCCTTCTCAGAGATATCTGAGGGTAATTCGACTTGAATTTTAAAAATTTGTTTATAACGGTTTTCTGGATCAACAATATTATTTTGGGATAATCGAATATTTTCTGTAGGAATATCTCGTGCAGCACAATACACCTTTACAAAATAAGCTGCACATAATGCTGAAGACGCAAGAAAATAGTCAAATGGGCCTGGTGCAGATCCATCACCTTTATAACGAATAGGTTGATCGGCAATAACCGTGAAATCGTCGAACTTTGCTTCCTGTCGAAGATTGTCGAGATAATTGACTTTGATTTCCATGCGGGCACCTACAGAACTTATCCAAACAGCTAGATAAGTTAAAAATAAATTAAAACGCATTGTAATCAGAAATGCATGCAAATTGAATGAAAGTTTTTTAGATCCTCCCCTTAAGCTCTCTCTAATTTGGCGTAATCAGTGTTTTATTTACAAAAATTTTAACAAAAAAAAGCTGGTACCGAAGTACCAGCTTTTTTAATCCGCCAAACTGAAATTCAGTTCAAATTAAGTGTTATTAGATGCTTGCAATAGCAGCATTTAAAGTTGCACTTGGACGCATAACTGCATTTACTTTCTCTTGATCGATTGCGTAGTAACCACCGATATCAACAGATTTACCTTGAACTTCTGCAAGTTCGGCAACGATCTTCTCTTCATTTTCAGCTAAAGTCTTCGCTAAAGTAGAGAATGTCGCTTTTAATTCAGCATCTTCGTCTTGAGCTGCTAATTCTTCAGCCCAGAACTTCGCTAAATAGAAATGGCTACCACGGTTGTCTAACTCACCTGTACGACGTGATGGAGATTTGTCGTTGTCAAGTAATTTACCAGTTGCAGCATCCAATGTTTTCGCAAGAAGTTTAGCTTTAGGGTTATTTTCTTTAATACCAAGCTCTTCAAGTGAAACAGCGAGTGCAAGGAACTCACCTAAAGAATCCCAACGTAAGTGGTTTTCTTCAACAAGTTGTTGTACGTGTTTAGGTGCTGAACCACCTGCACCAGTTTCGTACATACCACCACCCGCCATTAAAGGCACGATAGACAGCATTTTCGCAGAAGTACCAAGCTCCATAATTGGGAACAAGTCAGTGAGGTAGTCACGTAGAATGTTACCCGTTACAGAGATTGTATCTAGACCACGAGCAACACGTTCAAGTGTGTAACGCATTGCACGTACTTGAGACATGATTTGGATGTCTAGACCATCTGTATCGTGATCTTTTAAGTATTTTTGAACTTTCTTGATCAATTCGTTTTCGTGTGGACGGTATGGGTCTAACCAGAAGATTGCTGGCATACCAGAGTTACGTGCACGTGTTACAGCTAGTTTTACCCAGTCGCGGATCGGTGCATCTTTCACCTGACACATACGCCAGATATCACCTTCTTCCACGTTTTGAGACATTAAAACTTCGCCAGTTTCGATATCTGTGATGTTAGCTACACCAGCTTGCGCGATTTCGAATGTTTTGTCGTGTGAACCGTATTCTTCAGCTTTTTGAGCCATTAGACCAACGTTAGGTACAGTACCCATTGTGCGTGGGTCGAAGTTACCATTCCACTTACAGAAGTTGATCATTTCTTGGTAAATACGCGCAAATGTAGATTCAGGCATTACTGCTTTACAGTCGTAAGGCTTACCGTCAGCACCCCACATTTTACCACCACCACGGATCATTGCAGGCATAGAAGCATCTACGATCACGTCGTTTGGAGAATGGAAATTAGTGATACCTTTTGCTGAATCCACCATTGCTAAAGCAGGACGGTGTTCTTGACATGCGTGTAGATCTTCGATGATCTCTTCACGTAAAGAAGTCGGTAAAGTTTCGATCTTCTCGTAAAGACCAGCCATACCGTTGTTTACGTTAATACCTAGTTCGTCGAACAGTTTACCGTGTTTTTCGAACGCTTCTTTGTAATAAATCTTCACACAGTGACCAAATACGATCGGGTGTGAAACTTTCATCATGGTTGCTTTAACGTGTAAAGAAAACAAGATGCCCGCTTCTTTACAATCATCTAATTCTTTTTCATAGAAGTCACAAAGCGCTTTCTTGCTCATGAACATTGAATCGATGATTTCGCCGTCTTGCAGTGCAACTTTGTCTTTAAGAACGATAGTTTCACCAGAATTCGTGATCAATTCCATTTTCACATTGCGAGGACGATCTAAAGTCATAGACTTTTCGCCGTGATAGAAGTCACCTTCATCCATGTGAGAAACGTGAGTTTGTGACCACTGTTTCCACTCACCCATAGAATGTGGGTGTTTTTTCGCATAGTTTTTAACAGCAGCAGGCGCACGACGGTCAGAGTTCCCTTCACGCAATACTGGGTTTACTGCTGAACCTAAGCATTTACCAAAACGTGCTTTAAGTGCTTTTTCTTCTTCAGTCGTAGGATTCTCAGGATAATCTGGAATTGCATAGCCTTTTGATTGAAGCTCTTTGATACATGCAGTCAACTGAGCTACAGATGCACTGATGTTTGGAAGTTTGATGATGTTTGTGTCTGGATCTTGTGTAAGACGACCTAATTCTGCAAGATTGTCTGATACTTTCTGCTCTTCGCTAAGGTATTCAGAGAATTCAGCGAGCACGCGTGCTGCAACTGAGATGTCAGTTTTTACAATCTCAACACCAGCAGGCTTAGTAAAGGTCTCAATGATCGGCAGTAGTGAGTAAGTCGCCAGTAATGGCGCCTCGTCGGTCAGTGTGTAGATGATAGTTGACTTTCCACCAGCCATATATAGCCCCTTGCTTTGGATTGAGTTACAGAGCACCGAACTTTTGGTCCAGTCTCTTAGAACCGATTTGCTTAAATTAAAACGTTGAGAGTATCGTTCTTCGTCGCATTTCAGTCAATGAAATAAGCTTTTAGTACGCTATTTTGATGAAATAACATACAAAATAGTATCCATCTTTAGTTTGATAATACTGTATGAATTTCATTACTTCTGAATGAAAAGTGAAGAACTGGTAATGAACGTTGATCTCAACTTCCCTGTAATATGAACATTATACGTGTCTCATATTTAAACAGGATGGCAAAAGCGTACATTTCGGGCGTTATTGTAAGTGTTAATGTACGGGTATATTAATAAATTACGGAAATACCCAATATTTAGATTAAAGCATTTTGGGTATTTATACTTAAAATATATAATTTAATATCAAATTTAGAGATTTTTTAAACGCAATTTTTCTTGATAGAGCAAGTGATAACGAATACTTTACTTTAAAAAAAAGAAGTAATGTCTTGATTACGAAAAAAGGGCTTAAGTAAAATACTTAAGCCCTTTTTTTTAAATCGTGGTAGGTATATCCAGACTCGAACTGGAGACCTCTACGATGTCAACGTAGCGCTCTAACCAACTGAGCTATACACCTAGAATGCTTCGCATCTTATGCAAAAATCACTTGGCTGACAAGCCTTTTTCATATTTAACCAAAAGATATGAACAAGTTTTAATCATTGACTTAAAATTTGCGAACTCTTGTTTAGAAATACTCGATTGTGAATAACTTAAGCGCTCGTACAGAATGATAATTTCGAGGAAAACAGCTCTATTATTTTGACTTAAAGGTGATGAAATTCTTTCTAACCATTGTCGAACGGTTTCATATGAATAACGGCGACTGTGAAGTCCTAATTTTCTGTTGAAAACATAAAGTACCCAATCGATTTGTGAATAGTGTTTTCTCTTTTTTCTCAACATCCATAGCGCATAACATCCTAATATGATCAGTGAGCCTGCAAGGATAATCACAAACACTGAAGCAACTGAATGAATTCCAAATTTTGTCATCCAACTCTGCTGTTGATCAGCATTATATCCAACAACTTTACTTTGCCATTGATAACTTGCGTAATCACTCCATACGCGAATTTTTGTCAAAAAAGGATATTTTGCAACTGACCAATTTGTATTCTCAGAGTAGAGTGTTTGATTATTTTGAATTAAATTTTGCATTCCCTGATCAATACGTTCAGGAGCAATCATTGCAGTGGGATCAATCCTCTGCCATTGACCTCCAAAATATACTTCAGTCCAAGCATGTGCATCTAACTGCCTCACTTCCCAACTTTTCTGGTCTGGCGCAAATTGACCTCCTTGATAACCAGTCACGACTCGGGCAGGAATACCGACATAACGCATCAACATGACAAAACTAGAAGCAAAATGCTCACAAAATCCTTGTCGTGAATTAAACAAAAATGCATCTATCCGATCACCACTCAAAACACCGGGAGATAAAGAATACTGAAAGCTATTTTGCTTAAACCAGTCTAAAACTTGCTGGATATAACGCTCTGGCTGCTCTCCACTTTTAATAAATAAGTCCCACGCTAAACTTTGACTTTTGATATCACGCTGATGGAGATACTGGGTGTAATACTGAATTTGAAACTGACTAAGTTCGTGATTTATTTTCGTCCCACGCCCTAACCAAACTAAGTTTATAGGTTGAGCCGTTTGAATAGGTCGTTGAGCTGAAATACCACCGTCATAACGGAGATAATAATTTCGTTGTTGAGGTACAGATTGCTCTAATCCCATGATCCATTCTACAGAAGAATCTTTAGCCAAATACTGATATTCAACTTTTTGATTTAAAATAGAAATTTGATAAGAGTTTAACTCGTTTAACCCTCTATTAAATCCATGACTCGTCCATTTTTGACCATCATATTGATCTAAGACCAAAGCTCGCCAATACATTTCTGAACGAGTCGGTAATTTTGTCATATCACCAATAATACGAAATGCTAATTCATTTGACTGAGACAGCTCAGCAATGTCACCTGGGGACATAGAATCACTGATTCCTGTCATCCCCTTATTTTGTTGAATGGGGATATGCCAGAGCGGAGGTAATCGTGGAAAAAAAATAAAGAGTAGTATAAAAAAAGGAATTGCCAATCCGATGAATTTACCAACATGAATGACATCGTGCTTTAAGCCATTTTTAGTTTCTCGAGTGGACAGAAACTCCGCGGTTTGAATTCTATAGAGTCCTACAAAACAGCTCACTAAGCACAGCACCACTCCCAAAGCAACATACAACGTTTGACTGTATAAAAACGTACTTGCCGCCACGAATAAGGCAAAATTAAAAACGATGATCAAATCACGTTTTTTTTGGGTTTCTAATGCTTTTGCAAATAGAAAAGTTGTCAGCGATGCTACCCCAGCCTCAACACCAACAAAGGTATGGTAATGCAGATAAATCGCGCCAAGTGCAATTGCTGTAAAACTAAATTTTATTGCTTTGGAGACATTTTTTTTACTTTTTTGAATATGCCATAAATATATAAGCTCAATACAGAGCACCAAAAATAAAGCATAAGGTAGATAAATAATCTGGATAAATAAAATGAGTGTCAAACTCACTAGCATGGATTGTGAAACTTTAGGATGTACCATATATCTAAACCTATTTTCTATTTCACACTTTATGCCTGAGCAAGCAGAATTTTAGCCTGCTTGATATGCTCAGCTCCAAATCCTTGATTCAATTCGGCATGAGGTAACACTAGCTTAAAAGAAATTTGTAATTGCTCACACTGCTCCACCACACCCATCATATATTTGAGCTTTTCTTCATGCTCGACTGACGGCATATGATGATAATGAATATCAACACATCGATCCTGTTGATGCTCTTCAAAAACTTTAATATACAAACCTTGGCCACGAGCTGCCTGCTTCCACGATACACTTTGTAATGAGTCGCCGACCTGAAAACTTCTTAATTCTTTAAACTCATCTTTTTCCTGATCCAATACAAATGCATTTGAAAAGCTTGTATTCGGATTTATTTTGGCTTGTGGCGCAATCCATGCATGTCGTCCATGAAAGATATAAGTCCAAGCTCGAACAAGACCAAATGGATACACTGAAGCAATGTGTATATCGGGATAGTTATACTTTCCTCGTTGATCAACATGAATCGGTATAACACATTCAGACTGTTTTTGGTCAATGTGAATGTGCTGTGTCTCAGAATCGATGGAGATCGATAAATAACGTGAATATGAATAAGGTTGATTCAAGTAGATTTTAAATAAAATCGAGTGCCCTACCTGTCCGACTTCATCAGTAATGATGTCTATCTCAAGACCATGCAATTGTTTAAAGGTGATATAAAAACTAATGCATAGGATCGCACTAATTAAAAAGCAGAAACCTAATATCAAATTATTGGCATAGTTAATACCCGCAATAAATGTGATCAAAATCAACACAAGATATAAGAAACCTTGCTGATAAATAAAAATCAAAATATCGCGTTGACCAATTTTTTTACTCTGCTCAAACCGAAATCTTTTTTTTAACCATTGCTTCCAGATACTGGTCACCTGCATACCCTCAAATCAATTTAACCTGATTCATTAGGGAGACCGTCTCATCCTCACTCAAGTTTAATCGATGAGCGCATACTGCTGAAAATACAGCTTTTACATCATCAGGAATGACAAAGGCTCTGGCATGCACGATCGCTCTCGCTTGTGATGCTCGTTTTAAAGCCAATAATCCACGCGTCGATAAACCATGCGCACTTTTTCGTGTTACCGCAGCCAAATCCAATAAATAGTCTTGAATTGCATCACTTAAATGGACTTGATGAGTCAAGGATTGCAATCTTAGTATTTCAGTCTCATTAAATACATGGATCAACTGTGCGATTAATTTGGCACGTGATTCTTGTTGAAGAAGTATTTTTTCTGCATGGCGAGATGGATAGCCAAGAGATAACCGCATGAGGAATCTGTCTAACTGAGACTCTGGTAGTGCATAAGTCCCGCTTTGAAAGAGTGGATTCTGAGTTGCTATCACCCAAAAAGGCTGAGGTAAAGCATAACGCTGTCCATCAATCGTGGCGTAGCCCTCTTCCATCGCTTCTAGCAATGCACTCTGTGTCTTAGGACTACAGCGATTAATTTCATCTGCCAAAAGAACTTGGGTAAAGACAGGTCCGTACTTAAATTCAAACTGATGCTCTTTTTGATTAAAAACATTCACGCCAATTACATCACTGGCGAGCATATCATTGGTAAATTGGATTCTTTGAAATGATAAACCTGATAATGATGCCAAACTACTGGCCAATGTGGTCTTACCCAATCCAGGTAAGTCTTCAAATAAAATATGACCACCTGCAATTAAACTACATAAAGCCAATTCAGTTTGCGTATTTTTATCCAAAACAATTTGATTGATTTGTTCTAGAAATAATGAAATTTTGGGAGTAAATGATTGAATCTGAGATTCTAACTCAGGCTGTATAATATTTTTTGATTGAACACTCTGCTTCATTCCCCAAATCATCATTTACATTTCCAAAACTATATATTTCTACCATACAGGTTTTTTTTATTTTCTCAAATATTTCTAATAATCAGTGTATTAAAGAATCAGTATCAAACTTAATGCTGAATAAGCTTCAACTGTGTGAGCATCTCTTCAGGTCCAATTTGAAGGCTTGAATTATTGTTTTCCGCCAGCTTGATCTGTTCAATAAAATAGCTGTTGATCGGTGCATTCCCCCCGAGTGTATTAGCAAGTCTGACCACTTCACCATTAATCCAATCAACCTCCGTCGTGCGCCCTAAATTCAGATCATCCTGCATAGATGAACGAGCTAGTGGATCAATGGCTAACATTTTGCGACTGATCAACTTAAACAACCAATTAGGAAGTCGAAGAATATGAGTAATGATGTTCGCTGGTACAGGCGTTAATTGTGCGGGTTTAATATTTGCCTGCTTTAAAATTTGAAGCGTCTCTAACTGTGCCTGAGCAAGGCACTTTCTATACATTCGATTAGTAAGTTGATTTCTTAAAGTTAGACCAGATAAAGCGTTAATCGAATTGTTCAAGTTGAATAAGACTTTAGCCCACTGTACCTCTAACATATCATCACGGAATTCAACTTGCAGTTTCGCCGCATCTAACACTATTTTTAGCTGATTACTTTCTACAAATTTTTTTATCATTAATGTTCCATCAGAACCTTGATGGAAATGAGACGGTTTGAGTTCTGCGACATTAAATGGAACCATTCCTTCCATAATCTCCCATTCTGGCAGCATTTTTTTTAACCGTGGAACATTACTCACCCCATTTTGAAAACTGATGAGACTTGGTTTATTGAGAGTGTCACAGCTTCGTATTTCAGATGCCACTTGCTCTGTCGCTGCTGATTTTACACAAATCATGACTAAGTCCGTGTCTAAGACTTCTGCTAGATTTGTTGTAAGTCTTAATTGATCTGGAGTGAGCTTATGATGGTAGCCGTTTAAATCACTGAGCTCCAATCCATTTTGGCTTAATTTTTGATAGCTTCTTTCCCTACAGTAAAATGTCACCTGATGGCCTGCTGCGACCATTCTTCCACCGATATAACAGCCAATCGATCCTGCACCATAAATTCCAATTTTCATGTTTTTATCCTTTGTTATTGATCAAGAGTATACGAGTTTCAGAACAATAAATTTGTCAGGTTTTATACAATTAAAACAAATAAAAAACGACACCTCAGTGCCGTTTTTTATTTAATATTAGAAAATTAACATGGACATTTTTTCATACCGCCTGCTGCACTTGGATAGCGTGCATCGACACAATAACGATGAAAAGTTTTTTCATCCATTGGCTCTAGGTCAGGGTGATGCTTTTTCATATGCTCTACATAGTTTTGGTAATCTGGGACACCCACCATTAAACGAAAACTTTGTTGTAGCCGCTGCCAAATCAGTTGAACTGTTTTGATTCCATGCAACATTAAAAACTTCTTCGGCTGAGCCAAAATCGTGAATTTAATGATTTTACCCAATGCCAGCTTTTGACGAATTTGTTCTTTCAAACTCATTTGGTCTCTCCTGCAGGGACTTGATCAGTATAAATTGCTTCAGCTTCCTGAGCCGTTGGCTGCGGATTTGCTAAAGCACGACGAATCACTTTAATGGCAGCAAACAACATCACCACAGCAACAATCATAAAGAATGCACATAACGCAGCATTAATCTGATTAGATAAAGCAACAGTTTGCATTTCCGCAATGGATTTCGCAGGCGCTAAAATTTCGTTTCGCTCAATAGCCGCATTGAAACGATCTGCTTGTGCCAAGAATCCAATTTTTGGATTTTCATGGAAGATTTTTTGCCAACCAGCAGTCATCGCTGTAATGAAGAGGAAAATCGTTGGAACAATGGTGACCCACACATATTTTTCTTTCTTCATTTTGAATAAAATGACAGTACCCAGCATCAGCGCCATCGCAGCTAAAATTTGGTTACCAATACCAAATAATGGCCACAAACTATTGATACCGCCCAGTGGATCAACTACACCTTGATATACAAAGAAACCCCAGCCTGCCACTGCAACGGCAGTACCAATCAAGTTGCCCACAAACGACTTAGAGTTTTTAACCGCAGGGACAACAATACCCACAGTATCTTGAACCATAAAACGGCAAGCACGTGTTCCTGCATCAACAGCAGTTAGAATAAATAGCGCTTCAAACAAGATCGCAAAGTGATACCAAAATGCCATCATTTCACGACTATTAAAAATTTCAGTGATGATGTGCGCCATACCAATCGCAAACGTCGGTGCACCACCAGTACGAGAAAGAATTGTGCTTTCACCAACCTCTTGGGCAAGTAGTGTTAAAGCTTCAGGTGTAACCACAAATCCTAAATTACGTACCGCCTCTGCGGCACTTTCAACCGTCGTTCCTATCACTGCAGCTGGTGAGTTAATGGCAAAATAAACGCCTGGATCCAAGATCGTTGCACAGATCATCGCCATGATTGCGACAAATGATTCCATCAACATACCGCCGTATCCGATCATCCGGATATCGCGTTCATTATTTACGAGCTTAGGTGTAGTTCCTGATGAAACCAATGCATGGAAACCTGAAATTGCACCACAGGCAATGGTAATAAATAAGAATGGGAAAAGTGATCCAGAGAATACAGGTCCTGTACCATCTACGAAGTGGGTAATTGCAGGCATTTTTAATTCAGGCATCGCAAATACGATACCCAATGCTAAACCTGCAATCACGCCAATTTTCAAGAAAGTCGATAAATAATCACGTGGCGCCAATAACAACCATACTGGTAATACAGAAGCGATGAAACCGTAGATAATCAATGCCCATGTTAACTCTGTACCAGATAAAGTGAATAATTGCCCCCAATAAGGATGTTGCGCAATGTTTTCACCATAAATGATACCGAGCATCATCAGTACAAAGCCAATGATTGAAACTTCGGCAATCTTTCCTGGACGGATATATCGCATATATACGCCCATAAATAATGCGATTGGAATGGTAGCAGCAATACTAAACACACCCCATGGACTATTGGTTAATGCTTTAACCACGACGAGTGCAAGCACAGCTAGGATAATGATCATTACCCCTAATGCGCCAAGCATCACAATAATTCCTGCAAATGAACCCAGTTCTTGTTTTGCCATTTCACCCAGTGAACGTCCGTCACGGCGTGTAGAAATAAATAAAACTAGAAAATCTTGGACTGCACCTGCCAGTACAACACCGACTAACAGCCAAATCGTTCCTGGTAAATAACCCATTTGCGCAGCAAGAATAGGCCCAACTAACGGACCAGCACCTGCAATCGCAGCAAAGTGATGACCAAACAGAACACTTTTATTTGTAGGCACATAATCTAGACCATCCGCTAGACGGTGCGCAGGTGTTAAACGCCGAGCATTTAACTCGAATACTTTATTAGCAATAAATAAACTATAAAAACGATATGCAATACTGTAAACACAGACTGCAGCGAGTACGAGCCAAACTGCGTTGACATGTTCTCCACGACTAACCGCTAATATTCCAAAGGATACTGCACCGATTATGGCCACAATAATCCAAATCAATTTCGAAGTCATGGATGACTTCGGTTGTATTTGATCCATATCAAACCCTCATTATTTCGTATTTGCAATCAGCTCAATTTTATTATTCGTGTTACTGCTGTTTTCCCTTGCGACTATACTCCTCAATAATTCTTCTTTACCTTAGACCTTGGCATTAAAAAAGGGATGATTGTCATCATCCCTTTCGATAATAGTATAAATTTACACCATTATGCACGTTCTAAGTATTCACCAGTACGTGTATCAACACGAACGCTTTCTTCTTGTTGAACGAATAATGGAACACGTACTACAGCACCTGTTTCAAGTTTCGCTGGTTTACCACCACCGCCAGAAGTATCACCACGTACGCCTGGATCAGTTTCAACAATTTTTAATACCACGAAGTTAGGTGCATTCACTGTTAAAGGAACACCATTCCATAACATGATTGTGCATTTTTCGTTTGAATCGTCTTTCAACCATTTCGCAGCATCACCCATTGCAACTTTGTCAGCCGCAATTTGCTCGAAAGTCACAGGATCCATGAAGTTCCATAGTTCGCCGTCGTTGTATAAGTAGTCCATTTCTACTTCTACGATATCTGCTGCTTCTAAAGAATCACCAGATTTAAATGTTTTTTCTAATACTTTACCTGATTTAAGGTTACGTAATTTAACACGGTTGAACGCTTGGCCTTTACCTGGTTTAACGTATTCGTTTTCCATGATTGAGCATGGGTTACCATCAAGCATTACCTTAAGGCCAGACTTGAAATCGTTCGTAGAATAATAGGCCATGAGAGGCTCACTCCAAACTTACTAACTTTAATCTATTAATGCGATGGGCTGCTACACTGTCATTTAGCAAGGCTGACAGGTGCATGATATGCCACATGCACATGCATTTATGTTGCGTATTCTAAATGACCAACCTACTCTGCCGCAATGATAAATTCCGAAATACAACGTTTAAGCTGTCTAAGTTCCATGCAGAACTACTGTTGTAGACTTAATTTGATCATCTTTAGGCTTGAGTATTTTCATCCCAACATTCAATAAAGAAGGCTTAATCAGGACACAACTGAGTTTTTCAATGGGTTTTGATTTAAAATGAAGCCTTTCATCTCCCTCTAAATTTAAACTGTATGACCCACTATTTGTATCAAGAGCAACATTGGCAAAATCAACTCAGCGATTTAATCACTGACCCACATGAGCTCATTGAACTCTTGGAATTGCAACCTGAAGATTTAATACATGGTGCAATTTTGGCATCAGCCCAATTTAAATTGAGAGTCCCTCGCGCCTTCGTCGCGAAGATGCAAAAATCTAATCCTGATGATCCACTGTTACTTCAAGTACTCCCTCATCATCTGGAGTTAAATGAACATCCTGATTTTGTGACAGACCCCCTTGATGAGGAGGCTGCCAATTTAATTCCAGGTGTATTACATAAATATCAGTCACGTTTTTTACTGACTTTAACAGGTGCATGTGCTGTTCATTGTCGTTATTGTTTTAGACGTCATTTTCCATATCAAGAAAATTTACCTAAAAATGACGACTGGAAAAAAATACAAGACTACTTACTCGCTCATCCAGAAATCAATGAAGTGATCTTAAGCGGAGGGGATCCCCTAACACTTTCAAATCGTAAACTTGCCGTTTGGATCGATAGATTAAGTTCAATTCCACATCTTAAAATTTTGCGTATTCATTCTCGAGTTCCAATCGTTATCCCAAATCGGCTTGATGATGAACTTATTTCTCTGTTAAAAAACAGTAGGCTACGTATTATTCTAGTGGTACACTCAAACCATGCTACTGAAATTGATGACTTTACCGCTTCGAAATTAATGCAAATTTCACAACAAAATATTTTGGTGTTGAATCAAGCTGTGTTATTAAAAGGTATTAATGATCATCCTGATATTTTGGTTGATCTAAGTCATCGATTATTTGATGCGCGTGTGATGCCTTATTATTTACATGTGTTGGATAAAGTGAAAGGTGCTCAGCATTTTGATTTACCAAGTGAATCTATTGATTCAATCTATAAAGAGGTTTTGGCAAGGTTGCCTGGATACTTGGTTCCAAAGCTGGTTAGAGAAATTGCGGGAGAACAGAATAAAACACCGCTTTATGGAGTTGCCACTTTTTAGAGACTCATTCACATGCTTCAGGCTCAGATTTCAGAAATTTTTCACTATCCTACTGCCTTGACTCGAGATCAACTGAGTTTTGCAAATGCAAATGTTCAGGACTTGGTTTTTTGGGCATCTCAACTTTCAATTATGCAATTAGGTGACACCTCTGAAGCGGTGTTGAAAGCCCTATATGAAATCGCTGAACTCAAATGTTCGGAAACATTGCGCTTTGATCTTATTCAAGCGCTACACCCTTTGATCGAAAATATTTTAGAGAGACTTGAAAAAAACTTTTTAAATCAAGGTCTTTTTCTATCTGACCGTAACAAAGATATTATAGAATTAACCACTCGCTTGAGAACATTATTTGCTGATATCTACATAGATATTGCACAGCGCAGTGAAATGCAGCTAAAACAACAAAAGTTTTCTATTTTGAAGTTTGCTCAAAAGCGTAATGTGAAAACTGCACGACTCCTTTCCAGTTATTACGCTCTTCAACAATTGGGTTTATTGCTAGTACAACAACAGATGCTTTATCGTTCTGCCTTGTCTAAGCAATGGTTAATGACCCATTATCTGTATGATTTGGCATTAAAAAACCAAGAACACACGGTCAATATTAATTTATTGCAAGGTACTCATCACGCTTTAAAAAATATTCAACAGTGCTATGCCCAAGTCTTATTATTAGAAATATTTAATACTCACCAAATTCGTCCTTCTGAGATCTACGCGCTCTATCAATGCACAGCGGATTGGGCACAATTAGTGCAAGTTTTACCACGCGAAACCGCTTTATCTCGTTACGTCATTGATACCACTAAAGATCATCCGCCAGTTTACAACCGAAAACACCATGAGAGTTTTAAACCAAACATTTTCGTGGCGACACAATCGTTGCTTGAGCATGTCAACTTAACCATTCAAAAGGACAATGAATATTTATCTAAGAAAGAGAAAGCATATTTAACTGCGCCTCTTAAATTTCATGTACAAAATGTTTTAGGCTCGACCATTGAACGCCGACATGAACGTTATGAACATTCCGCTCAGTTACAACTCTGTTTCAGTTTACTTACCGCTCATTATTATCTCTCTAAAACCAAAACTTTTAGCGAAACCTTACGACTAACACCGCCTAAATCAAAATCAGAAGACGAGTTTGCATTTACATATTTAAATGACTACCCAGATGCCTATACAGACAAATCAAACAAGGTTCTAGATAAACAGGCACGTCAAATCCATGCGGCTCAAGTTTTAGATATCAGTTTAAATGGTTATCGCGTACGTTGGTTAGAAGAAGAAGCACCTCCAAATTTAAGAACTGGTGAATTTATCCTGATCAATGAGGGAGTGAACAGCAAATGGAAAGGTGGTGTAATTCGTTGGATCAAACAATCTGTTAAAAAAAGCTATGAACTTGGGCTTGAAGTGATTGGACCCGACATCCACCCTTGCGCCGCAAAAGTTTATACAGATCGAAGTTCTTTTAATTATCATCCATGTTTATTTGTACATACCTTGAAGATTGATGCTCCACAGCATTCTCTTATTTTGCCAAATTTACAGTTTTTCAAAGAACAACAATCTATTTATTTACGCTTAACTGATCAAGATATCAAAGTAGAATTGATAAAGACCATGCTCATCACACAAAGTTTTGTTCAATTTGAATTTGAATTATTTAATGATGAGCAGCAATATCTGATTGATGAATTTTTACAACATCAAAACCTTGAATCAAATCGTTTTCAAGACGTATGGGAAGCATTGAAGTGAAAAACCTACTTCTATCAACACAATTAAAGCAATCTGGAATGCGCTTACTCATTGTCGATGATAATCAGATTCGTTATAACCATATTATCTCTTTACTCGAAAAACGCGAGTACAAGGTAGAAGCAGTGCTACTCGATGATCAAGTGAGTCTTGAAAAGCAACTTCATTTAGATTGGGATTTAATTCTGTTTGGTCGTGCCTATGAAATGACCTTAACTCATTTTCTTCGACTGCTTGCAGATTCTGATAAAGCTTTTACCCCAACACTTTATCTAGCTCCAGAAGCGCTAGAAATGTCTGAAGTAAAACTCATTTCGATGGGCATCTACGATGTTTTAAATATTGATCAACCTGAACAATGTTTACTTAAAATTATTCGAGCATTGGCTTTTAGTCGCTTACAAAAAAATCAGATGCAATTAACGGATGAACTGAAACACAATGTTCAAATTAAACAAAATTGGATCGAAGAGCATAAAAAAGCAGTTGCAATCATAGAAGAAGGGATTGTCGTTGAATGCAACCATGAGTTTACGCATTTATTTGGCTTCAACACGTTTGATGACGTTATTGGATCCCCGCTCATTGATTTAATACAACCTGAGGATATTCAATCTTTTAAAGCACGATTTAAAAAATTAGCTTTCGGTAAATTTGAGTATGGACCTTTTGAACTGATTTCTCTTAATCCACAGTTAACACATCAAAATCCAGTCCAAATTGAATGTAATCCTACAGATCAAAATCAAATCATTGAAATTACGATTTCAACGCATTTTCAACAGGATGATCAACTATTTAGTCCTCAACTTGAGACTGCACCTCACCAAGACAGTAGAATTGCACCACACACAACATTGGCAAAAATTTTACAACATCTTGAAGAACACCCTGCTCAAGAAAATGCTTTGGTCATCTTCAGCCTAGCCAGTTGTCCAGACTATATCTTGAGTTCTGATTGGGATACTTTTAAAGGCTATTTCGGCAAACTTTCAGACTTTATTCTCGAACAGACCAATGGCGCTGTATTTAAAATTGAAACAGCCCTGTATGCCACTATCATTCAAGCTGAAACGATTGAAGTTCTAAAATCAAGACTCTCTGCGCTACATGCGCTTGAAAAACCTAGGCTCGTCAATCTGGGAGATCAAACCTATCAACAGCATGTCAAAATTGGTTATAGTCTCTTCAAACTGTCAGATTTAAATGTAGATAATTTTGAACAGCTCATTGCAAATGCTTATAACACACCCCTACCCAATTTATTGAGCAATGATGCTGCTTTAGAGACAACGCTTGAAGAAATTGAAGAGATTCATTTTGAAGTTACTCAAGCAGATGAGCCGACCTCTATTCAGTTGAATACACCTTCTTCTGAAGTAGAGCCTGATCATTCAACAGAATTTGTATCTCAAGCAATTGAAGAACCTGTACAGTCAGACGAAGTTCACGGCGATATCCTAGTACATCTTCGTAAAGTTCTTGAACGCGATCAAATTACGCTAAAGTTCCAACAAATCTATGATAAAGAAGACACTAGTCTTAATACCTATGAAGTAAGCAGTGGGTTTATTTTTGAAAACCAATGGATTCAATTGGACGATATTGAAGAATTGGTGGATGACCCTGAGTTGTCTATTAAAATTGACCGATGGATTTTGGTTGAAGCAGCAAAGCAACTGCACAATTTTTTAACACAATATCCTGAAGCTAAACTGATTATTAATTTACGACACCATGTTCTTTTAAAGCATCATCAATTGGCAGAATTAATTTCAAAACTGCTCATGATTGTAGGAGCAAAAGCACCTCAACCACTGATTTTACAGTTTAAAGAAAAATACATTGCTCAACATTTAAATGAAATTCTGCCTGCGATTGAGGTATTGAGAGCACAAGGTGCAGATATTGCCGTTTGCGAGTTTGGATTAAGTAAATGTAGCGATCTCATTCTCAAAGTTGCCAATATTCAGAATTTCACGCTGCATGAAGAATTCACAGATGATTTAAATACTGAAGAAGGTATTGAACGTTTTAAACAAGCGATTGAATACTTCAATAGTCATCGATCAGTCAATTTATTACTCAAAAATCTCAATGATATGAATAGCTTTGCCAACGCGTGGAATGTCGACGTGAGATTTTTACAAGGTGATTATTACCAGCGTAAATTGGATCAGCTCATGAATGTTCAAGATCAAAGTTAATTCCAAATTTTGGACATAAAAAAACAGGCTGAACGCCTGTTTTTTTTATTTTGGGTATTAACGTTTGATAGAACGTGACATACCAGCAAAACGTTGTTTGAACTTGTCGATACGACCGCCAGTGTCAACGTTCTTTTGCTTACCAGTATAGAATGGGTGGCAAGCTGAGCATACGTCTAGGTAAAGTGTTTCTTTACCAACAGCTGAACGAGTTTCGATTACGTTACCGCAAGAGCAAGTAGCAACTAATTTTTCGTATTTTGGGTGAATATCGGCGCGCATGGTCGATTCTCCATAGAGTTAAGAAGGCTTTAGCTGTCATCGCAATTGATCACTCTCTTCATCCATTACAACAGACGCAGAGGAAAGGCTGAAATACAGCAGATCAACACCACAACAGACCATTCTTTTGGCCCACCGAGACGGCTTCCGTCAGAGCTAAGCACAACAAGTGGACGACATTATACGCCACTTTATTTCAGATAGCGAATTTTTCCTTTAAGACTTTTCAATTTGCTTGGACCAATGATTTGCAATAATTCCGCAGACCATTAATTGGATTTGATGGAAAATCATAATTGGCAATATGATCATCCCCATAGGTTGTCCAATGAAAAGAATTTGCGCCATAGGCACTCCACTTGCGAGTGTTTTCTTAGAACCACAAAAAAATACAGCGATTTGATCGGCACGATTAAATCCAAACCACTTTGGGGCGTGATAGGCTAAAAGCATAATCAAAGTCAGAAGCACAGAGCATGCAATAATTAACCACATTAAGGTCACCCCACTGACTTCATTCCATAGACCTGCTACGACTGCACTACTGAATGCGCCATACACCACCAAAAGAATTGAGCCTTGATCAAAAGTTTTGACAATACTCGGGGCTTTTTGAATCAGAGGAAAAACGATAGGGCGCAATAATTGTCCCAGAATAAATGGAACCAATAACAGCAGAATAATTTTGACTATCGCATTGGTTGGATCGAACCCATGATCAGACTGACCTAAAATAAATAAGGTCACTAATATAGGAGTGATAAACATACCAATAATATTAGAGAATGAAGCACTACACACAGCACTTGCGACATTACCACCTGCTACAGAAGTAAATGCAATAGAAGACTGAACTGTTGAGGGTAAAAAGCACATAAACAAGAAGCCCCAATACAGTTCTTGTCCAAGTAGCGGTAGCAATACAGGTTTAGCTATTAATCCTAGAATTGGGAAAACTGCGAACGTCAGTGCAAAGACCAAACTGTGTAATTGCCAATGTTTAATGCCTTGAATCACCGCCTCACGTGATAACTTTGCACCATGTAAAAAAAATAGGATTGCAATTGCAATCGTGGTGAAATAAGAAAAATAGCGAGCAGCAACACCTGAAATTGGCATCACTGACGCTAAAATCACCATAACAAACAGCAATATCGTGAAACGATCTAACGCTAAGAGCTTTAGCACCCCATATCCCTCTTTTTATTCTATCTGAATTGAAAATAAGCCCAATACACATTGATTGGGCTTATCTTTAAAATTTTATTCACAAATCAGCGAGTGAAATTTAATTATTTCTCGCGTTACTGTCTTGTTGAATAAGTTCAATCTTATAACCATCTGGATCTTCCACAAAAGCGATTACGGTTACGCCGCCTTTCATTGGTCCAGCTTCACGGACAACGTTACCACCACGTGCTTTGATTTCTTCACACGCCTTATACGCATCATCCACTGCGATCGCAATATGACCATACGCATTACCCAGCTCATAGCTGTCTGTATCCCAGTTATGCGTTAGCTCAAGAACAGTATTGTTTTCTTCATCACCATAACCCACAAAGGCTAAAGTGAATCGACCTTCTTCATAATCACGTTTACGAAGCAAAGTCATACCGAGTACTTCAGTATAGAACGCCAATGAACGCTCTAAATTGCCTACACGTAACATGGTATGTAACATTCGCATAAAATTTACCTATTGATTGAAAGATGTACTTTTCAACTGATTTAACAATTTCGCCACCCAAATAACAAGTAACAAAATAGGTAAACCCATTAAAAAAGTCATAAAGAAGAATGATGAATAACCGAAGTTTGTCACTATTGTACCTGAATAGCCACCAATCATCTTTGGAAGTAATAACATCAATGAACTAAAAATTGCATATTGCATTGCTGTAAATGAAACGCTAGTCAAACTTGATAGGAACGCAATAAATACTGCACCAGCAAGTCCTGATGCGAGATTGTCAAATACAATGCCCATCACCAGCCACACCTTGCTATAAGGGACAACCACTTTACCTTTGAGTTCGACTATTTGATCACTATCAACTTGAACAGCTGGAAGATCAGATAAAGCCATACGTGACTTCGGTTGGATCGTTGAAACTGTTTTATAAATATGATCTTGGGTTAATTCATGCACCTGACCTGCATGCTGCACAACCGCTTGCACCGTAAATTTAGTGTGGTCTTTTAGACTGTCTCCGGGGACGACCACGCTCCAATTATTTTGATCCAACTTCGCAGGTATCACTTGCTGATTTGAAATACGAATATTCAGTGTTTGTAGTGTGCTGTCAGCTTTTAAGTTCGAGAGTTGACCGCGAATAATGACATCCTTGCTTAACTCATCTTGGTAGAGAATATCGTCCCCTCCAATGGCTTGAATGAAAATCTGAGAATCATCTTGACTCGAATAGCGTTGAAGCGGGATTTCAACATTCAGGGCTTTATCATAACCATCAGGGGTGGATAACACTTGAATACTATGATGTTCAGCAAAATTAGATGCAGGGAGCTTTAAAGACCAGTTCCCCACTTCATCAGGAGTCACTTGATGCTGTTGACCTCCCATTTGTACCAAGACTTGATTCATCGTTGGTCCAGATTTTACGAGCCCCACAAAGATGAGATTGGTCGTGCTGGCAACAATAGCGCCCACCAACATCATTTTCATAATGTTATAACGCTGAGCTAATAAGCCTCCAAGGAAGCCACCTAAAATTACAAAAAAAATGGCGAAAAACTTGTTAAACCAAGCGATTTCTTCTTTATCAAAATTCAAATCAAGATAAAAAAGATTGGCGACCACCCCAGCGACAATATCTGAAATTCGATAAAAACCAATGAGTAATAAAATAGCTAACGCAACTTTCAAACCATAACGTTTGAAGAAATCTAAAATTGGTGATAGCCATGTCTCGACGACTATTTTTTCATCAATGAGTTTTGCTCGGGTCAATCCAAATACGACCAACACAGCCAACGCCACACTTGCGAAGAAACGTAAAACTTGCCCGATAAATGACAGAAAATTACCATCGATATTTAACTGTGAAATCCAAGCACCAAATTGGAGAAACCCACAAACGAAGACTACTGTTGAAATCACAAAGACGATAAATAACTGAAAATAATCCTTTGCTTGATATTGATGAGGTTCTTGATTTACTACTGGTTCATGAATCACTAAGGTCGTCACAATTCCGACCATCATCAATCCAGCCATGAGCAAATAGGTGGACTGCCACGCCTCATAAATATAGTTACCCATGGCTGTACCAAGTGATGCAGCGAAGAGTAATGCACCGAGCTGAGTTACAATGGTCGCAATTCGATAACCTGCGTTATAGGTCGAAGCCATAACCGTCTGAACACTTGTATCTTGTGTCAATTCAATACGATAAGCATCCACGATAATATCTTGTGTCGCTGATGAGAATCCGAGAAAGATTGCGGATATCGCCATGAACGTTAAACTTGAAAATGGCCCTACACTTCCTCCATGAATACTCGGATCAGTAAATGCCATTGAACAAATAGCAATTGCGACCAAAATCTGAGAAACCAATAACCACCCTCGTCGTTTACCCAATTTCCTTGTTAAATAAGGTAATGGTAATCGGTCAATCAAAGGTGCCCAAATGAACTTGAAGGCATAAGCTAAGGCTGCCCATGAAAACATGGTAATGGTACTACGCTGAATACCGGCTTCACTCAACCAAAAAGATAGAGTTGAAAAAATCAGAAAAATTGGGATACCTGATGAGAAACCCAAAAAAAGCATAATGATCGCGCGTCGATCAAGAAATGCTTTAAATGCCGAAGTCCATCCAGCTGATTCTGGTGACGAAGATTGTGATGTCATTGCGTTGTTATTTTCAGTGAAAAGTACTCTCGCTATTCAACTCTGTAATGCGCTTGGTTTCAATATAATTTACGCAAACTTCACCGAGTATTTCATCAATTTGATCTATCTCAACTTGATATTTTTGGCTAAACCTGTATACCTTAAACTATCAAATGTAAATTATAGTTTTGGATTTCACCTGTGACCCAGAGACACGATCAAATTAGTTCCACCGCAGTAGCTTTAACCACGACATCCACAAACTTAGAACAAAACTCGCAAAACAAGCTCCTATCCGTATTTGAACTTGAAGCCACGCAAAACACCTTGAATGCAACAGCACTCAAACCAGAACAACTGACGCATATTCCAAATTATGACAATATTCCTGCGTCTACAAAACGTATCAAACCCCTTAATAATTTTTTAGGACAAGATCGTGCTAAAGCATCTGTAGAAGCAGGCATTGCCCTCCCATACTCAGGCTATAACATCTTTGCTGTGGGTACGGCAGGGTTGGGTAAACGCACCATGATCAAGCGCTTACTCCAGCAACATGCCAAAGATATGCCGACACCGGATGATTGGGTTTATGTATACAACTTCAAAAATGCACGCAACCCAATTGCGCTTAACTTTCCTGCAGGACAAGGCGCAAAGTTTCAAAGTACGCTACATCAAACATGGCAAACCATTTTCAAACAGCTCGAACGTCGTTTTAGTGCTGAAACGTATCACAATCGGATTGAAAAAATTCGTTTAACGACAGGTCATGAACAACAACAAGCTTTGATTGAGCTCACCAAAGAAGGTGAAGAGCTTGATTTAAAGTTGATCAGTCGTAATGAAGAACACTGCTTTATTCCTGTTCATCTTAAAGACAATAAAATTCAAGAGATGTCTCAAGATGACATCAATGCACTGAGTAGCAAAGAACGTTCTGAAATTGCGTCTAATATCCGTTATATGGATAAAAAGCTTGAGCGTTTAGGTTTACAGATTGGTGATCTTGAAGATGAAGCACGTGATATGGTGTCTGAGTTGAATCGTGACATTGCCAAACAAGTCATTATTCCTCGCATGGAACATATTTTAAATAAATTTCCAGACATCAAACATCTTGAACAATATTTAAAATTATATGCTCAAGATATTATCGACAATGTGGAAACCGTACTAGAACAGGAAGAAAGTGATTTTTCACCTGCATTATTTAACCGTGTCCCTGCGCGTTATCAAGCAAATTTAGTCATTAGCAACAAGCCAAATTCTGGGGCACCAGTCATCTTTGAAGATTTCCCCACACATTACAACTTACTCGGTCATGTTGAACAACTAACCCAAAATGGCACCATCAGCACTGATTTCACTTTAATACGACCTGGTGCACTGCATCGTGCCAATGGTGGTTTTTTAATGCTTGAGGCTGAGCAGCTTTTAGAACAACCTTATGCATGGCAAGGACTCAAACGAGCGATTAAGTCTGGTCAAATTAAACTCTCATCTCTAGAGCACATGCTAACGCTGACGGGAAGCATTTCAATTGAGCCCGCATCGATTCCATTACAATTGAAAGTCATTTTAATGGCTGAACCAGAAATATATTATGAGATTCTGGAGGTGGAGCCTGAGTTAGGAAGTATCTTTAAAATCAGAGCTGATTTTACCGACACATTACAACGTAATGACGAAAATGAACAAGCTTATATGCATTTGATTGCAGACTATGTTCAATCCTCTAAACTCCTTCCATTTGATCGTTCTGCCTTGGCTGCTTTACTGACCGACTCAAGTCGTCAAGCAGAGGATCAGAGTTCGTTGTCACTACATGCCTTAACTTTAGGTGATCTGATTCATGAATCTCATCACCATGCATCCAAATCTAATGCATCTATGGTGACAGCAGAACATATCGGCACTGCGCTCAAACACCGCCAATATCGTCTAGGTTATTTACGAGAGTTGTACTGGCAAGATTTATCTCGTGGTACACAGCTTATCGAAACGCGTGGTCATCGACTCGGTCAGATAAATGCTTTGTCCGTGATTCACTACGCCGATGTCGAATTTGGCCTACCATCACGCTTGACTGCTTCAGTGTATCAGGGTGGCGGCGATATTTTAGATATCGAACGTAGCGTGGAGTTAGGTGGTTCACTTCATGCTAAAGGTGTACTATTAATGTCGTCTTTCTTAAAGGCACATTTCGGACGTGAACAAACCTTGCACTTCTCTGCCGCTTTGGCTTTTGAACAAAGTTATGGTCAAGTCGATGGTGATAGTGCAACCGTTGCAGAACTCTCCGCTTTAATTTCTGCGATCAGCCAACTGCCGATTGATCAGTCATGGGCGATTACGGGTTCAATGAATCAACTGGGTCAAGTACAACCGATTGGTGGCGTCAATGCCAAAATCGAAGGTTTCTTTGATGCATGTAAACTTCAAGGTTTAACAGGCAAACAAGGTGTCATTATTCCCCGTCAAAACATGCAGCATCTAATGTTACGTCAAGATGTGATTGATGCTGTCGAGGCCGGTCAATTCCATATTCATGCCATCAACACAATTGATCAAGCACTTGAGATTCTCATGGCGCGTCCTGTCGGAGAATTAAATAAAAAAGGTCGCTATACCAAAGGATCAATTTACGCTGCTGTCATGGAGCAGCTAGAATATTGGCAAGCCATTGAAGATGGCGCTGAAATTGAAGAAGAGCCAAAGAAAAAGAAAAAAAAGAAGAAAAAAGACAAAGCTAAAAAAGATAAAGCGATCAATGCTGAAGAACAACCTTCTCAACTCGCTGATGAGACTTCAAACTAATTTGAAGTTTTAAAAATAAAAAAAAGCACCCATCGGTGCTTTTTTTTATTGCGCTTAAATTAAGCTTCAGGCGCTGGGCTATATTGCTCCACGAGCGTTTTTAATTCGCCTGTTTGGAACATTTCTAGCATAATATCACTACCACCGATCAACTCACCATTGATCCATAATTGTGGGAATGTTGGCCAGTTTGCAATTAGTGGCAAAGTCGCACGAATGTCTTGGTTTTCAAGAATATTTACATAAGCAAATGGGCGACCAATTTGGCTCAATGCTTCAACTGCACGTGCAGAGAAACCACATTGTGGGAACTGTGGTGTGCCTTTCATATAAAGAAGAACTGCATGTTTTGCAATTTGATCACGAATTAACGCTTCTGTATCACGCACTTGTTCAGTCATTGATTAAATCCTCAACTATTCTGCCTGCATTATACCTAAAACCGCCGTAAAGAGTATGAATTGCTAAATTTTTCCAGTTTAATTTGCAATTAGGCTTTTAATCTTAAGCAGATTTTGCTTAGATAAACTTTTATTTTCCACCTAACAAATACGAGTTAGACATGAACAATATTACCCTCGCTCCAGTTCAAACTGATCAACCATCTCATTTGATGCCTGTATTCAGCCGTCAACCGATCAGCTTTGTGCGTGGCCGAGGTTCGTATCTTTATACAGCTGAAGGTACAGAATATTTAGATGCGCTGACTGGCATTGCAGTATGTGGTCTAGGTCATGCACATCCAGTTTTGGCAGAAGCAATTGCAGAACAAGCGGCGACGCTTATTCACACCAGTAATATTTATGAAGTACCTTGGCAGACTGCAGCTGCGCAAAAGTTAGCTGAAGTATCTGGTATGGAAGAAATTTTCTTCTCGAATAGTGGTGCTGAATCAAATGAAGGTGCAATTAAAATTGCGCGTAAATATGGTCATATGCAAGGTATTGCTCTTCCGAAAATCATTGTAGCTGATCATTCTTTCCATGGTCGTACAATGGCAACACTTTCTGCGACAGGCAATAAAAAAGTACAAGAAGGTTTTGGCCCGCTCGTTGAAGGTTTTATCCGAGTACCTTTTGGCGACATTGAGGCAATTGAAGAAGCAGCAATCAACCATCCAGATATCGTCGCGATTCTCGTTGAACCGATTCAAGGCGAAGGTGGTGTAAATACTGCCCCTCAAGGTTTTAGTTATCTTGAAGAAATTCGTCAAATCTGTAATCAACATAATTGGTTGATGATGCTAGATGAAGTTCAAACAGGTAACGGTCGTACAGGAAAATATTTCGCGTATCAACATACCAATATTATTCCTGATGTCATGACGACAGCTAAAGGCTTGGGTAATGGTTTCCCAATTGGTGCAGTGATGACTCAAGGTAAAGGTGTAGGTATTCTTACTGCAGGTAACCACGGATCAACTTATAGTGGTACTGCATTAGGTTCTCGCATTGTCTACACGATTATCGATTTGATGCAAAAAGAAAATATTGTTGAAAATGCAGCAACAATTGGCCAATACTTAGTTGATCAATTCCGTACACAACTTGCAGATCAAAACGTTATTGTTCGCGGCTTTGGTATGATGATTGGTATTGAATTACCAAAACCATGCGCAGAGTTGGTGGATATTGCACGCATAGAGCACAATCTAATTATTAATGTCACCGCAGGTAATGTCGTTCGTTTGTTGCCAGCGTTGAATATGAATCAAGAACAAGCTGATGATTTATTAAAACGCTTAGTTCCAGCGATTAAAAACTTCTTGGCTTAAGCCAAGATCAATAAAAAAGCCGCATATTGCGGCTTTTTTATTAAGAAGAACACTTAAGATGCTTCTTGAAATACTCGACCACCAGGCAACTGGCTGAAATATTGTTTTAAAGCATCTAGGCAGCGATGAATTTTCATTGGTTGTTGTTCACGTTTTAATGTCATTGCATTCAAAGTGTATGCAGGTAACTTCCATTCAGGTAAAACTTCAACCAATGTGCCATTCATTAATTCTTTTTGCACATCTAAATATAATAATCGCGCAATGCCGTGACCATTTTGGCACAGTGATTTAGCGACATAAACATTGTTTGTCTGTAAACGATTTTCCATGGACACATTCACCAATTCACGCGATGTACTGTGTTCAAATGTCATCATTTGCTGATTTTTTACAATATTTACTGGAATCAAATCATGCTGTGCTAAATCTTCAGGTCTTGAAATAACTGCATTTTGATTCAAATAACTTGGTGAAGCCACCAAGACTTGATCCACACGTGCAAGCGGCAGACAAGATAAGTGATTAGACTCATCCACGCGAGAACACATTCTCACTGCAATATCGATTCTTTCTTGAATCAAATCGACAAATTGATTTTCAACTTCAAAGTGAACGGTTAAACCACGATGTGCCGAAATCCAATGCGACAACGCAGGAACTACATGGGTTGCACCGAGTTCTGGCGTTGTTGCAATACGTAAATCACCAACTAAATCGTCTCGTAACTCATTAATTCGAATTTTACCGCGCTCTGCTGCAGCGAGCATTTCTTGACAGCTATGAAAAAAGGCCTGCCCTGCTTCCGTTAAACTTAGTTTTCTTGTGGAACGGTGCAGAAGTGTTACTTCCATTTCTTGTTCTAGTGAACGAATTTGCTGACTAACTGCACTCGTCGTAATGCCTAAATCTCGAGCAGCACCACTGAAAGAGCTTTTTTCAACAACACATGCAAATACGCCCATCGAGCGAAGTTGATCTAACATAAATTTCCCTCTGAAATTATGAGATGCTTCTCTAATTAACAAAAATTAACAAAAGCAACTCATTGTATTATACGAAGAAATTGTTAAATTGCACTAAATATCTTCAGTTGATTGGCAAAATATTTGCTGGATTGATTGGCTTACCATCTAAACGAACTTGAAACTCAAGCATCGTACGGGTTGCACCACTCGAGCCCATTTCTGCAATTTGTTGCCCCGCACTTACGTTTTGCCCACTCTTCACTAACATCCGGTTATTGTGCGCATACGCAGTGATATAACCATCAATATGTTTAATGAGCACCAAATTACCATATTCTTTTAAACCATCAGCAGCGTAAACCACTTGACCATCAGCTGCTGCAAAAATTGGATCACCAACATTGCCACCAAAACGTAATCCCTTGACATTACTTGCCACATTGAAGTTTTCAATGACTGGACCATTCGATGGTTTCACCCAGCGTAATGAAGTTGCTTTAGTCGAAGTCGTCGGTACTGCAGCAGTTACCGCTGGTACTGGTGTGGTCTGTGGTGGTGGCGTAACCACAGCTGGTTTTGTTGGTAACTGAATGGTTTGACGTTGAATCTGAGTTTCAGTCGCAGTCAAAGGACGCGTGGTCGAACGTGTCACTTGTCGATTGCCAGAGGGTTTTAATCTTAAAGATTGATTTACATAGATGCGATAAGGCGGTGCAATATCGTTCATCTCCGCAATGCTCAAATAGCTCAATCCATAACGTGCCGCAATTTTACTTAAAGTGTCGCCAGAACGAACTGTATAGAAGTCAGGAGCGACCGCATAACGAGCAGAATTGTGGATTTGGGGTTTCGATGCACAGCCCGACAAACCAAGAAAAGAAGCGACAGCAACCGCGATCAATGCTGAGTGAATAGATGGTTTAGACAACTTCAAAACTGTTTTGGGTCTGGCCAAAAGCATGATTTCCCTCTCTGACAAAAGATTAAAAAGACTGAATTCGGCTTAAGAGTAGCAAAATTAATGCTAAATTCACCGTTTCAAATATATTTTTCACAAAGTTATAACACATCCTACCTGTGGTCGTTCAATTAAAGCTCTAACTGAGATTCAAGTGAAGCCAACACCTGATAGTTGGTAGCATCCATTTGGATCGGTGTCACACTGACATATCCATTTGCAATGGCATAAAAGTCTGACTGATAACCCAGTTGGCTTTTTTCGGGATCTGTTACGGCCTCTCCAGCCAAACCAATCCAAACAACTTGACGGCCTCTCGGGTCAACTTGTGTGGTAATCGGTTTCGTTTGTTTTCTTCTTCCTTGATAAGTCACTAATGTCCCTTTTATTTCAGCCGTATCCGGAATATTAATATTGAAAATATGACGCGGTGGTAACTCAGGCAAACCATTTTTAATAAACTCATATACCCAATTTGCAGCTTGTGCATAATCTTGAGCATCTTGATACGAACGAACATTTGGACCAGCCAATGAAACTGCGATTGCAGGTTGTTTCATGAGTCGGCCTTCAAACGCGGCCCCAACTGTACCTGAATACAACACATCATCACCTAAATTCGCTCCACTGTTGATCCCGCTTACAACTAGATCAAATTCAAAATCAAATAGACCATTCATGGACAGATAAACACAGTCCGCTGGCGTGCCATTAATTGCCCATACATCCTCTGAAATTTGCACGGGTCGCAATGGACGATCAAGCGTTAATGCACTTGAAAAACCACTCCGCTCACTTTCTGGAGCAACCACGACTACTCGACCCAAAGGTTTTAATGCTTGTGCTAATGCTTGTATTCCTGGTGCGAACACACCGTCATCGTTGGCAATCAAAATATTCAAAACAATTCACTCAATTCATGTAATCCCATCTGTTCGATAGCCTAATCAAAATCCCCACACACAACAATGAGCACACGCATGGATGTTGAGGTTTTAAACGCCTTTAATCTTGAAAACTCGGCATATAGTCATCCCCTTGTTCAAATCCGAACTTTTCGTCATTACTTTCTGAGTTCCAACAGCATTAATACACTTTCTCTATTTTTTAAACACGAAAAAAGATTATTCTATTCTTATAACTAACTTACTAATTTTTGAGTCATTTATGCAAAACCGTTTTTTACAATTGATTTCAACCGCATTTATCAGCAGTTCAATGTTGTTTTCAAGTTTCACTTTCGCCAATGCTCAAGACTTAAAAGAAAATATCGAAGTTACTCAACAAAAAGTGACTAAAGATGAACTCGCTGCAATCTATGTCTTTTCAGAATCATGCCCAAGTTTAGTGGAAGAAGATGCAGCGTTTAAAGCAGGCTATCAAAAGCTATTAAAAGACTATTTACCTAACGAAAACTCACCTCAAACCACGCTGAACAATCTAATTAAACAACAGGATTATCAGCAAGCATTAGCTCAAGCGAGACAAGATGCGAAAAACGCTGGAGACAAAGCAAATCAACAAGTGTGCGAGGATATAAAAAAATATCAGTCTTCAGTTAAATAGAGCACGAAATAGTTACAATTCGATTGAAATAAGCCGACTCCACTGCTAGAAGTCGGCTTTGCTTTGTCCTAGAATGCAAAGCTGATTTTTGCGTTCATACAAGATTGGAACTACATAGAATGACCCGAAAAAGCGCCATTGCTGCATTATTACTATTACCTTCATTTACTTATGCAGCAACTGTTTTATCTTCACCACCAGAACTCAATAATAAGTCTTACGTTTTGATGGATTATGAAACAGGTCAAATTCTCGCAAGTAAAAATGAAAATGAAAAACTTGCGCCTGCTTCAATGACCAAAATGATGACCAGTTTCATTATTGAACAAAAGTTGTTGAACGGTGAACTCACGGAAGATGAAAAAGTTCGGATGAACGAGTCTGCTTGGTGTCGTGGTAGTAGTACAGAATCTTGTATGTATGTACCTCTCAACGGCACAGCAACCGTATTGGAAATGTTACGTGGGATTATCATTCAATCTGGTAATGACGCATCTAAGGCTATGGCTGAGCATATTTCTGGGAATGAAGGTACATTTGTACACAGCATGAACCAAGAAGCAAAGCGTATTGGCATGACCAACACGAACTTTATGAACTCAACAGGTATGCCTGCTGAAGGTCATTATTCTACAGCGAAAGATATGGCTACCCTTGCGAAGCACATCATTCATGACAGTTCAAAGTACTATCCTATTTACTCTGAAAAAGAGTTTACTTTTAATGGGATCAAGCAAGGTAACCGTAACGCGTTGCTATATACAGATCCGAGTGTAGATGGTCTTAAAACAGGTCATACTTCTGAAGCTGGTTATTGTTTAACGACTTCAGCTAAACGTGGCCCAATGCGTTTAATTTCAGTGATTTTTGGTGCTCCATCAATGCAAGCACGTGCAACGCAAACACGTGATTTGTTATCTTGGGGTTATGCAAACTTTGAAACTGTCAGTGTTCAACCCGCTCACAAAGAGTTGACCACTTCTAAAGTTTGGTTTGGTCAATCTAATCAAGTGAGTGTGGGTCTTGCTGAAAACTTCAACGTGACTATGCCAAAAGGTCAAGCAAATGCCATTCAAACTCAAATCGCGGTTCAACCGAACTTAAATGCCCCTCTTCAACAAGGGCAAGTTGTAGGTAAATTAACAGCGACACTTGACGGCAAAGTTATTGCGGAGAAGCCGCTTGTTGCTTTACAAGCAGTTGAAGAAGCTGGTTTCTTCTCGCGTATGATTGATCATATCAAACAGTTCTTTAGTAATTTGTTTTAAGTCGCAGCTTGACTAAAGGTATAAAGGCACTCAAATTCTTTTGGGTGCTTTTTTGTTTATAATGAATAAAAACAGGCAATTTTTTATGACTGAAAATATCCGCAAATACTTAGAGACTTACCCAAAATTTGATACAACAAATTATATTGATCCAACTGCGTTAGTGATTGGTGATGTTGTCTTGGCTGAGAATGTTTCAGTCTGGCCTTATGCTGTGATCCGCGGTGATGTTAATTTTATTCGGATTGGTAAAAATTCCAATATCCAAGATCATTCCATGTTGCATGTTAGTCATAAGAAAGCGGATAAACCTGAAGGCTCACCGCTCATTATTGGTGAGGACGTCACCGTGGGTCATCATGTAAAATTACACGGTTGTACCATTGGTAATCGTGTTTTAGTCGGGATTGGTACGATTATTTTAGATGATGTGATTGTTGAAGATGATGTGATGATCGGTGCGGGTTCGCTTGTTCCGCCAAATAAAGTTTTGGAAAGTGGCTATTTATATATGGGCAGTCCTGTCAAAAAAGTGCGTCCACTGAATGATAAAGAAAAAGCGTTTCTGCCGTATTCAGCGCAGAATTATGTAAAGGTTTCGGGGAATTATAAATAATTTTGAATTCGCATAAAAGATTTTATGTTAAATATGGTGCTTACATACTTCATTCCTCTTTAATTTCTACTGTATAGAATGAGCGTGTGAAAGGCACTGTGCTGTAATTTCATCAAGGTTTTTTTCGATCTCGTTCCAACTATCGAGATATTCTTGAAATTTCTCATTCATAAAGTTTGAATGTAATGCTACCTGCATATAGTAGCCATCAATAACCAGGGCTATAAAATTTAGGTTGCTTTCAACAATGGCATATCCACCATTTTGCATTTGCAGAAAAGAGCGAGAAGCATAATCTAAATACTTGGCTTCTATTGGGGTCTTAGCAATCATTGCTGGAGAATATGCGGCAAAGATATTTTCACTCTTTACATTGTTCATAGGTAGCCAATAGAGATATCCATCTGTTTGCTTTAGGCTCTCACATAGCAGCTCATATAAGGCTTGATTACATTTTTCTTTATATCTATTTGAAAAATCTAATAAATTTAATTTTTTATTTTTAGAAATTATTGAAGGATCAATATAATTCTTATGATTAATCCATAAAGTGAATATATTAGAAATATCGGTATATTCCTTATTACTCAATTTTCCATAATAAGGCTTTAAGGGATCATTATCCTCAATCCAAGGTTCAGTTTTCATATTCATAGAACCATTCTCTAGTGTATTTAGACATTCATTTTAAAGTAAAGAAAAACTAAAATTAACATAATACACCTTATGCGAAATTATCTTTTTTATTTCATATAAATCATAATCTTAAATTACATTCAAAAGCCCAATTTATTTAAATTGGGCTTTTTTGTTGATTCTTCATGTTCCACGCCCTTTATTAAATTATTGATCCAAAGAACTTCTTAGTTAAACTTAAGATAGAACGCCTTCAAAGAAATCCCCTCCCATCATAGCCACACACCTCAAAATTTTATACAATATGCCTTCCCTTCATCTGGTGCTTTTTTATGACCGCTTGGACTGCTCACGTCACTGTTGCAACAGTGGTTGAAAAAGATGGTAAATATCTGTTTGTAGAAGAACAAACAGAAGGTGTCATGCACACCGTTTTTAATCAACCTGCAGGTCATGTAGAAGCTGGTGAAACCCTTATTCAAGCCGCGGTTCGTGAAACCATGGAAGAAACAGGTCACCAAGTTGAAGTCACAGATTTATTGGGTATATACACCTATACCCCACCTATGTTTCCAGATCGTACCTATTACCGCTTCTGTTTTTTAGCAAAATCAACACAGTATTTTGCCAATGCAACATTAGATACAGGTATCGTAGGTGCTGTTTGGATGAGCCTAGATGAGCTATTAGAAACGGCTCGCGCGCGTAGCCCATTGGTCATCAAAGCCATTCAAGATGCCCAATCAGGACAAAAATTTCCTTTATCGCTCGTTTATGAGCACCAAAATTCTCCCTTAATTTCAAATTTGGATGCCTAATCCTATGCAACAACGTGTCATCGTCGGTATGTCAGGTGGTGTAGACTCATCTGTCTCTGCGGCTTTATTACTTCAACAAGGATATCAAGTTGAAGGTCTTTTCATGAAAAACTGGGAAGAAGATGACGGCACAGAATACTGCACGGCTATGGATGATCTTGCAGATGCGCAAGCCGTATGTGATCGTATCGGTATCAAATTACATACAGCCAACTTCGCAATGGAATATTGGGATCGTGTATTTGAGCACTTCTTGGCTGAATATGCTGCGGGGCGCACCCCAAACCCAGATATTTTATGTAATAAAGAAATTAAGTTCCGTGCATTCCTCGACCATGCCATGAAATTAGGTGCTGACTTCATCGCAACAGGACACTATGCTCGTCGCGGTGAAACCATGACCAACTCTAAAGGTGAGCAATATGCGCCTTTACTCCGTGGCGTGGATAACAACAAAGACCAAACTTATTTCCTACATGCCGTTCATGGTCGTGAAATTAACAAGACCTTGTTCCCTGTCGGTGAGATCGAAAAGCCTCAAGTTCGTAAAATTGCTGAAGATTTAGGTCTTGTAACAGCGAAGAAAAAAGACTCTACAGGTATCTGTTTTATTGGTGAACGCCGATTTAATGACTTCTTGAAGCAATATTTACCTGCTCAACCGGGTAAAATTGTCCTTGAAGATGGTAAAGAGGTTGGTGATCATCACGGCTTAATGTACTATACGCTCGGTCAACGTGGTGGTATTGGTATCGGTGGAATGAAAGGCGCTGAAGAAGGTGCTTGGTTCGTATTACACAAAGATATCGAAGGCAATCGTTTAGTTGTTGGCCAAGGTCATGAGCATCCCCTCATGCAAAGTACCATGTTATGGTCTGAAGCGATTGATTGGGTTGCAGGTGAGCAAGAGATTCCAGAAAATGGTTTCCGTTGCACAGCGAAAACTCGCTATCGACAACCTGATCAAGCATGTGTCTTATTTAATGACCCAAATGCACCGCAAGGTGTACGTGTAGAATTTGATGAACCTCAACGTGCTGTTACGCCAGGACAAAGCGTTGTGTTTTACGCGGATGAAGTTTGTTTAGGTGGCGGTGTGATTCATCATACTAATGCGCCTAAACCTGATTTTATTTAAAGGAATTTTCAGGCATGACAGAGTTACCGTTCCAGCAGCTTCAGACTCTGAATGATCGTCAAAACAGAGCTTTGGCTTTGGCAGCAGTATTTCAATCGACTCAGCTGACACATATGACAGCCATTGCAGGTCGACAAAATATTGGCGAAAACGGTAACTTCTATTTAGAACAATTAATTAAGGCGAGTTTAAATATTCGCCCTACTTCCAATAAGAATTGTCAAACCTTAGATTTTTTTAACCAGCTTGCAGATATTTCTCTGGGATTAAAAACATTAGAAAGTAGCATCACCCAACCATTCAATACTGCACCAAAATCAAGAATACCTAAATTTGCCAATGCAAAACTTCCAATGTCCTATGCAATGGCATTATTACATTTAGAAAAGAAAGTATATAGCAACCCAAAATTCGTTGAAATTATTGAAAAATCACAAGAAAAAATACTAAAACAACTCTCCTTTTTTGATCATAATTATCTACATCCAAGTATTCTTGCAAACCTTGCTCAAACCTATGTCGAAACTGCAGGACAGATTAATCCTCGCATTATGGTGAAAGGCAATGCAGAAGCTTTTAAGGATTCTTCGCACACCAATCGTATTCGTGCTTCATTGTTTACAGGTTTACAGATGGCGCATTTATGGCGTCAGTCAGGTGGAAGTTCATGGAGCATGATCTTCACCAAACGCAAGTTACTGAAAGATATTCAAGATCTCGCTCGTTTACAGTTTCAGGTGGTTTAACCTGATGTATATCGAGTTCTGTTTTACGTTTCATTCCAAAGTTTAAGGAATTGCTATGAACGCTTTAACCGCACTTTCTCCATTAGATGGTCGCTATGCAAGCAAATGTGATGCTTTGCGCCCTTTCCTCTCTGAGTTTGGTTTAATCCATGCTCGTGTGACTGTTGAAGTGCGCTGGTTACAAGCACTTGCAAATCGCCCAGAAATTACTGAAGTGCCAGCTTTTTCTAACGAAACAAATGCAGCTTTAGATGCAATCGTTGCAAATTTCTCTGAAGACGATGCTAACCGTATCAAAGAAATCGAACGCACAACCAACCACGATGTAAAAGCGGTTGAATATTTCTTAAAAGAGAAAATTGCAAACATTGATGAACTTAAAAATGCGGGTGAATTCATTCACTTTGCTTGTACATCTGAAGACATCAACAACTTGTCTCATGCACTCATGCTGAAAAGCGGTCGTGAAGTACTAGCTACGTCTATGCAACAAATCGTGGACTCAATTGTTGCACTTGCAGAAAAACACGCTGATCAACCAATGTTGTCTCGTACACATGGTCAAACTGCAAGCCCAACAACATTGGGGAAAGAAATGGCAAACGTGGCATACCGTCTTGCACGCCAAATCAAACAATTCAACAATGTTGAGCTTCTAGGTAAAATCAATGGTGCAGTAGGTAACTATAATGCTCACCTTTCTGCTTACCCTGAAATTAACTGGCCTGCTCACTCGCAAGCATTTGTTGAATCTTTAGGTCTCACGTTTAACCCGTATACAACTCAAATTGAGCCACACGACTACATGGCTGAATTGTTTGATGCGCTTCGTCGTTTCAACACAATCCTTATCGATTTCAACCGTGATGTTTGGGGTTATATCTCTCTTGGTTTCTTCAAACAAAAATTAAAAGAAGGTGAAGTTGGTTCTTCAACAATGCCACACAAAGTGAACCCAATCGACTTTGAAAACTCTGAAGGTAACTTGGGTATTGCTAATGCAGTCCTTGCTCACCTTGGTGAAAAGCTTCCAATTTCTCGCTGGCAGCGTGACTTAACTGACTCTACTGTTCTTCGTAACATGGGCGTTGGTTTTGCACAAAGCTTGATCGCATTTGAAGCTTGCTTGAAAGGTGTGGGCAAACTTGAATTGAATGCCGACCGTATTCTTGAAGACTTAGACAACGCTCAAGAAGTTCTTGCTGAACCAATTCAAACAGTAATGCGTCGTTATAACGTTGAAAAACCATACGAAAAACTTAAAGCCCTTACTCGTGGTCAAGCAATGACTCGCGAAATGATGGTGAATTTTGTGAATGGTAACGAATTAGAAGCTGTTCCTGCAGCAGATCGTGCGCGTCTTGCTGAAATGACACCTGCATCTTATACAGGTAATGCTGCTGAGCAAGCGAAACAAATTAAAGATTTGATTGCTAAAATCTAAATAGCATTGAATAAAAAAGCGAAGCTTAGGCTTCGCTTTTTTGTATGAGACTCATCAAATGTTTCAATAAAAATCATGCTTCATCAGGACAGTAACGTATAAAGTCAGTTCTGAGCTTTTCTAATTCATCACCAGTTAAAACATCGCTATAGTAAATATAATGAGTCACTTGAGCATATTGAATGTCATGCCTAAACATCATTCCTCGGAGTGATACTGAGATCTCTTCAGGAAAGTCATTCAGAGTAAGCTCTTCAAACTCATAATGAAAATATGCATTTTGCTGTGCAAGAAAAGCAGCTGAAACCGTCATAATAAAAACTCAAAATAAATCATATTCTAACTCATCATCCTGATTGCAATGAGCTATTGATATAAACAACTATTTATAAAAATAATGCGATTTATAAAAATAATGCGATCTGCAGCTTATTCTCAGGATTGATCCATTACAATCATATGAAGAAATTAATCAAATCAACATATAACAAAATGCACTACAAAAAATTTACTCCTAAACACCACCTCGTATTCTTCATTTTCATAATGGTGCTGATCTTGGCAAGTATAAAGCCTCTTGAATATGCTTCTTATGGCTTACATCAACTTGGCACAGCTTTAATGCTAGTGTTTTTGATCTATATACAAAAGAAAGTTGGTTTGAGTTTTATCGCATTTTCTCTCTATATTGGATTTCTGATCATTCATATTCTTGGGGCACACTATTTATATTCGTATGTTCCCTATAATGAATGGTTGATGCACAACTTCGGCATAGATTTAAATGCACAGATGGGTTGGGAGCGAAATATGTATGATCGCTTGGTCCATTTTGCCTATGGTCTACTTCTCTATCCTTTTTTCCTGAGGATCATTCAATTCTATTTACCCCAATTATCTGAACGAGTACTTTTTCTTATTGTGGTTCAGTTTGTCATGGCCACCAGTCTCATTTACGAATGGATTGAATGGTTAATTGCGATTAATCTTTCCCCTGAGGCAGCAGAAAATTATAATGGTCAACAAGGTGATATTTGGGATGCCCATAAAGATATGCTGTTCGCAACACTTGGGTCCATGATCACAGGAATAGTGATGTTATATCGAAAATTAGACTCTCGACCATAGAAATGATAAATCATAAAAAAAAGCCAATCATTAGATTAGCTTTTTTTTATTTCATCGAATTTAAAATTTAGGATCACGTAGTTGCACTAAGTTCGCATTAGTCTTGACTAAAGTGTCCATAACTTTATTCATCACAGCAGGAATCAAACTGTCCGCCATTTGTGCCGCTTGCAGTCCTAATTTCTCACCTAAGGTAGGTTTACGGCGAGTTTGAATCAAGTAAACATCATGCACTGTCAATAAACTTAATAAATACTCATCCGAGGTTTGAAGCTTATCAACCAAATTCAAATCTAATGAATCTTGACCGTACCAATGTTCACCTGTTGCTACTTTTTCAACATTTAACTGTGGACGATATTTTTCAACAAAATGCTTGAACAATGCATGCGTTTGTTGCAACTCTTCTTCAAACTTTGCTTTACCCTCTTCCGTATTTTCACCAAACATGGTCACGGTACGTTTATATTGACCCGCAGTATAAAGCTCAAAATCAACATTATGTTCTTTAAGTAAACGATTAAAATTAGGCACTTGAGCAACAACGCCAATTGAACCAATCACTGCAAATGGAGCAGAAATAATTTCGTTACCGATACATGCCATCATGTATCCACCACTTGCTGCGACTTTATCAACACAAATGGTTAGATGAAAACCAGCATCGCGCAGACGCACCAGTTGAGCAGCCGCAAGTCCATAACCATGTACCATCCCACCTGGACTTTCCAAACGAACTACGACACGATCACGCCCTGCTTTAGCAGTCGCCAAAATCAAAGTAATTTCTTCACGAAGATTCTCTACAGCTGAAGCTGCCATGTCACCTTTAAAATCAATTACATATACTTTCTGATTATTCTTTTTACGCGTGCGTGCTTCTTTTGAAAACTGCTGAGACAACTGCAGAAGTTCAAGTTTAGATGCAGTACTTTGCGCAATTTTTTTTCGTTGTTCATTAATACGCGCATTTAAGTGAGTGACTCGAATTTCGGCAGGAAGTTTCGGCAAATGAAATAACATATAAATTCACATCTCTATAATTCATCTTTATGAGGATAACATGAGGTCAAAATAGACAAATTTCAATAGCTTTATTGAAATGTTATGCCAATCGTAGGATCAATTTGATCAACAATCGGCATAAAAAGTAGATACATTATGCATACTATCTCGATAAAAAATTATCGAACCGATGAGCATCCACGCATCATCTCATGATTGATATCTATCTTTAAAATCAATTAGAGACTCTTATATGATTTGAAAGTGAAGAAATTGAATTATATTAGGAAAATAACTCTTAAAATCAACATCTTAATACTCATTATTTAACTTGTTAAACTTTTCTGAAATGCATTTTCAATGCGCCAAATTATGTCGTGTCAGCATATATTTTTCACTATTTTTTTGGCATGATGGTTCCATACAGTAATGATGAATAATGATAAATGACTCAAATGCGTTGGCTGGAACTGTTATCAACAGTTCGATTTGGTAGTTCAAAACAAAATACAGAACAAGCACGTAGCCCCTTCCATAAAGATTACGATCGTATTATTTTTTCTCAGAGTTTTAGACAACTTAACCGTAAAACTCAAGTTCATCCCCTGACTCAACATGATGGCATTCATACGCGTCTAACACATTCCCTTGAGGTTTCTTGTATAGGACGCTCTTTGGGAATGCTGGCAGCTGAAAAAATTCGTGATGAGTTACCTATGTGGATCTCTCCTGCAGATGTCGGTGCAATTATTCAAGCAGCTTGTCTTGCACACGATATTGGTAATCCCCCCTTTGGTCATGCAGGTGAATATGCGATTCGAGAATGGTTTGATGATGCATCACACGGCGATTTTTTATCGAGTTTAACCCCTGAACAGCAGGCCGATGTTCGCCAGTTTGAGGGCAATGCTCAAGGTCTTCGTCTACTCACGAAAATTGACTATCACCCTAATGACGGTGGAATGCGCCTCACTTACGCAACCTTAGGAGCTTACTTAAAGTACCCATGGCTTTCTAAAACCATTGACTCTCAGGGAAATACGCCTGCCAGTAAACGAGCTAAGTTTGGTTGCTATCAATCTGAAAAAGAAATTTTGCAACAAATTGGTCACCAATTAGGTCTTATACAATATGGTGAATATCATTTCTGTCGCCATCCACTCACCTATTTACTCGAAGCTGCGGATGATATTTGTTATGCCCTGATCGATTTAGAAGATGGCATTATTCTTAACATGCTCAGCTATGAGCAAGTCGAACCTATTTTCTTAAATCTACTTGGTGACTATGGCACGCCTGCTGAACTTGCAATGCCATACACCACGTGGCAACAAAAGATTGCAGCATTGCGTGGTCGTGTGATGAAACGCTTGGTTGATGAAGTCACTTCCGCTTTTGCTAAACATCATTTTGAAATTTTGTCAGGACAGCTTAAAGGTAGTTTGCTCCAATATTGCTCGCCCGATATCGAAGCAGGAATTGATTGTGCAAAGAATTTAGCGCGGGAAAAAATCTTTGAGCACCCTCAAAAATCTGGTTTAGAAATCATTGCACATCAAAGCTTACAGCACATACTAGATGCCTTTATTCCGCTTACGACCCCCAATAAAATTCATAATTTTAAGGAAGGACGTTTACTGTCTATTATCTCAGGCTTAGGTGTACGTTTTAGTGATGATCACTATGACAATATCATGCAAGTCTTAGATGTGATCTCAAAATTTTCGGATCATCAGGCTTATCATTTGGCACAGGAACTTCAAGGGAATAAAGTTGGATTTTTATAAACCTTAAATTAGTGTTCAGGAAAAGAGCATAAAGTGTTTTTTGATTTTGCGTTCTGAAGCAATGAACACTACTATGCTGACATAGTGAATTTAACATCGACAAATAAGTGAAATAATTGAATGATTGGATGTCTTATTGGTGAAGTGCTTGCTTTAGAAGCACCAACAGTTTTATTGAATGTAAATGGTGTTGGCTATGAGGTTGATACACCTCTCTCAACATTTTGCCAATTACAGAAAGGACAAAAAGTCACATTGTGGACGCACTTGGCTGTACGTGAAGATGCCCAATTACTGTATGGATTTTCCAACGCACAAGAAAAAAGTATTTTCCGCACTTTACTTAAAGTGAACGGCGTTGGTCCAAAAATGGCACTGGGTATTCTCTCAACACTCAGCGTAGACATGCTTATTCATACTGTTGAACATGAAGATGTAAACACTTTAGTCAAAGTTCCGGGTGTAGGCAAAAAGACCGCAGAGCGTTTGATGATTGAACTTCGAGATCGCTTTAAAGCGCTTGCAGCTCAGCCATCCACATCAAACTCTACAACAACGCAAATTCAGTTTACGGGTAACTCTGCTGTCGCTGAGGCTGAAGCTGCTTTACAGTCATTAGGTTACAAGCCACTAGAAGCACAAAAGTTAGTCAATGCCGTTAAAGGTGACTTCACTGAGGCATCCGATATTATCCGTGCTGCTTTAAAATCGATGAATAAATAAGATCTCATATTATGCAAGACCGTATTATCAGTGGTTCTGAAAAACCAGAAGATCATTTTGATCGTGCCATTCGACCAACATCATTAGATGATTATATTGGTCAACCTGTTGTGCGTGAGCAGATGGAAATTTTCATTGGTGCAGCTCGTGGACGTGGTGAAGCTTTAGACCATACCTTGATTTTTGGTCCTCCGGGTTTAGGTAAAACCACACTTGCCAATATTATCGCGCGTGAAATGGGTGGCAATCTCAAATCCACCTCAGGTCCTGTGTTAGAGCGCGCTGGTGATTTGGCAGCAATGCTCACTAACTTAGAAGAAGGTGACGTTTTATTTATTGATGAGATTCACCGTCTCTCTCCAGTGATCGAGGAAATCCTTTATCCTGCAATGGAAGATTACCAACTGGATATTATGATTGGTGAAGGCCCTGCTGCGCGTTCAATTAAGTTGGATTTACCGCCATTCACTTTAGTCGCTGCGACTACTCGTGCCGGTTTATTGACCTCTCCGCTTCGAGATCGTTTTGGTATCGTCCAACGATTAGAGTTCTATTCAGTTGAAGATTTGACCCATATCGTGACTCGTTCTGCAAATCTGATGGATGTTCCAATCACAGAAGCTGGTTCTAAGGAAGTGGCTCGTCGTTCTCGTGGTACGCCTCGTATCGCAAACCGTTTACTGCGTCGTGTACGTGACTATGCGCAAGTGAAAGGTACAGGTGAGGTCACACAAGAAATGGCGCAACGTGCGCTTGATATGTTGAATGTGGATAAAGATGGTTTAGATACACTCGACCGTCGTTACCTGTCGATGCTGTTAGAACGTTTTGATGGTGGTCCTGCAGGTGTTGAAGCTTTAGCAGCGGCTATGGCAGAAGATTCAGGTACACTGGAAGATGTGATTGAACCGTATCTGATTCAACAAGGTTATGTGATGCGTACCGCCCGTGGTCGTATTGCCACCAATCAGGCGTATTTGCAGTTTGGTATGACACCACCTGAGCCGAAAGAGAAGTGATTTATGAAAGCAGCTTAGGCTGCTTTTCTATTTAATAAATCCCTAAATTCATTTAGAAATTTCAATGACAATTTTCTTATACCGAAAATTAACTTTAAATTTTCAAATTCCCTTATTACCATTTCAATCTTATCTAAATGTTGTTGATCAATGTCGCTTTCTCTATATATTTCAATCATCGCCCTAATGGAAATATCATCGACTTTTTTCTTCTGCTTTAGACACTCTATAACACTTTGCATAAAAAACCTGATTGCATAATGAATATTAAAAAATTTATCTATATCATCATTATCTTTAGAATAATATAAACTTATATCGGCTATTAAATACTGATGTTCATCTATTAAGTTTTCGAGATCGTTAATTTTATCTTCTTGGAAACTTCTAACGATTTTTATAAATTTTTCTGAATTTTTGAAATATGTAGCAACAATTTCTCGTTTCCTAAGCTCATTTTCAAAATCCCTTTTTGCATTAATTTCTAATACTAAAGCCTTGAAGGAGTGCTTAGTCAAAATAAAGCTTCTAACTCCAAACCAATATGCTAATCCCGTAGCACATAATGCTAAAAATACTGCTATTCCAGTGGCATAATCAAAAGAAGACACTGCAATATTGGTACTATTTTCAAAAGATGAAATTGCAGTTGTATCTTCTGAATGGGTTATGTCTAAAGGTATTTTCTGCGTTTCAGGATCAACTTGGATATAAGTTATCACAGGCTGTTGCGGCACAGTCCATGGAAGTTGAATCATGACATCTGGATTATGCTTTAGTTCTTCTTCAACGCCCATTAGCTCCCCCACAACTATTAAAATAATTATTTAAAATGAATAATTTACAAATAATAACAACTTTAAATCTATGGATAAAGCATTAAAAATCAATGCTTCATGGTCACTATACTTTTCATGTATTTCGATATACCTCTTAAGTTTTGCAACCATCAGAAGTGAATGAGAAGCTCCTAAAACTTTTGGATTTTTAGGACATTGAGTTCATGATTTCACTTAGGCTATTTACTGCTTGTACCATCTTGCCCCTTTGTTCAACCTTGAGTTTTGCAGATTGGGTTGATGATGGTGTGAACGCTGTTGAACAACATACCATCAAATTAAGACAGCACATTCACCAACATCCCGAACTCGGCAATATGGAATTTAAAACCTCGGCTCTGGTTCAAAAAGAATTAAAAAAATATGGAATTGAAGTCCGCACAGGCTATGCCAAAACAGGTGTAATCGGAATTCTTAAAGGTGCAAAACCTGGCCCAGTGATGGCATTACGTGCAGATATGGATGCATTACCTATCGAGGAAAAAACAGGACTTTCTTTTGCGAGTAAAGCAAAGGCAACCTATCAAGGTAAAGAAACGCCAGTGATGCATGCCTGTGGACATGATGCTCACACAGCAATGTTACTCGGCGCTGCAAAAGTGCTTTCGGAAAATAAAGATAAAATTGCAGGTACTGTTGTGTTTGTCTTCCAACCAGCTGAAGAAGGTGGAGCAGATATCGATAACTTTAGCCATGGCGATCAAATTGGTTCACGTAAGATGATTGCAGATGGGGCTTTAAAAAATCCTAAGCCTGAAGTGATCTTCGGTATGCATGTTATGGCGGGTATGCCAAGTGGTCATATTTTTTATAAAGATGGCACTATTTTAAACAGTGCAGATCATTTGCGCATTCAGGTCAGTGGAAAACAAGTTCATGGTTCTATGCCATGGCTAGGACGTGATCCCATTTATGCTTCATCTCAAATGATTAGTAATATGCAGAGTTTGATCAGCCGTCGTGCAGATTTAACCAAAGGTATGGGGGCAATCAGTATTGGCAGTATCCAAGGTGGAACGGTAGGAAATGTGATACCAGAGCAAGTCAATATGGTTGGCACGATTCGATCAAATAATGAAGAAGTCCGCCAGAATATTCTCAAGGATTTACCAAAGCTCATCGAACATAATGCTCATGCAAATGACGTAAGAGCCAAAGTAGAAATTGCCGCTTATGCCCCCGTCACTACGAACGATAAAACACTAACTCAACTCATCGCGCCCTCACTTGCGAAAGTTCATGGCGAAGATAAATTACATGTGCTCGAGAACAATGCGAGTGCAAGTGAAGACTTTGCCTATTATGGTCAACTTATGCCTTCATTGTTCATTTTCGTTGGTGCAACACCTCAAGATCAAGAGATGAGTAAGGCTGCACCCAATCATAACCCTCAATTTATTGTAGATGATGCGACATTAAAAACTGGCGTTGAAAGCCACATCCGTTTTGTGATGGACTATCCGAATATTGCACAGCAAGTTCAAAAAGACTGGATAAAAACACACAATAAGGTTTAAATCATTTTAATGGTAAGTTGAATTAAGGAGAGTCTAGAACGATAATTCTTGACTCTTCTCAAATACATATTTTATTGAAATGCAAATTTCATTATTTCATTAAATTTCAATCGTACTTTTTATCTAATAAATGAAATGATGAAAACCATAAATCTAAAAAACAAACAAGTTATTGATTTTTTTAAAAAAATAAACATGGTACAACTATTGCAATATTCCTAATCAATTTCAAAGTAATGAAATTGACTATATTTAAAGGAATAAATTTGATGAAAAAAACAATACTCTGTACCAGTTTGGCCCTAACGGTAAGCACCGCAATTTCTGCCTCACCTTTACTTTCGCATGGCAAGTATCTGCGCTTTGGTATTACCCAGATTGAAGCAGACACACATCCTGGCCTGTTATTTAACAGTGTTGAAACCTCAATTGGTGAAAGTTATCGACCAACCCTAGCCATGGGGCTATTCCTCAGTGACAACATCAGCCTAGATTTATTAGCTGGTATCCCGCCACAACATAATTTTTATGGTGATGGAGTCAAACTAGGCAGCACCAAATATCTGCCACCCACCTTGAGTCTCCAGTACCATTTCAAACCTAAAGGTAATATCAATCCTTATCTAGGCATCGGTTACAACTATGTCTATTTTTATGATACTGACAGTACAGATGGTTCAGATGTTGATCTGTCCAATTCACATGGCATCGCGTTTAACGCCGGCCTAGAATATTTCATCACTAATAAAATTAGTCTAGGTTTTGATTATCGTTATGTCAAAGTAGACAGCGTTGTGAAAATCAATGGTGCGGATGCAGGTAATCTCAAAATTGATCCAAGTCTCTACAGCCTTACACTGGCTTATCATTTTTAAATCATTCAATAAAAAAACAGCCATTTGGCTGTTTTTTATATTCACCTATCAGGCACTTAGATATGTTTAAATAGTGCTGAACGTGATTGATCCGATGCGCCATCGGCCGCACTGAGAAAGCGTTCTGTATGAATATCTCGTTCAAACAGACGACTTTGCATTAACGTGGAAATCGCAGCATCAATCATGAGTGGTGGACCGCACAAATAAGCTTTATGACCAGAACATTTATTTTCAAAATAATCTGCTACGGCTTCATGTACAAATCCGGTAAATCCATCCCATTGGTCTTCGGGCTTCGGGGCATTCAAGGCTGGTATATAACGGAAATTCGGATATTGTTTTACCCAACCTTCAAATATTTCACGGTTATACAGTTCTGCAACATCACGTGCACCTTGGAATAAATAAATGGTACGGTTATCACCTTGTTCTAATAAATCTTGAATCATTGATTGAGGGCTAGATAGGCCCGAACCACCTGCAATAAAAATCACATCCTTCGTATCAGACTTGCGTACAAAGAATTGTCCATACGGTCCGGAAATTTCTAGCTGGTCGCCAGTCTTTAATGATTCATGGACATAAGTAGTCGCTGCGCCACGCGGTACTTGGCGGATATGTAATTCAACAATACCTTCCTCACTGGGGGAATTGGCGATTGAAAAGGCGCGTGTACCTTCAATTCCAGGGAATTGTATATTGATATATTGCCCAGCTTGGAATTGCATTGGACGGTCTAAAGCTAGACGTACGCCCTTAATTGTCGGTGAGAGATCTTTGATCTCAATCACTTCAGCCTGAAAATCTTCGACTAGATAACCAAGGAAGTCTTCATCCTCATCAACATCAGCTTCAATGACCATATCTGATTCTGGTTTGCAGCAACATGCGAGAACTTTATTTTCTTCACGCTCAATGTCCATTAATGCAAATGGAGAAGCTTCACCAACATCATAATATCCATCTGTCACCTGCACTTTACAGGTACCGCAGGTGCCATGACCACAGGCAAATGGAAGCCATACACCCTGACGTAATGCTGCATCCAAAATGGTTTGATCTTCTTCGACTTCAATGGTGGTTCCAATCGGTTCAATCGTGACTTGATAACTCATTTCAGCGCTCCTTAAACATGACGATGCTGGTAACCATCCAGCCCAGGTGTAATGAAGCGCAATAGTGATTTATGACCAATATTTTGACTTGCCAAGCTTTGATCCAGTTTCGGTTGGAACGACTTACCATCTAACAAATATTCGACTTTTGACCAATCAATTTCAGTAAATTCAGGATGTTGGTGGAAACCACCTTGTATCTGTTGATCAATTAAATCCTGAAAGCTTTGCTGTGGAGATGCCAACATGGCATGTGCCGCACAGTATAAGGTGTGATGATCCCATCCCACATAAATCAGAATGTTGTCGCCATAATGTTTTTGTAGATCACGCGGTTCAAAATCATATTGGTTGTTAATTGCTTTTACTGGCATATCCCTAAACTCCTAAATTCCATGAGTAAGCTGGATAGCCCATTTTAGGACTATCCCCAGCTCGTGACTTACGCCACACCTTTCCATTTTTTCCAGCGTACCTGATCTGGAGAGCCTTCAATGTCTAAGTTGTCTGCACCGACATTAAAGCGGTAATATTCGCGCAACATCACTTCCAGATCAGGGCCACCACAGTTGCCTTGTAGAATTTGGTTCACTGGCAACCAAGCTTGTACATATTTCTCTGGTTCACGCTCGAAAATGTCATGGCAACCATCTGAACAAGTGTGATAACGCTCACCCTTATAGACACTGCTGCGGTAACTGAACATGGTCTGATCACCATCCATTTCAGTAAAGGTCATCGGTACCTGACAGATTTGGCACAGCTGTGGCAAGCCCGCACTATAGAAACGTTTACCTTCCGCTTCCATCTTGCGTGCTAACTCCCAACGTGGACGGTAATATTTGTCAAACGTGTCTGGATATTTTTCTGATAACCAATCCATTTCTTCATCGGTTGGAATCCAAGTGTGGAAGCCAGCCGCATGACCAAAGTTATAGAAAATCCACCATGCTTGATGCGAGACGTGCTCTTTTTCTTTTTCAATGACTTCAGAATATTTAGGCATACGAATGCCGTAGCGGCTCAGGTCTTTAAAGAGCGCCCCACCCGCTTCTTCAAAATAAGTTTCCCATGCTTCTTTCCATGACATAACTTTGTTTGGCAGCATGTAATCCATCATCATGCCGACAATTGATAGTAATCGAGTGCCACGCCAGAACCATTTATCAATCCACTCCTGTACGATCGGCACGTTGTCTTCATGCTGTTCCAGTAGGAATTTGACAATTTCCAGTCCTAGTGTCATATGACGCGCTTCATCTGACTGCGCGCTAAAGCCGAATGTGACGGTTGCCATATCACCGTTATGGGCAGCACCAGACATGAAGGGTACAAACAGCAAGTTGGTCAACACATATTCAAAGGCAAAACTGATAGCCAGTAAGAATTCAAATGGGCCTGCAGAACGCGCATCTTCAAAGAATGATTTAGGTACAGATAAATACCAAACGCGGTCATGCATGTGTGACCAATCTTGGAAGCCATCAAAGAATTTGTTGTAATGGCTCATCGCATGAATCTGCGTTTGCACATGACGCAATTCATCAATGGACTGCATTTGGGACGCAATACGTGCACCAACACCACTGAACTGACGTCCTACATGGGCATAACCTTGGAAGGCTTGATATTCCAATGGCGTTACAGCAGTTAAAAACAGTTTAATGGCATTTAAATAGCGTTCGTTGGTGACATTCAACTGACCATTATTTTGTGCAAAAGCATCAAAAATTGCGTAGAGCTTTTTCTCTTTTTCCGCTTGATATTTCCAGTAGGCATCCATGGTTAGGCGGAATGGATCTTCCCATTTCGACCAATCCGTAATTTTAATGCCTTCAAATTCTTCATAAGGAAATGCTTCTTTACGGTCTGCATAGGAAAACTCCCAGTCCAGATCACGCGTGAGTGCACGGTAACGGTCTTTGGCATTCAGTTTTTTGCCAATTGCATTAATTTTAGAATTCATACCTGAGGTCCTTTATTCTTTTGATATACCGCTTCAATGCGGCACATTGACGCTTACTTTTTTTAATTCCAGTGTAGACGGAACGTATCGTCATCTTCTTCAACGTTGCCGCCCAACGTGATCATGTTGAGCTGCAAAGATTGAATATCCCATTCTTGGCCCAATTTTTCCGAAACCGTTTCCGCACGAACAATCAGCCCTTTCTCACTTTCTACGCGAATCATGGCAGGTAAATACTGAATGGTGGCGTCAGGATTATCTTCTTCAATCGCTTCAATGATGTAACGTGAGGTATCGTTATCTTGTAATGCCAAATACACTTTAGACATGCTGCTTCTCCTTAAGCCTGTGCCACTTGTTCGAGATCTATTCCAATTTTTTTACTGCGCTCCAGCAGTTTTTTTTCAGCGAGTTCAATGGCACCTGCAGATAATGCTTGTTCTGCCCAAGGTGTAAATGCCGCTTTGACTTCGGGTAGGTATTCCGCCAGCCATTGACTTAACAATTGCTTATTTTCAATTGATTCTGCTGTCGCTGTTTTAAGTACGCTGTCTGACCATTTGCGCAGATCTGTTAAGGCTTCTTGCATAAACTCGGTGAGCATTGCCAAATCACGAGCTTGGTGATCTGCTAACCATTGATCAAATTGGGTATAGACCAGTTCAGACATAAAACTATCTATCACTAGGTTTTGTAATAAAAACAGCTTGAAATAGTCTTGTTCTGTCAGACTTTGTTCACATAGCTTGCGTAAACCTTGCCAAGCTGTATCGTTCATCCATGCCTGTTTTGCAGGTATTAACGACTCCCCCGTTCCACCATCCAAGGCTAAACCTACACGAGAAATATATTGCGCCATGCCGAGCCGATCCATCGCCGCATAAATACATGCTTGGGTCAGTACCGTGCCATAACCATAAGCACTTCCTGACATCATGTGCAGGTTGGCGGTTTGCTCCAAATGACGGAATGGAATAAACAACGAAATCACTTTTTCACGGACTTCTTCAGAAATATGTACAGCCAGCTGACGTTTCTCAAAAAAGTTAAAATTAGCTTCGGCAGTATCTTGTAAACGGGCGCGATGTTGCACATATGTCCCATAATAAAACTGACGTGGATCCTTAAATGCATACCAGTCCTGCATCACAATAGCTGTATGCGTTTTATCATTCAGTGTTTTCTCAGGTTTCCATAATGGTCGGTAATGGAAGTTGGTTTCAGCCTGAATATCAAAACTGACTTCCTGATAGCGGGTTGCAGGTTTATTGCCAAAACGGCGTTCAATGTAGGCGTAACTCTGGCGTATTGGTTCAATACTAGATGTTTTAATTTCAAGTGACATGGCTATCTCCTTAAGCTATTTCTAATGATCTTCATGATCTGGGATATATCGCTGTGCATTGACTAAAGTGACTTCAGTCCCATAGCGCCATTTTTCTTCTTCCTCATCATTTCTGGTTTTCTGTTCTTCAGTCATCTCGACGACTTGATTGGTCTCACAAAACTGTATAAAAGCTTCACGAGGTAGCACCAGTTCGACAAACAGACTTGGATCGTGAATAGCGAAATCAAATTCAACAAATTTAGCATCACGGTCACCCGTCACCCGGATATATTTGGTGAGTTGTGGCATCCCTATTTGATTTGTCATGACTAAGAATCCTTCTTGCTGGACAAACTTCCTTCCACATACATATATCAATTAGTGTGCCAACTTTTTAAGATATTGATTTATATAATATTTATTGTATTTAATGTCTTTTTTTTGAATTTTGATTTCATCAAATGATGAACACAATTAAAAAAATATTTATCAAATGATGAAAGACTATTTTCAACTCTTTTTTTATAAATATCCATCTGGCATTTTCATGCACTTTATGTACAGTATGATGATATGTATAAATTTTGAGTTCGTTATTAGTACACAAGTAATGAAAAAGTGCTTCATAGGATATTGAGCACAGAATAAAATGAAGGACATTGCGCATGCAGCCATTTTTGAAGCCACAACAAGATATTCAGGACCTGATTGACCGGATTAAGTTCGATGCCGCTCATGGTCAGATTTGGTTTGAAGAAAATCGTATGTTGTTGCTACATACCGATATTTTTGGTTTTCTACGCAAAGACTTGCACGATATGCTGGGTTATGAGCCAGCCAAAAGGTTCTTTATTCGTTGTGGTTATCAGGCTGGTATGAGAGATGCCGAAGCCACTGCACAACTTCGTCCAGACCTCAATGAAACAGAGGCTTTTATGGCAGGACCACAAATGCATGGTATTCGTGGGATGGTACAGGTCGAAGTCAATACACTTCAGCTGAGCCATCGCAACCATGAGTTCTATGCCGACTTTAACTGGCGACATTCCTTTGAAGGTGAAGTTCACCTGAGCGAATTTGGTAAATCCGATGAACCTGCTTGCTGGCTACAACTTGGTTATGCTTGTGGATATAGCAGCTATGTCATGGGACAAACCATTATTTATCAGGAAACCCAATGTATTGCCCAAGGTCATGATCATTGTCAGATCATTGGTAAACCCTTAACTGAATGGGAAAATGCTGAAGAACTTGTACAATTTATGTCTCCTGACCCTATATCGGACGAAATCATTGCATTACGCGCTGAATTGAATCAGCTAAAACACGATATTTATACTCGTGCCGAGGTCGACTACAGCATGTTTAATGCGGTCGGAGAATCTGCGGCTTACCGCAATGTCTGTGACCTCCTCAAAAAAGCGGCTGGCAGTAAAGTGGCCGTACTCCTGTCTGGGGAAACAGGTGTTGGTAAGGAGGCTTTTGCACGAGGTATTCACTATGCAAGTCCACGTAAAGATAAGCCTTTTATCGCAGTTAACTGTGCTTGTATCCCACATGACCTCATTGAAGCTGAGCTCTTTGGCGTAGAAAAGGGGGCTTTCACAGGAGCAGTCAGTCAACGAATAGGTAAATTTGAACGTGCCCATCAAGGTACGATTTTTCTGGATGAACTGGCTGAGTTATCCCCTCGTGCCCAAGCAGCCTTATTACGAATGCTGCAAGAAGGTGAATTTGAGCGTGTAGGCGATTATCAGACCCGAAAAGTCGATGTTAGAGTGGTAGCTGCTACCAATGAAGATCTAGAATTAGCTGTCAAAGAGGGTCGATTCCGTGCCGATCTGTATTTTCGCCTAAACATTTTTCCGGTACGTATTCCGCCATTACGTGAACGGCGGGAGGACATTCCCCTGCTGGTCAGTCATTTTCTTAAACGCTTTGAAAATATATATGACAAAAAATTTAAAGGACTGAGTGACAAAGCCAAACATTTCTTTATAAATTATAATTGGCCAGGCAATATCCGTGAATTAGAGAATGTGCTGGAACGCGCAGCACTACTCACAGATGATCAACAAGAGATTAAACTACGCGATTTATTTCCCGATGTTGTAGCCGCTGAGGCAAATAACTATCGGGAAACATTCCCTTCCAAATCATTTAATTCACAAAAAATTGCAGAACTATTTACTCCTGACTTTTCATTGGAGCATTACGAACAGCAGATTATTGTACAAGCCATGCAACAGAGTCAGAACAATGTCTCCGAAGCAGCACGTTTACTCGGCATTAGCCGGGCAACATTGGATTATCGCTTAAAGAAATATAGGGCCTTATCCTAAGGCTCTATATTTCATACCCAAACACCCTCAACTTATATTACTGCGTGCTTTTTTAATCGGTATTCCAGTGCACTTCGTGTCATATTCAAATAACGTGCAGCTTTCGACACGTTGCCGCGATACTTTTGCAAAGCTGTTTGTAAAATCGTGGCTTCGACATATTCAATATCTAGCTGTTCTGAATTGTGCATCAGATTTTCAATGAACTGATCCAGATCACTATGAGTAGCAATGCCTTTGATGCCATTCACTTTCTGCTTATGTTGGCTAACAAAGCTCTGAATTACATTATCTTCCAACATCAGGTCTTCTAAGTCCAATGGCGCATCATTGGACAATAGCACTGCCCGTTCCACAATATTTCGCAGTTCGCGGATATTCCCCGGCCACTCATAACTATTGAAGAAAGCATAAACCCGGTCACTAAATCCGTTGAAGGTCTTCTCGTACTGCTTTTCAAAGAACCGAATATAATATTCCAGCAGTAAATTAATGTCTTCCCGACGCTCCTTCAATGATGGGATTAATACCGGATAAGTGGCAAGCCGGTAATATAAATCACTGCGGAAACGTCCTTCATCTACTGCTTTTTTCAGACTTTCATTACAAGCGACCACCACCCTGACATTGGTCTTGCGAGTCTTGGTATCCCCCACCCGTTCAAACTCTCCAGTTTGCAAAACACGAAGCAAAGACGCCTGTGCTTTAGGGGATAGCTCGATAATTTCGTCCAGGAAAATGGTGCCCCCATCTGCCCGTTCAAATTTACCAATGCGGTTTTCAGTCGCCCCGGTAAATGCGCCTTTATTACTACCAAACAATTCCGCTTCAATCAGTTGCTCTGGCAGACAGGCACAGTTAATTGCGACAAATTCTTTATCTTTACGGGCACTATTCTGATGGATACCACGCGCAAATGCTTCTTTCCCAACCCCTGTACTGCCTTGTAGCAATACCGTAATATCCGACTCTGCTGCCTTGAGCAATAACTGGCACACTCTGGCAAAGGTCTTGGATTTTCCTATGGCATCAAAGTAGCTGTTGGAAAATAATGGTTTAATAGTTTCAATGAAATATTCAGATTTCAATCCAAAATGACGGTCCTGACCTTCATGGCTTTCAATCCGGCAACACTCATCTCCTTTGGCAACACAATGTGTTTCGACATAATGAAAGGGAGCATTTAAAAATTTTGAGGTATAACCACTGGAATAGCCCGTCAACCACCAGCAGCAACAGTGTGTCGAGTAAGACCTGTTCTTAATTTGTGCATAGGCTTCATAGGAGTCATTCCATTTGAATATACCTTTAAACTTGTTCTGCTTGGGATTGAAATCCAGCGTCTCAATATCAACATTTACCATGCCACGAATCTTGGCCAGTTGAGGTCCGGCCACAAAAGCTGACAACTGATCATCTGCGCGCAGTTTGAGCGCTCGCACAGCATCTTCACTACCAATTTCATAACCCCAGCGATAGATAACTTTTTTAGCTAGATCAATCCCATATTCATCAATTAAAAAATGCTTCAGTGTATACAAACTATTCGCATTAAAGAGAAGTGATCGATCTCCATCGAACCAGATTTTACCGTCCTCACTTTCAAAAGAAATTTTTACTAATAAAATCGCTAACCGATATATCCATATAATTTTTCATTGAGTATTACTCCATCCCTCAATTAATTTCAAATTTCCTGAACTGTTTGAATATATTATTATTTTTATAAATAAGCAGGCGTTTCTAGGTCAGTGTATAGATCGCCAATTTAGAAATACAGTGTCAAAGATGACAAAACTACAAAACACTACGTTTTGCTCCTTTGATTCATTCTTCAATCTCATCGAGCATATCAAGCACATATCGATAAGATTAATGCGCTTTGAATGTGAAAACCAGCCATTCACTGGCTGGTTTTGAATGGGAGTTATTTCTTTAAAAATCGAGCAATTTCCTCCCGAATCGTCTGGTGTTCAGGCACGACTGCAGATAGCCAGAAAATACCATGTACACCACCCCGAATACGCTTGATGGTGGTGGTTATACCTTGTTCGATTAAACGGAATCCATAATATTCCGCATCATCCCGCGATACTTCATATTCGGTGGTCACAATTAAAGTTTCTGGCGCAGCGGATAAATTGTCATACTGTAAAGGTGAATATTGAATAGACTGCCCATCTTGGATCTGATAATTTTTCCAGAACCAGTCCATATCCTGTTGCGAAATTAGATAACCATTTTCATCATTTCTTGAGGCAGAATCCATCTCAGGCTGTATCACTGGATATATTAAGATCTGTTTGGCAATCTTCATATCCTGTGATACAGCCCATAACGCAGATGTCGTTGCAAGATTCCCTCCTGCACTGTCACCTATGACTGAGATTTGATTCTCGTCACCGCCATATTCTTGAATATGTTGAAACACCCACTCCAATCCCTGTCTGGCATCTTCATGTGCGGCTGGAAACGGATGCTCAGGCGCCAAACGGTAATCCACTGACACCACAATATGTTGATTCATTTGCGCCAGCACATGGCAAGTTTCATCGGCTACAGCCAGCGAACCAGCGACAAAGCCACCTCCATGATAATACACCAGCACAGGGAGTGTTTTTCCTGCAAGTTCTGGCTGATAAATGCGCAGATAAGTTCCTGTGCGGTACTCAACATCGGTCGTTTTGGTTTTCACCTCGACCGGCTTTTGCATGTTGTGGAATGATTCAACTACTGCACGCACTTCATCTACCTGACTTTGATGAAAAGGTTTCACTCCTGCTTCTTGGATCTGACCGAGTAGAGTTGCAATTTCTTGAGTAATTGGCATATGAATTCTCCTGACCGATCAAGACACTTGTTGAAGTAAAGTACTGTTAGGATCGCCTGCTTTAAAATGAAAACCCTGATAACCTTTAGCAATCATCTCATCACAAATCGCACGATACTTCGGTGCTCCACCTAAATACACCAGGCAACGGCGTGGTTTTCCGGGAATATTGGCACCCATATACCAAGAATCCGTATTTGGTAGCAGACTTGCCTGAGCCAGCTCATTGGCATGATTCACCCATTCTTCTTCCGCTTGAGCATCTGCATCAACTTCAAGAAGCTGATGATCAATCATGTGTTGGATAATGCCTGTCGCAAGGTCAATATGATCTTCAATCGCTAAAGGCATGTTATATACCACTGAGGGACTTTGTGGACCTGTCACAAGAAATAAATTCGGGAATCCACTCATGGTATGCCCCAAATAGGTACGTGGTCCTTCTTTCCATTTTTCAGTCAGTTTTTCATGGTTCTTTCCTTGGATCCCTAACGCAAATAATGGTCCAGTCATGGCATCAAAACCGGTCGCCAGAATCAAGACATCCACCTCATGCAACTGATCACCAACCACAACGCCATTCTCATCAATACGGGAAATTGGAGTTTGTTTAACGTCAATTAAATGCACATTGTCCTGGTTAAATACTTCGTAATATCCACTTTCCATGGGTGGTCGTTTTGTGCCATAGCAATAATCTCTAGGTGCCAACAATTCTGCTACTTCTGGCCTTTTCACACGAGCATGAATTTTTTGACGAATAAACTCGGATACAGTTTCATTGGCTTTCGGATCAAACAAGATATCCTGATAACTATCAATAAACAGACGGAAACCACCACGCTGGTAACGGTCTTCATAAACTTTTAAACGTTCTTCTTCGGAAACTGCCAGTGCTGAAGGCTGTACTTCGTTATAAGGTACCCCCAGGAAATGATTGCGGGCATTATGTCTGATTCAAGTATATTTGGCCTTGTTCTCGAGATCTTCCTCTGCCTGAGTAGGCCCATTACCCAATGGAGTGGAGTAGTTTGGTGTACGCTGGAACACATATAACTCACCGACTTCTTTGGCAATTTCCGTAATAAGCTGGATACCCGTAGAACCAGTGCCAATTACACCAACACGTTTGCCTTTCAAGCTGATTGGTTGTTTTGGCCAGTTGCCGGTAATCAGTGTTGGACCTTTAAAGTTTTCTACACCTGGGAATTCCGGTTTTTTCGGCACGGACAATGTCCCTACACCAGAAATAAAGAAACGAGATTTAATGACTTCACCCTGATTGGTCGTTACTGTCCAATTTTTTTCTTGTTCATTCCAGACCACAGACGTGACTTTGGTATTGAAGGTGATGTACTTTCTCAGGTCAAAGCGATCTGCCACATGATTGAGATATCGTAGAATTTCTGGCTGGGCTGCAAATTTCTCACTCCAGGTCCATTCTTGCTGTAATTTTTCATCAAATGAATAGGAATAATGCACACTCTCAATATCACAACGTGCACCGGGATAATTATTCCAGTACCAAGTTCCACCGACATCCGGTGCACTTTCAAAAACGCGTACTGGAACTTTCATCTGATCACGCAGTTTGAATAAGGCATAAAGTCCAGTAAACCCTGCACCAACGACCGTCACGAAGGTGTCCACACCTTTTGTTAAAATACTTAAATTATCCATGAAACGTCTCCAGTGTTCTTAAATTATCCTTATGCTTAAATGTCCTATCTAAGCCACCAGATACTTCTCAAGGAGCGTGCCAAAATTTAACTACATGTTTTTTTATAAAAATATTTTATTTTCTAAGTAAAAAAATTCATGTTTTCACTAAATTAACTCTAATTCTCACATATACATGAATTTATAAAGGAGTTGAGAATGAAGGGAGTTCATTCATGGCATCAAAGATACACTCCAGCAGTCAAAAAAAATCCTCCTTGATGGAGGATTTTTTTATTTCAAAAATTTATTTCTGCTCGATGAACTCTTTAAAATCTGCTTTACGAATCATCGCATGGATGCCTTTGGTTTTATCTACAACTTGAGAAACTTCAAAATCAGTCGCAGCGCTGAGATAAGCATATGCAATTTCTTCACTTATGCCATATTCATTTACTAAGAAATTGATTGCTTCACGCGTAGATTTACGCATTGCTTCATCCAAATCTTCATCTAAACCAGGCATGATCCAAAACTCACCATTTTCACCTAATGGCTGAGAAAGTTGCTTACCTGGAATATGATCTTTACCCGCTTTTAACACACTAATTTTAAACGTTGCACGCGCTGAACCTTCTAAAGCAGTTAATGCAACCTCACCATCGCCTTGAACGAAATGACTATCACCTGTGTAGAATAATGCACCTGGAACTTGAACAGGATAATAAGCGGTTGCCCCAGCAGTTAAATCATTAATATCAATATTTCCACCATAAAATGAGGGTGGAACTGAGTGAACAGGTTCGCTGGTATTCGGTGCAACACCCATTGTTCCCATAAACGGATTTAATGGAAAACGAATCGCTTTACCAGATTCTGTTTGAATCACCCCCTCCCATACACCCTCTTTATTTTGAGCAATGGGTGTAAATACTGAAACATTGCCATAAGCATCTGGATTTTCTGGCGAAGCATGATCATGTTTTTGTCGTTTAGGGAATTCAGGCAATGTACCTTTACCATGGCGGTTCGAAATAACACCATAAGGAACACGTGGTTCTATTTTCAATATTTCAACTTTAAGCACGTCTCCCAGCATTGCACCTTCAACGTAGATCGGACCAGTAATAATGTGTGGACCATCTTTATGGAAATCATGCTTTAAATTAGAGCGGGTGATCAATTTCGCTTCATCTAAAATGTGCTCTTTTTTAACACCTTTAAATGTAAAGTATTTTTCAGCATCACGCCCTTGATCCTCTAATAAATCTTCATGTGACACTGTATCAAAAGTCACATGACTCCCCGATGGAACCGTTAAAACTGGCTTAGCATCTTTATTCGGTAGATAACCCCATTGAATAGTATTGAGTGTGCTTGGAATATAATAGTGTCCAGCATATTCCCCTTTTTTTAGTAAAATTGGCTTGCTTTCAATCTGTTTTAAAATTTTAAAATCTTCAGCCGAACTAAAAGTCGAAAAACTTAATATTGATGTAGCAATCGAAATCGATAAAGCTAACTTTTTTAACATGCACTCAAATCCAACTATAAATTTCATGTGAATTTATTTAATCAATCCCTATGCCAAACATGATTAAAATTCAATTAAATCTGCATTTTCATCTTAAAATATTTCGCCCAATCTACAGCTATTTTTGAAATCTTGTGCCATTGGTCTGTAAAAATGGAGTGCTAAACTTCAAGCCTTTCAAACATTGAACAAATCAGCGTTTCGCATTCTTTGTCAAGAATGTTGCAAAACACTGGACTATTTAAAGTAATGGAACACCTGTATGGCGAACAAATTTGAATTTCAAATCCGAGTGTATATTGAAGATACAGATGCAGGAGGCATTGTTTATCATGCCAATCATATTCGCTTTATGGAACGCGCACGTACAGAATGGTTACGCGCTTCAGGGATTTCACATTACTGGCATCAAAAAGATTACAACTTTGTCGTGCATAAATTAGCGCTTAAATATTCACGTCCAATATTAATGGATGACTTAATTACTGTTACAGCAAGTGTAGTTTCGTGTAAAGCAACGTCTTTTGTATTGCAACAAAATATTTATCGTGGTGAAATCATGCTAGCTTCAGGGGAAGTAGAATTGGCGTGTATTAGCGCCGAAATGAAACCGCTGAGAATTCCAAATGAAATCCGTGATCTAATCGAAAAAGAATTAGCCCACGCATAAAAATATGATTGGCACATGTAACTATGGCAACACAACTCGAATCTTCACTTCACGTCACAGATTTAATTCTTCAAGCGAGTCCAGTCGTACAACTGGTCATGCTGGTGTTGGTACTAGCTTCACTCTTTAGCTGGTACCTTATTGCCAAGTTACATATGACGTTTAAAAAAGCTCGCCAAGGCGATGATCATTTTCAGAAGATTTTTTGGTCTGGTGCAGAACTCAACACCTTATATAACAATGCTCAAGTCAACTCTAAGCGTGAAGGTTTGGAAGATGTTTTTTATCTTGGTTTTGCAGAGTTTCTCAAACTCAAAAAAACCAAAGCAGAAATAGCACAAGTCATTGATGGCACAGAGCGTATTCTTGGGGTGGGTTTAAGCCGAGATCAGAGCCGTATGGAACAAGGTCTCAGTGCGCTTGCGAGTATTGGTTCAGTTGCACCCTATGTTGGTTTATTTGGTACAGTTTGGGGCATCATGAATGCTTTTATCGGCTTAGCCCAAGTCGATCAAGTGACGCTAGCAACTGTCGCACCAGGTATCGCGGAAGCCCTCATTGCGACTGCTATTGGTTTATTTGCTGCGATTCCTGCAGTACTTGCATTCAACCACTATACGGCCAAAAGTGAAGAAATTTACTCAGATCGTTCCTTGTTTGCTGAAGAAATGGTGGCGCTTTTACAACGTCGTTCTGTGGGTTCTACACAGGAAGTTGAATAAATGGCCGTTCGTCGCTCAGGGCGTTTCCAACGCATCAAAAAGCCACTTAACAGTGACATGAATGTAGTTCCTTATATTGATGTCATGTTAGTACTTTTAGTGATTTTTATGGTGACCGCACCAATGATCACAAGTGGCATAAAAGTTGATTTACCTGAAGCAAACAGTGTACCGATTGAATCTAAGGATGCACCAGCTATGGTGACTTTAGATCAACAAGGACAATACTTTTTAGAATACAAGGGTAGCCAACCAAGTCCACTGAGCTTGCAAGAATTACAACAGACACTTCGTGATGCACAACAAATTGCTGAACGTGAGAATAAACAATTTAGTGTCGTCATCAATGGTCATAATACTCGACCTTATGGTGAGGTGATGACGCTCATGTCTAACTTACAAGATGCAGGGATCAATCAAGTTGGCTTGCTGACCAAACCGATTCAATAAGCTATGAAAGAATCTAACTCCCGCTTTTCAAAAGAAAAGAAAATTGCAATCGGATTCACTGTTGTGGTCCATGTGATTGCGATCACAGGCTTATTATTCCTTGGATTGACTCAACCTCCTGAGCCAACTAAAACTGTTAAAACAGTTTTAGTGAAACCTGAAGATCTTGTACCACCTGAACCCACGCCATTGGTTGAATCTGATCATTCAGATACAGCGCACCAGAACGTTCAAGAAAATGTTCAACAGACCAATGAGCCTATTAAAAATGCTCCTGTGATTCCTGTTGCGCCTGCTGTACCTCCTCCAGCGCAACCAAAAGTCGAAGAGCCAAAATCCGACCGTAAAGCTGAGCAAGCGGCTGCGGTTAAAGCTCAACAAGAAGCAGAACGTAAAGCAACGGCTGAAGCACAACGTCAAGCGACTCAAGAAGCGAATCGTAAAGCTAAAGCTGAGGCCGATGCTAGAGCTAAACAAGAGACCGCCCAAAAAGCCAAAGCAGCAGAACAAAACGCAAAACAGGAACAACAACAAAAGGCGAAAGCTGATGCGGCTTTAAAAGCGAAACAAGAAGCTGATCGTAAAGCTAAAGCTGAGGCAACTAAAGCCAAAGCTAAGCAAGAAGCTGACCGGAAAGCTAAGGCAGAGGCCGATGCTAAAGCCAAACAAGAAGCCGATCGGAAAGCCAAAGCTGCTGCGGAAGCCAAAGCCAAACAAGATGCTGATCGTAAAGCTAAAGCGGAAGCAGATGCAAAAGCCAAACAGGATGCTGATCGTAAAGCTAAGGCTGCAGCTGATGCCAAAGCTAAACAAGAGGCTGATGCTAAAGCTCGTCAGGAAGCACAAAGAAAAGCAGACGCTGAAGCCAAAGAACGTGCCGAAGCTGAAGCTCGAGAATCTGCCGCTGAAAAAGCTAGACAAGAAGCAGCCAACAAAAAAGCTGAATCTAAACGCATCGCTTCTTCAGCAAAAAGAGACTTTGAGCAAAAAATTAAAGGTGCTTGGAGAATGCCAATAGGCTCTTCAGGTCAAAAAGCGACAGCACGCGTGACATTATCTGACAGTGGTTCTGTGACTTCGGTCATCGTCAATGCATCAGATCCAGATGTCAAAGCCAGTGTCGAACAGGCTGTTCGTGCAGCAGCACCATATCCGATGCCATCCGATCCTGATGCAAGGCGTGAAGCTCGTAGTTTCACTTCTTCATTCACCGTGAAATAATAAAAAAACCTTTCGATTCGTCGAAAGGTTTTTTCATGAATTGCGGATAATTACACGCTTTATATAGATTCGGTACGGAGCTATATGCTAAAAAGCTAGAATATTCGAAAAATTAGTATCTTGAGTACGTGACCTCTCATGAAAATGATCTCAAAACATCTTCTCGGTTTAGCAATTTTGGCAGCATTTAGCCCTGCTCTCATTACGACCTCTTATGCACAGCTTCATCTTGAAATTGCTAAAGCACCTGAAGAAGCACCCAAAATTGCTATCGTGCCATTCGTAGGTGATCAACGCTTATACCCTGTTGTAGAGCAAGATTTAAACCGTTCAGGTCGCTTTACCAGTTCATCTAAAAATTTACCTGCAACAGCAACCATCAATCAAGCCAATGGTGCTGCTTGGCAATCTGCAGGCGTACCTTATGTTGTGAATGGTGAAGTTAAAACCAATCCTGATGGTTCATTGGCTGTTCATTACCAACTCTATGATGTCCAAAAACAACAATATTTGCTCAATGAACTATTAACTGTACCACCATCACGCATTCGATCTGCAGCACATATGATTAGTGATGCGATTTACCAAGCATTAACAGGTATTCCTGGTGACTTTAGTGGTCGCATCGCTTATGTTTTGCGAAATCCTGCGACTCCTGATAATCGCTACACTTTACAAATCGCAGATACGGACGGCGAACAACCACGCACTGTATTGAGTTCGCGCGATCCAATTTTATCCCCTGCTTGGACGCCTGATGGCAAAAAAATCGCTTATGTTTCATTCGAAACCAAACGTCCAGCGATCTATGTTCAAGATTTAGCGACTGGACAACGTGAAAAATTAGCTGGCTTCCGTGGCTTAAACGGTGCGCCAAGTTTTTCCCCTGATGGTAAAAGCATGTTGTTCACTGCTTCAATGCATGACAACCCTGAAATTTATCAAATGGATTTAAATACGCGCCAAGTGAAGCGTATGACAAATAATACAGCAATTGATACAGAAGCTCGCTATACCCCAGATGGTAAAGGTTTTATCTTTACCTCAGACCGTGGTGGTTCAGCACAGATCTATCATTACACATTTGCTGATGGTTCAACAAAACGTTTGACTTTCCGCGGAGCATTCAACGCACGTGGAAGTTTAAGTGCCGATGGTAAATATGTTGCTTTAGTACATCGCCCTTCAGGCAGCAACTATAAGGTAGCAATTCAAGAAATCTCAACTGGAATCACGAACATTTTAACGCCAACCAGTTTAGATGAATCACCAAGCTTTTCACCAAATGGTCAAATGGTCGTGTATGCGACACGTGAAGGCAGCCGTGGATTGTTATCGATTATGTCTACAGACGGTCGCTTCCGCATGAACCTACCTAGCGAACAAGGTGAAGTTCGTGAACCTGCTTGGGCACCTAAATAATCGAATTTAATCTTTCAAGGAGATGAACATGAACGCGATTAAAACGTTTGCTCTTCCACTCATTGCTGTAAGTTTAGTAATGACGGGTTGCGCAAGCCGTAAACCAGCAACTACAGATACCACTACGATGACACCACCATCAACGTCCACCTCTGTGAATACGACTGGTCTCAGTGAAGATGCAGCATTAAATGCTCAAAACTTAACGGGTGCTTCTGCTAAAGGGGTAACTGAAGCCAATAAAGCTTTCTTGGCTAAACGTGTTGTTCACTTTGATTATGACAGCAGTGAGCTATCTACTGAGGACTATCAAACCCTCCAAGCACATGCACAATTTTTATTGGCAAATGCAAACTCTAAAATCGCATTAACTGGTCATACCGATGAACGTGGAACGCGTGAATACAATATGGCTTTGGGTGAGCGACGCGCCAAAGCAGTTGAAAGTTATTTGGTTACAAATGGTGTAAATCCAAACCAACTCGAAGCTGTGAGTTATGGTAAAGAAATGCCAATTAATACAGGTAACAATGAAGCTGCATGGAAAGAAAACCGTCGTGTAGAACTCAATTATGAAGCAGTGCCACCACTTCTTCGCTAATGAATGCAAAAAAAAGCGCTCAATTCGAGCGCTTTTTTTATATCAGGTTTAAGACCTTTGCGAGTCTGGCATGGGCACTTGCATAGACTCAATCATGTCATGCTTATTAAACTCTTTATATTCAGGTTTAGCCTCGTACTGTTTCCATGCTTCCTTGGAACTCTCTGAACTAATTTCGTTTAAGTCGATTGCCTCACCTGGCGTTGGAGTTGCTTCAAACTTTTGAATGCTCATTTTAAAGCTCCTTTTAAAATCATCCCCCTATCAACATACCATGTTCTAAAACTCTGGCAAGTGCAAAATCACCACAAATAACGCAGGATAATTTCTATTTTGCACTGAACTCATCTAAAATAGCCCAAGATCCAAATTTTATTCTTTTAAAGCTTTTAGGAGCGTCCTTGTAATGTCATACCTCACCTTGTCACAATATCTTGCACAACAACAAGGAAATCTAACGCCTGAACTCTCTAATGTGATTGAAACAATTGCTGAAACGTGTAAAACCATCGATTCAGCATTGCAAAAGGGTGCCTTAGCGGGTGTGTTAGGTAGTGCTGGTAATGAAAACGTACAAGGTGAAGCGCAAAAAAAATTAGATGTTATTTCAAATGACTATTTAATTGATGCGCTAAAAAACAACGAAAATGTAGGCGGTTTAGCTTCTGAAGAACTCGATGAGTTTACCCCAGCACAAGAGAACGGTAAGTATTTAGTTTTATTCGATCCACTAGATGGCTCAAGTAATATCGATATCAATATGTGTGTTGGCACCATCTTCTCTATCTTGCCTGCCAAAAATTCAGTGACACAAGCAGAAGATTTCCTTCAAGCAGGCACTGAACAAGTCGCAGCTGGTTATGTGTTATATGGTCCATCAACTATGATGGCATTAACCGTTGGTGCAGGTACTGTTTTCTTTACATTTGATCCAGAGTCAAAAACATTCCTGTTGACGACTGAAAATATCCAAGTGGATGCCGATACAAAAGAATACGCCATTAATGCTTCAAACCAACGTCATTGGGAAGAACCTGTTCAACGCTATATTGGTGAGCTACAAGCGGGTAAAACATCTGTACGTGAAAAAGATTTTAACATGCGTTGGGTTGCCTGCATGGTGGGTGATATCCACCGTATTCTTTGCCGTAGTGGGATCTTCTTATATCCTTACGATACCAAAGATCCTAAAAAAGCTGGTCGTTTACGTCTTATGTATGAAGCAAATCCAATGAGTATGCTCATGGAACAAGCAGGCGGTGCTTCGACAACAGGTCGCGTGCGTATTATGGAAATCCAACCGACTGAACTTCACCAACGTGTACCAGTCGTCATTGGTTCAAAAAATGAAGTTGAGCTTGTTACTGCTTATCATCAATAATTTACAATTGAGAGCCTATTGATTTAGGCTCTCATGGAAGTCAAACTGAATGGCCATCATCTTTTTAGAATCTAAAGACAACCCGAAAATTAAACATTTACGTGGTTTAATTGATCAAAATAGTTACCGTAAAAAGCAAGGCCAAACTGTTCTAGAAGGCACACATTTGTGCTTAGCTTGGTTAGAAAAAAATCGTAAATTGAATTCGATTTTTACCACTGAAAAAGCAATGGAACACGCCGATTTTGACGAAATCGCACAACACTATACAGGTTCAGTGTTTGTTATTAGTGAATCACTCTATAAAGACATTAGCACGCTAGGAACCACCTTAGCATGTTTAGCGATTGTAGATTTACCAACTCAACGTGATGCTCTAGATTATACTCAAGACACTTTAATTCTTGAAAATGTTCAAGATCCAGGCAATGTAGGTACATTACTTCGTTCAGCTGCGGCTGCAGGTATTGAACAAATTGTTTGCACCAAAGGTTCAGCATCTTTGTGGTCTCCTCGCGTATTACGAGCAGGAATGGGTGCGCACTTTTCATTAAAAACCTATGAAAACGTTGCGCTTGAAGATGTGCTGTCTCAATTCAAAATTCCCGTGTATGTCACGAGCTCACATGAATCAGAAAGTTTATATGCAAAAGACTTAACTCAAGCTTGCGTATGGGTACTGGGCAATGAAGGTCAAGGCGTTTCGGAATATGCCCTAGCGCATGCTTCAGCAATTACCATTCCCCAACCGGGTGGTCAAGAATCATTAAACGTTGCAGTTGCCGGATCGATTTGTTTCTTTGAAATGGTACGCCAACGGATATGATTCGTTAAAATATATTAACGAAGTCACTGAAAATAAAAAAATCTATTAAACTGCTAAAAAATAGTTGCTTAGATTGTCAACCTACCATTATGTTTTGACGTTATATAAGTAACGATTAGAAAATAATGGTGGGTACCCAATGACGGGATTTTCCATCTCTATGGATTTAGCACCAAAAAAAGTCAAGCCTGAAGATTCGAGTGTTCTTTTGAATACGGCAGAACAACGTCTTAAATATTTTATGCAAGACGTCACTGGGCGTGCATTGGTGATGATGGAAAGTGCAACTCAAGGACACAATGGCATTGCCATGGATTTAGTCCAAGAAGCTTTTATATCCTTGCATAAATCATATGCTGATAAATCCACTGCAGAGTGGTATCCCCTTTTCTATACCATTTTAAATAACAAACTTCAGGATTGGCGTCGTAAAGAATCTCGACGGGCTTTTCCATTCTCGTTATTTAAAAAAAATAACCACGATGAAGATGATGACGAAACCATCAATATTGTGGATGAATCAACACCTAATCCGCTGCAATTTCTTGCACAAGAGATGGCTGTTGAGGAGATTCAAAATGCAATTTCTAAGTTACCTGTTCGCCAACAACAAGCATTTATGTTGAGAGCATGGGAAGGGTTTGATACACAAACCACAGCCGAAATCATGAATTGTTCAGAAGGCAGTGTAAAGACCCATTACCATCGAGCTATACAGGGCTTAAGATCTGCTTTGTCTCACTTAAACCCAAATGACGGGGGATCATCGGATGAATCATGATGAATTTACGAAACAAGTGACTGAAAAATTGAATGTACTGGCATCACAACATCGCAATAAAGCGGTCGTGATGGAGCATGTACTTGATGAGATTAAAGACAAACCCTTATTTTCTCAGTTTATGACTTGGAAAGTTACTGGTTTTGCATTAGCAGCCGCGATCACAGGATTTGTGGTACTTCCAAATGCGTTTGATTTGGAAGAAGCTCCAAGCCCACAACAAGTGATTGTCACCCCTAAACTTTCTCCGCAAATGATGGAAGATCTAGAAATGTTATCTGTTTTTGGTGAGGATAAATCAGCTCATGGCAGCTAAAGGCTTAGCGATTGCACTCTGCACATTAGGTTTTTTACAAACCAGTTTTGCAGGCTATGAACGTTTTTGGATCTTCTCGAAAGACAATAATTCTGAACTTAATGAATCTTGGGAATCGCTTTCTGAAGATGAACAAAAAGCACTGATTAAACGCTATCAAAATTTGAAAGAAATTCCTGAAGAGCAAAGTGTTGTTCTACAACAAAGAATGGATTGGTTTACTAAACTGCCTGAACAAGAAAAAATACAAATGCGCGAAACTTGGCAACAGATGAGCTCAAGTGAACGAAATGATTTGCGTAAAAAAATGATGAACGCGACGACTGCCGAGCAGCGCAAAGAAATACGCGAAACTTATTTAAATAAATATATGCAACAAACCACGATGAAATAATAAACTTTAAAGCCTCCACAAGAGGCTTTATTTTTTAGTTAAAGATATATACCCTCACGTTCAGGCTGATAGAGCACTTTATCAATTTTCACTTTCATTGTTTGCCCATCAGGCTGAGGCCATTCAATTTCTTGTCCTTCAGCCAAACCTAGAATTGCTGCACCAATAGGTGCAATCACATTAACCTGCCCCTTTTCACCTTTAAAGTCATGGGGATATACCAGCACAATCTCTGTAGATTCAGTGGACGGTGCAACCGTTATCAGTACTCTAGCATTCATCGTCACTACATTGGCAGGGATATCTTTAGGCTGTACGACTTCAGCACGAGCCAACTCATTTTCTAAATGCTCCATCGTTGGAGTTACCTGCTTCTGATGTTCCAACATGGTTTCTAAACGATTTAAATCCTGTTCAGAAATAATAATATTTGGATGACTCATTTTCTGCTCCAATTCAAATGTATAACTACAATTGAATAATTAATAGATACATCAGTTATATCAGAACTATCTAAAAATGACAGATTTGACATTTCAACATTCAATAAAAAAGCCCCCTTGAGGGGGCTTTTCTCAAGTCGAAGATTATTTTGCGTAAACTGGGAATTTAGCGCATACAGTCTCAACTTTAGCTTTCACAGCGTTAATGACAGTTTCATCACCTTTAGAATCTAAGATATCCGCGATCCAACCTGCAAGTTCACGTACTTCTGCTTCACCGAAACCACGAGTTGTTACAGCTGGAGTACCGATACGGATACCAGAAGTTACGAATGGAGAACGTGGATCGTTTGGCACAGAGTTTTTGTTCACAGTGATGTGAGCCGCACCTAACCAAGCATCAGCATCTTTACCAGTAATGTCTTGTTTGATGAGAGACAACAAGAACAAGTGGTTTTTAGTTCCACCTGAAACAACATCATAACCGCGTTCGATTAACACTTCAGCCATTGCTTGCGCGTTTTTCACAACTTGTTGTTGATATGCTTTGTATTCAGGAGCCATTGCTTCTTTGAAGCAGATTGCTTTAGCCGCTACAGCATGAACTAAAGGACCACCTTGGTTACCTGGGAATACAGCAGATTGAAGTTTTTTCTCAATCTCTTCGTTTGCTTTCGCAAGGATTAAACCAGAACGTGGGCCACGAAGTGTTTTATGAGTCGTCGTTGTAGTTACGTCAGCAATTTGAACTGGGCTTGGATAAACACCAGCAGCAACGAGACCAGCAACGTGAGCCATATCAACGAATAGATAAGCGCCTACTTTGTCCGCGATTTCACGGAAACGCTGCCAATCAACGATTTGGCTATAAGCAGAGAAACCTGCAACAATCATACGTGGCTTGTGTTCTACAGCTAAACGCTCTACTTCTTCGTAATCGATTTCACCCGTTTCTGGATTTAAACCGTATTGGATCGCATTATATGTTTTACCAGAGAAGCTAACTTTAGCACCGTGAGTCAAATGACCACCGTGAGCTAAGCTCATACCTAAAACAGTATCGCCTGGGTTAAGAAGCGCTAGATAAACTGCAGAGTTTGCTTGAGAACCAGCATGAGGCTGAACGTTCGCGTAATCAGCACCAAAGAGTTCTTTAGCACGGTCAATTGCCAATTGTTCAATCACGTCTACATATTCACAACCGCCATAGTAGCGTTTGCCTGGGTAGCCTTCTGCATATTTGTTAGTGAGTTTTGAACCTTGAGCTTCCATTACTGCTGGAGAGCAATAGTTTTCTGAAGCGATTAACTCAATATGAGCTTCCTGACGAGCATCTTCACTCGTAATAGCTTGAGCTAATTCTGGATCAAAGTCAGCAATAGAGATATTGGCAAACATTAGCGAGGTCCTATTAATGTAGGGCTTTTAAGCCGTGCTAAGATTGGCGCGTATTGTAACATGAACTTGTTAAATTTCGAGAATGAAGTTTAAACAGTTTGCAATTAAATTTGATTAATTCTTGTGTGTTCACTCTATTACTAATAAAAACAAATATCTGAATTATGACTATTCTTTTTAAATTTATTCATTTTTAAAAATTATTTTTAACAACCTACAGTCTAAACTTGCAGCGTCAATATCATAGAAAACGAAATTTCTTTAAATGAGCACCTTATCTAAATAATTCCCATAATTTGTTCAATTCAGCATAATTTATACAATTCATTGACTTTATTACTGTGAGCTCAGATTTGAAAATGTTAAATTAATTACATCTTTATCATTTACTTGGACATTTGCATGCAAGCCATTATCTTGGATACTGAAACCCATACATTGAACGGTTTGCCCATAGAAATTGCATATGCTCCTATTCAGATTGAACAAGGCAAATTAAGTCTTGATCGCGAAAAAATCTTTGACCAACTATATAGCATTGGTGACGAAAAAATTTCCTATGCTGCAATGGCGGTTCATCATATTCTTGAAAGCGATTTAGTAGATCAACCCAACTTCGAAACCTTCGAGTTACCTCAAGAAACGACGTATATTATTGGTCATAATATTGATTATGATATTCGAGCTATTCAGCAATGCGGCGTTGAAACAAGTCATATTAAAGCCATCTGTACACTCGCTCTTTCTCGACTAGTTTGGCCTCATGCAGAAGCACACAACATTTCTGCTTTAATTTATATGATTAGTAAAGGCAGTAGCAAAGCTAGAGAGATGTTAAAAGGTGCCCATCGAGCTGACGCAGATATTATTTTGACTGCAAATATCTTAATGCACATTATTCATCATTTGGGTATTCAAAACATTGAAGAACTCTATGAAGTATCTGAAGATGCACGTATTCCTCGTACAATTAACTTCGGTAAACATCGTGGGACAGCCATTGTAGATCTTCCAAGTGATTATGTTTCATGGTTACTAAGACAGGAAGACTTGGATCCCTATTTAAAAAAAGCCTTAGAAAAAACTTTAATTGATACACTTTAAGCAATATTTCATGACTCTCACTTTGAACCTAAAGCTCAAAGTGAGAAATTAACTATTTTTTTTAATACTTTTAAACGATTAAACTAAAATTTACACCAATAATTAAAATAATATAATTACATGATAATTAAATATTTTTTATTATCTTTATTCATTCAACACTGCCCACCTCATCCGCCGTTAGACTAAGGCGAAGTAGAACATCTTTGTCATAAATATATTAATACGATCATACAACAACGGTATAAATAGGTGCCTTATGTCTAAACTCAGCCAAATTCTAGAATTTGATCCTTTAGATAATCCTATGTATCTTAAAAAAGTCGGAAATTGGGTACTCACCTTCTTGCATGCCCATGACCAGGTGGAGAAAATCCAGCTCGCCATTACCAATGTTATTCCGCGTCAAGCAGATGGCTCGTTGCAGCCTCGACGTATTATCATTGAGCAAGCTGATCAAGAACATCAATGGCAAATCAATTACATAGAATGCTTTGATAGCCTTGAAAATAAAGAAGTCCTGCTCAATGCTTCAGAACAAACGGGTGGATCGATCATTCAAGAACTGCTCAGTGAATTTCGAAAATATGATGTTGAGGTCATGTTTAAAGCATAATTTCGATATGAAAAAGCCCGCTTTACGCGGGCTTTATGTTGGAAGGCTAGTGTTAGATTTATTGTTCAACTGAACTCAACTAACTGTCATTGATCCGTCCAACTCGTCAGTAGCGTTGAATGTTTACAACCTACTTTGATTTCTAATTTAATACTTTCAATACGTGATGTGAAGTCACTTTAACACTTTTCAACAACTGAATAAAAAAAATACAATTGAATTTTTTTATTTATAGATAAGAATAAGTTTCGCGAATATGTACAAAGTCTTACTTCAATAAAGTCGACCCAAATGGATCGACTTTTAATTCTAACTTCAAGCTCAGAATTAAGCCAAATGACGTGAACGATTATTTGAATGATTTACACCGAAACGTCCAGCAAAAATCGTCACAATCAATCCAATCAATAAACCAATAAATGACCATAAAGCAGCTTTTGCAGCAGCTTTAGTCGCATCAGCTGCTTTTTCACGTGCTTGATCTTTTAGTTCAGTATATTTCAATTTAGCAGATTGAATATTCGCCTCTAAATCATTAAAGAATTTATCCTGCTGTATAAGGAAATTATTGACAACTTGATTCGCTTCTTGCGGAGTTAGAGATGAATTTTTAGCTAAAGCAGCACTGACTTCATTCTTATTAATAGAAGCAGTCACAGATTGTGCACGATTTTTTAATTGTTCTGATAACTTTTGAATAATAGCATCACTGTTATCTGGATGAATCACCAACTCTTTTGCAGCAACCTTAATTTGCTCCTTTGCCCATTCACCCTGCGCTTTTAAGAATTCGGGTTGCAGTTCCTCGATCCCAGTTTTGCGTAATGCTTCTGACATCTTTTCATCACTATTTCAAGCTTTGGTAAAGGAACTAATTCCTCAAAAGCCTGAACTCCGATCTGAGTTTAATTAACGCCACCTTGACCAATTCCTGATGCTACACTACCCGCAACACTACTGACTGAACTAATCGCACTACCAGTAATTTTTGCCGCGCCGCTAATGGTCATTGCACCAAACCAGATACCTAACAGCAATGAAAGTGACCAGACAATAAAGCCATGGATTGCACCATCAGCTTGAGCCAAGTGACCTGCAACAAATCCACCAATAGCCAAAGATACTAACAATGAAATAATTGTCCAAACGCTTACTGCTATCCCTGAGCCATTTGTAATATCAGTGGTAGATTGTGGATCTAGGAGCGCAAATCCTAATGCAACGCCAAGTAATGAGAGTAAAATTGAAATAGCTAATACAACAATAACGCCAGTGAAAATACTCGCCCACGAGATTCGATTTTGGATCAAAACTTTTTCTTCGTACATTGTTGTGCCTCTTATTTGAATTATTCATAATTTATGTGATTTATACAGCAATGCTGCAATTCAAATTTAAGATAGGTCATTTGAATTTTATGTGACTTATTTTGCGTTTTTATTTTTATTTTGATAATTAATATATTTTTATTTGTCAGTATTGGGGGATTTCATGATTCAATCGACTCATATTAACAATTCAGATTAATCATTAATTTTTGATAAAAATTTACTAAAAATATTTTAATTAACAGGCTATGTTTTGTTTGAAAAACATAAAAGAAATGGTGCGCTCAGCGGGACTCGAACCCACGCCACAGGCTTCGGAGACCTGTACTCTATCCAGTTGAGCTATGAGCGCATTTTAGGAAGTGCGCACATCATAACAAAAAAAACTCTAAGGTAAAGCAACTATATATCTTTCCAATTTTTAGTGCTCATGCTTTATACAGCGTTTCAACATCAAAACAGAGAATTCTGATTACAAAGCTTGGTTTATTTTTCAAGATCACTCACAATATCTCAACTTTTCACCATTCGAGATATTCATGACTGATGCATTGACCTTAAGGGATTTGTCGAAGACCTATCGAAATGGTTTTCAAGCACTAAAAGGAATTAATTTAGATGTTCCAGAAGGTGAATTTTATGCACTTCTAGGCCCTAATGGTGCAGGTAAATCAACCACTATTGGCATCATCAGCTCTCTTACAAAAAAAACTGCAGGAACTGTCGAGATTTTTGGTCATAACCTCGATACACATCCTTCTCAAGCTAAACAATGCTTGGGTGTAGTCCCTCAAGAGTTTAACTTTGCGCAATTTGAAAAGACTTTCGATATTTTAGTCACACAAGCAGGTTATTACGGCATTCCAAAAAAAGTTGCTGAAACTCGTGCAGAGGAGTATCTGACCAAATTAGGTTTATGGGAAAAACGTTCTACTCAAGCACGTATGCTATCTGGGGGAATGAAACGCCGCCTTATGATTGCCCGAGCAATGATGCATGATCCGAAACTGTTAATTCTCGATGAACCGACTGCTGGTGTTGATATTGAACTACGTCGCTCGATGTGGGACTTCTTAACAGAAATGAATCAGAAAGGTACATCTATCATTCTCACAACACATTATTTAGAAGAAGCAGAAGTACTGTGTCGCAAAATTGCAATTATTGATCGTGGCGTCATTAAAGAAGACACCACCATGAAGAACTTCTTAAATCAATTAAATGAAGAATCTTTCATTTTTGATTTGGCTGAACCTATAGAACCGATACAACTTGACATTATTGGTGTGAAATTTAATTTGGTTGATCCAGTGACCTTAGAAATTACGCTTGATAAAGCACATAGCATGAATGATCTTTTCCAACTTCTAGAATCACAGAACATTCAAGTTCGAAGTATGCGTAATAAATCAAATCGTTTAGAAGAGTTATTCGTCAAAATGGTCGAAAAGAATCTTGATGGAGCTGCGCAATGAATTTTAACCAACTCGCTGTAGCTTTATATACGATTATCCATAAGGAAATTCGTAGATTTATGCGCATTTGGCCACAAACATTGTTACCACCAGCAATTACCATGTCACTGTATTTTGTGATTTTTGGAAATCTAGTTGGTTCAAGAATTGGGGAAATGGGTGGCTTTACCTACATGCAGTTCATAGTACCTGGTCTAATTATGATGGCTGTCATTACTAATAGTTATGCCAACGTTTCATCAAGCTTTTTTAGTTCTAAATTTCAAAAAAGTATTGAAGAACTGATCATGAGTCCTGTGCCATTACATGCCGTACTTTGGGGTTATGTGCTTGGTGGTGTTGCTCGAGGCTTATTGGTTGCTATCATTGTGACTGCGATGAGTTTATTTTTTACTGACTTATATATTACCAACTGGTTCGTCACAATTTATACCGTTCTGATTACGTCACTACTGTTTGCATTAGGTGGATTTATTAATGCGGTCTATGCAAAGTCATTTGATGATATTTCGATTATTCCCACTTTTGTTTTAACTCCGTTGACCTATTTAGGTGGGGTATTCTATGCAATTTCTGCATTAAGTCCATTTTGGCAAAATCTATCTTTGATTAACCCTGTCGTATATATGGTCAATGCATTCCGTTATGGAATTCTTGGCCATAGCGATGTAAATGTATCTATCTCTTTATTAGTAATCACAGCGTGTTGCGCCGTGCTATATGCGGTCGCTTATCACCTACTCTCCCGTGGTTCAGGAATGCGTGAATAATGAGCGTTGAACAATCTCTTTTAGGCAAAGACACCAACTATCCAACTGAATATCAACCTGAGGTGCTATTTCCAATTGCTCGCGCAGAAGCACGAGCGAAGTACGCACATGTAGATGGTATTCAACAAGGAATTGATTGGTGGCATATTTTTGAAATTTCTTGGTTGAATCTGTTAGGGATTCCTCAAGTTGCAATTGGTCGAATGCATCTTCCTGCTTCATCACCTTATCTCATCGAGTCCAAATCTCTTAAACTATATTTCAATAGTCTGAATTTTGCTCAATTTGAATCTCAAAATCAGTTTATTGAGACAGTCGAGCGTGATCTGTCTAAAGCAGCCAATGCAGAAGTCAGACTTGAATTATTCGATGTTGATCAGTTGAATATTGCCCAGCCTGAAGGAATATGCATCGACCATTATGAGCCTGAACGTCTTGAAAACCACCCTGATGCGAGCTTACTTAAACTCGATGCAGCGTCTTCCGAAGAAATCGTTGAAATTCAATTATATTCGCATTTATTAAGAAGTAACTGCCCAGTCACAGGTCAGCCTGATTGGGGCACAGTTTTTTTAAGATATCGTGGCAAAAAACCTTGTTATCGTTCAATTTTAGCTTATATTATCTCCTATCGTCAGCATAATGGCTTTCACGAACAATGCGTTGAACAAATCTACGCAGATATTTGGGAAAACTTTAATCCTGAAAAGTTGATGGTATATGCGACTTATACACGCCGTGGTGGTTTAGACATTAACCCTTGTCGTGTATCGGACTTTGCATGGATGCCAAGCCCAATTCGATTGGCGCGACAATAAATTGAAGAATAGTTGAGGTTATACGATGTCATATTTTGGTTTTATTCCATCTGAATCTTTGTTAAAGAATATTCAAACTGGAATTGAGAAAAAAAATTCAAACGAACCACTTTACCCTTTGCGTGATCAAACTGCACTCGCTATTAATGATGAAATTATCGATGCAATTTTAGTTGAACTTGTACGTCGTTTCCCTGCAAGTGACAAACGAGAAACAGCTGAAAAACTTGCTGGTTATATTAAATCAACAGTATCGGTACTACTTAAACAGTTATTGGGTAAAGCACCAAATGACGTCGTGAGACAATCGATTGAATTCTCTGAAAAGAGTTTATTCAAAGATCCAGAGGGTAATTATCGTGTCGGTGCTCCATTACCCGCTGATTTAGTGACAAACTTAAAAAATAGCTTTGCAGAAGTACGTGCAGGGAATGATGTCAATCGTGCAGTTCTGTCTGAACAATACAAACAATTCGGTGAAGCTGCAGTTCGTCACTTTATGAATGATTTTAATAAGACCCTAGATTTGGGTATGATTAAACGTAAGGCGTCTGATATCGCTTCTTCAGCGGTTATCAAAGCTGTTCATATTGCGATCGATAAGCTCATTCCTAACTTCACTAAAGAAGAATTGTTAGCTGCAGCTGAATATCATGACACGCTATTTATTCAGGAATAAATCAGATTAATCAAAAACCTAGCTAAAGCTAGGTTTTTTTATGTTTTAAAGATGGTTCAACAATATTGAATAAATAAAAGACATAATTCATCCATTTTTACACTTTTTATGTAGGTTTTTGTGAATCCATCACGACCTAATGTTATCTTAATAAACATTGCGATTAATCAAATGATGTTGAACTTTTAATCCTTATCAACACTTATACCTTTGCGTCTACCACCGATAATAATTGGATCTTCTGCTGTTATGTTATTTGAAAATTTTAATGTTAAATTACAACGTATTGGTTTAGCACTCAGTGCGTTTATGATCACAAGTTTTGTTCAAGCCAATGACTTCGCTCAACATCCTCAATATCAAAATTTTAAACTAAAAACGATGCAGACCTATGGTTTGAGTGCTGAGCAAGTTGACTGGGCCATGAATGGATCAAAAAACCTACCAAATATTATCAACATTATGAATCGCCCAGGAGAAAGCAAGCCTTGGTACGAATATAAAAAGAATTTTTTAGCAGAAAGTACAATTCAACGTGGTGTGCGTTTTAAAAATCAATATGCAGACACTTTAAATCGAGCAGAACAGCAGTTCGGTGTTCCCCAGTCCATCATTCTCGGTATTCTCGGCGTAGAGACAGGTTTTGGGGCAAATAAAGGCTCATTCATCACACGTGATGCCCTAGCCACTTTAGGGTTTGGATATGAACGACGTGCACAATACTTTCAAGACGAATTAAGCGCTTTGATTGCATGGTCTTATAAGGACGGTATTCCAGCTAATTCAGTCGTTGGCTCTTATGCTGGTGCTGTGGGCTATCCTCAATTTATGCCAAGCAATATTCCGAAATTTGGTGTGGATTATGACGGTAATGGTCATATCGATCTCAGAAACTCTGCTGTAGATGCAATTGGTTCTATTGCAAATTATCTTGCTCAACATGGTTGGCAACGAGATCAACCGATTGCTTTTGCCGCACGCTACCAAGGAAATAATGCGGATGCCATCATAGCCAAAGACTTAACACAACCTACTCCATATGGTGCATTAAAAGTTCAAGGCATTAGCCCACTCAATCCTATTGTTAAAATAGATGACTTAGACATGGTCAATGTGATTCAACTACAAGAAAATTATGGACCAGCTTATTACCTTACATATCCTAATTTTCAAGTCATTACGACCTATAACCGTAGTCGAATGTATGCAACTGCACTGTGGCTTTTAGGGACTGAAATCGCGAGTAGATAAATATAAATCTACTTGTTTTCACAAAAGTCAATAAATATTTTTGTGATTAAGTTCACTATTTGCACATTTTACATATTTTGTTACACTATTGATTAATTTTTAACCATATTTTGTGATAATTTGTCGTTTTTGTAACTAAAGTGAAAATAAAGCTAGACACTTTTGTATCAGGATGAATATCATCCACTACCGTTAAATGCAGTTGCACAAGTAAATTTACAGACCATTTAAGTTAATTATCAGCAACTTAGATAATTAACTTAGGGTTCCAAGGAGTTAAACGATGCATGCTTCGCTGAAAATGTTATCAATATTAGGTATTAGTTTGGCTTTGACTCAAACTCATGCCGAGTTGGTTCAATCCTCTTATCTAAATAATGATGTTGACCAATCAAGTCTTGCTTCACGCGTGATTAGCAAAGACTCTACAAGTTTCAATTCACACTTCTCGAATTTAAACAGTTTAGCAATTACTGAAAGTTCAGGTGATAAAATTCGTCGTGAAACAATCGCAGCGAAAATTCAAGTACCTGTTGAAGAGCCTTCAGTGATTGACAAACTTAATAATGTTGCTTCAAACACTGTTCGTCGTTTTAGCCAAACAGGTGTTGCTTCTTGGTACGGTCGTCAATTTCATGGTCGTAAAACTGCAAGTGGCGAGACGTTTGATATGAATGCACTTACTGCAGCGCATCGTAGCTTACCGCTTAATTGCTATATTCGTGTAACGAATAAATCTAATGGTAAAAGCGTCGTTGTTAAAGTAAATGATCGCGGCCCATTTCATGGTAATCGTGTTGTAGATTTATCTTACGGTGCTGCGAAATCTCTTGGTATTACCAATGCTGGTACTGCGCGTGTAAGCATCGAACGTGTGGATGGTCCAAACTCTTAGGTTCTCATGATTCAGCGAAGCATTTAACGGCAAGCCACTCATTGAGTGGCTTTATTATTTTTAATTTTTTTTGATGTGACCAATATACAAAAAAGAATCTTGATTTATCATCTTATGTCATAATGTAGTTTATAGAATAAATAAAATTCAAATAATCAGTGAAGGAAATAGGATGAAGACAATTACAGAATGGTTAGATGAATATAGTGATAGCCATCAAAACCCAACCAATAAAACATTACACTGGATTTGCGTACCCACGATTCTATTCTCGATCATTGGCATACTCGCTCATTTCAGCGCATTACTGACTACCCTTTTACTGGTGTTAACACTCATCTTTTATGCAAGATTAGATCTTGTACTCGCGGTTGCAATGGCAGCGTTATTATTGGTCATGTCTTGGCTTATTATTTTTCTTCCATTCGGGAAAGGATTCTATATTGCTCTATTCGTTTTGGCTTGGATAGGTCAATTTTACGGGCACAAAATTGAAGGGAAAAAGCCATCTTTCTTTAAAGACCTCCAATTCCTTCTGATTGGCCCTCTATGGTGTATGGATGCCTACCTAGATAAGATACTACCCAATTGGAAATCACGCCAAATCAGCGCTTAAATTAGCAAATACAGCATGGGTTAAATTAGAATTTAATTTAGCCCGATGTTCATGCTCTAATTAAGTAATTTATGAGATAGAAAAACAGTAAAGTAAAAACTAAATTACTGATAACTTTTTGACTTATTAGCGCAAGCAGTACACAAAATATTGCTGCCCATAAATAGTGATTACTCGACATAACCCTTAATTCTGCTGCTTCATAAAATACAATCGGTACACATATTGCAGTCAACAAACATGGCGCAGAATATTTCAACATCTGTTTCAAAATTTTAGGAAGTGGCACATTTACCCTTGGCTCCAAGAATAAATATCGATTAATAAAGATCATGATCGACAACCCCAGCAAAAGCATCCAGCTCATTTTTAATCCCCTTTTGTTGTTTGCCATTTTTCAACTATCACACTGGCAAACATTCCACATAGACCAGAAATAATTAACGCTGCATTTACTTGGTAAGCTTCTAAAATTAAATAAAAAATTATGGTAATCACAACACCAACAAGTATTGTAAGATTTTTTATCATTGGCACTATAATTAATATAAGCAGTGCAACGACTGAGAAATCAAGATGCAAATTTGATAAATTAGGAATGAAGTGAGCAAGCACAATCCCAAATAAACTAAATATCAGCCAAAAAATATAAAAACAAAGTCCTGCTCCAAATAAATATGCGAATGAGCGTTGTGATTTATTTTTTACACCAACCGCAAATAATTCATCCGTCAGCAGAAAGCCAAATACAATACGTTTAAATAGTGGAAATTTACTAACATCATTTCGAAAATTAAGCGCGTAAATTAAATGCTGACTCGTCAGAAAAAAAATCGTCAGATAGATTGTCATCAGCGAAGCCTGCCCCGAAACCAATCCTAAGCTCACTAATTGTGCAGCACCAGCAAACATAAACAATGACATTGCAAAAGCTTGTATCGCATTCAATCCAGTCTGTATCGCCAAAGAGCCAGCCAATACCCCCATGGCATGACTGCAATTGCCAACGGCATAATACCCAGCACACCATGTATAAAATTCTTTTTTGTATCACTCATCTTTTTCATCAATACATCTTAATCTGATTCACTTATCGATTATTATCATCTGATGAGTAATGATTGATCTTGAATAATATTGCGGCGCAAATTTAAGGAAAATTAATAGTTCAAAAGATATTGTCTAGGCGTTACATCTATTGCACTTTTAAAATGTCGATTTAAATGACTCTGATCAGAAAATCCAGTGAGTTGTGCAACCTCAGTTATTCGCACCCCCTGCTTAAGCAATTGTTTAGCTTTTTGAATTCTTCTTTGAACAAGCCAACTATGTGGAGGCAATCCCGTATGTTTTTTAAATTCACGTAATAAATGCCATGGGCTTGTATCTACATATGCAGACAACTCGTGTAGAGAATAGTCATGTTCAGGAAAACTACTCATAAGTTCTTTTATTAGTTCAACTTTTTTTCTCATTTCTGGTATGTTGATTGGACTCAATTTCGCCCGCCCATAGCAATAGATCAATCTGGCCAATGTCGTCAAATAGAGGCTTTCTTTAAGCAAAGTATCCTCGCCCTGCTCAAATAAATCGAATAAAAATACTAGTTGCCTCGCCAAACCCAAATCATGAATCACTGCATCCGAGAACCATGGGACTGCATTCTTGGTTGTAAAAAAATCTCGACTCAGATCTAATATCATTTCAGGTGTTGGGTAAATTGCTCGATATTTCCAACCAGTTTCCACAGCGGATGAACCAGTATGTATTTCATCAGCATTCACCAGAATAATATCGCCTTTAGGTGCGATATGAAGCTTTCCAGAGCGGTAAAAACTTTGTGCCCCATCTTCAATGACACCAATACAATAGCCCTCATGAGCATGTTTTGAAAATTGCTTACGTTGAAATTGAGCTTTTAATAATTCCAATCCGCCCAATTCTTTGAAATGAAGATAATTAGCAGACTCTTGCATCTTTTTTTCTGGATATTACGCCTATAAAATTGCATAAAAACTATCACGCCTGCATTTTAAATCTAGAATGAAATTGCTCATCTCATATATTTATTTTTATAAAAATTATTGATAACTTCGACCCTGATGCTTTAACCAACCATCAATATGCAGTTTTTTAGGATCATGGTGAGTCCAATGAATTACACCACCCTTGTCGGTATATTCATATTCACCATAGAACTCGACGATATCCCCTTTTTGAATATTCTCAACACGTGGTGCCAAGTCTATATTATGAGCTACCAAAACTGTCTGACCATGATTAAGTTTTAAAATAAATTTCTGATGTCTAGATCCTTCATTATCATCATTTAATATTGCAACAACTTCTCCAGAAGCCCTAACTTGCACATCACTCATCTTTTTTTGAAAAAGTGTCGCTATTTTTGCGGCATCATCATTATCCGCAGAGGATAGTTCTCGTTGGTTAGCATCATTATATTGAGTACTTGCATCTGTAGGATTTAGTGCGTGCTCATTACTCTGTTTTAAATCCTGTTTTAAATCGACACCGAAATATGCTGCGACCAACACTGCAATTAACGCAACAATACTCATTTTTGATTTCTGAGACATATTGATCTCTAAGTTATATTTTTATTTCATCCTAAAGTTTATATCATTTAGACTCATCAAAAAAAAGAAAAAGCCCTTAAAGGGCTTTTTCTTTTTCAAAATAATTGATTCAATTATTTTGCAGCAGCTTGAGCAGCAGCAACTTCTTCAGCGAAAGAAAGTTCAGCTTTTTTCTCAATACCTTCACCCACTTCGAAACGTACGAATTGAGCAACAGTTGTACCTGTAGACTTAAGAACATCAGCAACTTTCTTGTCGTTGTCGATAACGTACATTTGACGCTCAAGAACAACTTCATTTAAGTATTTTTCAACTGAACCAGTTACCATTTTTTCAACGATATTCGCTGGTTTACCAGATTCAATTGCTTTTGCTTCAGCAATTTCTTTCTCTTTAGCGATTAACTCAGCAGAAACACCTTCAGCATTTACAGCAACTGGGTTGAACGCAGCAACGTGCATTGCGATACCTTTACCAGTAGCAGCATCACCAGCAAATGAAACTACAACACCGATTTTTAAACCGTGTTTGTAAACTGCAAGGTTTTCACCTTCAACGATTTGAGCACGACGAACTTGAATGTTTTCACCGATTTTTTGAACAAGCGCAATACGAGCTTCTTCTACAGTTGCACCATCTTCAAGTTTCAATTCAGCAATTTGAGCAGCATCAGTTACATTCGCAGCAAGCGCAGCAGCAGCAACTTTCGCAGAGAAACCAGCAAAGTTTTCGTCTTTAGCAACGAAGTCAGTCTGACAGTTTACTTCTAAAAGAATTGCTTTATTGCCTTCTTGAGCAATTGTAATCGCGCCATCAGCAGCAATGTTACCTGCTTTTTTAGCAGCTTTTGCTTGACCAGATTTACGAAGGTTGTCGATCGCTAACTCGATATCGCCACCAGCTTCTGTCAACGCTTTTTTACATTCCATCATTGCTAGACCAGTACGATCACGCAACTCTTTAACCATGCTTGCAGTAATAGCAGTCATGTTATTCTCCTAAATTCGGTCGAGATATGTATCTGTTAACAAAAACGGCCCAAATTAATCATCTGGGCCGTTTTGCTTGATTGATGCTTAAGATGCCACGATTACGTGTCGCAAAAATGACAAATCCGCATCAAATCGCATTAAGCCTCAGGAGCTTCTTTAGCAGCTTCTTCGCCTTTAGCTTGCGCATTAGCTTGAGTTTGAGCGTATTCTTTACCAGCAATAATCGCATCAGCCATCGCAGTAGCGTAAAGAGTTACAGCGCGGATCGCATCATCGTTACCAGGAATAACGAAATCAACGTTATCTGGGTTAGAGTTAGTATCAACGATACCGATTACTGGAATACCAAGGTTCTTAGCTTCTTTGATTGCAATCGCTTCGTGGTCAACGTCGATGATGAACAATGCGTCAGGTAAACCACCCATGTTCTTAACACCGCCAAGAGCACGTTCAAGTTTTTCCATTTCACGAGTACGCTCTAAAGCTTCACGTTTAGTAAGCTTAGCGAAAGTACCGTCAGTAGACTGAGTTTGAAGATCTTTAAGACGGTTGATTGATTGACGAAGAGTTTTCCAGTTCGTCAACATACCACCTAACCAACGGTGATCTACATATGGTTGACCAGCACGTTGAGCTTGTTCACGGATGATGTTAGAAGCAGCACGTTTAGTACCAACGAACAATACTTTGTTCTTTTTGCTTGCTAGGTTGTTAACAAAGTTCAATGCATCATTTAACGCAGGAACAGTGTGCTCAAGGTTGATGATGTGAATTTTGTTACGCGCACCAAAAATGTATTGACGCATTTTTGGATTCCAGAAGCGAGTTTGGTGACCGAAGTGCGCACCAGCTTGAAGAAGGTCGCGCATGCTTACGTTGTAATCTGCCATTTTCTTTACCTTAAAAGTTTGGGTTAGGCCTCCATATGTCCGCATTCTCCACCCTTACGGGCACCCAGAGTAATGTGTCGACATATGTGCGGATTTTATTAACCAACATATCATCCGATTAAGTGAATCTATTCACGAAAAGCATTTGATAAATTGGGCGGCTATTTATACCATAGTCACACACAAATTTCCAAAAGTTTTTAAAGATCATGAACAGTACTTATGAAGCACCACGTCGTTTAATTAAATCTGCTGAAGATATCGAAAAGATGCGTGTGGCGGGACGACTAGCGGCAGAAGTTTTGGATATGATCAAACCGCATATCAAGCCTGGTGTGAGTACACTAGAATTGGATACGATTTGTCATGATTATATTGTGAATAAACAAGATGCCATTCCTGCTTGCCTAGGCTATGGTGCTGCGCCTGGCCGTCCTGCATTCCAGCATACGATTTGCACATCAGTAAACCATGTGGTTTGCCACGGTATTCCCTCTGAAAACAAAATCTTAAAGAAAGGTGACATCTTGAATATTGATGTCACAGTGATTAAAGATGGATTTCATGGTGATACCAACATGATGTACATCGTGGGTGGCGAGACTTCTATTCTTGCAGATCGCTTATGCAAAGTTGCACAAGAAGCAATGTATCGTGGTATTGCTACGGTAAAACCTGGTTCGACGATCGGTGATATTGGTCATGCGATTCAAAAATATGTTGAGTCAGAGCGTTTCAGTGTCGTTCGTGAATATTGTGGTCATGGTATTGGCACTGTTTTCCATGATGAACCTCAAGTGCTTCATTACGGTCAACCAAATTCAGGCATGGTTTTAGAAGAAGGTATGACATTTACAATTGAACCAATGGTCAATGCTGGTGTATGGCAAACTAAACTTCTTGGTGATAAATGGACAGTTGTAACGAAAGATCATAAATTATCTGCGCAATATGAACATACTGTTTTAGTCACTAAAACAGGTGTCGAGGTATTAACTGCTCGCCCTGAAGAGGATTTATCCCGATTTCAATAATTTTAGTTAATTAATAAAGTTAAAAAAGTCAGACCAATTTAAATTGATCTGACTTTTTATTTTGCTAAGTCACTCAATAAGAAATAAATTAACAAACAAACCTAACAAATGTTGGATTTTTAAAATTTAAATTCATGATTTTTAAAAATTTTTTATCACAAAAAATGAGTAAAAACGCTTTTCAAACTGATTCATTTTATGTTTATATAACACTTAAAGAATGTAAAACAACAACTAGCAACAAAATCGGACAGGGAGTCCAAAATGACGAAAAAAGCATTCTGGTGCATGGTCGTACCTATTGTTTTTGCATCTACAACTATTTATGCAGAATCATCATTTTTTAATCTGGATGAAACTGAAGGGTTTAAACGATATTCAATTTCAGTCGGACCATTACATGTTATGCCTCAAGGTAAAGCCAAGGCACCTAAAATTCGTACAGCAGTAAAAAATGGTGAAGTTGCAAAAAATGGTGATATTACGCTTTCTACAGTTTTTGAGAACTTAGATCCTGATAAAGAAAAAGAAAATCAAAGTATGCAAGCGCTTTTGAAGATCGTTGATGCTTTTAGTGATACTTATCCAGCCAGTCAAAGTGGAACTTCAACTGTAAGCGGCATTGAAAGTTGGAGTATGGATGGTTCTGGAATGACTGCAGATGATGTTACAACACTTGGCATCATGATCAATTACCATTTCAACGATAAGATCTCATTCGAGAGTAAAGCTGGGTTCCCCCCAAAAGTAGATATTCAAGGTAAAGGTAAGATTACAGCACCATTTACAGCCGAAGCAAATTCAACACTTTTAGGTATACCTTTACCAACAATCTATCTTAAGAATGATCTGCCAATTACAGATCTTGAAAGTCATGGAAATTCTATTGCGACAGCACGTGCATGGACTCCAATGTGGGAATTGCAGTACCATTTTGGACAGACTGGGATCAATAAATTTAGACCCTATGTTGGGCTTGGACTTATGGTCGCATACTTCAATGAATTAGAATTGAATCCAAGCCTTGAAAAAGACTTAATTGATTCAGGTCACATGATTGCCAATATGAAAAATGGACGTGGTGGCGATGCATTAATTAAAGGTAAAAAAAGTACAGCAAATCCCAAGGTTAAACTTGAGTCCGAATTGAGTTTTGCGCCAATAGCCACGCTTGGATTTACTTACGACTTCAATCAAAACTGGTTTGCAGTAGCCTCTATTAGTTATGCACACCTAACAGGTAAAACCACGATTGAAGTCAACGATGATAAACTTGGAACATTATTTTCATCGGAAGTTGATTTAGAAGTAAACCCGATTATTGGTTATGCTGGTGTAGGCTATCGCTTCTAAAACACTTGAGGCATATTGAAGCCACACCCCAATATGCCCAATCCATCACTAACAAAGGAAAAATAAGACAATTAGTATACATTTTAAAATCTAACTTATATCATATTTTTCAATAATTTAACAATTGTAAATTAGGATAATAAATTTGATTTCAAGTGAACAAACTGCTTTGCATTTAGATGATTTAATGAATATAAAATGAACTAAAAATTGGACATGGAGTCCTTCAAACAATGAAGAAGTTTTTAGTTCCTACATTATTCGCAAGTTCATTCTTATCTACTCTGAGTTATGCGGAGTCAGGATATTTCAGCCTTTCTGATGAGGGGTTTAAGCGTTTTTCAATTTCAGTGGGTGCATTACATGTAATGCCGCAAGGTAAGGCCCAACCTTTTAATGTCAAAACAGTCATAAATGACAATTATGAATCAAAAGTTGGGGATATTAATGCTTCAACGGTAATCGATAACCTTGACCCAGATCGTAAACCAAATTATTTAGTAGAAGGTATTGTTAAATTAATTTCTGCTTTTCAAGGCAATGTCTCAGGGGCTATTAGTGGAAAATCCTATATTAATGGATTAGCTGAATGGGATAATCCGAATACTGGCTTGGAGGCTGATAAAGTTACAACAGTTGGCATCATGAGTAGTTATCACTTTACAGATAATTTGTCTGTGGAAATAAAAGGTGGAATTCCACCTAAAGTGGATATCAAAGGTATTGGAAATATTAAAGCCCCCTTCTCAGCTACTGCAGCACCGTTAGGTGGAATTGCGGGGAACTTAGACCTCAAAAATAATATTCATATTACTAATCTAGAACAATCTTCAAAAGCTGCTGAAGCTAGAGCATGGACCCCTGCTTTTGAATTACAATATCGTTTTGGTGAGACCGGGATTAATAAATTCCGCCCTTACATTGGCGTTGGATTAATGTACGCTTATTTTAATGAGCTAAAAATGGATCCAGGTATTGAAAAAGATTTAGTCGCCGCTGGGCATATGATCCAAAATATTATTAATCAAAATGCTGGTGCAGCACTCGATAAGAAAGATACCAATGGAAAAATGAAAGTTAATTTAGAAGCAACTGATGTTTTTGCACCTATAGCTACAGTTGGATTCACCTACGACTTTAATGATACATGGTATGCAGTAGCATCTATTAGTTACGCTCACTTGCAGAATGAAACGAAGATCACAGTCGTCAATGAAAATACTGGACAAGAGTTAATCAACTCAAAAGCTGATATCGAGATTAACCCGATATTGGGCTATGCTGGGGTTGGCATGCGTTTCTAACGCATAGAGTAAGAAAAGAGGCAATTGCCTCTTTTTTTTGTAATCAAACAAAAACCAAACATAATTGGCAAATTATTACTACAATGTGTCTAAAAATAAATTTGATAATAAAAATACAAAAATAATCACTCTTTATTTACAGTTTTGGACATGGAGTTCCATAATGAAAAAAAAACTAGCTTACTTAGTTGCATCTATCAGCGCGTTAAGTTTTCCAGTCTTCAGTTATGCAGATTCACCTTATTTTAGTTTAAAAGATGGCGATGGCTTTAAACGTTTTTCGGTTTCAGTGGGTGCATTACATGTAATGCCTCAGGGTAAAGCTCAACCGATTAATATTAACACTGCTGTAGCTAAGGGTGAAAAAACGAAGGTTGGGGATGTGCAAGTTGACTCGGTACTGAATGCAATTGATGACAGTGCCAGTGATGCAGAGGCTAAGAAAAGCCTCTTGAAAGCTGCTGTAGCCTTAGATGCAGCAAATTTGATTAGTTACGAGAAAGATGAAAAAACCTATCTGAGAGCCAATACTTCTGGTGAAGCCACAATTAATGGTCTTGATAATTGGCAAGCTCAAGGAACTGGCCTGGAAGCAGATGATGTCACAACACTTGGAATCATGACCAACTATTTTTTCACCGACAATATTTCATTTGAAGTGAAAGCTGGAATTCCACCTAAAGTCGATATTCAGGGGAAAGGACAAATTTATGCTCCACTTTCAGGCATCGCCACCCCGACAGGGATTGGAGCAATCCTAAACGATTTACCTTTAAAAGATGACATCTTTATTACTGATTTATCAGGTCATGGTAAAGTAGCAGAAGCTCGTGCATGGACGCCAGCATTCGAATTCCAATACCATTTTGGTAAAACAGGCGTAAATAAATTTAGACCTTATGTAGGGCTTGGTTTGATGTATGCATACTTCAATGAATTGGAAATGAACTCCAACCTTGAAGCTGATCTAGTCGCTGCAGGTCATAAAATTGCGAACATCAAATTAGGTGAAGCTGGGAAAGCACTTGATGGAATTGAAAGTACTGCGAATCCTAAAGTTAAACTCGAAGCTAAAGATGCTTTCGCCCCTGTAGCTACTGCCGGTTTTACTTATGATTTCAACGATCGTTGGTTTGCAGTCGGGTCAATTTCCTATGCGCATCTTAAAGGTGAAACAACAATTACAGTAAACGATGCTAAACTTGGTGAATTAATCAATGCAAAATCAGATATCGAAATTAATCCGATTCTGGGATATGCCGGTATTGGTTATCGATTCTAATTTCCATCAGTCTTCATAAAGCGGCCAAGTGCCGCTTTATTCATTCTAATAACTAAATTTTATTGATTGATAAATTTTTATTCTGTCGTCATGATGCTACTGATCTTTTAAAATTACAAAAAATGCTAAGCGGATTGACCATGTCAGAAACCAAATTTTCAAAACCCCTCATCTTTATGCTCATTGGGAGTGCTTTTATTTTGGCACTCTCCTTAGGTGTCAGACATGGATTTGGCTTGTATTTAGTTCCAATGAGTCATGAGTTTAATTGGAATCATCAAGTTTTCAGTTTAGCAATTGCCTTTCAAAATTTATTATGGGGTGCTGTTCAACCCTTTACGGGAGCGCTAGCAGATAAATATGGGAGTAAAAAAGTCGTTGCCGTTGGCGGCGCTTTATATGCGATTGGACTTGTGATGATGGCATTTAGCTCAACAGGGCTTCTCATCAATCTTAGTCTAGGTTTAATCATTGGTTTGGCTTTATCAGCTACTTCATTTTCTGTTTTGCTCTCTGCTGTCGGACGTGCAGCGCACCCAAGTCGACGTAGTATGGCTATGGGTATTGCTAGCGCAGCAGGCTCTTTTGGGCAATTTATTATGTTGCCAACCACACTTTTACTCTTACAAAATTTTGGTTGGTCATCGGCGCTACTCATCACAGCGATTTTAATTGCATTAATTGTACCCTTGGCTTGGATGCTAAAAGCTCCAATGTATCAAGCGCCTCAAGCAGTTGATGCGATTGCTAAACCTTCTTTAAGTTTTAAACAAATACTCATTGTTGCTAAAAACCACAAACCTTTTATCTGGTTAGCATTAGGATTTTTAGTTTGTGGATTTCAGGTCGTGTTTTTGGGCATTCATTTGCCGGGTTATTTAACTGACCATGGTTTTAGCACCACCACTGGTACTATGTTTTTAGCCTTGGTTGGGCTATTTAATATTGTTGGAACTTACACAGCTGGTTGGCTGGGTGATAAATATTCCAAACCTAAATTGCTCATGTGGTTATATGGACTACGTGGTATCGCTATCGTTTTATTCCTCGCATTACCACTCTCGATCTTTACGATTTATAGTTTTGCCATCATTATGGGGTTGTTATGGTTATCAACCGTTCCCCTTACCAATGGTATTGTTGCCAATATGTTTGGCGTTAAATATCTCACCATGCTAAGTGGAATTGTATTTTTTACTCACCAAGTCGGTTCATTTTTTGGAGGATGGTTGGGTGGCTTAAATCATGATATGACAGGCAATTACAATATTATTTGGATGATGTGTATTGCGCTCAGTATCTTCGGTGTATTCATTCATTTATTTGTTAATGAGGAGAATGTCGTCAATGACTAATCGCTTCAATTTGCTCAACATCAGCATATTCATCGGAGTCATCCTTCTGCTTAGTCTATCAATTGCTTTGTGGATGAACACTCCTGATTTATTTACATATTTTAACCAAGCTTTTTGCGCACATTAATTTATATAATTTCATGGTTTTGACAGCTCAGTTTTTTAAACTCCTCAATTAAATAATCTAATAAACATCTCACGGCAGGCATCATGCCTTGTCGTGATGTATAGGCAACATGAATAACGCCACGTGGCAACTCCCATTCAGGGACTAATTCTACAAGAGTGCCTTGATTAAGCTCTTCATATACAAACACTCTAGGTAATGATGCTATTCCAACACTGTTCAACACTGCAGATTTCATGGCGGCAAAATTATCAGTTTTGAGTCTTGGAAAGAATTCTATTTCTTGAAACTGATTAACTGTGTCAACTTTAGATTGAAATCTCCAAATCGATTTCGGGACATGAAAACCTATACTCGGAAGTTGTGCAAGGTTATCCAAATGGATAGGCTCATGAATCTGTTGAATTAATTCAGGCGTTGCCACTAACACATGTTGCCAAGCATCAAGCTCTCGTACAATCAAGTCGCTATCTTCAAGTGGTAAATTTCTCACCCTCACAGCCAAATCAATCCCCTCTTCTATGAGATCAATTTTACGATTTGTTGCGACCAGATGAACTTGAACACGTGGGTAATGTTGCATGAATTTAGCAATCATATTACCCAACGGAAACTCAACCAAACCAATTGGACACGAGATTCGAATTAAACCTGAAGGCTCGCTCGACAAACTTTGCTCTACAAAATTTTCTGCCGCCTCCACTTGATCCAAAATCTTAATACAATATTCAAAAAATTCTTGACCAACTGCGGTTACGGCAAACTTTCGTGTATTTCGTTGCAATAATCTTACGTGTAAACGGTTTTCCAAATCTGAAATATGACGAGACAACTTAGATTTTGTAATACCTAAAGCTTCACTTGCCTTAGTAAAACCTTGATATTTAACGACTTGCACAAAATAGTAGTAATCATTTAAATTTTGCATAATTGTTTCATTTTTGGAATTATCTGTTGAGAGAATCGCCCTGTAATCTCATCAATATACCTCAATATCATGATTAGAACGATATATAGAGGAATACAAATGACACAAGTTCAGAAAGTCTATACCAGCGATCGAAGCACATGGGTGGGTGATGGTTTTCCAACAAACTCCATGTTACCCATGCATGAAATAGGAAATCATACCAGCCCATTCTTGGTAATGGGTTATACAGGTCAATATCGATTTTCTCCAAGTCACCACCAACGCGGTGTTGGTTTACACCCCCACCGTGGTTTTGAAACGGTGACGATTGTCTATGACGGCGAATTAGAGCATCGTGACTCAAAAGGCAATCATGGAAAAATTGGTCCAAACGAAGTGCAATGGATGACCGCAGGTAAAGGTATTCTGCATGAAGAACACCATTCGGAAGCTTTTGCAAAAACTGGTGGAGTTTTGGATATGGTTCAACTTTGGGTAAATCTACCAGAGCATGCCAAGATGACTGAGCCGAGATATCAGGAATTGACTGAGCAAAATATTCCTGAAGTTTTATCTCACGATGAGCAAACCAAGATTCGTGTTATTGCTGGTCAATATCAAATCGGCTCAACTGTTTATCAAGGACCAGCTCAAACATTTAGCAACATGAATGTTTATGACATTAGACTTAATCATGGAGCATGCCTTCCATTAAACCTTATGCCAAACTGGAATCATCTGATTTTCATCCTTGATGGAGAAGTTGAGATTGATGGTCAGATCTATACAGCCATGCAAACGCTTTATCTTGACCCAAAATCAACACAGGTCGAAATATTTGCTCATCGTACGGCGAAAATTCTTTGCTTAAGTGGTGAACCATTGAATGAACCCATTGTTGCCCACGGTCCTTTCGTCATGAATACTCAGGAAGAAATCGTGCAAGCATTTGATGATTTCAGAAATGGAAATTTTGCTTAATTTAACATCCACAAGCCTTATCATTTTCAAGATAAGGCTTACCCCTCATCACTCCTTCATTCATTTCAAATACTTGTCATAATCGCCTATTAGACTTAGTTCAAAAACATCGTACGATTACTAAATGAAATCAGATAATTTTCCTAAAGTTAGCTTATCAGCACTATTTTTTATTTTTCTTAAATTAGGATGTATTTCATTTGGCGGTCCTGCAGCGCATTTGGTGTTATTTCATCGCACTTTTGTTGATCAACTCAAATGGTTAAGCTCTCATGAATATGGACAATTGGTCGCATTAGCGCAATTGTTGCCAGGTCCGACCAGTAGTCAAGTGGGGTTATCGATAGGATATTTCTCCAAAGGATATTGGGGGGGCTTTATTGCTTGGTTAGGATTTACATTACCTGCCTTCATTCTAATGACTTCATTTGCTATTTTTGGTCAATATTTTTTTTCCGATATACCTCTTGAACTCCTTCACGTCATCCATTTGATTGTAATAGCCGTCGTCATTTGGGCTTTTTTACAAATGTTCAAAAGCTTCTGTACTGAAATTTGGCAGTATGTCCTGATGCTGAGTTCTGCTTTTTTTATTTATTTTGCGCAGTGGAGCTATAGTCAAATTTTCTTAATTTTAGTGGCTGGATTCATTGGCTTAGCATTTACAAAAAAAGGAAAATCTCAGCCATCACCGCACATCAAAACCACTCAGGCATATCAAAAGTATCATTATCTCTGGCTCATCCTGTTTGTCACTTTATTTATTATTTTTCCTGCGCTGCAATTTATCTATTCATCAAGCTTGCTTAGCAATCTAGAAAGCTTTTATCACACTGCTTCAATGGTTTTTGGGGGCGGTCATATCATCCTGCCACTCATGTATGAAGATTTTGTGCTTACTCAACACATCACTGCGGAACAATTTGACTTAGGCTATGCATTTGCTCAACTTATTCCAGGCCCTTTATTTAGCTTTGCAGGATACGTTGGCACATATTTAGGATTTACCGCATCGCCTTTACTTAACGCTGCGATTGCAACCAGTATAATTTTCCTGCCCTCATTTCTGCTTATTTTCGGCACGCTCCCTTACTGGTCAAAATGGGTCAAAAACAAAAAGATTGCAGCAGCCGTCGCTGCTATTAATGCAGCGGTCATCGGATTATTACTCTGTTTAATTGCTCAAATGGCTGAAAAACATCTACATTCGATTTATGATTTTATTTTTATCGGCATTGTCATTCTTTTACTGAGATCAAAAATCCCTGTCATCATCTCTTTAGTAGCGAGCTTTGTTAGCTATGGAGCTTTATTGTATTTTGTGATTTAAAGATCAAACTTAAATGCAAAAATAAAAAAACTCGCAAGCCTGAACTTGCGAGTTTTTATCATCAAGTCGCCTTAGAATAAACGATTCATCCCGTTTAACGTTGCTACACGATAAGCTTCAGCCATCGTTGGGTAGTTAAACGTTGTCTCAACAAAATACTTGATGGTGTTGTTCGGGCTATTCATCACGGCTTGACCAATATGGATAATTTCAGAAGCATTATTACCGAAGCAATGCACACCTAAAATTTCTAAGGTTTCGCGATGGAATAAAATCTTTAACTCACCCACTGTATCACCCGTGATTTGCGCACGAGCGAGGTGACGGAAAGACGCCTGACCAACTTCATAAGGAATTTTTTCTTCAGTTAATTCCTGCTCAGTTTTACCAATTGATGAAATCTCTGGAATGGTATAAATACCAGTAGGGATATCAACCACGGGTTGGATACCTTGTTCACCGCTCATAATCGCGCCAGCACAACGACCTTGGTCATATGCAGCTGAAGCTAGAGACGGCCAACCAATCACATCACCCGCAGCATAAATGTTTTCAACTTCAGTTTGATACTGCTCGTTCACTGATAGTTGTCCACGGCTGTTTGGTTTGATACCAACATTTTCCAAGCCAAGACCATCTGTATTACCAGATCGACCATTACACCATAGAATTGCATCAGCTTTAATTTTCTTGCCACTTTCAAGATGCAACACCACATGATCATCAAATGTTTCTAAGTGATCAATCTGCTCATTGTGGCGAATCAATACACCTTGTTCACGTAAGTGATATGACAATGCATCAGCAATTTCGTCATCTAAATAGCTCAGTAATTTATGCTGAGTATTAATCAAATCAACTTTGTGATCTAAGCCAATAAAGATAGATGCATATTCACAGCCAATGACACCAGCGCCATAAATAATGATTTTTTGAATTGAAAAATCTAGGTCTAAGATTTTGTCAGAATCAAACACACGTGGGTGATTAAAATCTAAAATTGAAGGACGATATGGACGACTACCTGTCGCAATCACCAACTGTTTAAAAATAATCGTTTCTTTCACACCTTCAGGCGTGAAAATCACCACCGTATTTTGATCTTGGATATAAGCACGACCGTGGAAAATATCAATGCGGTTACGGTCGTAAAAACGCGAGTGTGTATCCACTTGCTGTTGGATCACTTTATGCGCATTACGAAGCACTTGCTTCATGGTGAATTGTTTCCAATCACCCACTTTTTGGAACATTGGATCACGTTGATAACGGATAATGCTAGAAACCGTTTGACGTAAAGCTTTACTTGGAATAGTTCCTACATGCGTACAGTTACCACCAAGTTGTTCACGTATATCAACTACTGCAACGCGCTTGCCTGATTTGGCAAGTTTCATTGCCGCACCTTCACCAGCAGGGCCTGAACCTAAAACGACTGCATCATATTTGACAAAGGTTCCACTCACGACCTCTTTCTTACGCGGCATTCAATGCTCCTATACAATTATCTCTTCATTTATCTAACTTATATTATGACTGAAAATGCACACATTTGCTGTATTTCAATACCATATATTGCTTGATAGCCACATTTATTTTATGAATATCGTTTTTGCCCAATTTATGCATAAATTCGCTATAATAAGAGACCTATTTTTAATATTTCCTCCCGTCACACATTAGTGGAATCGTTGAATATGTCAGAAAACCGTAAACCAGTACAGGGTGAAAAACTTCGTGGCGCTGAGAAAGTCGCACGTATTCCTGTAAAAGTGATTCCTACGGTTGAAGCACCTCGTAAACCAGACTGGATTCGCGTCAAAATGGCTGCACCAGAAGAGGTTCAACGCATTAAATCAACTTTACGTGAACAAAAATTACATACAGTGTGTGAAGAAGCTGCATGTCCAAATCTTCCTGAATGTTTTGGTGGTGGTACAGCAACTTTCATGATTATGGGTGACATTTGTACACGTCGTTGCCCATTTTGTGATGTGGCACATGGTCGTCCGAATGCATTAGACCCAGATGAACCACGCCACATGGCTGAGACAATTGCAAACTTAGGTTTGAAATACGCTGTCATAACATCTGTAGACCGTGATGATCTACTCGATGGTGGAGCGCAACACTTTGTTGATTGTATTAAAGAAGCGCGTGCTTTAAGTCCTAATACATTATTGGAAATTTTAGTACCTGATTTCCGTGGTCGTATGGATGTTGCATTACGCATCATGACGGAATGTCCTCCAGATGTGTTTAACCACAACATTGAAACCGTACCACGTTTATACAAAGCAATGCGTCCAGGTTCAGACTATCAACATTCCTTAAATCTTCTTAAAATGTTTAAAGAATACTGCCCAGATATTCCAACTAAATGTGGCTTGATGGTAGGTATTGGCGAAACTGAAGAAGAAGTTCTCGCACTTCTTGATGACCTCAAAGCACACGATGTTGACTACGTAACAATTGGTCAATATTTACAACCATCGAAAGAACATGCACCAATTGATCGCTTCGTCACACCTGAAGAGTTCGAACGCTATACAGCACATGGGCAAAAATTAGGCTTTAAAAATATTTGGGCTGCACCAATGGTACGTTCAAGTTATTTTGCTGATCGTCAATACTATGGCGAACCAGTACCAGCAGTTCGTCGTAAAGCTGATCCTGCAAAGAAAATTACTGTTCAAACAATCGAAGCATAATTCTTCTTACTTTAAAGCCCTCGTATGAGGGCTTTTTTGTTTGTGGTTTTTATAATTCTCAATTACTTATTGACACATTTCTTATCTCTCTTCAGCTTGAATTTTGAATATTTTTCAAACAATCTTATCCAATATAAGTATTAATATGCGTCCGTTTTAGAACTCAACGCTTTCGTTTCACATTTCATGATCCAATATCGCTGTAGATCTGATGTTTGTGCTTTGATTAAATTTACTGTGGGTATTGGCTCCATGACCAAATCATAAATGGAGCAGTTCATAATGTTTTTTATACTCAGTTTAATTATTCTATTTACAACACTCTGGGCTATTTTTTATTTCGAATTCTCAAGAACTTCTGGGGCTATCACACTCACAGTCGTATCTATTTTAGTTGCGTTGATCAGCCCTTGGTCGCTGATACTCGGTATTCCTTTTATCCTAATTTCATTGATTGTCAGTATTGATACGTTAAGGATGAAATTTATTACACAACCTGCCTATAAAGCTCTAGCCAATGCAATGCCAACAATGAGTAGTACCGAGCGTGAAGCATTAGATGCAGGAACCAGTTGGTGGGAAAAAGAATTATTTATGGGGGCACCAGACTGGAAGAAATTTGATCAGTATCCGTACCCCACACTGTCTGAAGAAGAACAATCATTTATCGATCATGAAGTCGAACAGCTCTGCCAGATGCTGGATGAATGGGATATTCACCATCATCGTAAAGACCTCCCTGAAGAAGTCTGGTCATTTATTAAATCCAAAGGTTTTCTGGGGTTAATTATCCCTAAGGAATACGGCGGTAAACAATTTAGCTCATTTGCGCAAAGCCGTATCATGAGTAAGATTGCCTCACGCTCACTTACCACTGCTGTCAGTTGTATGGTGCCTAACTCTTTAGGTCCAGGAGAATTACTCTTACACTACGGTACTGAAGATCAGAAGAATCGTTATTTACCAGGTTTAGCAAAAGGTGAAGAAATTCCATGTTTTGGTTTAACAAGCCCTGAAGCAGGTTCAGATGCAGGTGCAATTCCTGATACAGGTGTGGTTTGTTATGGTCAATTTGAAGGACAAGAAGTTCTTGGCCTAAAAATGAATTTTTCCAAACGTTGGATTACACTTGCCCCTGTTGCTACGGTGGTCGGTTTAGCTTTCAAATTATATGACCCTGAAGGTTTACTAGGTGATAAAAACAAAACTGAATACGGAATCACATGTGCCCTATTACCAGCTGATCATGAAGGTGTGATTGTAGGAGCACGCCATAATCCAGGTTCACCATTTATGAATGGTACCGTGGATGGTAAAGATGTCTTCATTCCGCTGGATTGGATTATTGGTGGTGTAGAAAATGCAGGTAAAGGCTGGCGTATGCTGATGGAATGTCTGGCAGTTGGCCGCGGTATTTCTCTTCCAGCACTATCAACAGCTGCAGGTGAAATGTGTTATTTAAATGTCGGCGCCTTTGCTCGTGTCCGTCAACAATTCAAAATTTCAGTCGGTAAATTCGAAGGTGTTCAAGAGGTTTCAAGTGATATCGCTAGCGATACCTATATGCTTGAAGCATTCCGTTACCTCGTCACTTGTGGCCTAAACCAAGGGGGTAAACCTGCAGTCATGACTGCAATGGCAAAATACTACGCAACTGAGACCATGCGTAAGATTGTTAATCATAGTATGGACATTGTGGGCGGGCGTGCTATTCAAATGGGTCCTCGTAACTTCTTGGCGCTCATGTACCAAGCGATCCCTGTTTCGATTACTGTTGAGGGTGCCAATATTCTGAGTCGTTCACTGATGATTTTTGGTCAAGGTTCGATGCGTTGTCATCCCTATTTATTTGAAGAATTACAACTTTTACAAGCCGAAAATAAAGATGCAGCATTAAAAGATTTTAATGACATTCTTTATAAGCATTTGGGTTATACATTTAATCGAACCGCTAAATCATTTGCTTATGGTTTTATAGGCGGATCAACAGAAGGCTCAGTAAAGGCTGATGATTTCAGTCGCCCTTACTACAAAACCATTAATCGTTTGAGTGCTAATTTTGCCTTAGTCGCAGATATGTGCTTAGGCCTCCTTGCAGGTGATATCAAACGCAAAGAAATGCTGTCTGGACGATTAGCAGATATGCATTCACATTTATTTATTGCGACTGCAATTCTTAAATTTTATGAAAATGGTCAACGTACTGAAGCTGAACAACTGCATGCTAAACTCGCACTTGAGAAAGCATTATATGCATCTCAAGAAGCTTTCTATGGTCTTTTTGATAACTTCCCTGTAAAAATCGCCGCAAGCTTAGTCAAACTCATTTGTTTCCCTTTTGGTCGTCCTATTGCTCAACCATCGGATGCCTTGAAACTTAAATTAGGTGAACTAATTCTTCAGGAAAATGCTTTCCGCAATGAATTAAAAAAACATGTCTTCTATAGTACTGATCCCGATGATGTCAATGGGCGCATGGAGTCTACATTCCAAATGTTGCTTCAAATTGAGGAATTATGGAATAAGTTTAAAAAGGCTGAATCCAAAGGCCAATTTACAGGTCTGACTTTTGAAGAGCACATTGAGTCTGCTCTTAATGACAAGTTCATCACTCAGGCTGAAGCAGATCAGTTACTTACGTATAACGCTAAACGTTTTGACAGTATGTTGACCGATGTTTTCGATACTGAACTTAACCAGAGTTTAGAACTTGAGAACCCTCACGCTCAGGTGTTGTCAAAATCTACACAATACTAGTCACTCAATTGCTTCTGAAAAAACGATCCTAAAGGGTCGTTTTTTATTTTTCATTCCACTATGGTGTTATAGAAAACAACATCAAAATAAGCGAAATTAAATGAAAACAAAATAATGAATCTTTATTCATTTTTTATGATAATGTGATTACAACTAATAAAATAGCTGTCATTAAATTTTGAACATATGAAATTGACACGCATTTGAATCATATAAACTACAGGACAAGGATCAACGCTATGAGTCAAGAAATCGTATTAGTTGCAGGTAGCCGTACCGCTATGGGTAGCTTTCAGGGAGGACTTTCAAGCTTAACAGCCCCGCAACTTGGTGCTGAAGTCATTAAAGCCGTACTTGACCAATCTAAGCTTGCTGCAGACCAACTAGATGAAGTGATTATGGGCTGTGTTTTACCTGCGGGATTAAAACAAGGTCCTGCTCGTCAAGCGATGCGAATTGCAGGTGTACCAGATCATGTAGGTGCAACAACGATCAATAAAATCTGTGGGTCTGGCATGAAAGCCGTGATGCAAGCTGCAGATGCCATTAAAGCTGGCTCGGCAAATATTATTGTCGCTGGCGGAATGGAATCCATGTCGAATGCACCTTATCTCATGGACAAAGCACGCGCAGGTTACCGTATGGGACATGGCAAAGTGATTGATCACATGTTCCAAGAAGGTTTGGAAGATGCTGAAACTGGCTATTCAATGGGTATTCTTGCTCAAGAAATGGCAGATAAGAAAAACTACACACGTGAACAACAAGACGATTTCGCGATTCGCTCCTTAACTCGTGCTCAGAATGCGATTCAAAATAATTATTTCAAAGATGAAATCACCCCTGTTACAGTAAGTTCACGTAAAGGCGATGTCATCGTTGCCCAAGATGAAAATCCATTTACAGCAAAAATTGATAAAATTCCTACGCTACGCCCAGCATTTGCTAAAGACGGTACAATTACTGCAGCCAATGCCAGTTCAATTAGTGATGGTGCATCAGCATTTTTAGTGACTTCTGCTGAACTCGCAACAGCAAAGGGACTTTCAACTTTAGCAACGATTAAAGCTTACGCAACGCACTCTCAACACCCATCAGAATTTACCATCGCACCTGTTGGTGCAATAGAAAAAGTATTAAACAAAGCGGGCTGGACTGTTGAAGACGTGGATTTGTGGGAAATTAATGAAGCGTTTGCGATGGTGACCATGGCAGCGATCGATGCTTTTCATTTAGATCCTGAAAAAGTGAATATCCACGGTGGAGCTTGTGCACTCGGACATCCATTGGGGTCATCAGGTTCACGAATTATTTTGACTCTCATCCATGCATTAAAACGCTTAGGTAAAACAAAAGGTGTTGCCGCACTTTGCATTGGTGGTGGAGAAGCAACTGCGATTGCGATTGAAATCCCAGCTTAATATTTATGCTATAGCGCATCTCAAGATGCGCTTTTTTTATGAGGAAAAAAATGTCAAAACAAGATTATGAAAATGGTTTAAAAGTTCGTACAGAAGTGATGGGAGAAAATTTTGTCAAACGTGCACAAGACAATACAGTTCCATTTACTCAACCACTTCAAGATTGGATTAATGAGCATGCATGGGGTTCAACTTGGCAACGTGAAGGCGTTTTACCGCGCAAGTATCGTTCGTTAATCACGATTGCATTTTTAACAGCCCAAAAAAGCCCAACAGAACTTAAAGGTCATGTACGTGGCGCTTTAAACAACGGCGCAACTGTTGAAGAAATCCAAGAGGTTCTTTTACACAGCTTGCCGTACTGTGGTGCTCCAGCTACCCAAGAAGCATTTAGAGCCGCGTTAGAAGTCATTAATGAATATCAACAAAGCTAATCTCATTGAGCATTCATAGATAAACCGCTTAATCTACATTAAGCGGTATTTAAGGTATTTCGACGGTAGATTTAACTTAATTCAATTTTAGATTGATGTTCAAGCACCTGAACCACAGCTGAAAAATCAGAATCTTCGGCTTTCACTTTTTCAATTTGCATATACTGATTTTGTATAAGTTGCATCGTTGGCAAATCCAAAGCTTGCTCTTGAATTAGATCGGTCGCAATTCCAATATCCTTTTGTAAAAGATCTAAGGCGAAGGTTTTTGGAAATGCACGACTCAAGACACGTTGCGCCATAATATTTTCAGACATTGAACTTTTACCACTAGAATGATTAATACAATTCAATGCACTATTCAAATCTACTCCTTTTGACTTTAATACCGTCAATCCTTCTGCAAGTGCCCATAGATGGGTTGCCATCAACGTATTATTCACCGCTTTAACAGCAAATCCAGAACCACTCTCCCCGACATATTCAATTAATCCTGCAAATGCCTGAATAATCGGTTTTGCACGCTTATAAGCATCGAAATCCCCCCCAACCATTACCGTCAGTGTCCCTTTTTCAGCACCTATAGTTTGCCCAGAAACGGGGGCATCTAAATATTCAACACCATTAAATTTCAACTGATTTGCAAGTTTTAAAGCACTTATAGGTACACCACTGGTACAGTCGATCCATACGCTCCCCTTGACCGGAGGATTTTGAGCAATAAGCTGTTCGACATCTGCACTGGTGGGTAAGCAAGTGAAAATAAAATCTGCTTTCACTGCTTGATCGACAGAGGTCGCTTTAGTACCAAATGTTTGTGCATGTGCTTCTGCTTTATCAAAATTACGGTTCCAAACTAAAACCTCAAATCCTAGTTTTGGTAAATGGCTCGCCATGTGCCATCCCATAGCACCTAAACCGATAAATGCAATTTTCATTTTTAATTTCACCTTAAATTTGAGTGTTAGGGAGTGCCGTTGCTTCTGCTGAATGCGGTTCATTTTCGAGCTCTACTGTTTGCGCATTCTTATCTTCTCGATTTAAGAAAAGATTCAATAAAATAGCCGCTAATGTTGCAGTCCCTATTCCACCCAAATCAAAATGGCCAATTTGTAAACTATAATTGCCTGTCCCCATAATTAAGGTGACAGCAGCAATCAACAGAGTACTGTTTTTGGTAAAATCTACGCGGTTGTCCACCCAAATTTTAGCACCGGCCACTGTAATCAGACCGAAAACAACAATCGAAGCTCCCCCTAATAATGCGACAGGAATCGTACTAATAACCGCGCCAAATTTTGGTGATAGACCTAGCAAAATTGCAAATACGCCAGCAAATAAAAATATGGTGGTCGCATAAATTTTGGTTACCGCCATCACACCAATGTTCTCAGCATATGTTGTCATTCCTGTTCCACCGACTGATGCAGACAAGGTCGTACATACACCATCAGCAAAGAAACCTCGTCCCATATATGGTGAAAGATTACGTCCAGTCATTGCAGATACCGCTTTGAAATGTCCTAGATTCTCTGCGACTAAGATGATCGCTACGGGAGCAATAAGCAGCATGGCATTAAATTCAAACACTGGCGCATGAAAAGTAGGTAAACCGAACCAAGCTGCCTCACTGACTTTAGTAAAATCGATCGCTGTACCAAAACCCAAAACATTGGTGAGTAAAAAATAAATAAAGTAAGAAGCCACTAAGCCAATGAGCAATAACAATCTACGGATCATGCCCTTAGTAAATACGGCGATTACACTAATACAAATAATCGTGATTAGAGCCATCCATGAATCAAACTGATTAGCAGAGACACTTTTGATCGCCACTGGCGCTAAATGCAAACCAATGATCATCACAATTGCTCCAGTCACAATTGGTGGCATCAATTTTTCAATCCATGCTGTGCCAGTTTTCATCACGATCAAACCGATCAAGGCGTACAAAATACCGCATGCAATGGTACCGCCAAGTGCTAAGCCTAAGTTTGGATTTAAGCCAACACCGGTATAACCAGTGACTGCAATGACTGCTCCAATGAAAGCGAAGCTCGAGCCTAAATAGCTCGGCATACGCCCCCCAGTCATTAGGAAAAATAATATTGTCCCAATACCCGTAATAAACATTGTAAGATTCGGATCGAAACCCATCAGTAAAGGGGCAAGTACTGTTGCTCCAAACATTGCAAATGCATGCTGCAGCCCCAATACCATACTTTTACCTGGCGGCAAGTACTCATCTACTTGAACTGCGGTCGTGTCTAGATTTCCTTGGAAAGGTTTAAATTTTGGAAACCATGTTTCTTTTGTGCTCATCGACCTTCTCCTGATCAAGCATGCTGTTTTAGACCATTGGAACTGGCTCACAATATGCGCGGTTAAAATACATGAGGGCTTTTTCACCCGCTTGCTGTTTCATCCCCTTTACATGGCAGAACAAAACATCATGACTGCCTACCGATAAACTTTGTACGACTTCACAATCAAAACTCACTAGCGCACCTTCTAAAATAGGTGCACCTGTGACTAATGTTGACCAGTCCCCCTTTTCGAAACGTTCTTCCATTGGAGTTTTACCCCCAAACACATTCGATAAATGCTTTTGACTACTGCTTAAAGTATTGACACACAAAACCTGATTACTTTTAAATGTTTCAAATACTGATGCTGATCGATTTAGACATACCAGCAATGTTGGTGGCGTATCTGTCACACTACATACAGCTGAAGCTGTGAAGCCAGCTTTTCCTGCTAGACCAGCTGTAGTAATGACATTGACAGCTGCACCTAAATTCGACATTCCTTGTCTAAAAACCTGTTGGTCAATGTTGAGTGTGGCACTCACTGCCTCGGGTAAATTGATTGATTTCACATTTGCATTCATAGTGTTCTCCATCCCTCATCGCCTAAACAGTCAGTGAGGGACTCATAATAGGGTGATGAAAGCTTTCAAATTAAACATGAGCAATCGAAGCAATTTCGATGAGTGCATCAGGTTTGACTAATCCTGTTTGAACACAGTAACGAGCTGGTTCTGCATTCGGAAAATATTCGGCATATACTTCATTCATTGCAGCGTAGTTTGCCCAATCTGTCAGAAAAATATGGTTGAAAGTAATGTCCGACATTGTTCCGCCAGCAGTTTCGATGACCTTCTTTATTGTTTCAAGGACATGGCGTGTCTGTGCTGCTACGTCTCCAACATGAACTACATTGTTGTTTTCATCAAAAGGCAAAGTGCCTGAAACATAGACAATGTTGTCTGCTTTAGTTGCAGGCGAATACGGTGCGAGTGGCTTACCTGAACCCACTGGAATAATGACTTCTTTTGACATGACTTATTTCCTAATTTTAGAATCTATAAATATTTATGCGCTTTCAGAGAGTGTTGGTTGATCTGCAAAACTACTGACAAAACTTTCTGTATCCGACACCCATCCAAAGAAGGTTTTTATGTTGTACATACTTGCGACATGGGCTTCTTTTGGTCCTGCTTGATGACAGGCATCGTCTAAAGCCACGCCAAAATATTCTAGAAAGAAGCCATCTCTGAGCGTCGATTCAACACATACATTGGTCGCGATACCAACAAAAACCAAATTACGAATTCCACGCACTCTGAGCATGCTGTCTAGTGCTGTGTTAAAGAATCCACTATAACGAGGCTTTTCAATCACAATATCTTGAGGAGCTGGCACCAACTCATCAATCAACTCAAAATCCCAATCCCCTTTTGCTAACAATTTGCCCTGTAACTCAGGACGCTTACGCATGGTCTTCAGTGCATTTGATTTATGAAAGTTTGGTGAATCAATACCACCTGCTTCACGATATTGATTATCCCAACCGTTTTTGAAATAGATCACTTGAATTCCAGCATCATGTGCTGCAGAAACTGCCTTTTTAATATTTTCAACCACAGGTTTTGTCGTCGACACATCAAACCCAGCAAGATCTAAATAACCACCTTTTGACGTATACGCATTTTGCATATCAATCACGATTAATGCTGTTTGCTCAGGTGCAAGCACAATATTTTCCGGTTCGGCTTTGAGTTTTACACCCGTACCCGCTTGTGCAGTAAATCCAGCTTCAACGGTATTTTCTAAATGACTCATGCGATTTTCTCCAACACAGGTTCTGAACTCATTCCTTCAACCACAACATGTTCACGACATTTCATAAGCGGCTGAATCCGTTGTCCAAAACTTTCAACACCTTTAACAAAATCATCAAATGTCAGTAAAATGCCTTCAGTTCCTTTTACCTCGCTAATCTCATCTAGCATTTTTGCGATAGTTTCGTAAGAACCCACTAACGTCCCCATATTGATGTTGACTGGTGATACTGATGAAGCCATTTGACGAATATTAGTATCTGCACCGGATTTAGTATCTTTTCCGCCTTGATTCATTAACCAGTTGATCGCTTCAATATCAGCGCCATCGTTATAATGTTGCCACTTCGCCATCGCTCCTTCGTCTGTTTCAGCAGCGATAATCATGAACAAAACGTAGGTTTGAACATCACGACCCGTAATATCTGTTTTTGCTTTTAAACGATCGTTGATTTCTGCATATGCTGTTGGTGTATTAAGCCCTTTACCAAAAACAAAATTGTAATCAGCGTGTTGAGCAGAAAATTCCAAACCTGTATCCGATTGACCAGCGCAGATAATTTTCATCTCTGCTTGCGGGCGTGGGCTAACTCGGCAATCATCCATTTGAAAATGGTCACCTTTAAAGTCAGATTTACCTGTTGCCCATAATTCACGCAGAATTTGTACGTATTCAGATAAATATTCGTAACGCTTTCCGAAATATTCATCACCGGGCCACATGCCCATTTGGGTATATTCTGGCGCTTGCCAACCTGTGACGACATTTAGGCCGAAACGACCATTCGAAATTGAATCAATCGTAGATGCCATGCGTGCAACTATGGCAGGCGGCATCACTAGCGTCGCAGCTGTTGCATAAATTTTTATTTTGCTGGTGACTGCAGCAAGACCCGCCATAAGCGTAAAAGTTTCTAAGTTGTGATCCCAAAACTCAGTTTTACCCCCGAAACCACGCAGCTTGATCATAGACAATGCAAAATCAAAACCGTAATGCTCTGCGCGTTGGACAATTTTTTTATTTAACTCAAAACTTGGTTTGTATTGAGGAGCATTTTCTGAGAGTAACCAGCCATTATTTCCGATCGGACAAAAGACACCAATTTTCATATCTAACACTCCTAATTTAACGATCAGTTAAATTCGATTTAGTAGGATTAAGCTTTCGAGCTTGTATTAGATATTTAGCAAATGATGTGCCAACTATTATTTTGTTATATATTACAATAGATTAATAATTTTATATTTTACCTTATGATAAATTAATCACATAATCCCAATACCCATTACTCTTAAACAACGTCATAAAAAAGTGCACAAGATGTTCCAAAAAATACCATTTGGTAAAATAATTAAAAAACCACGATCTCAATCGTGGTTTTTTATATGCAATTGAAAAGTTTCAAATGCTAGAGTGATCGAAGAAATTGAATAAGTGCCTGATTAGTGATATTTGGCTCAGTCACAGTAGAAGCATGTGCACCTACATCAAAAATTGAGCATTGTGCATGTACAAAATTTTTCTGAAGATCAAAAGTCTTATGTACTGGAACCAAGAAATCATCACGATTTGCAATCAAGTGAATTGGAGTTCGTTGAAGTGCGGTGATATGTTCATTCGTTATTTTAAATTCCTTTAAAGCCTTCAGACGTCTCAGTACATTCTCTTTTGGTGGAAAGTTTCGGAGTTGATTATTTTCTACTTGTTGTATTTGATCGATATTAACAGAGATCCATACAGGTGGATAAAGAAATAATGCTTGAGCTCTAACATATGCCTCTGCACCAGCATTTTGTAATAACGATTCTCGAGCTTCAAAACATTTGAGCGTATGTGGATCTAGTGAGTCCCACGCATTAATACTGGTCAAACTCAACATTTCCAATTTTGTATTTTGAATTAAAACGGCTAACTCCGCTCCAATATGCCCACCTAAAGCATGACCGATAAAATGGAAATCATCGATCTTTAGATCCTCTAAAATCTGTATCACTTGTATTGCCATATCGGTCATTGAATAAGTTGGTGCTAGTAATGCAGCATCTGCATGACATCCTTCTTGATCATATGTAATAACATGAAAAAATCGAGTCAATATATCTAATTGTGGATGCCAAAAATGTCCATGCCCTCCTAACCCTGAAGATAACAACACAAATTGAGCATCAGGATTAGCTTTGCAGTAAAAAACTTGATACGTCATAAATTTTACCTATCGATAAAAAATATCTACAACGCTGCAATTAACATGCCCAAGCTAATTCAATTAAAAATTTATTTCTAAAATGCTAAATTTATAATCCTAAAGATAAACAATAATTGTTATCATTTACAATAATTACATACACTCACACTTTCTTACTTTTATGAACAGTACAGAATTCGAACTACCAGGCGAGTTAACACTCGGGAATCAAGTAAAAAAAACTCGTAAGACTACTAAATCAGTTTCTATCAGTTATCGCCTGATGGTGCTCTATCGTTTTTTATTGGCGGGTATTGGAGGTTATTTGCTTGCATCCCTCTCTGCTATCGTGATTGCACAAACATTTAGCACATATCAATCTAGCGCAGCGATGTCAGCAACGCTCATTGCTTTCTGTTTACAGTGTGCAGCGTTTATTTGGGTTTTTATGGTTCACAAAACCAGAAAAGCTACATTGGGCATCGTCTTACCTAGCCTTGCTTTATTTCTCATCTATAAAATCATGGGGAACTAATTCATGAGAAGTGATGCCAAAGCTGAAGGCCCACGCCAGTCTATGTCATGGTTACATACTTGGGCTAGTTTGATACTAGGATGGTTGCTGTATGCCATCTTTGTAACTGGTACTTTGAGTTTTTTCCAAGCAGAAATCAGTACATGGATGAAGCCCGAGTATCACCAATCGATTCCAAGCCAATCTCAACTCGAGCAGACGCAAGTGGCTCTGCAATATTTGCAGAATAATCATGCTGATGCAGGGAGCTGGGGAATTCAATTACCCAATGCTCGTCAAAATTACACCACACTGAATATCCGGAGTGTCGGAGAAGATCCCAATGCTCGTCGCGGTGGTAAACGTGTGACGATTGACAGTGCCACAGGTGAAGTATTAGAAGCCCGTGAAACCCGTGGGGGTAGTTTTCTGTATCGTTTCCATTTTGAATTATACGGAATGCCACGTATATGGTCACGTTGGATTGTGGGCATAGCAACCATGTTTATGCTTGTTGCAATAATTAGTGGCATCATCACCCATAAGAAAATCCTTAAAGATTTCTTTACCTTTAGAACAGGTAAAGGACAGCGTTCTTGGTTAGACGCACATAATGCAACAGCTGTATTCGCACTTCCCTTTCATATCATGATCACTTTTAGTGGTTTACTTTTATTATTGTTTACCATCATGCCGTGGGGGGTACAGCAAATTTATGACAATCGTGGCGCCTTTCTACAAGACCAACGAAAATCCTTAATTCAAAATCCAGCAGAACCACAAGGGCAGACTCGTACTGATCAACCGCAAGGAAATCAGCGCTCGATGATGAATGCGCGTACAGAAATTGAGGCTCGTGGTACGCAGTCAGCATCAAATGAACATACTAACAACATGGATGGTGAGAGAAAGAATCGAGGTGAAAGTCTACGTACGCGCAACCAAGATCGAAAAGCTGAACCTGCACCACTTACAGATATTGCTCCGATCCTCACTCAAGCTGAAGCGAAGTGGAAAAACAATCCGATTGGTTCGATCACAATTAAAGCACCAAATACATCGAAGGCGACCATTGAGTTACGTGCTTTACACGGCGCAAGTATCGCTCATCGTGGCGTATATGAAACTTTAGACTTCAATGGTGTGACAGGTCAAAACATTACAGATGATTCCACTCAACTCAAAAATCCTTCTATTCCCAATGGCATTTACAATGTTGCCACTGTTCTACATGAAGCACGAGGAGTTGATTTAGCCTTACGTTGGATACTCTTTTTTTCTGGTATCGTTGGCACGCTAATGGTCGCAACAGGATTAATTTTATGGTGCGTCAAACGTGCACCTCAACAAGCGAAACAAGGTTATAAATCCTTTGGGTATCGTACGGTCGAGATTACCAACATCGCTGCGATTATCGGCTTACCTATTGCTTGTGCAGCTTATTTTTATGCAAACCGTTTTATCCCTGCCAACATGGAAATGCGTTTAAACTGGGAAATCCGTACATTCTTTATTGTGTGGCTCTTCACACTTGTTTATGCTGTTTTTCGCACCCATCGCCAAGCTTGGCTTGAATTACTGGGTCTCGCTACCCTGCTTTTCGCTTTACTTCCGCTTGTAAACTTTATCACAGGTGGTCAACCTTTATGGCGTTCTATAGCTCACGGTCAATGGGTTATCGCTTCGTTCGATCTGGCGATGCTAGTTTTAGCAGTGGTTTTTTATTTTGCACTTTACAAAGTTCAAAATCATCAAGGAACTCCATTAAAAAAGAGTCAAGTTTTACCTAAGGTAGAGGGGTAATCACCATGAGCTTTTTTCTCCTCATTTGGGCAGTTTGTACTTTAGGTTTTATAGGTTTAGCCAGTGCAATGCAAAAGCATCAAAAACAAATTTTTGGTCAAACATTGAGTGCTAAACACCAGAAAATAGCCTCAATGGTTGGATGGGGATTCCTGTCGTTAGGGCTTATCCTCTGCATGAGCAAAGGACAAGTCAGTAATATGATGAGTTATTGGATTGGTGTACTGACATTCGCTGCACTTTTTGTTGCACTTTGTCTGACCTATTTTGAGTCACAAATGAAAAAAATCATTTTGGGCGTATCCTTTATTGGATTCATCAGCTTGATCTTCCTCATCATTTAAATACTCTACTTGATAAAAAAACCGACCCATATTTCATTTCAATATGGGTCGGTTTTTTTCTTCTTAAATTAGCTTTAAACGTGAATCACGCTGAAGTTCTAGCAATTCAAACGTATAATCAACCTCATTTATTATGGCGATTAAGGATCGGTACGCATGGAACTTCGACATTTGAAATATTTCGTCTCAGTTGCCGAAGAACTTAATTTTACGCGTGCTGCAGAAAAACTCTTTATAGCGCAGCCCTCTTTAAGTCAGCAAATTAAAGATCTTGAAGCGGAATTAGGTACATCCCTGCTGATTCGTAAAAGCAGAAGCTTATCGCTCACAGAGGAAGGAGAAACTTTTTTAAAAGATGCTCGACATATCTTGAAACTTGCTCAAGACGCCAAACACAAGATTCAAATTATGGCGAATACCAAGAAAAATAAATTAAATATTGGCTTTTTACCTGTGGCAGAAATGAAAATTTTTCCCTATGTCATGCCTATTATTCGTGCACAACAGCCTGATTTAGATATTCAATTTCATAGTTTGAGCTGTGTACATCAAATCCAAGCACTTCGTGATCAAAAAATTGATGTCGCATTCACTCGCCAATGTATCGATGATGAGCATATTACCTCTATCGAATTGTTCAGTGAGCCTCTGATCTTGCTGATTCCTCGTCATTCAGCCCATGCGCATTTAGACTGTATTTCAAAACAGGATTTAATTGCCCAAAAATTTATCATGAGCGAGGAAACTGCCTCACCGATCTTATTCCAAAAAATTCAAAACATTTTTGAAGCTCTAAATACATCTATTCAAGTTGCTCAATACTCGAGTAACATTTTAATGAATATTAATCTTGTAGCGATGCAAGTCGGTTGGACCATTGTTCCAAAATATGTTGAAAGCTTGCTCAGTGAAAATGTCTTAATTAAATCAACTGAAATCGATTTACCGAATATCAGCTTATATTTGAGTTTCAGAAAACAAGATCAAAGTAAGCATTTGCAAACTGTCAAAAATATTCTAAGCCAACACTTTCATTGTCATATTTTTTAAAAATTTGAACGCTATTTTAAAAATAAAAAACCTGCAAATTTGCAGGTTTTCTTTTAGATTAGTCTTAAACTTTTTGATTAAACGCCAAGTTTATCAAATAGTTTTTGGCTGAGCTCTTCGCTCGTCTGAGGAATACTTAAGCCCGCGACAAATTTATCTGGTCTTAAAAATGCCATCGAATATTGAGTGCGACCAAACCACGCACGAATCGCATGCTCTGTATCCCCAAGTGTCAATATGTCATCATCATGAGCATCAGTTTTCAATTGTTCAGTTGGAACGACTTTAATAAATTTCACACCCAAGGCTTTCCATTTTTGAATACTTGTTGGTGTGAGTCCCCAAGTCGGATCTACTCCCCAAGCAATAATAGCAAAGCCTTGACCAATAAAATCATCCAGTAATTTCACCTGACCTGTGCTATCTTGCATTTTAGGTTGAATAAACATTTTACCGATTGGTGATGTCTTATTGACCTGTCCAACCAAAATACCAGATTTATATTGTGGCATTGGCTTAAAGCGCATTTCCAACAAATATTGTTTAACTGGTTTAATGTAATTTAGAACATATGAAATAGCATCACGCGCAGTACCTTGCCATTTTTTAGGCGGAGCTAGCACATGGCCTGCTGTAACAGATAAATCAATCATCGCTTTGGCATGATCATGACGCTCTTCTTGATAAGAATCTAGAACTTTAGCATCTACTTTACCTTGTACGACCATAGCCAGTTTCCAAGATAAATTGAACGCATCACGCATTCCACTGTTATAACCCTGTCCCTGCCATACTGGCATAATGTGCGCTGCATCTCCCGCAAGTAAGATACGCCCTTCTTTAAATCTACTGGCAATACGTGCATTATGGGTATAAACACGATTTCGGATCACATCGATATTTTCAGTGTTTGGTAATACTTTGGATAAAAGTTTAGCCATGTTTTCAGGTTGACTCAGTTGCTCTTGCGTCTCCCCTGGCATCACCATAAATTCAAAACGACGGATACCATGTGGTAAAGCCGCTGACACATATGGACGTACTGGATCGCAACATAAGTAAATATGTGGTGTCGCCAATGGATCGTTTGCAATATCGACAACAATCCATTGGTTTGGTGCAGTTTTACCTTCAAAAGGAATATTCAACATACGGCGAACGTAGCTATTACCACCATCACATGCCACTAGATACTTTGCAGTTATATATTCAATTGTTTTATCTTTATTTTGGATTTGAACTTCAACTTGATCTTCAGTCTGCTTAAAACTTTGAAGTTGACGAGAAAAAAGTACTTCCACATCATCAAAACGTTCTAAACCTTCCAATAATTCTGCATCCACATAAGGTTGTACGAATGCGTTACGACGAGGGAAACCAAACTCACGTGTTTTAGGTTGAATATCTGCAAAACAACGGCCTGAAGGCGTAAGAAAACGCATCGCATGATCGGGAGTGGTATGCGGTAATACTTTGTTGATCAAACCAATCGATTGCATTGTTCTTAGAGATTCATCATCAATACCAATTGCACGAGGATAATCAATCAATTGATCGAGCTGTTCAATCACTTTTACTTTTAAGCCCGCAAGGCCAAGGCCGTTCGCCATCGTTAAACCGACTGGGCCTGCACCAAGTACGATCACATCTGCTGAATAAGTGTTGGTCTGTGACATGGTCAATCTCCTCTAATATTCGCATTAGAGAGGATTTTCAGCATAGGAAAAAGTTATGCTAAGGTCTTATGAAATTTAAGAAATTGTCACTTTTACTTCAATTCCATCAAAAAACCTTAATTTATGTCGCTCATCTATAGCTTTTACCTATGGTTGAATTTGTAATTCATCTACAAAATATCTTAGTAAATAGGCTCGAACCATACTACTCAAGCTTTGAATCAGTTTTGCAGTATAATAAGGGAACAACTTTAATATTTTTTGCTTCGCTTTGAAGCCATGGAATCCCACTATGACGAAACGTGTTACCGTCCCGATTGCTCTCGAAAATCGTGCTCATGCAGGTAATGCCGCTGCTCAATTTGAACTTGCTGAACTTTATATGACGAGTGAACACGATGAAGACATTGCGCTTGCAGAAGAATGGGCTTTACGTGCTGGTCAATTGGGTCATGTCGAAGCGATGTACTGGTTAGGGGAAGGTTATACCCATTATGCAAAAGAAGTTTTAGAAGAAGATCCTGAAGATGCAAAACTAAACTTTGAGTACGGTTTTAACTGGCTCACACAAGCAAGTAAACATCAACATGCTGCTGCGATTTTAGAGCTCGCAGGTTATTACCGTCGTGGTAATGTGGTCGAAAAAGATGTACAAAAATCTGTTGAATTGGTGACTCAAGCCGCTGAACTTGGTGATACTCAAGCAATGCGTGATTTATCCGCCATCTATGCACATGGTTTAGGTATGGATGTAAACGAGGAAAAAGCTGATTATTGGCAGGAAAAGGCTCAATCAAGCACTTAAAATAAATCTCGTTTTTTTGCCTCAAAAGCCTTCATGATTGAAGGCTTTTTATTGAACTACTTTAGATCTTGTTAAAACTTTAACATACCTTAAAATAGCAACCCACTTTAAGATAGTGACATACTTTTAGATATTAATTAACTTCAGCGATGATGGCTTGTCTACAGATGCCGTCTACTGCCCTTTGCTGTTCAAATACTTTTTTTGGCATTGGTTCAAAGCTATCAAAAAAGCAGATTTCTTCTTCATTGATGTCATATACCAATGAATGATTACCAATGCCTTCTAAAGTATCGTAATACACGATCACGAACTTATTAGCTTCAAATGCGATTTGAATATCTTGATAGCTGATTGCGGGGGATATTTTTAGCGCAAGTTTTTCAGCTTCTAAATAGCTTTGCTTTTCTTGCTCTTGAAGTGCATTGTCTTCATCTGTGGTAAATTCCACATCTAAGCCAAATTTTTTAAGTCCCACCGCTAGACCGATCGTGGTCGTTCCATCACCTTCTACATAACCACAGACTTCTTTTAGTTGTTCAATATCTGGGTCTAACCCAAGATGTTGAAAGAGCATCCATACGGCGTAAATGCCAGCATTAGCTTCGAGGTTAGCGAGTTCTTCGGGAATTTCCATCAAAAATATATATTATTTATTGAGCTATCAATTATAACAAATAATCTTCTTCAAAATTTAAGAAATTAAATACAAAATTCAAGCTCAATCATCTAAAAGTTTCAAAAAGTCTGGACATTGTAAATGGTCATCGTATGGACATTTTTCAACGTGTGTCAAAATTAAGAGCAAGTTATTTAAAGTCTCAATTTTATCTTTGATTTCGTTTTTTGCTTCCCTAACTTGATCTCTTTTAATTTTAATTTTTTCATGATCAATTGCCATATTTTTAATTTGGCTCAGCGTCATACCACCATTTTGGAAGATCTTGATTAATGAGATATTCTGTATTGCTCGGGATGAATACTGTCTTCTAAGCCCTTTCCTTCCAATAGATCGAATAAGTCCTTTTGATTCATAAAACCTAATCGTGGCAGTTGAAGTATTTGTCCGATCAGCTAGATCACCTATATCTATTTCCATTAATGCACCTTGACTTCAAGTTAGCTTTAAGTTGCACACTAGCATGACTTAAATTAGAGAGTCATCCTTTCATGAATATTTTAATTTACATTTTAGCCTTAGGCCTAAGCGCTACTTTAATTATGGATTTTTTAGGTTGGGCAAGAGCGATGATTTTTAAAATCCCCTCATTTAACTATGCTTATTTGGGTAGGTTTTTCTTTTTAGTTAAAAATAAAAAATACGTATACAGAAATATTACCGAAGCCCCTGTACACAAATTTGAATACATTACGGGTTGGGTATTTCATTATATAATCGGTATTTTTTTCGCTTTAATTTATACTTATATCGATAATTCACATACTACTTTGGAAGCTTTTATATCTTCTATTTTATTTGGACTTTCAACTGCTATTATCCCATTTTTGGTGATGCAACCTATTCTTGGATTTGGTTTCTTTGCGAGTAAAACGCCCAATCAATGGATCAGCATAAAAAATAGCTTAGTGGCACACTTAAACTTCGGAATCGGTTTATTTATAGCCCAAATTATTCAATCCTACATTTTCTCAACATCACACTAATGAAAGCTTGATAGATTGAATGATAAAAATTTTAAATTAAATTTCTAATACGTTGCCAAAATGAATAAATCAATCAAAGACAAAATTATTCGAATTTGTGATGAAAAAATCGATCGGAAGGGAGAATCTGTAGGTTTGTCATTTTATGCTTTCTTTTCAAATAAAGATAATGACCCCGATGCACTCATGGAAGTAGCTCATTGGTGGATCATGAAACATAAACTTGACCACTTTGAAAAAGCACAGAAAATAAAATCTCTAATATCATCGGAATCTGAAGTTGACGCGATTTAATTGAAATACTTTGAATCACCAATAACCAACTTAACATTGGAAATTCGCAAGTTTAGAAGTACAATACTCCGCTAGTCGAGGGATGCTGCGACGTTTTACAAGTACAAAATGTAAAAGCGCCAGGCTCGACGATCGGTCAATCTGCTCAGATCGACCAACAACGGCATCCGCGAACATAATGATCAATTTTTGTTTTTTATAAGGAGATCGTGATGAACGCGGTTAATGCTTCATTTACAGATTACAAAGTTGCCGATATTTCACTTGCTGACTACGGCCGTAAAGAAATCAAACTTGCAGAAGCTGAAATGCCAGCCCTTATGGGTCTACGTAAGCGTTACTCTGCGGCTAAACCACTTGCTGGTGCTAAAATTTTGGGTTGTATTCACATGACAATCCAAACAGCTGTTCTTATCGAAACTTTGGTAGAGCTTGGTGCTGAAGTTCGTTGGACATCTTGCAACATTTTCTCTACTCAAGACCACGCTGCGGCAGCTATTGCAGCTTCAGGTGTTCCTGTATTTGCTTGGAAAGGCGAAACTGAAGAAGAATACATGTGGTGTCTTGAGCAACAAATTAATGTAAATGGTACGCCTTGGGATGCCAACATGATTTTGGACGACGGCGGTGACTTAACTGCGCTTGTTCATGAAAAATACCCAGAAGTACTCGCAAAAATCCACGGTATTACTGAAGAAACAACAACAGGTGTTCAACGTCTTCTCGAAATGTGGAAAGACGGTTCATTGAAAGTACCTGCGATCAACGTAAATGACTCAGTAACTAAATCTAAAAATGACAACAAATACGGTTGCCGTCACTCTCTAAACGATGCCATCAAACGTGCAACTGACATGCTGTTATCTGGTCGTCGTGCGCTTGTAATTGGTTACGGTGATGTAGGTAAAGGTTCTGCGCAATCACTTCGTCAAGAAGGCATGATCGTACGTGTTTCTGAAATCGATCCAATCTGTGCAATGCAAGCCTGCATGGACGGTTACGAAGTAGTTTCTCCATACAAAAATGGCGTACAAACAGGTAAAAAAGAAGACGTTAACGCTGACCTTCTTCAAAATACTGACTTAATCGTAACAACGACTGGTAACTACCACGTTTGTGACGCTGCAATGCTTGATACATTAAAAGCAGGTGCAGTAGTTTGTAATATCGGTCACTTTGACACTGAAATCGATACCAACTACTTACGTGGTTATAAGTGGGTTGAAGTTAAACCACAAGTTCACCAAGTATATCGTTCAGAAAATGAAAATGATTACCTCATTCTTCTTTCTGAAGGTCGCTTAGTGAACCTTGGTAACGCAACTGGTCACCCATCACGCGTGATGGATGGTTCATTTGCAAACCAAGTTTTAGGTCAAATGCACTTATTCGCTGAAAAATTTGCTGATCTGCCTGAAGATCAAAAACAAGCAGCAATCCGTGTTGAACTTCTTCCTAAGAAATTAGATGAAGAAGTTGCAGCAGCGATGGTTGCAGGTTTCGGTGGTGTTCTGACTCAATTGACTCAAGAACAAGCGGACTACCTTGGGGTTGCTGTTGAAGGTCCATTCAAATCTGACGCTTATAAATACTAATCTTTGAACAAGCAGGCTGAACAGCCTGCTTTTCTTTGAATTCTATTTTGCTGAAATAAGTACAAAGGATTTGAACATGTCTAAACAGATTCCAATTTCTTTTGAGTTTTTCCCGACCAAAACTGATGCAGGTGCGGAAAAACTTAAGGTTGTTCACCAAGAACTGCAGTTGCTGAATCCAGAGTTTTTCTCTGTGACTTATGGTGCAGGTGGTTCTACACGTGAACGTACACTTTCGACTTTAGCTGATTTTAATGGCAAAGGCACGCCTGTTGCTCCTCACCTCTCTTGTATTGGTGATAGCAAAGAACGGATCGCTGAACTTTTAGATTTATACAAATCTCAAGGGATTGACCGTATTGTTGCACTACGTGGTGACTTACCTTCCGGTCAAGTTGGCTTAGGTGAATTACCGTATGCTCAGGATTTGGTACGCTTTATCCGTGAACATTCGGGTGACCACTTCCAGATTGAAGTTGCAGCTTACCCTGAAATGCACCCACAAGCAGATAGCTTTGATTTAGACATTAAACGCTTTTGTGAGAAAGCCAATGCAGGTGCAAATGCAGCCTTAACTCAATTCTTCTTTAATCCAGATGCGTATTTTTACTTTGTAGAGCGCATTCAAAAAGAAGGTGTGAATATTCCTGTTGCGCCGGGCATTATGCCAATTACCAATGCAAGCAATCTCATTCGTTTTGCGGATGGTACCGGTGCCGAAATCCCTCGTTGGATTCGTAAGCAACTTGCGGCTTATGGTGATGACACTGCTTCAATTAAAGCCTTTGGTCATGAAGTGATTGTGAAGCTATGTGAACGCCTCATTGCTGGTGGTGCGCCAAGCTTACACTTTTATACGATGAACACCACTGATCCAACTCGTCAACTTGTAAAAGACCTCGGTCTAGCATAAGTCTCCTGACTTCTTTTATCGACAGCTTAGGTTCACCTTATTTGATGTAGGGACTGAAGATAAAAGAAGTTTTTATTTTACCGATTTTAGAGTAATGCAGATGCCTCGTTTTTTTATTGAAGCAGACCTTAATGTAAATACAACAGTTGAACTGACTGAAACTGTATTTCATCATTGGGTCAAAGTTTTACGTGCACAAGTCGGTGAAAAAGCGACCTTGTTTAATGGTCAAGGTGGCGAATATCAAGTTGAATTAACTGAAGCCAATAAAAAAACAGGCTCGGTTCTAGTTCAAGAATTTAACCCAACCAATCGCACACCAAACTTTAATGCCTTACTTGGTCAAGTAATGAGTAAAGGTGACCGCATGGATTATGCTATTCAAAAAGCGGTTGAGTTAGGCGTATCTGAAATTCAACTTCTCACCTCTGAACGTTGCGAAATGCGTTTAAAGTACGACCGTGATCAGAAAAAACTTGATCATTGGCAAGGTGTAGCAATTGCAGCTTGCGAGCAGTGTGGAATGAATATTGTTCCAAAAATATTAGCTCCACTCCCTTTGGCACAATGGTTAAATAGCACACTCCCTGAAACGAAATTAGTCTTAGCCCCCAATAAAGATGAGGTCGATGTGTTAAATGATGCCTCCTCAAATATAGCGCTACTCATTGGTCCAGAAGGTGGATTAAGTGAAGCCGAAATCCAATCTGCAAATCAGCATGGATTTATCAATTGGTGTATTGGTGAACGTGTTTTACGTACAGAAACTGCACCAGTGGTTGCTTTATCGATCTTAAATTACAAATTTTAATAAATATTTTCTCAAAATTCCGTGATTTAACTCACAATAGAATTGATTTTCATCCAATTAGACAGTACTTTAATGAGAAAAGAGTTGTCGCGCTAAATTTATATTTTTTAAGTTCGTACTCAAAAATAATTCAAATAAAGTAGAAAGAAAATTAAGGTATTGCCAGTTATGAGTGAAGTTCAGGGAGAGCATGTTTCCAACTCTGTACTCGATAGCCAGATCAAAAGTGCGACATCTAATTTGCATTTTTTTTTAGCGTGGGTGCTCTTTGCCTGCATCTATAATCAACTTATTTACTTCTTTTATTTCAAAAGCTTTTCAATACCTTATACCATTTGGCTCATTTTATTTACCGCCATTCTTTTAATCTGTTTTTACTTTACCCTCTTTTTTAAAAAATCTAATCAAATTAGTATTTTTAACTTAGACATGTGGGCACAATTGGTTTGCTTAATTACTGGAGCTGGTCTAGCTATTGGTATTTATACCGTATTACAGCTTATCCCCGAACATAATCCAGAAGTCAAAGATATACATATGTTGACTTTAGCTGGGTTAATGTTATCTATTGTTTATACTTTTGCTATTGTATTTTTATCACAGCGGTTACGATATTTCCTTTATGTTTTTTTGCCTTCAGCTTCGGCCATAGTCCTCTCCAATTTCCTTTTTTTAGATAATACTCCTGATGTTTTTAGTTTAATCTTTAATATTTGGTTTGGTGTATTACTTATTTGCGCTCTCCTTACCCATAAGATGTACCGCCGTCTCGGAATTTTAAATAGTCACAATAAATTCTATTTATCTGAGTCTAGAAAACACCTTGTAGAGTCATCACTTTTACAAGAAAAGCTTAAAAATGAGATTGAAAAATCCAAAAAAATTGAAAACCAATTACAAATGCATAATCAATTACTCGAACAAAAAGTAATTGAACGAACCTACGATATTAATAAAATTAACGATCGACTACAGCACCATCAAGCTAACCTCGATTTTGCACATGAAACTGCTGGCATTTCATCTTGGCTATGGAACATCGAGAAAAGAACCATTGAAATTTCAGGCATTAAATATGGTAATCAGGTTTTGCACTATCAAAGTGCCACTGATCAAATTAGCGAGTTTATTCACCCCGAAGATCAAGAAAATTATCGTAAAGAGCTCCGTAAACATTTAAGAGGAAAAACTGAACGTTTTGAAGCACATTATAGAACTAAAGTAAAAGATCAGTGGTTCTGGATTAAAGATATTGGTCGAGTTATTACACGTGATCCTAAAAATAATAAACCTCTTAAAATGGTGGGCATTTTCCAAGACATTGAAAGTGAAAAAAAAGCACAAGAAAAATTGAAATTAGCTTCGAATGTATTTAATCAAGTGGCCCAAGGGGTTTTCGTTTTAGACAATAACTTGTGTTTTTTAGAAGTTAATCCCTATTTTAGTGAATTGGTCAACATCCCACCACAAGATATTATCTCAAAACATATCTTCGACATTACCAAATCATCAACGTCCCAGCTCAGCCAACATCATGCTGATATAACTCAAACAGTGTTACTCACTGGACAATATGATGCTGAAGTCACAGAAGAATTTATTTCAGGAAAAATATTAACCTTGTGGTTGCATATCAATGCAGTTCGAGATGATAAAAACAGAATTTTAAATTATGTAGGCATCATTTCAGATTTAACTGAACGGAAGCAAAACCTTGAAAGAATGGCCTACTTAGAGAATTACGATCTACTTACAGATTTACCTAACCGTGTTTATTTTAATTTACAGTTACACCAGTATCTAATTAGTAAATCTAAAATTCTGAGCCATTTTTCTATTATTCGTCTTAACATTGATCGATTTAGACATTTTAATGAGTTTATTAATCATCAAACTGGAGATGAAGTTCTCAAAGAGGTTTCGCGAAGACTGAAGCATACCTGTTCTAAAGCTGTTTTAATTTCGTATTTAAACAATGATGACTTTGCCATGATTTATAACTTAAATCATAGTCATTACACGATTCAGCAAGTCGTCGATCAAATTCTTGAAGCCTTTGAAATCCCCTTTATCATCGATGGACAAGAACACATGATTCATGTCTCGCTTGGTATTGCGATTTACCCCAATCATGGTCGACAAATTGGCAGCTTAAATAGCCACGCGGAAAGTGCTTTAACAGAAGCAAAAAAACTAGGGGGCAGCACAGCCTATTATTATGACAACAAGCCTGAATCCATTTTTGGCAGTGACATTGAGCTCGAAAGAGATTTACGACTTGCTATAAAAAATCAGGACTTAGAAATTTACTATCAACCTAAGATCGAAAGTAAAACGATGCAAGTGAGCGGCTTTGAAGCATTAATCCGCTGGAATCATCCAAAGTATGGCATCATCATGCCAGATCGTTTTATACCGATTGCTGAAATGACTAGTCTGATCTCAGATATCGGAAAATTTGTTATTTTCCAGACATGTAAGCAACTTAAAATATGGCATGAATTAGGATTTGATAAGTTACAAATTTCTATTAATGTCGTGGCGCAACAGATCCATCGTGGGGAATTTCTCAATTTTATTGATCAAGCCATTCTGAAATATGCACTTGAACCCCAATACATTGAGTTTGAATTGACGGAGTCGTCTTTACTGGACAAATCCTCACATGTTTTTGATCTCCTCAATCAAATTAAAAATAAAAAATTCTCAATCGCACTAGATGACTTTGGTACAGGCTATTCTTCCCTTGCTTATCTTGCCGACTATCCTATTGATACACTCAAGATTGATCGCGCCTTTATTTCAAAGATTGGCACTCGTAAAAATAATGCTATTGTCGATGCGATTATTTCCATGGGTAAAGCGATGGGTATGAAATTGGTTGCTGAAGGTGTAGAAGACCTTGAACAAATCGAATACTTAAGAAAACAGGGCTGTGATTATTTCCAAGGCTATTATTTTTCAAAGCCCCTAAATGCGATTGATAGCACTCAATATTTAAAAAATGAAGTGCAATTATCACAAACACCTTAATCTCAAGACCAAAGTCCTAAATATGTATGAAATTTCGACTTTTAACTGTGATCACTGCGCAACTAGTGGTATATTCCAAGTGATATAACCAAAAACCAGCAAAGCTGGAATATTGTAATTACTGGGATTCAGATGGACGATCAATCTTTAAAACAGCAAGCACTCTACTACCACGAATTTCCAACACCAGGAAAAATCAGCGTTACTCCGAGTAAGCAACTCGTCAACCAACATGATCTAGCATTAGCATATTCCCCAGGTGTTGCAGTGCCATGTTTGGAAATTGAAAAAGACCCTTCTAAAGCAGCGCTGTATACTGCGCGTGGTAACCTAGTTGCAGTCGTCAGTAATGGTACTGCAGTACTCGGTTTGGGTAATATTGGTCCCCTCGCTTCAAAACCAGTGATGGAAGGTAAAGGCGTCCTGTTCAAAAAGTTTGCAGGCGTTGACGTTTTCGATATCGAAATTGCAGAAAACGATCCAGATAAAATCGTAGATATCGTTGCTGCTCTTGAACCGACTTTCGGGGGGATTAACCTCGAAGATATCAAAGCTCCAGAATGTTTCTATATTGAACAGAAACTTCGTGAGCGCATGAATATTCCAGTCTTTCATGATGACCAACACGGTACGTCAATCATTGTAGGCTCAGCACTTTTAAATGCTTTGCAATTAAATGGCAAAAAGATTGAAGATATCAAGATCGTCGCTTCTGGAGCAGGTGCTGCTGCACTGTCATGTCTAGATCTTCTTTGTGCGCTTGGTGCTAAAAAAGAAAATATCATTGTTGCTGACTCTCGTGGACTCTTAACAAAAAAACGTGAAGGTTTAGACGAGTCTAAAAAACGCTATGTTCAAGATATCGAAGGTTCTCAGCTTGGCGACGTAATTGCTGGTGCAGATATGTTCCTTGGTCTATCAGCTGCGGGTATTTTGACTAAAGAAATGGTCAAAGTCATGGCGAAGGATCCAATTATCTTCGCGCTTGCTAACCCAGATCCTGAAATTCTGCCTGAACATGCACATGAAGTTCGTGATGATGTCATCATGGCGACGGGTCGTTCAGACTATCCGAACCAAGTCAATAATGCGCTTTGCTTCCCATATATCTTCCGTGGTGCACTTGATGTAGGTGCAACAACCATTAACGAAGAAATGAAGATTGCATGTGTACACGCAATTGCTCGTATGGCACATGTAGAAGCTGATGCTGCATCTTATGGTGAAAAATCTGCATCATTTGGACGTGATTACCTAATTCCACGCCCACTAGATCAACGCTTGATTCTTGAAATTGCGCCTGCTGTTGCAAAAGCCGCGATGGATTCTGGTGTAGCAACTCGTCCAATCCAAGATTTCTCCGTGTATCATCAGCGTCTTTCTGAGTTCGTTTACAACTCAGCATTTATGATGAAACCAATTTTTGCTCAAGCGAAAACTGATCCTAAACGTATTGCTTATGCGGAAGGTGAAGATCTTCGTGTTCTTCGTGCTGTTCAAATTGCCGTAGACGAAGGCCTGGCAAAACCGATCTTGGTGGGTCGTACTGCTGTGATCGAAGCGAATATTAAGAAATTAGGTTTACGTTTAGAAAATGGTGTGAATATCACTATCGTTGATCAAGAAACAAATCCTGATTACGAAAAGTTTGCTGATGATTACTATAATCTGATGATGCGTAAAGGGGTAACACCTGAGTATGCACAACGTGAATCACGTCGTCGTTCGACCCTAATTGCAGCGATGTTAGTACGTCACGGCTTAGCAGATGGTATGCTATGTGGTACGTATTCTAGCTACGATATTCATTTAGATTTCGTGAGCAATGTCATTGGTTTAAAAGAAGGTCATAACACTTTCTTTACGTTAAATGCGTTGATGCTCGAAGATCGTAACTTGTTCATTGCAGATACATACATCAATCGTAATCCTACAGCTGAACAGCTTGCTGAAATGACTATTTTAGCAGCAGAAGAAGTCCGTCGTTTCGGTATTACTCCACGTGTAGCATTGTTGTCGCACTCAAGTTTTGGTTCTGACCAGACTGATCCTAGCGCTCAAAAAATGCGTAAAGTGTATGCAATCCTTTCTGAAATTGCACCTGAGCTTGAAGTTGAAGGTGAAATGCATGCAGATGCAGCGCTTGATGAAAATATCCGTAGCTTTGCATTCCCTAACTCGCGCTTCAAAGGTTCTGCGAATCTATTGATTATGCCGAATTTAGATGCTGCAAATATTTCATTCAACCTGTTGAAGTCAACTTCAGGAAATAATGTAACAATTGGTCCAATCTTATTAGGTGCGGCTAAGCCAGTTCATATCTTAACACCGACAGCAACTACGCGCCGTGTTGTGAATATGACTGCATTAACTGTTGCAGAAATTCAAGAAGAGGAAAAAAACGCGCTCTAATCCTTCATTTAGGGCACGTTTTGTGACTTGAGAAAACCTCTATTCTGATGCATGATGGTGCTAAGAATAGAGGTTTTTTATGCAAGTTTATTTAGTAGGCGGTGCAGTGCGAGATCAGTTGCTCGGACACCCCTATCATGAAAAAGATTATGTCGTTGTCGGTGCAACACCAGAACAACTTTTAAACCAAGGTTTCCAACCTGTTGGTAAAGATTTTCCTGTATTTCTACATCCCGAAACTAAAGATGAATACGCCCTCGCTCGTACTGAGCGTAAATCTGGGCATGGTTATCATGGCTTTGAATTTTTTACCGATCCCTCGGTAACCCTTGAAGATGATTTAATTCGTCGTGATTTGACCATCAATGCAATGGCTATGAATGAAGATGGTGAGTTGTTCGACCCTTATCATGGTCATCAAGATTTGAATCATCGCATTTTACGTCACGTATCTGATGCATTTGCAGAGGATCCACTACGAGTATTGCGTGTTGCCCGTTTTGCAGCTCGCTATCATCAGTATGGTTTTAAAGTAGCTGAAGAAACCATAGCCTTAATGAAAAATTTGGCTGATTCTGGTGAATTGCAAGCACTTACGCCTGAACGTGTTTGGAAAGAAACTTCTCGTGCTTTAATGGAACGTGATGCTGATATTTACTTCGAAGTCCTTCGTCAGTGTGATGCTCTCAAAATCCTCTTTCCAGAAATCGAAGCATTATTTGGTGTCCCACAACGTCCTGAATACCATCCTGAAATTGACTGTGGTATTCATACCTTGATGTCATTACAACAAGCTTGTAAAGCAGACTATTCGATGGATGTACGCTTCGCGGTATTAGTGCATGATCTGGGTAAAGCACTCACGCCTAAAGATGAGTTACCTCGCCATATCATGCATGAGGAACGTGGTGTTCAGCCCGTGACTGATTTATGTGAACGTCTTAAAGTTCCGACCCAAACCAAACAATTGGCAATTGCGGTGTGCAAAGAACATCTTAAATGCCATCAGGCGTTTACATTAAAACCAGGAACACTATGGCGTCTATTACAACGTTTAGATGTATTACGCCGTCCTGAACGTGTTGAGGCTTTTGTACAAGCATGTGAATGTGATGCCAAAGGTCGCTTAGGTCTCGAAGACCGTGAATATCCTCAAGCAAAATATGTATTAGATGCGGTACAGATTGTTCGTTCAATTAAAGCATCTGATTTACCGCCTGAGATCAAAGGCCCTGATATTGGTGAAATGCTGATACAAAAAAGAATCGAGGCTTTGGCAACGCACCGAGAAAAACATCAATCCTTGGTAAACGCATAATATTTACCTCCTGAAACTCAGGAGGTAATCGTATTTTAAAAGAATGATTGTTGAAAATATTTAAAAGAATCAATCATTGGTTTAATGATTGAAGCCACTAATAGTAGCGCCATACTGTAATTGAAAATTTTTAGATGCTGTGGCGTACGCACCAAAGTTTGTAATTTTTCTCCGAGTATTCCCCAAGCTCCCGTGCATGGAATACAGACTAACCCAAACACAACACCCAAAATGATATACCAATAAAATTCACTGCCTGCAGCTAAATAAGTCGTCACCGCGCCCATTGCCATAATCCAAGCTTTTGGATTGACCCATTGAAATAATGCAGCTTGCAAAAAAGTAATGGGTTTCGCTTGAGTTTTATCTAATTCAACTGAGCCTGATTGAGCAATCTTAATAGCTAAATAGATTAAATAAGCAATACCGATCAACTTTAGAATTTCGTAAACCAATTGATTTTGACTCAGTAATGTACCAATTCCTAAACCAACCAAAATCACCATGACCCCAAAACCGATCGCTACACCTAAAATGTGTCCATAAGTCGCACGGAGTCCAAAGTTCACTCCTGAGGTTGCGACCATCAAATTGTTAGGTCCAGGTGTTATGGATGTCACAATTGTATAAATTACAAAAGATAAAAATATAGAAAAAGACATATAGTCGCCTATGATTATTGTTTTAAATCTTCACGTTGAAAAAATGAATCAAATCCAATATTAAAAGATAAAATATTAAATTTATCTAAACAAAATACATGAAAGATTAAATTATTTAAACATAGTTTAATTCATACTTATAAATCATGTTTCAATAGCCATGACAATACTGATTAAACCTGTAAATTTAAACCATGATGTTGCAGCGATCGCTGAATTGACTACACAAATCGGCTATCCAACTCAAACAGAAGTTATGAAAGAACGTTTGATGAGGTTGCAAGCCCAGGAGCGTTATACAACCCTAGTATTTATCGATCATGGACAAGTTGTCGCATATATTGGTTTTGTTGAAGAAATATCATGTGAATATGCTGATCCGTATTTTCGCATTCTAGTACTCATTGTAGATCAGGCGCATCGCGATAAAGGGATTGGTCAAAAACTGTTGGCTCACGTTGAACATATAGCCAGTCAACAAGGTATTCAAAAAATTGTGGTCAGTAGTGGTAATCGTGCTGAACGATTACCTGCACATCAGTTTTATTTAAATCACGGTTTTAAAGCGTATAGCACGACATTTGTCAAAATATTAGCTCCTCAAGATCGTCCTTTATCCTGAGGATAAAAAATCTTATGAGCGATCAGCAGGAAATGTAATCACTTGCTCTAATTTCATTTTCTCTGTTGCCACCATCAGTAAACGATCGATTCCTAATGCGATACCTGAGCATTCTGGCATTTTAGGCAATGCGGCTAAGAGATTTTCATCTATTGGCATAACATCTAAGCCTAATTTTTCGCGTTCAGCATTATCAGCTTCAAAACGGGAACGCAATACATCTGCATCAATCAACTCATCATAAGCATTTGCTAACTCTAAGCCCTCAATGTAAAGCTCAAAACGTGCTGCAACCAATTCCCCATCTTCATCAACTCGAGTTTTTGCAAGAGAAGCAAGTTCTGGTGGAAAATCCGTTAAAAATACAGGTGTATCAAAACCTAAGCTCGGTTCCACCATATGCGAAAATAACAGGTCGATATATCCTAGACGATCATCACCCAGATCTAGATTTAACCCAACACGATTACAACAATCCTTTAATTCCTCTAATGTGGATTTAAGTGGATTAAAATCTAAGCGATCTATAAATGCATGTTTATAACTTAAAATCGTAGGTCGCACTTCGCCAAAACGATGTGCCAAAGTGACATTGAGTAAATCTGTAACTTCAAACATCAAGTCTTTGAGACTAAAATCAGGTCTATACCACTCAAGCATGGTAAATTCACTGTTATGTTTACGGCCATGTTCATCATCACGAAAAACTTTACAGATTTGATAAATTGGCCCTACACCTGCTGCCAACAGTCGTTTCATGGCAAATTCTGGTGAAGTTTGAAGATAGTGCTTTTTCAAATGACCATGTACATGACGGCTTGCCTCAACTGACGCCAAGTGGACATCAGTTACTCCAGCATGAGATAAAATTGGAGTTTCAACTTCCAAAACATCACGTTCTAAAAAAAATTGGCGAATCTGTTGATACATCCTCGCTCTGGCTTTCATGGCAGCAAAATCGCAAGTTGGTAGATAGCTCAGAGAGTCAGTCATGCCTGAGGCCCTCCATGAGCAGCCCATTCACGGCGTAATGGATATGTTTTGCGTAATTGATCAAATGAGGCTTGATCTACTTTCCCATCTTTGAGGCATGCTCTTAAGTTCTGATCATCTCTAAAGATATCGTAGATATGGTTTAATTGAGTTTTCAGCGTGTGCTTGAGATCACTATTGTTAAAATATTGTTCACATGTAGGCAATTGGGTTTCGAACTGTTTTGAAGGTTTATGGCCGAAATGCTGACAGAAAGCATCATAAATCATCTGGGTACCACGCGCTTTACCCTCAAGACTATACCCCGCAATATGCGGTGTCACCAATTGCACAAGATCCAGTAACTCTTCCGTAATGACTGGTTCATGCTCAAAGACATCTAGTACAACTTTACGACCTGTTGCTCGAATATCTGCAATCAAAGCTTGTTCTTCAATGACTGACCCACGGGCAGAATTAATTAAAATTGTAGATGGTTTAAGCTTTTTTAAGGTCTCAGCATTAAACATATGTCGGGTTGCATGCATCCCTGAAGTGGTTAATGGCGCATGGATAGAAATTGCATCTGCTTTTGAAAAAACTTCATCTAAAGTGACTTGCTGAATATTTTCTCTTTGTACAAAAGGATCAACCCCGATGACGTTCCATCCCAATAATTTCGCCATATGTGCGAGTCGTGAACCGACATTACCCAGCCCAATAATGGCTAAAGTGAAATCTTGTTCAGCATCTAGAAGATGAGGATTTAGAGCTAATAACGCAGTAATAACATATTCAGAAACAGCTTGGGCATTACATCCTGCAGCATTTGACCAATGAATATTTTGTTGTTCAATTGCTGGAATGTCCAAATGATCTGTGCCGATCGTTGCACTACCCACAAAGGTTAATGCAGTATTTTGAATGAGCGCAGAATTCACTTTCGTCACAGAACGTACTAATAAGGCTTCAGCATCGACCACATCTTCATGCTTTAAGGTACGACCAGCTTTATTATCAATATCGCCAAATTCTGAAAAGAAATAATCTGTGAATGCGAGATTTTCATCTGCAACGATTTTCATGAGCCTACCCATCAAGATTTTAGCATTATGATAACGCTTCTGGGAGGGTTAGGCTATGTGGCTCGCAGCTTGAGCGACTGACTACCAACCACATAGCACCATTCCTTAAATCAATCTAAATAGAACGTTTTTAAAGGTGGATAACCATTAAATTCGACCGAAGCATAAGAGGTTGTATAAGCTCCAGTACTTAACCAATAGAGTCGATCTCCAATGCTCAAGTTTTTAGGTAACTGATAAGGCACTTTTTCATACATGATATCAGTTGAATCACAGGTCGGGCCTGCAAGCACAACACTTGAATGCTCAGGTGCTGAATGCATTTTAGGTGTATATATAGGATATTTGATCATTTCACCTAAAGTTTCAATTAGTCCATTAAAGACGCCCACATCCGTGTAGACCCATCGTTTATCATCATGTGCTGATTTATTGGCGATAAGAACAATCTCTGAAACAATCACACCAGCATTACCCACCAACGATCTGCCTGGCTCCAAAAATAATATCACCTGATCATCAAAGTGTTCATCAAGATAGCGTTGAATCTCGTGCGCATAACTTTGAATACTGTCAACATCAGCTAAGTAATGTGCTGGGAAACCACCACCCAAATTGATTAATTGTAAACTGATACCGTATTGGTCTTTCAAAGTATTAAATATTTGCTTCACTACCGTTAAAGCTGAACGCCATACAGTGACATCACGTTGCTGACTACCGACATGGAATGACACGCCAAAGGGTATTAAACCCAATTGTCTAGCTTTCACCATTAAATCAACCGCCATATCTGGATGGCATCCAAATTTACGTGAAAGTGGCCAATCTGCTGTACCTCCCGACTCTACCATTGCCCTGACAAAGACTTTAGAGTTCGGTGCGAATTCGGCAATTTGTGCGAGATCTGCTTCCGCATCGGTAACAAATAAACGGATTCCTTTTCGGTAAGCGTATTCAACGTCTGAAGCTTTTTTAATAGTATTACCGTATGAAATACGATCTGGATGAATTCCACATTCAAGCGCTTTGTCTAACTCATAAATTGATGCAACATCAAAATATGAGCCAAGTTGATCAAGTTTATGAATAATTTCACGACCTGGATTTGCTTTCACTGCATAATAAATATGGGCTTTTGGAAAGCTATTTTGCAACTCAATAAATTGAGTTTGCACTTGATCTAAATCAACAACTAAAAAAGGGCTTTGCTTTGTTTCGGCAAAATTTTGGATTTTTTTCCATTGTTGATCAGAATAGTATTTTTCTAATTGCATGTAAGATCCACTCACGTTAGCGAATAATTTAACGAAAATGGCCTTTGGCTATAAGTACTTTGGCTAGGGCCGTTGATTGTGCATGTGTTGATTCTCAAGGTATGCACATTAGTCTTACATCAATCTCTATTCAATTTAAGACGATCACTCCATTCATTCAACGTTGGCTCCTCCACCAGATCTTGAAATTCAATTTGAAAGCCTTTTTCACGTAGCAATCCAACCAGCGTCATAAGACTGACTGAATCAAGTCCTAACATAAATAAATTATCTTCCTGCTGAATTTCATCTACAGGTAAATTCAATTGATGTGCGACCATATTTTTTAACTCAAGCATGCTTAATTCATTCATGATCATTGCCCCTGACCTAAGGCGTTAATCACAGTCTGAGTATCCATGACTTTTGCACAGCGCCCAGTCGCATACTTTAGTGCAAGATCATGTTCTTCTCGGCTAAAATCCGCCAAGGCATCACCTACCATAAACGCTTGAATATCCAGCATAAATGCTTCCGCAGCTGTTAATAAGCAACCAATATGGGCATATACTCCACAAATCACTAATTGATCGCGATTGGCTTGTTTGATTTGCTGCTCAAAATCACTTTTTTTAAATGCGCTATAGCGCCATTTTGTCAGCACGGTGTCTTCATTTTTTGGTTGAAGTGGATCAATAATTTTGGTCAATGCTGGATCAGCTGACAAACCTTTACCCCAAAAATCCGTTAATAGTTGACGATGTTCTGGCGTCTGATCTCCAGGTTGTGCGGTGTAATAGACTGGAATTCCTAGTGCATGTGCCTGATCAATAAGAGCTTTACAATTTCGGATTAATGTCGGAATGGGCGCTTGGGTTTGATCATAGAAATCTAAAAAATATTGCTGAACATCATGTACCAATAAAACCGACCGTGACGCATCTAAAGTCCAATCAACTTTGTTAACTGGAAAATCTTGAGCAGATGGCATGGGATAACTTGCAATACGTGGGATTGCCATATTTTATTTCCTTCGTTAAATCGTGTCTTCGGTGAGGCGTTTTCTGAGTTGTTTCTTGTCGATTTTGCCCAATGCCGTATAAGGCATTTCTTCAATAAATTCGATGCGATCTGGGATCTTATAGGTCGCCAGACCGTATGCTTGAACGAATTGTCTAATTTGCATTTTCAGCCTTGTTTCTGATGCATCTTGGTTGTTAGGTCGCCATTGAATAAATGCACAACTTTTTTCTCCTAACATTGGATCTGGTTGTGCAACCAAGGCGGACAAGATGATTTGTTGGTGTTGATTTAAAACCTGTTCGACTTCTTCCGTCGCGATTTTTTCACCGCCACGATTAATTTGTTCCTTACTTCGCCCTTCAACAATAATATTGCCTTCTGGCGTTAATCGAACTAAATCACCAGTGCGATAAAATCCATCTAAGGTAAAAGCACTTCGATTATGTTCTGAAGCCCGATAATAACCTCTAATGGTATAAGGGCCGCGAGTTAAAAGATGCCCCACCTCACCCAATGGCAGCTCGTGATCCTCCTCATCGACGATTTTTATTTCATCATCTGGACTTATACGGGAACCTTGGGTACCTATAATGACTTCTTTCGGATCATCGTAACGCGTGTAATTCACCAAGCCTTCTGCCATACCAAATACTTGTTGTAATCGGCATTGGTATTGATCAATCAACTTTTCAGCTAAAGCATCTGGCAACCTTGCTCCACCGACCTGTAAGGCCGTTAATTTTTTAAAAATATTTGTTGCGCCATTTTGAACAGCTTCAGCCCATGTTGCTGCTAATGCAGGGACAAGAGCAACATGCGTGATATTGTGCGATTCAATGAGTGGAAATACAGTTTGGGGAGAAGGATCTTTCGCTAAAATAAGTGTTCCACCTGCATAAAATAGCCCCAATGAACCAGCCGAACTCATACTGAAATTATGTGCTACTGGAAGCACCATAAGCATACGGCTTTCTGTATCAAGTTCACAAATATCTGCACTGGCACGAACACTATACAAATAGTCATCATGTGTTCTTGGTATAAGTTTCGGTGTGCCAGTACTGCCCCCTGAAAGTTGAAAAAAAGCCACATGGCGAGCCGTTATTTTGGGCTTTGAAACCATATGATTTTTAAACGATGCAAGATTCGGCCAAGGATCAAAATCGCCTGCATCACCAACGACAATCACTTGCTGTAAAGTCGGACATCTGCGCTGGCACTCTTGCGCTAAGGATCTGTAATCAAAGCCTTGATGCTTATCTGCACAGATATACAATTTAGCATCTGTTTGCTGAATAAAATGACTTACTTCGGCATGACGGTGTGCTGGTAAACTCATCACTGGTCGCATCCCTATCCGCAAAGCTGCAAAATAAGCAATAAAAAACTCTGCTATATTTGGCATTTGAATCACAATAGCATCTGCCAGCCCATAGCCTTGTTTAGTCAAGAAGACTGCAAATTGTTCAATATTTTGATTCAGCTCTTGATAAGAATACTGGCGATCACCACAAATCAATGCCACCTGATTGGCAAATTTCTGGGCTGATTCTTGAAAAAATTCAGAAATGGTTTGACCTTTCCAATATCCCTTTTGAATGTACCGTTCTACGAAATCTTCTGGGTATGGCACGATGCCATCCCAGAGCAAAGACTCGTCATTTACATTTGCATTCATTTTATTCCCCATGATTTAAGTGCTGAGAATCTAAACCCAATGCATTTAACATCGTTTTAAATTTCACGATGGTTTCTGACAGTTCACTGTTCGGCTGTGAAGCTTCAACAATTCCTGCACCCGCATAAAGACGCGCATAATGGTCAAAGATACGCCCACAACGTACATTCACTGCCCAAGCACCATTCCCTCGGGCATCACACCACCCCATAGTTCCTGCGAATAGGTTACGTTTAAAAGGCTCTAGTTCCGAAATCAACTGGCGAGCCATAGGGGCTGGTTGTCCACAGACTGCTGGCGTTGGATGTAAAATTGAGACCACATCAAAGATATGTTGCTCTGGATCTTTCAACGTTCCCTGAATTTTGGTCGCCAAGTGCCAAACCGCCTCTGTTTTAATCAGTGAAGGTGATTTTGGGATATTGAGCATTTTGCACAAGGGAGAGAGTTGATCTGCAATGGCTTCGATGACCACGGCGTGTTCATGCTGATCTTTTTGCGAAGCAAGCAATTTTTCAGCTTGTTGTTGATCCAGTGTTGGATCTGAATGACGTGCTAATGTTCCTGCAACTGGATGGCTAAACAAATATTCATTTTGCTTCGCAACGAGAAGTTCTGGACTTGCCCCCATAAACCAACCAGATTGTTTTGGGTTTTGGGCCAATGCAAATGTGTAGCCATCAGGATTAGAGGCCAACAACTGGTAAAATAAATCAATAATATTAATTTTGTGTTGGGTTTTAAGATCAATTGCCCGAGCCAACACTGCTTTTTCTAGCGGTGATGACCTCATCAATTCAACCAATTTGACGACTCCAGCAATGTATTCCTCTTGTGCTGGGATGAGAGTCGCTTGCACTTGATCATCAAGAAAAGACTGAGCCGAATGATCAATGCGCTCATTTACAAATGTGTTTTTTGCTTCCGCAATCGAGATTTCTGGTAAATCTCGATGATCAAAAGGCAAGCTCCCGACCAAAATAAGATCTTTATTCGCTGTTAATTCGATTTTTTTTTGTAGTGTAGATTTTGCTTGTTCGAGCCACTGTGCTTGCTGCTGATTAAAATTTAAATGAGAAGCTCGATCAAATTCGATATGTTCAATTAACTTTTTACTTGAAATGGTCCCCGTTGGCGTTGCGAACACGAAGCCAGGTTGATCTTCCTCAATTAACTCTTCCTTTTTTATGCCTATCATATTTTGAAAAACTGACGGTTCTATTGGCAACATATTTGTTCTCACGATTATCTGTTCGCACTGCGTGCATCAAACTTTCAACATTCACAAAAGGACAACCTCTAGGAGTTGAACGCAACCAATATAATAATTATTATTCCCAATTGAAAATGATTATCGTTTCAATTTGTTAATAAAATTAAAGGATACTTAAATGGGTTTATATATCGTGACGGGTGCAGCTAGAGGAATTGGCGCTGAAATTTGTCGTCAACTATTGCAGAAGGATCATCAAGTCATTGCAATTGATCGGATCGATGACATCAATCAATGGGAACTTTTTAAATTAATTCCTGAAGCATCACTCAACCATCTAGACCACATCAGCTGTGACATTCGTAAGACCAATGAGATTATTCAGCACATTGAAAATTCTATACTTTTTAAAGGCACGATCACGGGTTTAGTGAATGCTGTAGGAGTCTTAGAAATGGGATCTTTATTAAATACATCTGTTGAACAATGGCATGAAAATTTGTCGATAAATTTCATTGGTCCTGCCGAACTTAGTCGTTGGGTCGCTCACCAAATGATTCCGCAAAGAGAAGGTGCGATTGTGAGCATCAGTTCAAATGCAGCCCTCATTCCAAGAATGAATATGGGTTTGTATGCAACGACCAAAGCTACAGTAAGTCACTATTTTAAAAATCTTGCGTTGGAACTCGCGCCTCACAATATTCGCTGTAACTTAGTTTTACCTGGCTCAACCCTTACACAAATGCAAAAACAACTATGGACTGAGGATCGCCCTCCAGCAGGCATTGTCAACGGAAATCTAGAACAATTCCGAAATGGTATTCCATTGCAAAAGATTGCTGAGGCTGAAGATATTGCCAATGCCGTGATGTTTTTACTTTCAGAGCAAGCAGGCCAAATCACAATGCACGAATTAGTGGTTGATGGTGGAGCAACTCTAGGCGTGTAACAGCCCTATTGCCTCATTCAAAGGATAAACTGCCAGACTATTCTGGCAGTGGTTTGTGAATTTGAAGTTGTTCAAAAACAAGTTCTGGTTGAGCTAACCAAGTTTTCATCATCTCCATAAAATCATACCAATAAGCTTTGAGACTCGGCACATCATAAAGTTCTTTATGTCCGTCAACAGCGAGATACAAACGCTCAATACCATTAACAAACTTATTGGTAATCGCGGTATCAAAGTCTTCAATTGGGCCAGCGGATATGGTTGTTTTTGTTAACTTACACCCTTCGAAATGTTCAGGTAAAGGATAAGGAATCCAATTCACAATAGGTCCAAATAAGATATTTTCATAGGGATCAAAATCTTCTAATACAAATCGCATTTGCTCAAAATAGCTTTGCTGATGCGGTCGAATTTCGGCAAACCTTTTCGTTAATAATAAAATGATTTCTTTTAAGTTTTCCTGTCCAGTAATGCCCAACCTTAATGGCAGGATATTCATGACTAAGCACGGAATACGCATAGATGAAGTACCCAACCGAGACATAAAAGGTACCCCAAAGCATTGTTGAGGATCTTTAGACTGTTTCATTAAATAACTCATCATCACCGCCATAACGATAAGAGCACTGGGCAATTTTAATTCAGTTGCTAATGCATTTAATTGTAGCTGTGTAGGCCAATCAATTACCTCTTCATAACGTGGCCCTTGTGAAAATGGTTCTTTTAATTTTCGTTTAAGTCGTTTCTTAGGGGCTTTCTCATACGAAAAATTAGCCTTCCAAAAGTCCAAATCTTTTTTAGCTTTTTCAGAGTGAAGGTAGTGCTGTTCTTCTACAATAAACTTTTCATAATGATCGAACCCTTTAATTTTTAATTCAGTACCATTTTTGAGAGATTGATAATAATCAATAAATCGGCTAATCATCAGTCCGTAAGCGTAGCCATCTAATGCAACGTGATGCGCTTTAAAAAATAATCCATACTTTTGCTCACCTAAGTGTGCAAACACATAGTCATATAAATGACCCGATTCTAAATTAAATGCTGGTTCTACTTCTTTTTCAGCCCACGCTAAAATTTCCTCCTCATCAAGCTGAGATAAATCAACGAAGCTAGGTTTCCGTATCGTCACATCATCTACTCGATAGACGTGTTCGCCCTGAACTAAAGCTCGCCAATGAAGCGATTTAGCTTCCTTTAGTGTGAGATAAACTGCTTTTTGAAAAAGCTCTCGATCTAATGGTCCCTCAATCACCAACCACTCCGCCGTATGAAAAGGATAACTGCCATGATAATGATGTCCTTTCCACATACTGTGTTGTGCACGAGTTAATAGATCATGGGATTCATTGATTTGCATAAGACAACCGCATATATTTAATTTTCATTATAAAATCAAAGCTTTACAAAATATCCTAACCTTCATATTTTGTGATTACACTTTGGCACAAAAAGATTATTAAATATAATGATTATCATTTGCAAATTTAATTTGTTTGATTTAGATTAATAACCATTCAAATCTGTCGACTGACGCACGTATTACTGTATCGACGATCTTCACTCCATTGATAAGTACAGAAGATTAAATAATGACGACACAATCTCCTCCTCTAGCTCGACATATTTCTGTCCATTCAACAGAACAAATTTCCACTCATTTACAGCGTATTAGGTTTAAAAGTGAAGATTTCACAGGTTATGCAAAATGTGATGGTGGTGCGCACATCAAATTGTTTTTTCCGAACCCTGATCAACAAGCACCTGACCTCCCGTTTCGAAATTCTTTAGGCAAAATTACGTGGCCAAATGGAAAGAAACCAATTACGCGAACATATACTGTTCGAGATTTCGATGAAGAACAGCAACTTTTAGTCATCGATTTTGTAAGACATGAAGATTTTGGTATAGCGGCTGATTGGGCAAAGCATGCGAGTCCAGGTGATCTGTTAGGTCTAGCCGGTCCAGGAGGACCAGCACGTTTTAAAATCGATGCAGAATATTGGATTTTTGTTGGAGATCTTTCAGCAATCCCGATGATCGCTGCCTCACTTGAACAATTACCAAAAGACGCTCATGGTGAAGTTTGGATCGAGATCGAAGATGATTCAGACCAAATACATCTGAATAAGCCTGAACACATTAAGGTTCATTGGTGCAAGGGCCCTCATGAATTGAATAATAACATCCGTGATTTTTTGCAAAACTTAGACTGGAAAAATAAAGATATTTCAGTATCACTGGCAGGTGAAAATTCAACGGTGGTTGAACTTCGTAAAATACTGAGACATAACTTCCAGCTACCCAAGAGCAATTTATATGCTGTGCCTTATTGGAAGCAAGGTCACAACGAAGAGGCTTATCATGAGGAACGCCATCAAGTCATGGATGCCATTGAATAAGTGAATAGAATTATTTTAATGAAATATGTAGAAAGATATGAAATATAAAATTGCAATTATGTTGAGTGCTATCACTCTCTTCACAGCATGCTCTCAGTCGAATGAACCTTCTTCACGAGACAGTAAAGCGACGGTTGAATCTCAAATAAATACTACACGACAAATTGAAGATGCTTTAGGTCGTCAAGTCACAATTCCTGTACAGCCACAACGTGTTGTGGTTTTAAGTGAACTTGATTTGGATAGTGCTATTGCGCTTGGAATAAAACCTATAGGCAGTAGTTATGTTCGAGGTCAAAGTAATTTTCCAGATTACCTCAAAAATGAAACACAACAAATCGCCTCCGTCGGTAACTTTGGACAACCGAGCATGGAACAAATTCTCACGTTACAACCTGACTTAATTATTGCTGGAAGCATGATTGATACACAAATGATTAATCAATTGCAGCAGATTGCACCCACTGCAGTCAGTTTTGCACGCGGAGAGCCATGGAAAGACAGTTTCAAAAAGGTAGCTCATTTATTAAACAAAGAACAACAAGCCCAAAAAGCTCTAGAAGCGTACGATCAATATGCGCAAGAAGCTCAACAGAAATTGCATGCTCAACAAGGTCAATCAGTCAGTGTCATTCGTTGGACAGCCAATGGACCTGTGTATATGTTAAATGATTCATTTGCGAGCCAAATTTTAAAAGATATTGGCTTAACACGACCTCAACATCAGCAACAACCAGGTGCAAGCCATACGCCCCCAATCAGTCGTGAACGTTTTGATCAAATTGATGCAGACTGGCTCATCATTGGCAGCCATCTAAACGCAGATAAGCAGCTGGCCGAACTAGAAAAATTACCAGAATTCCAACGTCTTAATGCTGCAAAAAACAAACATTATTTCGTGGTGGATGCATCTATGTGGACTGGCATAGGTGGACCACATGCTGCTCGACATGCCATTGATGATGTATTGAAGCATTTCCATAATTAACATGCTGAAGAATGCTACAACTGTACTTGATCGATTCCCGCTGATGGGAATCGTGCTTAGCTTAATTATTTTTTGTTGCGCTGTTTTGTCGATCGCGTACGGCGCTGGTCAGCCCTACTTTACAGACAGTTTGCAACTTATTCTTCAGGCACTAAGTCAATGGTCGTTAGAACCAATCACTCCCCTATTGGAAATTAGAATTCCACGTACTATTGCGGCGGTGAGTGTCGGATTAGCTTTAGCGATCTCAGGCGTCATCCTTCAAAACTTGCTTAAAAACCCTTTGGCTGATAGTGGATTAATCGGAATTAATAGTGGCGCATCTCTTGCCATTGTTTTGGCCATTGTTCTTCAAATGGATACCATAGGACTATTTTTTTGGGCGCTGATTGGTGCATTAGTGAGTGCCTTATTGGTCTTTGCCATCACCCCTCGTCAAATGACAGATCAAAGCTCACTTACACGTTTAGTCTTGGCTGGACTGGCAATCACCAGTACATTCCAAGGTTTTATGGCTGCCATTCTTCTGAGTTTCCAAAATGGTTTAGATGACTATCGTTTTTGGGTTTTAGGTTCGCTCAATCGCGTTGATATTCAATATCTCGGTCTTGCACTAATTTTAATGGCGATCGGACTCATCATCGCTATATTGGTGATACGCCCCCTGGGCCTTAGCTTAGTTGGTGATCAACTGGCGAATAGCTTAGGCTTAAATACGAAACTACTTGATGCATTATGCATTTTAGCTGTGGTTTTATTAACTGGAAGTGCCGTTGCATTAACAGGACCAATTGCCTTTTTAGGCTTGATTGCACCTTACTTTGCACGAGCTATTGGTGCTCATAGTATTCAGAAACAACTCATCTATAGCGGACTATTTGGCATGTTGTTGTTGCTGATCGCGGATATCATTGCACGTGCAGTCGTGCAACCTTTCGAAGCCCCTGTCAGTATTCTTTTAGCCTTATTAGGTGCGCCTATTTTAATATGGATGGTGCGTCAAAATAACCTACAAAATATTATTCAAGCGGAGAAATAATATGTTTTCTCTGTTGAGTCGTTTAAAACAAAAATCAGTAATAAAGGCTTGGATAATCATTGCGATTCTACTGATATCACTCAGTTTATTTAGCCTGATGTACGGTGAAATCACATTAAATTTGAATACGCTATGGAATGTATTGACAGGCAATGCGTCAGCTCCACATCAACTTCTCGTTGAAAAGATTAGATTACCACGACTTTTGGCAGCCTTATTGATTGGCGCTGCACTCGCCTTATCTGGTCTCATTCTTCAAATTATCACCAAAAACCCTCTTGCGAGCCCAGATGTTTTTGGTATCAGTGACAGTGCAGTGCTTGCTTTGGCATTCACCATTCTCCTCTCAAGCGCTAGTATGTTAGGTCAATGGTGGCAAGCATTGATGGGCGCGATCTTCTGTGTTTTCTTTATTTTAATTGCTTCAGGCGGCGTGGGAACACAGGGGTATCGTATTTTGGTCATCGGGGTCGGAATTGCAACACTCATGAAAGCCAGTTTTGACCTTATCCTTGCGACACTGCCAGTAATGCACACCAGTAATATTTTAATTTTTAGTAGTGGTAGTTTAATTGCTCGAAGCTACAACATCTTGCTACCAACTTCGATTTTTATCATACTGCTTGTCAGTATTATTGTGCTGTGGCGGCGACTATTTAGTGCAATGGTTCTCCCTGATTCTGTCATTGATAGTCTAGGAGAACCCTTATCTAAAATTAGACTGATGCTCATTATTATTGCTTCCTTTCTCGCTGGGACCGCTGTCAGTATTGCAGGCCCCATTGGATTCGTGGCTATTGCCGCACCAATCATCGCATTTAAATCATTTCCTCATCATTTATTTCCGATTTTTCCAACCATGTGTATTGGTGCATTAATGGTTTTATGTGCCGATTTACTTGGAAAAAATTTGCTTGCCCCTGTCGAAATTCCCGCAGGCATTATTAGCGGCATGGTTGGTGGTCCACTGTTGTTGTGGTTGTTATATCGTCATTCTAGAAGTATGAGTCGTACATGAGTTTAATCATCAATCAATTAAGTGCTGGATATAATCATCATCAAGTTTTGAAGGGTATCAATGCTGAATTTCAGCAGGGTCAAGTCATCGTCCTCATTGGTCCAAATGGCTGTGGAAAATCGACCTTGTTAAAATGTATTGCTCAAATTCATCCATATGATCAAGGCGAAGTCATTTGGGAAAAAAATCAACTGAATATACTCAGTAAAAAGTTGCTCGCTAAACAACTTGCATTACTTCCACAGCATGTAACTGCACCCAACGGCATGACAGTTGAACAGTTAGTACGCTTCGGTCGTTTTCCACATCAAGGTTGGTTTAAACGACTGAACATCGAAGACCAAAAAGCGATTGATGACGCTTTGTCTGCGACCCATTTAAGCGAATTAAAAAATCAAAATTTAAGCAATCTATCAGGAGGTCAACGTCAACGTGCATGGATCGCAATGGTACTCGCACAACAAACTCCTTTAATTCTTTTAGATGAACCAATCAGTATGCTCGATATCGGTCATCAAGCCGATATTTTAAATTTAGTCCGCTCTCTAGCCTCACAAGGTAAAACCATAGTGATGGTTCTACATGAATTAGCCACTGCTGCACGCTGTGCCGATTTTCTAGTTGCCATGAAAGATGGTCAAATCATTGCACAAGGAAAATCAGAAGATGTTTTAACAAAGCAATTAGTTCATCAACTCTATAACTTAGATGCTGAAGTCAGACTGGTTGAAGATGATCAACACAAAAAAAGGTTACTGGTCATCCCAAATAAGTTTGGTGATTAAACACTCGAATAAAAAGCTTGAATATATAGAATAAAAAAAAGCCCTGACATCTGTCAGGGCTTTTGAATTTGGCGGAAGCGGTGAGATTCGAACTCACGGAGGACTCACACCCTCGTCGGTTTTCAAGACCGGTGCATTAAACCGCTCTGCCACGCTTCCATGTGCGCCATAATACGAAGCTTTTCATATCATGACAAGTAAAAATTACAATCAAACCATTCAAGTGAATATAGTTTCACCAAATGATTCAAATTTATTAAATTTTGGCTGCAATTTCAGCACCTTCACGAATCGCACGCTTAGCGTCAAGCTCAGCAGCAAGCTTTGCACCACCAATAATGTGATATTTCGCTAAAGTTGTTTCAATCTCTGATGGCATAATCTCTTTAACAGATTCTTGCCCTGCACAAACAACGACAGTATCGACTCGTAATAATTGATCATTCCCACCAACTTCGATCCACAGACCTTCATCACTCACTGATTTATATTGAACGCCACGCAACATTTTCACATGGTGTTTTTTTAATTGGGCGCGATGAACCCAACCAGAGGTTTTACCTAATCCTATACCCAAAGGCGTTGTCTTACGTTGCAATAAATATATTTCGCGAACTGGATGATCCACTTCAGCAGGTTGTAAACCACCTTCAGAAACATACTGAACATCAGGATCAACTCCCCACTCACGTTTCCATTCTGCCAAAGGTTGTGGCTGTGGCTGATGTTCAGGTTTTAATAAAAACTCTGACACATCAAATCCGATACCACCAGCACCAATTACTGCTACCTTTTGACCCACAGGCGCACCTCTTAATACTTCTGCATAAGATAAAACTTGTGGTGCATCACTTCCTTCAATCTTCAATGCACGTGGTACAACGCCTGTCGCAACAATCACTTCATCAAAGCCTTCACGCTCAAGCTGTTCACGATTAACTTTAGTATTTAAACGAAGTTCAACCCCAGTACGCTCAATTTGGACTTTAAAATAGCGAATGGTTTCGTGAAACTCTTCTTTCCCAGGAACAACTTTCGCTAAGTTGAATTGTCCCCCTACATCATTAGTGGCTTCAAATAAAGTAACTAGATGACCACGACTGGCAGCAACGGTCGCTGCCGACATTCCAGCTACACCACCACCCACAACAGCTACTTTTTTTGGCTTCTTGGTTTTTAAATAAACCAGTTCAGTTTCATAGGCTGCACGTGGATTCACTAAACATGTGGCACGTTTATTTTTGAAAGTATGATCCAAACAAGCCTGATTACACGCAATACACGTATTGATTTCATCAACACGATTAGTTGCCGTTTTATTCACCCAGAAAGCATCTGCCAATAATGGTCGAGCCATTTGAATCATGTCGGCTTTACCTTCAGCCAAAATAGCTTCGGCAGTTTCAGGCATATTGATTCGGTTGGATGCAATCACAGGCACAGACACATGTTTTTTCACCTCTGCGGTATAATCTACAAATGCCGCACGAGGAACAGAGGTTACAATTGTTGGCACACGAGCTTCATGCCAACCAATACCTGTATTCAATAATGTGATACCCGCTTCTTCTAGCGCTTTAGCAACGGTGATCACTTCATTCATTGTATTACCGTCGTGAACTAAATCGAGCATAGATAAACGGAAACAAATGATAAATTTTTCGCCAACTTTCGCGCGAATTGCCTTAACAATTTCAACTGCAAAGCGCATACGGTTTTCTATTTCCCCGCCCCATTGGTCTGTACGCTGATTGACATGACGACTCATAAATTGGTTCAGCAAATAGCCTTCTGATCCCATGATTTCGACACCATCATAGCCAGCTTTTTTCGCGATACTTGCTGTAGCCGCATAATCTTGAATCGTATCCAGAATTTGTTTTTCTGACATCTGACGTGGTTTAAATGGTGAGATCGGCGATTTTATTGGGCTTGCAGAAACCACAAATGGTTGATAACCATAACGCCCTGAATGCAAAATTTGCATTAAAATTTTTGCACCATGTTTATGAACTGCATGTGTCACTAATCGGTGTGGGGCAACATCACCTAAGGTATTCATTGTGCCACCAGCTGGAAGCAGCCAGCCCTGACGGTTAGGGGAAATACCCCCTGTAATGATGAGACCTACGCCCCCTTTAGCACGCTCACCAAAATATGCTGCTAATTTAGGATAGTTATAAAAACGATCTTCTAGACCGGTATGCATCGATCCCATCACGACACGATTTTTTAAGGTAGTGAAACCAAGATCAAGAGGTTTTAATATATTTGCATAGCGAGTTGTCATGGCAATTCCTTATTTTATGGGCTTTGCAACTTGTTGCATAAAACTATACTTCTTTTTTCATAACTGTTTATGGCAATTTTTTGTCTTTTTCTATAATAAATTACCAACTATGAAATTAGATATTAATATTCAATCACTTACAATAAAATATTTTTCACTAAGTTCGCTTTGAAAAATTGCAATAAAATAAATTAATGCATAAAAATCTTCATAAATGCGCTGTATTATTTTCAAGAAGAAATCATGAATTAGATTAAGCACTACCTATTACTTCTGAGTTTCGACGAAATATTGCTACTTATTCTAATATTTTTGCACCACGTATCTTTTTTTAAAAAAAATTACCAATGAAAAGTGCTACAATTGAAGAAATATATTTTTCAGGTTACCAATTTTCTAGGTGCCTATATTCTATCGTTAGGATGAACAATGTCTGATAATGCAACTATCTTACAGAATGTACCTGTAGGCAAAAAAGTTGGTATTGCCTTCTCTGGTGGTCTTGATACTTCTGCTGCTTTATTGTGGATGAAGCAAAAAGGTGCTGAACCTTATGCGTATACAGCAAACTTAGGTCAGCCAGATGAAGATGATTACGATGCTATTCCAAAGAAAGCTGAAGCTTATGGCGCTGTTAAAGCACGCTTAGTGGATTGCCGTTTACAACTTGCATTAGAAGGTATTGCAGCAATTCAATGTGGCGCATTCCATATCTCTACAGGTGGTGTACCTTACTTCAATACAACGCCACTTGGTCGTGCAGTCACAGGTACAATGCTTGTTACTGCGATGAAAGAAGATGACGTCAACATTTGGGGTGACGGATCTACTTATAAAGGTAACGACATTGAGCGTTTCTACCGTTATGGTCTATTAACGAACCCAGCACTTAAAATTTACAAACCTTGGTTAGACCAAACATTTATCGATGAACTTGGTGGCCGTGCAGAAATGTCACAGTTCCTCATCGACAATGGTTTTGACTATAAAATGTCAAAAGAAAAAGCATACTCAACAGATTCAAACATGCTTGGTGCAACTCACGAAGCGAAAGATCTTGAGTATCTTGATGCTGGTATCAAAATCGTTGAACCGATTATGGGTGTTGCATTCTGGAAAGAAGACGTTGAAATCGCACCTGAAGAAGTTTCAATCACATTTGAAGAAGGCTTCCCTGTTGCTCTTAACGGTCAACGTATCGAAGATCCAGTTGAGTTAATTCTTGAAGCGAACCGTATCGGTGGTCGTCATGGTCTAGGTATGTCTGACCAAATCGAAAACCGTATCATCGAAGCGAAATCTCGTGGTATTTATGAAGCTCCGGGTATGGCGCTTCTGCATATTGCTTACGAACGTCTTGTGACTGGTATTCATAACGAAGATACCATTGAACAGTACCGCATCAACGGTTTACGTTTAGGTCGTTTACTTTACCAAGGTCGTTGGTTCGACTCTCAAGCGCTTATGCTTCGTGAAACTGCGCAACGTTGGGTTGCTAAAGCAATCACAGGTACTGTGACTTTAGAACTTCGTCGTGGTAATGACTATACGATCATGAACACTGAATCTGAAAACCTTACCTATGAAGCTGAACGCTTAACCATGGAAAAAGGTGATTCTGTATTTACTCCAATGGATCGTATTGGTCAATTAACCATGCGTAACCTAGACATTACAGATACTCGCGCTAAGTTAGGAATCTATACTGGTGCAGGTTTACTTGCTGTAGGTACAGGTTCTGCTGTTCCACAACTTAAAGACAAAAACTAAAATTTAGTTTAGTCCTAAAAAAACCGCGCTTTGAGCGCGGTTTTTTATTTGGACCTGAAAATCTATCGTTGTTCCCTAGATGGATAATGACTCATTCATCTAACGTATGCCTCATTTCCATATTAATCAGCACAAATAGATGTAAAACCCCTTTTATCGGCTTTTGTCGTTATCAATTTCAAGCAATATCGATTATCATCTATGTTATTTTTTCAGTAAGACTTGCCTTGAATACGATCACTTTAATCCAGCCAGATGATTGGCACGCTCATTTAAGAGATGGTTTAGCACTTCAACGTACTGTTCCTGATTTGGCGAAGCAATTTCATCGCGCAATCTGTATGCCGAATACAGTTCCACCTGTAAAAACTGTGGAAGAAGCACATGCTTATCGTGAAAGAATCATGGCGCATGTTCCTGAAAATGTAAAATTCGATCCTCGTATGGTGCTCTACTTTACGGATCATACTTCTCCTGAAGAAGTACAAAAAATTAAAAACTCTCCATATGTAAATGCAATTAAGCTTTACCCTGCTGGAGCAACCACAAATTCTGATAATGGCGTTAGTGATATACGTAAAGTGTATAGCGTCATTGAACAACTTGAAGAACATCAGGTTCCTCTCTTACTCCACGGCGAAGTAACACATCATCATGTTGATATTTTCGATCGTGAAAAACGTTTCTTAGATGAAGTTTTAGCACCGCTGCTTAAACAATTTCCAAAATTGAAATTAGTTTTAGAACATATCACCACAAGCGAAGCTGCACATTTTGTACTTGAGCAAGATCGCAATGTGGCAGCGACGATTACACCACAACATTTGTTATTCAATCGCAATGACATGTTGGTTGGTGGTGTTAAACCGCATTTCTATTGTTTGCCAATTTTAAAACGCCAGACACATCAGCAAACTTTGTTAGAAGTCGCAACAAGTGGCAACCCTAAATTTTTCTTAGGTACTGACAGCGCTCCGCATTCTAAAAATGCGAAAGAAAATGCCTGTGGATGTGCGGGATGCTATAGCGCTCCAACTGCAATTGAATTGTATGCTCAAGCATTCGATCAGGTAGGTAAAATTGAACGTCTTGAAGGTTTCGCTTCATTCTTTGGTGCGGATTTCTATGGTTTACCTCGTAATACTGAAACCATTACATTGATCAAAGAAGATCAAGTGATTCCTGAAAGCCTTGAATATTTAGATGGCGAACAGATCATTCCTCTTTATGCAGGTAAAACAATTCAATGGAGAAAAGTGTGACCACTGAAACATTACCTGTCATCGGTCAACGCTTCCGCGGGTTCCTACCCGTGGTTGTTGACGTGGAAACAGCTGGTTTTAATGCGGATACCGATGCATTGCTTGAAATAGCATGTATTCCAATCATTTACGACGAATCTGGAAAGTTTGTACCTGGTCAATCGCATCATGCACACATCAATCCATTTGAAGGTGCAAATTTAGATCGTCGCTCACTCGACTTCATTGGCATTGATCCTTTTAATCCAATGCGTGTAGCGATGGCAGAAGATGAAAAGTCTGCACTTAAACGTATGTTCAAAGCAATTAATGAGGTACGCAAACAACAACAATGCACACATGCTGTGCTAGTTGGACACAATGCTCATTTTGATCTTGGTTTTTTAAAAGCGGCAATTGCACGTACTGGAACTAAGAATCAAAATCCATTTCATAGTTTCTCGGTTTTTGATACGGTGACTTTGAGTGCTGTGATGTTCGGACAAACTGTTTTGGCTAAATCATGTATTCAAGCTGGCATCGAGTTTGATGGTAAAGAAGCCCACTCTGCTTTGTATGACACACAGAAAACAGCTGAATTATTCTGCTATATTTTAAATAAATTAGCGCCCCATTTACTTGAAACACTCGTTTCAGAGTAAAAATCTTTAAATACCCCAATATTTTAGAAATCTTGATCATCCTGTGGATTGATCTTAATTGAAAAGTATTGGGGCTTTTTGTTCCAATTTTTAACTATCGCTTTTTTATATTATGTTAATCGGAATATAGTATTGATAATTATTCTCATTAATATTGTGAAATAATTATTATTAAATGATAATCGCTATCGTTTTTATTCTCTCAATGTTAAATCATGTCATTTGTACGCTCAAAATTAAATTTAGCCATTCTTACGATTCTCTCAACTACAGTTTGTGCAAATGAAACAGAAATAAATTCAACAGCTAATGATGATTCAATCAAACTCAATACAATTGTAACGAATGCAACTGAGCAACAAGAAGTTGGAAAAACCCTTTATACGAAGGATGACTTAGACAAGACACCCAATAGTTCTAAGAACATTACTGATTTTTTAAGAGTAAATCCTAATGTGCAATTTAGTAATGACTATCGTGCTGCAGGATCACAAGCTGAATTAAAACCATCCGAAATCTCTATCAATGGCGCACAAACTTACCGTAATAAATTTATGATCAATGGTGTAAATTCTACAAATAACGTTGATCCAATGGGAAGTGGGGACTCGTATGATGGAAAACTATCAGACAGTTCTCAAGGCATTGCAATTAATACGGATTTAATCTGTAGTCTTAAGGTATTAGATAGCAATATTTCTGCAGAATATGGTGAATTTACAGGGGGAGTTATTCGTGCCGAAACCTGTGCCCCTAATACAGAGATTGGTAAAATTCATGGTTCTTTAACATATGATTATACCAGCAGTAATTGGACGAAATATCATTATGCGAATGAAGAAGAACAAGATGAGTTCCAAGAACCGACCTTAACCAATCAAAAAGACTTTACTAAACAAGGTATCAGCGCAAATATTTACAGTAAACTATCGGAAAATTTGGGGGTCAATCTATATGGTTCTACGCGTCATTCATTAATACCAGTATTGAGCGGCCTAGCAATTGATACAAAACAGGAAAATAAAAGACATAACATCAACACTGGTGCAACCGTGTTCTATACACCTTCGCCTCAAAATAAATTTAAGTTTGGCTTTGATTATGGCAATTTAGACAGTACGAACTATGTTGCAAAGCGCTTAGATTCAGGCAGTGTTACTCATACTGAAACGGTTACCCTATTTGGTGAACTCACATCTAAATTTGATAATTCGTCACTGACTCAAAATATAAGCTACCAAACCATGAGCAATGCTCGCAAAAATGACAGTAATTTAGGTATTATTTGGAAAGAAACACCGACCAAAAACTGGAGTAACAATCCCGGACAAGGTGCAACCAGCAGTGATATTGAACTATCACAAAATGTGTTTTCATATAGCGTTAAAAATGTCTTTGACCCTAAAAATTGGGCAAATGCCATACATAATATTAGTTTTGGCTTAGGTTACTCACATACAAGTGCAGCTTGGGAACGCCTTAATGACTCTTATATGTACAATCAACCAAAAGTTTTTTCTAAATCAGCTCAATACACTTGTTTAGCTGAAGATATTCTATGCGACTTACCATCTGCCGAAAATAATGATCAAGGTCAGTTCTTAAGTAATGGTAAATATTATAAAAAAGGGTCAACTCATATTGATCAAAATAGTGTGTATTTATTTGCTGAAAATCAAATGTTATGGGATAAATTTTCTGCTCGTTTAGGTTTACGTGCTGACTATGAAACCCTATCAAAAAATTTCAATCTCGCTCCTCGTACTTCATTCAAATACAGCCCATTCCAATCAGAACTATTGAGCTTCACAACTGGTTGGAATCGCTACTATTCAAACTATACATTGAATACTGAATTGCGAGATGAGGTTGCACACCTCGAATACAATTTAAAACGTACAAATAGCCCACAAGAAGATTGGGTTCAAACTGGGTTATCAGATATTCTAATTTCGAATCTCAACATTCGTCGCTCTGAACTCGACACACCATATAGTGACGAAATTGTTTTTGGTATGAATGGTCAAATAAAAAACTGGAATATTGGACTCAAGTGGATCAATCGCGATACTAAAGATGAAATTACCAAAAGCCGTTACGTCGTTAAAGGAACTAAAAACACGATTGATTATTTTAGCTATAGTAATATAGGGAAGTCTACCGCTGACATCTACACCCTAGCAATCAATAACATTCACCCACTGAAGTTGAAAAATAGTGAGCACAACTTTGGATTAGCTTTTGACTACAATGAAATAAAAAAGAACTACAATACCTATGTCGATGCATTCAATATAAATAGTCAAACTACAGCAGAAGATCGTGAAGTAATTTATAATGGTAAACTCATTAAATTTAATGAACGACCTGTTAAGAACTATGCACAACCTTGGACGACTCGAGTAATCTGGGATATTAATTTCTTAAATACACCGATTAAAATTAGCAACTTTTTAAGTTATAAATCATCTTACAAAGACACTTATAAGTTTAAAGAACCCAACAAAGATGGTTTAGAAGTTTACGGTACTGAACGTATCGACCCTCGCTTCACATGGGACCTCCGAGGCACATATGACATGCAAATCAACAAAGATTTAAAAGCAATATTTGGTTTAACGATCAATAATTTGACGAACCATCACAATAATTACACCAGTCAAAACATTTCTGATAGCAGCAATACATTGAAGTCTGAAATCGGTCGTCAATTCATTGCAGATGTTACATTTAAGTTCTAACTCATGATTGCTTTAGAGCACTTAGGTGCTCTTTTTTTCATTTATGCCGCGTTAAACTTTTGGATTGCATAAAGAAAAAACAATTCCAGACTTGAAAAATATCAATTATCCTCGATATTACATAAAGTAATTCACTCAATCTTAGAATGAGCATATGAACAATCAAAACAAACCTGAAATTATTACGATAGAAGATCAAAGCTTTGGTAGCCATGTAGAACATTGGGCGCTGTTAACTGATGATCCGACTGTTCAGGTTCCAAAATGGTTGAGTGAAGCACTAAATGCACCTGTCATGCCGATGGGAATTTGTGCTGAAGAACAAGATATGGATCCGAATGTTTGGCTAATTCAAGGACCTAAACAACAACCTATCCAATTGGTTCAAGTCATTGCTGTAGAAGACAATAAACCTAAAGCAGTCAAAACAGCCTTCCCTACTTTTGATAGTCCTTATACGTTGAACGCGACGATTGAACGCATCATTACATGTAAGTCCAACACGCAAGCAGTGTTACAATTAAAAGTTAGTGATAATAGTGTGGTTTATGCTTTTGATAGCTTATACAGCGTGAATCAAATTCAATACCAAAAAAATCAATCTTATAAAGTCCAATTAAATGCGTGGGCTTATGAGCTAGAAAAAGTTGCTGATCAAGAACAAATTGTTGTGGATGATCCAGCTTCAATTAAACACCATCGTGCTTTAAATGAAATTTTGAGTGAACACAATGGTGTAGCGCCAGATAATTTACAGCAGCTGATCGATGTTTGGGAACCTAAATCAGATGCCGATAAAGAACCTGTAACGGTCGATTTTTCGAAAATGGTGGCTTACTTGTACGGTGAAACCATGGGTCAGGAAGATGAGGCCTGGTTCCAAGGAAAAGTGGTTGGGAAGACCCAAATGCAGTTCAACAATCAATTTTATCAACTTTATGATGTAACACTTATTTTGGAAGAAAACCAACCTGCTACACTTATTCGTATCGCGACTAAGGATGAGAATTATAAAAATTTCGAAATTGGTCAATATATTCGTGGAAATATATGGATTCAGGCGAATATTTATGCTAAAAATACATCAAATAAATAGGATTTAACTATAAAGTAATATTTAGGCTCCTAGATGAAAATTATACCGGAACAATCAACAGGCTTAATGGAACAAGCACGCCCTCGTATTCGTGTAGACAAGGGTGCTTACTGTTTCTTTTTCTTAGGTGTTTTCCTCGCTGCTTTTATTTTCCACTTTACCAATCTTATTCCAGCATTTTAATAAATTAGCGTTGATTACTTTCATCTACGTTTTAGACACATAAAAAAGCCTGTCATATGACAGGCTTTTTTACGAACTGATTTTAAGCATTACGCTTCGCAAAATCATCCATAAATTTCACAAGAGCTTGTACACCCTCAAGTGGCACTGCATTGTAAATACTCGCACGCATACCACCTACTGAACGATGTCCTGCAAGATTTAATAAATTATTTTCCTCTGCTTCTTTCAGGAATTGCTTTTCAAGTTCAGGCTTCGCCAATGTAAATGGTACATTCATGATTGAACGATATTCTTTTGCAATTGGATTTGCATAGAAGTCACTTGAATCAATATAACCATACAACAATTCTGCTTTTTGTTGGTTCACTTGATGAATTGCCTCTACACCACCCTGTTCAAGCAACCATTCAAATACTAAGCCTGATAAATACCAAGCATAAGTAGACGGTGTATTCACCATAGAATCGTTCTTCGCTTGCGCTGAATACTTCAAAATGCTCGGAATTTCTTCTTTTGCTTGGTCTAATAAATCATCGCGAATGATTACCAATGTTAAACCAGCAGGACCGATATTTTTTTGCGCACCCGCGTAAATAAGACCGAATTTTGAAACATCAATTGGTGCCGACAAAATACTAGAAGATAAATCTGCAACCAGTGGTTTATCCGTAGTTGGGATATTTTTAAATTGAATACCACCAATCGTTTCGTTATCTGCATAATGAACATAGGCAGCATCAGCAGATAAATTCCATGTACTTTCATCAGAAATTGCAAGATTACCATCTACATCTTTAATGCCAGCTTCGATCACGTTAATTTCGCCATAACGTTTTGCTTCTTTTAAAGCTTTTTCAGACCAAATGCCGGTATGGATATAATCTGCTTTGTTATTTTTCCCTAATAGATTCAATGGAATCGCAGAAAATTGTAGAGAAGCCCCACCCTGTAAAAAAAGCACTTTGTAGTTGTTAGGAATATTCATCAACTTGCGTAAGTCTGCTTCTGCTTTTTTAGCAACAGCGACGTAGTCTGAACTACGGTGACTCATTTCCATGATTGATAGGCCCTTACCCTGCCAATCAAGCATCTCAGCTTGAGCTTTTTCCAATACAGCAGTAGGTAATGCAGCAGGACCAGCACAGAAGTTGTACGCGCGCATGATTTTTCCTTTCAGAGTGAAACACAATAAAATGATGGCATTTAACCACAGATAACCATAGCTTGCAGTATATTCAACTTAAATAATTTCAATCTTGTTTTCACACTAAAGCTATTTTTTCAATAAGCTCTACATTTATCAGAGATTTATGTTTACTATATTTTGAGAGACACCGTAGTTAGTAAGTTTAAATCGCTCACTACAACAGCTCTCAATCTGACAAAATTTATTATGACTATTTCGTTGTATTGTCTTTCATTTCATGCGAACAATTAAAACATCTCACCATACCATTCATAACTGACTCTTTTAAAATGACTGTGTAATAAAAATCCATCTTTTATATCTTGATCTACAATTTCAACAACCATTTCATTATTTTTATCTCGAACTGCATCATAAAGCGCATCAGTATTTACAGCTGAATGTTTTGTTTATGAACAATATTCCTCAGATTCCCCTCTCTCCTTCATTCAGCTGAAATGAAAGGGTTCACTACATGCTGTTATAAACAGTGCTATTACAATCAGCAAGCTATAATTAAATTTGAGTTTCATTTTTAATTAAAATTCTTTTTTAGACTATTGTTAATTAAAAAAGGACGCTTCAGCGTCCTTTTTTAATTCCTACAAATTATTCATCTGTAGATTTTTCATCGCTATCAGTCGTATCAATTTCTTGAGTATCTACTGATTCATTAGATTCAATTGAAGCCTCTTCACCTTCAACTGATTCTATAAAATCATCTTCCTCAACAGCTTCAATCGCTTCAACACCAACCAATGTCTCGTTTTCACCTAAGCGGATTAAACGTACACCTTGTGCATTACGACCCGTCTGAGCAATTTCAGATGCACGAGTACGTACTAGCGTACCACCATCAGAAATCAGCATGACTTCTTTACTGACATCGATCGCTACGGCACCAACCAGCTCACCATTACGATCAGATGTCTTGATCGCAATGACGCCTTTACCACCACGTTTCTTGGTCGGGAAGTCATCCACTGGCGTACGCTTACCGTAACCATTAGCTGAAGCACATAGCACTTCACCTGTTGCCGGGACAACAACTAATGAAACAATACGGCTTAAGAAATTAGAATCCGTATCTTCATCTTCTGAATCTACATCATTGTCTTCAATTTCTTCCGCTTGAGCCAATCCAATGGTGACACGCATACCACGTACACCTTTCGCAGAACGACCCATTGCACGTACATCAGTTTCTGCAAATCGAATCGCTTTACCTTCATTCGAGAACAACATAATTTGTTGTTCACCGTCAGTAATCGCAACACCAATTAAACGGTCATCTCCAGCTAACTCGATTGCACGTAAACCATTTGAACGTACATTAGAGAACTGCTCAAGTTCAACTCGCTTGATCGTACCGTATTCAGTTGCCATAAAGACATAGAAGTTTTTACGTAAGTTTTCTGCAAGCTCAGCAAATTCAACTACTACGTCATCATCAAGATCTGTAGTTGATAATTCAACTCCTAACTCTTTCAGATGTGTACGCAATTCGTCCGATAGATCGTCACCATCTGCTAGATCAGCAAATGATTTTTCTAATGCATCATAGTGTGCAGCAATGATTTCGTTTTGCTGTAATTGAGCTTGATGAGATTTAACAAACTGACGGAAATCGGCTAGACGTTCTTTAAATTTCTTCGGTGCATCAATCACTGGCAGAATAGCAGTAATTGTCTCATTTTCATCTAATGGCAATAAGTTCACCATAGGACGACCTTTTGCACCACGAGAAGCTTGAGGCACTTCAAAAACTTTTAAGCGATAGACTTTGCCGACATTGGTAAAGCATAAAACTGTTGCATGGTTAGATGTCACAATCAAATGTTGAATGTAATCATCTTCTTTCATAGACGTTGCTGATTTACCACGCCCACCACGACGTTGCGCAGCATAATCAGAAAGTGGCTGTGTTTTCGCATAGCCTGATTGAGAAACGGTTAAAACAACTTGTTCTTCTGGAATTAAATCCTCACGAGAGAAATCTACACGAGATTCTACAATCGCAGTACGACGCTCATCACCGTATTGCTGAAGAATAAGTGCAAGCTCTTCACGAATCACGTTCATCAACAATTCAAAATCATTAAGAATTGCTGTCAACTCTGCAATTTGTGCCAAAATTTCAGAATATTCTGCATGCAGCTTATCTTGTTCTAAACCAGTTAAACGATGCAAACGTAATTCTAAAATTGCACCCACTTGAGTCGGCGAGAGACGATAAATATTGCCAGATAATCCAAACGGTTTATTAGGATCTTCACCCTCAATCTCATCTGGGCGAACAGAAACTGAACCTGCTTTTTCCAATAAAGCAACTACACCACCTGCAGACCATTCCCCTGCTTGCAAACGTTCACGTGCTTCTTGCGGATTCGCAGAGGTTTTAATGGTTTCGATGATGGCATCAATATTTGCTAAAGCAACCGTTAAACCTTCCAAGATATGACCACGTTCACGCGCTTTACGTAATTCGAACATTGTACGACGTGTTACAACTTCTTGACGATGGCGAATGAAAGCAGCAATGATGTCTTTTAAATTCATCAGCTTTGGCTGGCCATTATCCAAGCAAACCATATTAATACTGAATGAATTTTGAAGCTGAGTATTTTGGAATAAATTATTAACAATTACTTCAGCGTTTTCGCCACGCTTTAAGTCAATTGCAATACGCATCCCTTCTTTATCAGATTCGTCGCGTAACTCTGAAATACCTTCGAGCTTCTTCTCTTTCACAAGTTCAGCAATACGTTCAATCGTTTTTGCTTTGTTCACTTGATATGGAATTTCAGTGAATACAATCGTCGTACGACCTGTTTTTTGGTCTTCTTCTAAATGATACTTACCACGAATAAATAAACGACCTTTACCAGTACGGTAAGCATCAACAATACCCGATTTACCGTAAATGATACCGCCTGTAGGAAAGTCTGGACCCGAAATATGTTCCATCAATCCTTCAATACTGATATTCGGATTATTGGCATAGGCTAAGCACGCATTGACCACTTCAGTCATATTATGCGGCGCCATATTGGTTGCCATACCTACAGCAATACCCGTGACACCATTAATGAGTAAATTTGGCACACGAGTTGGCATAACTTGTGGGATACGCTCTGAACCGTCGTAGTTATCTTCCCACTCTACTGTATCTTTTTCTAAATCAGCTAACAGTTCATGCGTTAATTTACGCATACGCACTTCGGTATAACGCATCGCTGCTGCACTGTCACCATCAACAGAGCCGAAGTTACCCTGACCATCAACCAACTGATAACGTAAACTGAAATCTTGTGCCATACGAACGATTGTTTCGTATACAGCAGAGTCACCATGAGGGTGGTATTTACCGATTACATCACCAACGACACGCGCTGATTTTTTGTAAGCTTTGTTATAATCATTTCCAAGCTCATGCATCGCATAAAGAACACGGCGATGAACTGGCTTTAAACCATCTCTAACGTCTGGTAGTGCACGAGAGACAATGACACTCATAGCATAGTCGAGATATGAGCTCTTCAGTTCATCCTCAATGGCAATCGGTCGAATTTCCGATACGCTCATGCATACTCCTTATTACAAACAGCTTGAAGAAACTGCTCGATTTATATAATCAATCTTGCAAAAAATTAGCCCAAAATCTATGGAGCTAAATTCTAAAACTCAGCCGAAAATTATAGCACAAATCCGTATTTTTGTCCCTAAATTTTATGGATGATCTGTTTAATTTTATTCATAAAAATGACTAAATTTTCAACACAAAATTCTTAAACAGTATTGCCCTAAAATGAATGATAAAAATCACTTTTTTTGCTACTTATACATAAAAAAGATCCTCGTAAGGATCTTTATAAATACATGAATATTCTTCAATGATGAAGTTCGCGCTTGTCCGCTTTCATTAAACTAAAAGAAATTGCAAATAAGCTTAAAATCAACGGAAACTCATACAGCTCTTCGAGTAAGCTTTCATTACTATTTTCTGTGAGCAGGAGCATCCCTATAAAGCGATGATGCTCTATCGCATCAGAAACAACGAGCCCAATCACAGCCAAAACCAAGGCCCAAACTGGGATAATAGCTGTCTTAAACTTGTTCACAATCTCTGTGCGTAATTTTTGGTTCAATAGTGGAAAAACCACAGACCCAATCAATACAATTGAGATACCTCGAAAATAGATTTTTGGGACATCAGGGAAATAATCTCGCCCCCAACTGGTACTACGACCAAACAATAAAACCCACCAGCAAACAGCCCAAAGCCAAAACTCTTTCTTACCTTCTCTAAGCTGTAAAGGCTTTATGTAAAAATAGCTAATAACTGCAAAGGACAACAATAAAAGAGCCTGTAAATTTTCAATCAGACGCACGTCTTCCATACCAAACACATTGAAATGGACTTGATTAAATAATGGAAAAATTAAACATGAGACCGCGATTAGAACAAGCGGTAATGTTATTCGGGTGTCGACCAGCAAAACACAAACTCCCTCATTAATACATTGAAAGTATGAATGAGCTTAAAAAATGATGGCGAATCATATCACAATTACAAAAAACATATAAAACGGTAAATTCTGATCCCTTGATGAGAATAATCTATAATTTTGTTTTATGAGATTTTTTTGATGATTAAATATAAAAATGCCCTGACCAAGTAAAATGAAATGAATCATTACTCGATCAGAGCATTAGTACAGCAATGCTGAATTAGATTTTAGAAACTAATTCTGGAACCACTGTATTTAAGTCACCTACTAACCAGTAGTCAGCTACTGCATTAATTGGAGCTTCTTCATCTTTGTTGATCGCAACGATCACCTTAGAATCTTTCATACCTGCCAAGTGCTGAATCGCACCAGAGATACCTACAGCAATATAAAGGTCTGGCGCAACGATTTTACCCGTTTGACCAACTTGCATATCGTTTGGAACGAAACCAGCATCTACTGCTGCACGAGATGCACCTTGAGCTGCACCAAGCTTATCAGCTAATGGATCAAGTACTTTATGGTAATTCTCACCAGAACCTACACCACGTCCACCAGATACAACAATGCGAGCTGCTGTTAATTCTGGACGTTCTGATTTTACGATTTCTTCAGATACGAACTTAGAAATACCCGCATCACCAGGAGAAGTTGCAGCTTCAACCGCAGCAGATCCACCTTCAGCAGCAACTGCATCAAACGCTGTACCACGAACTGTACCAACAACAACTGATTCACCAGACTCTACAGTTGCAATCGCGTTACCAGCATAGATTGGACGCTTGAAAGTTTTAGGACCATCAACTGCAATAATGTCAGTAATCATACTTACATCAAGAAGTGCTGCAGCACGTGGAAGTACGTTTTTGCCCGTCGTTGTAGACGCCGCAAGAATGTGTGAATAGCCTGTACCAATTGAAGCAACAAGCTTTGCTACATTTTCAGCCAATTGGTTTGCATATGCAGCATCGTCAGCTAAAAGAACTTTGCTTACACCAGCAACTTTAGCAGCTTCATCAGCAACTGCTTGAGCGCCTGAACCAGCAACTAATACAGTGATATCACCACCGATTTTTTGAGCCGCAGCTACAACGTTTAAAGTTGCACCGTTAAGTGCTTTGTTGTCGTGCTCAGCGATTACTAAAATACTCATGATTTTTATCCTTCTGTATTAGATCACTTTCGCTTCATTTTTTAGTTTTTCAACAAGCTCATCAACAGACTTCACTTGAACACCAGCTTTACGTTCAGCAGGCGCTTCAACTTTAACAGTCTTAAGCTTAGTTGCAGGATTAACACCAAAATCTGCAGGAGATTTAGTATCAAGCGGTTTCTTACGTGCTTTCATGATGTTTGGTAGAGCAGCATAACGTGGCTCATTCAAACGTAAGTCAGTCGTAATGATCGCTGGAAGTGCTAGTTCAACAGTTTGTAAACCACCGTCGATTTCACGAGTCACTTGTACTTTATCGCCTTCAACTTTAACTTCTGAAGCAAATGTACCTTGACCAGCACCAAGTAATGCGCCAAGCATCTGACCAACTTGGTTAGAGTCGTCATCAATTGCTTGTTTACCAAGAAGGATAAGTTGTGGCTGTTCAGCGTCTACAACGCCTTTAAGAATCTTCGCAACTTCTAAAGCACCAAGTTGGCTATCATCAGCTTCAACTAGGATACCGCGGTCTGCACCAAGCGCCATTGCAGAACGGATTTGTTCTTGCGCTTCTTTAGGACCAATAGAAACAACAACGATTTCTGAAACAGTTCCTTTTTCTTTTAAGCGAACCGCTTCTTCCACTGCGATTTCACAGAATGGGTTAATTGACATTTTAACGTTAGTAAGGTCAACCCCACTATTGTCCGGCTTTACGCGAACTTTAACGTTGGCATCAACCACACGTTTTACAGCAACAAGAGCCTTCATGTAATCCTCGGCTGTTTTAACAGAAGTAAATATTCAGAAAAGTTATAATAACTCTTCATTTAAAATTTTTAGGTGTCCTATCTTGCAATGTGTTTGGCATTTCGGTCAAGTCACAATTCACAAAACTGCTGTAAAAAAGCGTAATTTTCGTTGAACGGAGCGTTCACAAAATTATTTTGTTAATAAATTTGTCAGCTTTTCAATATTTTTTGTAAAAAATTAAACTTTGATTTTTAATATTTTTTTAATTTATTAACTACATCAGTTGAATTGATGCTGTAGACTCTTATTTTACGTTGAAAAGCGTTGGCGTGAGTCACCAAATTTGAGGTAAAAAATGTCATAACAGACAGCAAAAATTACAATAACAGCTCTTCTTTTTGAGTATAATTTAACCAAAGTTAATTCTATTTGAATAGAAAGCGCAAACATTAGTTTGCGTTTTTTTAATGTTAATTCACAATGAGCCATGTTGCTGCCAATGAAAGCATCACTCCCGAACCACCATCAATCCATTTTTGACGTTTTTCATTTATCCCTGTTTTCTGTGTCAAAAATGCAAATACAAAACTCAATGATGAATAAATAATTAAGCATAATCCAATGAAGATTAGGGATAAGACAATCCCCTGTCCCATAATCGAAGAGGTATGCTGGTTAATAAATTGAGGCAAAATCGCAAAATAAATAAGCATACCTTTAGGATTAAGTAAGGATGTTATAAAACCGCGTCTAATCGGACTATTGACCTGACTTTGTTTAATTTCAATATTTTTGTGATTAAGCGCAGATCGAATCAAATTAAATGCCAAATAAAGCAAATAACAGATTCCTAACCATTTGATCGTTTCAAAAATAATAGGGAAAGAAATAATGATAGCCGCAATACCCACAACGACTAAAAAAGAATGGACGAAATAACCCAAACACACCCCTAAAGTCGCCATAACGCCTGCTTTCGCATTTTTACCCATTACCTGTGACAGAATAAATAACATATCCGGACCAGGCGTAAAAATAAGAGGGATAACTGTCAAAGCAAATAACCAATAGGTAGACATTTTCTTTCTTCCATCATTAATGAAAATGAAAAAAAAGTATCTTCGAATTTACATAAAATAGGATTTCAAATATTCTATTTATTCTTTAATTTTTAGAATTTAATTCTAATATATGAAAATAATATCTAAATCAATTTCAGTTAAATTAGATCGTATCGATAAAAGTATCATTCATGAACTTCAAACCAACGGTCGAATTCAAAATAATGATTTAGCCAAAGAGATTGGCTTATCACCATCCTCTTGTTTAAGACGCGTAAAAATTCTCGAAGATGCTGGAGTCATCCAGCAATACACAACCATTGTTGATCCTCAAAAAATCGGATTACAACTTATTCTATTTTCGCGTATTTGGTTGGTGGGACAAGACGCTGAAACCATCGATACTTTTATTGAAGCGATGAAAGAACTCCCTCAAGTCATGGAGTGCTATATTATTTTGGGCGAATGTGATGCGATGTTAAAAGTTGTCGTACCTGATTTGGAGAACTATCGTAAATTTCAGTCAGAACACTTAACCAAAAAAAATGGGATTACCAGTGTGAAAACGGATTTACCCAGTCAAATCATTAAACAAAGCTATCAACTGCCCCTGCAATCAATTTAATACCATAAAGCAATCGATCCGACTGACTTTTCAGATCGGACCGATTATCCATTTTGATCTAGTCAAAAGTCGAATGTTCAATACTTTAAGTTTTTTCAACCTCGATTTTTTCATTCAAAATATTTTCTAAAAGTGCATGCTCATTCACCGATTCACTCAATTTAGGATCACAAATTTTGAGTCTCCGTTTCAGCTCTTCCTGTAAATACAATTGATCCTCAAGTTCCAATTCAGTTTGACTAAGTTGCTGAGCAAAATGCCGAATCACATCTTCAAATCGTTGATTTTGCTTCAATATAACGTATGCATAACCCAATACAAGCCCTTTGAAAATTTCCTGATAAGGCTTGCCACGTTGAAAATTGTATGCCAATGAAGATAGTACCCGCTCACCAAAACCTAACTTACGATATGGGTCTCGTGCCACTCGATCACATGGGTCTTTATAAGCCGTCTCACAAGAGTCGATAAAACTCTTCGCCAACAATTCTAAATTTTCTTTTCGATGTGGTAGTAGATCCTTTAATCCAACTTTAACCTCATGGAGTACTGCCAACATAAATTTAGAAATTTGCTCATCAGACAGTGCAATCCCGATTGTTTCATATTGTCGAAAACTTGCAGCCCATGCTGTCATTGCATGCACACCATTCCACATGCGATTTTTGATTAACTGTATCTCTTCAATCTCTTCAACCAGAATCATTTGGCGCATTTTTTCTAATAAAGGACTATTATTTTCTACATAAAGTGGCATATCTGTTTCGGCATGGAATAAGATTAATTCTAGATTCTGTAGAATATGCGCCGATTTGAATTTTTCGTATAGATCGTCAATATACTGAGTAGCCAATTGTTCTTGTTCAGCATTTAAACGCGTCCCTTCATCCACATCCGTCACGTCTAAATCATGCTCATCCTGCACATGTCTAAAAATGTTGTATTTGATTTTTAACTGTCTAAATAATTTTTGATCTGTAATTTTCGCTACCATTCGATTGACTACTGTATCGCAAAAATAGTGCTGCGACATGATGATATTGACCGTCTTCGCATCCGTAATTTCATGCAAAGCACTACAAATCTGTTGTTCAATTAATGATTTTGCGCCTACTTTGTTCAAAACAATTAAAACTGTTAGAGGATTCAACTGTTCTTCAAAATGGATATAACGCGCATACAACCCTTGAGCAATGGTTTTAGCCTCTTGCTCGATTGCCTTTTCAGGTAAACACAGTGCAATTAAACTTGATTCAATATACATGTGCTGCATCATTTCAATATTTGATGCATCTATGACGGTTATATTGTCTATTCGCTCGTCATGAGAGTGTTGCCCATAACGAATACTGTAACCACCAAAAGTATTCACACTATTTCTATAGAGTGAATTCCGCGTTGAAGCATAGATTTGTTTTGGTCGAGTATATCCATCCCAATGAGACAATACTTGGGCAATATAGCCACCACCTATTGCCCCAAAACCATGTATCCCCACGACATGCTGATTTAAAGTCTGAGGAAAAGAGTCAAATAGAGCAGGCATTTTTAATTTTGGTGTAAATTGATTCAAATCTTCCAGAAAATCATGCATGCTTTCGTAAAAGAAATTCGCTTTTTCGAGCATGGTTGAATTAGGTTCTTTGATATCTTGAAGTAATACCGTTAATCCACCCGCTTCAAACGCCGACATCACTCCATTTTCTGAGTCTTCAAACATTAAACATAAAGTTGGATCAATGTTCAGTTGCTCAGCAGCTTTTAAGAAAATTTCTGGGTGTGGTTTTCCATTATCAACCTCATCGCCGCATACGATAATGTCGAAAAACTTATATACATTGGCATTGATTAAATACTCTTCAGCTATTTCACGTCGACTCGAAGTTGCTACTGCCATTTTCAGATTGGACTTTCTTAAACGTTCAAGAACTTGCATGAGTCCAAATTTAATCGGCACTCCGTATTTTCTTACTTGCTCAAGTTCTAGCTGATCTGCTCGCTTTCTAATTTCCGCATACGGCACTTCTTGACCATATTGCTGATTTGCCAGTTTTTCGGCACTACGAGCACTTAAACCCAAACAAGATAATAAATAGGCGTCTGTAAATTCGACACCAATGAGTTCTAATGATGCTTGCTTCAAAGTTTGAAAACGAAGTCGCTCCGTATCAAACATTGTGCCATCCATATCAAAAATGGCGGCATGGATATTATTTTCATGAAATTTAATCATTTACCCCTCTCCAAAAAAATTCAAAATTACTAGACAAGTGTAAAGAATTTGACTGAATCGAATGAGCAGAATAAATATATGAAACAAAATTGAACGTTATTTAATCAATAATTTTATCTTTATGTATTGAGTTGTTGGAAATGGGTAAATTTAATTTTCTATAAAGTAACAGAGCTAAAATTATTAGCCCTGTTTTTTAAATGATTTTTTTCAAACTTGATTGAGCGCCGCCAAGTAATCACGATGGACGTGACTCAATTCAATAATAGGATATTGTTCTAGTTCAAAAATTTTCCAAACTTCAATAAAGTCTTCTTTCAAATCAACTCCTTGATCTGCAATAGGTCTTTCTTGCCATTGCTGATCAGAAATCCACAAATAAGTCTTAGATGCTATTGGATCAATCGCTTGGATTTTTCCTTCAGTATTAATACCCTGCACATAGGCATTGTTAGGTAGAGCGGCCTCAATCATCGGTAAATTGATTTCCACAAAATGTTTCACCTGACGTAAACCATAACCTGCAAAAATGTCTTTTTGTGCTGAAGAGAGTTGCTGATACTTTTGATCAATATTGTCAATCATGGCTTGACCTAATCATTCCTGCAAAATATTTTTTAATTTGTATACAACTTAAATCCATCTATTAAAGTTATACCTTAAAAATCGTATTAAAAAAAATCAATTCGAAAAATTTAAGCTAAAGTTTAAGGGAAAATTATTTTTAAAAGCGCAGCTTTCAAAAGCTCAATCCCAACAATACATTATTTTTCAAATAATTTTATTCGCATTAAATTAACGCATTTTATTTATACCAATGGTTATTAGCTATTTTCTGGAGCATAAAACTGTAAATTTCATTCATTTTTAGAGTGGCACATTCATTGCTTAACCAGTTTGAACTTAATCTGGGGAATGCACATGATCACATTTAAAAAAACTTTGCTTGTTGTCACGATAGCAACTTTCTTAACAGCCTGTGGTGACAATGAAAGTAGCACAAATAATTCTAACACGCCGCCTCCTGTCCCGTTTAATCCTGTAGAAGCAACCATTAGTGATTTGCATAACTCGATTTTAAGCAAAGGTTCATCTTGTGTTGATGTTGTGCAAGGATATTTAAATCGTATATCAGCTTACGATCGACAAGGTCCAGAGCTCAATAGCATTATTTCTTTAAACCCAAATGCACTTAAAGAAGCAGAAGTGCTCGACCAACAATTTGCAAAAAATTCGAAACTTTCAGGACCTCTTCACTGTGTCACTGTACTCGCTAAAGACAATATTGATGCTGTAGATATGGCGAACACAGCAGGTTCTGTAGCATTAAAAGATAATTTTCCACATGATGATGCCTATATCATAAAAAATATCAAAGAAAATGGCGGAATCATTTTAGGAAAAGCCAATCTTGATGAGTTCGCTTTCGGCTTTGGTGGAAAATCAACTCTAGGTGATCAAACTAAAAATGTGTATGACTTAAGTAAAGGCCCAGGTGGTTCATCATCAGGAACTGGCGCTGCCATATCTGCAAGTTTTGCAATGGTGGGAATAGGAACTGATACGGGAGGGTCAATTCGTGTGCCTTCATCAGTACAGGGTCTTGTCGGTTTACGACCATCTTTACGTCTTTTGAGCCAAGATGGAATTATTCCACTGGCACCAACTCAAGATACTGCTGGACCAATGTGTAGACAAGCTATTGACTGTGCAAAGTTAATGGATGCAATGATCGGATTCGATAGCTCATTAAGTTCAAATCAACGCAGTGAATTTGCACGTACTTCTCCTCTTCTAAAATCAGAGTCTGCTTATCGCGAATTGATTAATCAACCGAATAGCTACGTTCCTCATGACACTGTAAGTCTTGCAGGAAAGCGTATTGGTATAGTACAAGCACTTTACCCTTCCGAAGGTTCAACCACTCAACAGAAAGAAGACTACAATCTCGTTAAAGAAGCAATGGACAACGCAATTACTAAACTTGAAGAGGCTGGAGCAACTGTAGAAATAGTTACAATAAGCGATCTAAATACAATTTTGACACGTTATTCGAGTCTTTCAAGTGCTGAATTTAAAATATCACTTACAGAGTATTTAAAGACCACAAGAAGTATTTACCAATCGTATGAAGATTTACTCGCTAGTGAACTAATGATCCGTAACTTCAGTGGCTATAATTCTGATCCAACAAGTGCTTCATATATTGAGAATTATGAGCGCAACACCATTGAAAGAAGTCCATTCGTGCGCTTACGCATGAACAGCGCTTTAAATAATGTTGAACTAGATGGTACTCGTAAAGGCGTACAATACGACGCTTTAGCCTACCCTTCTATTACTGGGTTCGCTGGTAATTTAGGAAGTAGCCCGACCACAGGTACCAATAATCGCCTAAGTCCGTTTAGTGGTTTTCCTGCATTATCTATGCCTGCTAAATCAGTCAACTCAAGTCGCAGTAGTTATCCTATGAATGTTAACATCGAGTTTATTGCTCGTGAATTTGATGAGCCGACTTTATTTGAAATCGCAGTCGCATTCCAAAAAGTGAATCCCGCACGTATGATACCTATACACACACCAGCACTATAAACAGATAACTTTATCATTCAGTACAGTATTAGGTATATTCAATATACTTAATACTGAGGATTAAGATTTTTGGGCTCTAGGGTGAGCTTTATCATAGACTTGAGCCAAACGATCAAAATCTAACTGAGTATAAATTTGTGTCGTAGATAAATTACTATGACCTAGCATTTCTTGAACTGCTCGTAAATCACCACTGTTTGAAAGCAGATGACTAGCAAAACAGTGTCGCAGTAAGTGAGGATGTAAATCCACATTTACGCCCGCTCTTTGTGCTTGCAATTTGACTCGATTTTCAATCTGTCGATTCGTCAATCGACTCCCTTTTTTGGTAATAAAAACTGGGGAATCCAATTCAATGTCTCCACACCAGATACGATGGACTTTGAGCCATTCAATTAAACTTGTTTTCGCTTTTAAACCAAAAGGAACAACCCGAGTTTTATTTCCCTTACCCGTAATTCGAAGTAATTGTCGTGTAAAATCGATATCTCGAATATTCAATCCTTGTACTTCAGCTAATCGCAAACCACTTGAATAAAGCAACTCCAAAATAGCTTTATCTCTTAACCACAAGAGATGATCTTGAGAGGATTCAGGTGCAGGTTGATCCATGATTTGCTGAATCGTTTCGACATCAACCATACCCGGCAAAGGCCTTGGCTGTCTTTTTAACTTAAAATCATGAATGGGATTATTCGATACATATTTCCCTTCCACAGCCCATTTCATGAATTGACGAATGGCTGTTAAATGACGTTGTAAGCTTGCACTATTGAGTTGATGATGTTCAACCTTATAAGCCATATATTCTCGTAAATCAGATGCTTCAACCTGATTTAATTCAATTTTCTTTTCATAACAAAAGTCAATGAAACCAGACACATCACGGAAATACGCCTCAAGCGTATGCTCAGATTGATTTTGAATCTTTCTCTCTTTCAACCACATTGACAGCAATTGCATTGCGCCATATTGCATTTGGCTTTCTCTCTATTGAATCGATGTCTAATCATCAATACTCGTGGGCATTCCAACAAATCATAAAGTAAAAAGCCCTGAATTTCAGGGCTTTTTAGTTAGGAAATAAGTTTTATTGAAAATAACGTAGATCCAAACGACCTTCATAAACCGTTGCAGTTGGACCAGTCATCCAAACCACATCTCCCTCTTTCCATTCAATCAGCAATTTACCGCCGGCAAGTTCGATTTCCACATTGCTAGACAATAAACCACGGCGCATACCTGAGACAGCAGCAGCACATGCACCTGTACCACAAGCTAATGTTTCTCCCACACCACGTTCAAAAACTCGTAATCGAGCATGTTTTTCATCAACGATCTGCATAAATCCAGCATTTACACGCTCAGGAAAACGTTCATGCGACTCCACTTGCGGGCCTATTTTAGCAACATCAGCAGTTAACACGTCTGGAACAATAGTCACTGCATGCGGATTTCCCATATTGACCACATCGATGCTGATCGTCTCATTATCCGCTAAAGCTAAATCATATAAAGCAGCTGGAGCTTCTGCTAGAAATGGGATTTGGTTCGGTAAGAACTTCGGATACCCCATGTTCACACGAACCCATCCATTCGCACCCAACTCAGGCTCGACAATCCCCGCCTTTGTTTGCACTTTGAATTTAGTTTTATTGGTTAAATGACGATCATGAACAAATTTGGCAAAACAACGAACGCCATTGCCGCATTGCTCAACTTCAGAACCATCCGCATTAAAAATGCGATATTTGAAATCAACGTTTGGATGATCTGGTGTTTCAACAACTAATAACTGATCAAAACCGATGCCAAAATTACGGTCAGCCAACCGGCGAATCATGACAGGATCTAGATAAGCACGTTGGCTGATTAAATCAACCACCATGAAGTCATTACCTAGACCATGCATTTTAGTAAATTCTAGCAACATCTATTGTCTCCTTAAGGCAATAAGGACTCACGTTCCCACAGAGACTCAATCGTTTCACGTTCACGAATTAAGTGTGCTTGATCACCGTCAACCATCACCTCTGCTGCACGACCTCGGCTGTTGTAATTTGAACTCATCACAAAACCATAAGCACCTGCACCTAAAACGGCTAAATGATCGTTCGCTTGAATCGCAAGTTCACGCTCTTTACCGAGGAAGTCACCTGTTTCACAGATCGCACCAACCACATCCCAAACTTTTTTCTCAGTTTGCGAATTTTGATTAACCTCTTGGATATCCATCCAAGCTTCGTACAAAGAAGGACGAATCAAGTCATTCATTGCTGCATCAACAATTGCAAAATTGCGATGATTGGTTGGTTTCAAAAGATCAACTTTCGTCACCAATACGCCAGCATTCGCTGAAATACTACGACCTGGCTCCATATACACTTTAAGACCAAGTTTTTCTAATGCAGGACGTAAAGCATTTGCATATTCTTCAACTGTCGGTGGAACTTCATCTTTATAAGTCACACCAAGACCACCACCAATATCAATATGTTTTAGGTTGATCCCTAATTTTTTCAATGCTTCAATCATGTTCATGACACGATCAAGTGCATCAACAAAAGGTTGAGTTTCAGTCAATTGTGAACCAATATGACAATCAATTCCTACGATATCTAAGTGACTTAAACTTGCTGCATACTGATAAGTTTCATATACCGAATCAGAAGGAATACCAAATTTATTTTCTTTAAGACCAGTCGAGATATATGGATGTGTTTTGGCATCAACATCTGGATTTACCCGAAGTGAAATTGGAGCTTTTACATTAAGTTCTGCTGCAACTTTTTGAATACGGTCAAGCTCTGCATATGATTCCACATTAAAACAAGCAATACCCACTTCTAATGCTTGACGAATGTCAGCTTCAGACTTGCCCAAACCAGAGAAGACTATTTTAGAAGCGTCACCACCTGCGCGTAAAACACGTGCTAATTCACCACCAGTCACGATATCAAACCCGCAACCAAGTTTCGCCAACACATTTAGAACAGCGATATTTGAGTTTGACTTCACTGCAAAACAAATTTGGTGATCGATAAAATTAAAAGCACGATCCATATCCAAATAATGTTTTTCAAAAGTTGCTTTTGAATAAACATAAAGTGGTGTACCAAATTGCTGAGCAAGTTGATCCAATGAACATTGTTCTGCGTGCAAAACCCCTTGAATGCGAGGGAAACTCATGGATGTATCCTTTCTAAATTGCGCTGGAGAAAAAAAATAAATGAATATTAATCTTGAGTAGGTACAGCATCTGCTTTAGGTTCAGCTTGATCCTGACTTGGGCGATCACTGTTTTTATAAATTAAATATTGTGCTCGCTTGTCATAGTTTGGATCACTGGGTAGTTGTAATGCACCAGTCTGACCACATCCAGCCAAAATTGAAACAACGGCTGCACTGATAACTCCGATCAAAATACGCATACCTACACCTATCAGTAAAATTTATAGAAGTATACCTTGATCATCTAATTCACCAAAGTATTTAACGCAACAGAAATAAAAAAACGCCAGTTTTTACTGACGTTTCTTTTGACTTAAATTGCAAATCATTTATAAGTTTTTATTTTTTCTTATAAAAACCAAAATAACCAATGATCAGAATAACAAACCAAATCGGGCTCACCATCAATGCACGGCGAGTATCATCTTCTAAAGCCAATACCCCAATCATACCAATAAAGAATATAGCAACAATCGCACATGTCACCAATCCACCTGGTAGTTTAAATTTCGATTTGGCATGAAGTTCTGGGCGTGTTTTGTAATAGACCACATAACTCCAAATGATCATCAACCATACACAAATAAATAAAATGGTGGAAAGTGTTGTCGCTAAAGTAAATGCTTCCACCGTATTCGGTACGAAGTATTGCAGTGCTGCCCCTAGTAACAAACATACTGCTGAGAAATACAAGGCATTCGCTGGCACAGCTCGCTTATTCAGTCTTCCAAAAGCTTCAGGAGCTTGAGTCTCGCGCGACAAGCCAAACAGCATGCGGCTGGTTGAGAATACGCCACTGTTCATCGATGACATCACTGAAGACAATACAACCAAATTCATAATAATAGCAGCGGCTGCAATACCTGCTTGACTAAACAAGTTTACAAATGGGGAAATATTCGGATCAATCGTATTCCATGGTGTAACCGACATCACCACCAGCAACGATAAAACATAGAAAATAATGATTCGAATAGGAATCGAATTGACAGCTTTCGGCAAATTCGTTTCAGGATCTTTAGTTTCAGCTGCGGTTGTACCCACCAGTTCTACACCCACAAAAGCAAAAATTGCGATTTGGAAGCCTGCCAAGAAACCGATTGCACCTGTTGGGAAGATCCCGCCGTGTGACCAAATATTACTGAATGCTGCGATTTCACCTGATGTAGAAGTGAAACCTGTAAATATCATCCAAAAGCCAACGCCAATTAAAACCACAATTGCGATAATCTTGATTAAAGCAAACCAGAATTCTAATTCACCAAACAGTTTCACCGTAACAAGATTCAATCCCATGATAAATACGATTGCAGCGATGCTAATCATTACCCCTTCTTCAGGGCTAAAAGGCATCCCATTATTGAAGAACTGAAGGTAATAAATGATCGCCGATAAATCTGCAATACCAATGGTGATCCAACACAGCCAGTAGGTCCAGCCCACAAAGTAACCTGCCCATGGTCCAATTAAATCCGTGGCGAAATCAATAAAAGACTTATATTGCAAATTTGAAAGCAACAATTCGCCTAGTGCTCGCATCACTAAAAAAACCATGAAACCGATGATCATGTAAATTACAAGGATTGAAGGACCAGCTAGGCTAATTGTTTTCCCAGAGCCCATGAACAAACCTGTTCCAATTGCGCCTCCAATTGCAATTAACTGCAAATGTCGATTGGATAGACTTCGTTGTAATTCACCATTTTGCTGAGGCGAATTTATATTTTGATCTGACATTTTCAAATTCACCAAATATATTAATCGGCACAACTTAACTGAAAAAAATCAGATTTCAAAAAGAAAATTAGCACGATCAATATTTTCTAATTAGTTTAAAGTATTAATTCATTTTTCTTATATATCGCCAGAATGATCATTTATTCATCATATTTATTTATCTTATTTTGAGTAAAATATTGAAAATCTTGTTGTTATATGTAAAAAATATAAGTGCAAAAAATAATCAAAAGGAATGATGTGTTTGATCGCACAAAAGTATGGCATATCCCTTGCTTGATCATGCATGTAAAAAACAATCAGGAAAATAAGAAGGTAATTTATGCAAGAAATACAATCAATCATGGAAACACTCAGCGGCTTAGTCTGGGGACCTTATATGCTGGTGCTGATTGTTGGGACAGGTGTTTTCTTAACATTCCGTCTACTTTTTTGGCAATTCAGGATGCTTCCATTAGCATTCAAACAAGTGTTTGGGAAACACCCCGATAAAAAAGACTCGGGAGATATCTCACAGTTTGCCTCACTCATGACTGCACTTTCAGCCACGATTGGTACAGGTAACATCGCAGGGGTAGCGACAGCTTGTGTGCTGGGTGGTCCAGGTGCTGTCTTCTGGATGTGGATGACTGCATTTTTCGGTATGGCAACCAAATACGGTGAAGGTGTTCTGGCAGTCAAATATCGTGTAAAAAATGAAAAAGGTGAAATGTCTGGTGGTCCAATGTACTACATTGAACGAGGACTTGGTGCAAAATGGAAGTGGCTCGCTGTCCTCTTCGCATTATTTGGTACATTGGCATCCTTTGGTATTGGTAGCTCAGTTCAATCAAACACAGTGGCATTAGCAGTAGAAAATAGTTTGGGTATAAGCACGCTCACCACTGCCATCATTATTACGATTTTATCTGCTTTGGTGATTTTAGGTGGCATCAAATCTATTTCGAAAGCATCCTCAATTATTGTTCCTGTCATGGCCTTGGGTTATATCATCGGCGGCTTAATTATTATTTTGAATAATTTAGAATTGGTATTACCAGCTCTTAAAATGATTATCACCTATGCTTTTACAGGCGAGGCAGCAGCAGGTGGAGCCATCGGTGCAGCGATTCGTTACGGTGTTGCCCGTGGTGTATTTTCAAACGAAGCTGGTATGGGCTCTGCTCCAATTGCAGCGGCAGCAGCTAAAACTGATCACCCTGCCCGTCAAGGCCTAGTTTCAATGACAGGTACATTCATTGATACGATTATTGTGTGCTCAATTACGGGTATTGTTCTTGTTATGGGTTTCATCATGGCAGGACAAACATTTGGTGATCAAACTGGGGCTGTTTTGACCATTAGTGTTTTTGACAAATTACTACCAGGATTTGGGGGCTGGGTTGTTACGTTCGGAATCATCTTTTTTGCTTATTCAACTATTTTAGGTTGGAGTTATTACGGTGAAAAATGTTGCACCTATTTACTGGGTGAAAAGTCAGTATTTATCTATCGTCTCATTTATATTGCTTCGGTATTTGTAGGCTGTGTCGTCACACTTGATTTAGTTTGGCTTTTCGCAGACACCTTCAATGGGTTAATGGCAGCACCAAACTTAATTGCCTTATTATTACTTTCTGGAGTCATTGCAAAAGAATCTAAAGACTTTATTGAACGTCGAAAATCTGGTGAGCTTTATTAAATAAATTAATAGAATTAAACCAATAAAAAAGCCTCATTGATGAGGCTTTTTTATCTTTTCACGAAAATTTCTGCTCATTCAAATTTTGTTTTTCCTCTTGATCCTTTGCAATTTCTTCCGCAACCTCTAAGCTCAATACAAAAAATAGAACATGTTCAATTATCATATTGCCTTGTTCATCTTCAAGATAATTTTTAACCAGCTGATACTGCTTATTTTGCTCATCAAAAGGAATATCTAGATATAGGTCACCCAGATAGCTATCAATTTCATCCTCACCTGACAAACCTAGACATGGCTCAAATTCAATTTCATGTTGTTCAAGCCATGTAATCACAAGATCTCGAATATTTTCTTCCTCATTCTGATCATCCGTGTAATTCTCAAAATGAATAAACAGCACATCACGCTGTATTTCACGTGCGATGGCATCAATATGTTGGGCGTACAAGCGCATATCAAATAACTCAGTCGATTCTTGATATGAGTATAAATTAATTCATGATCGCTTTAATTCAATATCTCGTTAAAGCACACGTCATGACTTGTCTTATTGTTTTTAAATTTGATCAATATTTTTTTGTTTTCGCGACCTTTACTCAGTATGCTCAGCATATAGAAAATCACAAAACCTATATCAAGTTATGGCTAAAGCAAAAAGTGTATATCGCTGTGAACAATGTGGCGCAGATCATCCTAAATGGGCAGGTCAATGCTCAGAATGCGGAGAATGGAACAGTTTAGTTGAAGTCACCATTGCCCCAGCGATTACGCATCGCGCAAATCCAAAAATTGCAGGCGGTTATGCTGGTCAAGCAGCATCAATCACTACATTGAATCAAGTTTCAGTTTCTCACGAAACACGTTTAGCAACAGGGATTGGAGAATTTGATCGCGTTTTAGGCGGAGGGCTTGTTACTGGTTCAGTTGTACTGATCGGTGGTGACCCTGGTATTGGTAAATCAACAATTCTTTTGCAGACGGCAACCCATATGGCTGCCGCGAAAAGTTCCGCCCTATATGTCACTGGTGAGGAATCTTTATCTCAAGTTGCATTACGTGCCAATCGTTTGGATCTTCCAACTGATCAATTAAAAGTGATGGCTGAGACGTGCGTAGAGCGTATTTGCGAAGTATTAGCGCATGAACGACCTGCTGTCGCGATCTTAGACTCGATTCAAACTTTATACACTGAAACTTTACAGTCTGCGCCAGGCGGCGTTTCTCAAATTCGAGAATCTGCAGCCCTTCTGACACGTTTTGCGAAGAACAGCGGAACAGCTTTATTTATTGTGGGTCATGTGACCAAAGAAGGTGCTTTAGCTGGCCCTCGTGTTTTAGAACACATGGTCGATTGCGTACTTTATTTTGAAGGTCAATCTGATTCACGTTATCGAATGATTCGAGCTGTTAAAAATCGTTTTGGTGCAGTCAATGAACTCGGTGTTTTTGGGATGACTGATAAAGGGCTTAGAGAGGTTGCCAATCCCTCAGCCATCTTTCTTAGCCGATATGATGAAGCGATTCCTGGTTCTATCGTCATGATTAGTCGAGAAGGCACACGTCCACTCTTAGTTGAAGTGCAAGCCCTAGTAGATGACGCGCATGGTCAACCTCGCCGTGTTGCATTGGGTCTTGAGCAAAACCGTTTGAATATGCTACTCGCCGTCATGCACCGTCATGGTGGTGTTCAAACTTCTGGTCAAGACGTATATGTGAATGTTGTTGGTGGCTTAAAAATTACTGAAACGGGTTCAGATCTCGCCGTCTTATTGGCCTGTGCTTCAAGTTTGAGAGCAAAAGCACTCCCTCAGCAATTGGCTGTATTTGGCGAAGTGGGATTATCGGGAGAGATTCGTCCCGTACCTAACGGGCAGGAACGGTTGAAGGAAGCAATTAAGCACGGGTTTAAATATATTATAGTCCCTAGAGCGAATGCACCACAAAAGGATATTCCTGGTGTTCGCATTATCGCCGTTGCCCGTCTACATGAAGCTTTAACTGAAGCGATGAGCTTAGCGGATGAACATTAATTCAGCTGATCAATTTATTTAACTATACACTGTGTATGAATACTGAAAAAAATTGAGGTTTAAGTTGAAATTTAAGCCAAAAGACTGCATAAATACAGTGTGAAATTAACTTTTTAAAATAGGAATTTTAGATGGAAGTTCGACAGCGTAGTTTAGTTGCGGGTATTTTAATGGCGACACTCATGGTAGCGCCTTTTGCAGAAGCAAAACGTGCTGGTGGTGGTAAAAGCCATGGTATGAGCCGTTCTGCTGCTCCAACCCAATCATATCAGCAACCACGTCAAGCTACTCCTGCCCAACAACCTGCTGCTCCAGCGACTGCGCCTCAAAAGTCTGGTCCTGGTGTGGGTGGTATGGTCGCTGCTGGTGTTGCTGGTGCTGCAATTGGTGCAGTCGCAGCAAATGCTTTAGCAGATGATGATACTGTTCCAGCAAGTCAAGCAGAAGTTGCTGCACAACCTGAGGAAGATGGTGGTATCCCAAGTTGGGTATGGTTGTTGATTATTGCTGCTGCTGCGTTCTTCATCTTCCGTAAATTCGGAGCAAAAAAAAAATTAGCGGCTAACAACCCTTATGCACCAAACAGTTCAGGTCCACAATCTGCACCGTTTGGTCAAACTGCTGCACCTCGCCCTTCAGGGTCTAATGACAATACCAATATTTTTGGTCAATCTGTGGGCGGTGGCACAGCTGCATCTCAAGCGCCATTTGGTCAAGCACCACAAGCTCCTTTTGGTGCAGCAACAATGTCTAGTGGAAGTCAGCTACCTGACGGAACTGAACCAGCTGCTTTCTTACGCATTGCACGCCAACGCTTCAACCATATTCAATCAATGAATACGGCAAGTAATATTGCTGAGATTCAACGTTATTTGACGCCTGATCTTTATCAATCGATGTATAACGATATTATGGGTAACCAAGATCAAGACGTAGCTGAGTTTTCAAATCTGAATGCTATGGTTGTTGATTCTGCGACTGAAAATGGTCAATACGTTGTCAGCGTTCGTTTCACGGGTACGGTAAGTGAAGACTTAAATAGCCTTCCACAACCGTTTGCTGAAGTTTGGCATTTCGTTAAACCAGCAGGTTCTAGTCAAGATTGGTTGGTTGCGGGTATTCAACAGGAAAGCTAATTTTATTCTCAAAAAAAGCCAGTGAACCACTGGCTTTTTTTGTTTCGTACACTGTTTAATCATTGTTGAGTGAATTCAATTTTGCATGTGTTAAAACTCTATCTCACCGTAACTTAGGAATGCATGACCGTATTTAATTATTAAATAGCAGATTTATTCAGATTCATTCAAAGGTATGAAACAATATAGAATCTAAGAATTATAAAAAAGCCCCATATTACTGGGGCTTGTTAATTTAACGACGAGGTAATGGAATATACTGGCTATTACGATCGCTGGTTTCAGCTGGTCGTTCACCAATAACCACTTTAGTATTGATGCTCTTACCTTCACGTAAAATCTCAATTTTTGCAGAGGTATTCGGTGATTGCATTGCAACATAATTAATCAATTGTGATGGATTGTTGATCTCCTGATCATTTACTTTCATGATCCGATCACCGACTTTAATCTTAGCTTTATCTGCAGGACCAGACTCATAGACGCTGCTCACAATTACACCCTTTTCACGAGGTTGTAATACATCGGGTTGCGTCGGATTCGCCAAACCAATACCTAGCCACCCTCGAATTACTCTGCCTTCTTTTAATATTGAATTCAGAACTTGCTGGCAGACTTTAGCAGGAATAGCAAAACCAATTCCTAAAGAACCACCCGATTGCGAGAAAATTGCAGTATTAATCCCAATCAAATTACCTGCAACATCAATGAGTGCTCCCCCAGAATTACCTGGATTAATAGCAGCATCGGTTTGAATAAAATCTTCATAGAAATTTATACCCAATCCCGAACGTTCTGTCGCAGATATGATCCCTTGCGTAACTGTTTGTCCCACGCCAAATGGATTACCAATTGCGAGTACAACATCTCCAACTTCATTTCCACTCAGTTTGAAAGGAAGCACTGGCAGTTTGTCCATTTCGATTTTAATGACTGCTAAATCCGTATCAGGATCTGTTCCAATTACTTTGGCTTCTGCTCGACGACCATCATACAAAGCCACAACAATCTGGTCAGCCTGTGCAATCACATGATTATTAGTCAGAATATAACCATCAGGTCGAACAATCACCCCCGAACCCAAACTATTTTCATTTGGTTCTTGTCCAAAACGTTCAGGTAATTGACCACCAAAAAATTCTCTAAAAACAGGATCATTTAAAATCGGATGATCCACTTTTTTTACAGTTTGTGTTGTAAAAATATTAACGACTGCAGGTGCTGCAACCTTTACCGCAGCATTGTATGACACTACTCCCCCAGAACGTGTCGTATCCACCAAAGGTTCTACTTTTTCAGCTGGCATTTTATATCCATCAGCTGCTATTTGAGGCTTTGGTTGATTTAGTTTTTGCCATGTGACAAAACTAATAATGACAATAATGAGTAACACCCATGGTAACCATGTAAAGGACCGGCGCACTTTAATATCCTCTGAGAATTTTAATTTATTGATGACAAAAGTATTTTATGACTGCATATTGTAATCAAAAAAAATTTATATACCTAAAATTGTGAAAATAGTTTTGTTCGGCTTTAGTTAAGATTAAAAATATGCTTTGATCTTTATATTTTCACAGACTTAAGAACATTATGGCAAAGCTAAACGACATTATCCAATGGTGTGATCAGACCCTAAAGGCCAATGAATTTAAAGATTACGCTCCCAATGGTCTGCAAATCGAAGGTAAAACAGAAGTAAAGCGAATTGTTTGTGCTGTATCGGCTTCTCAATCAGCCATTGATGCTGCAATCGAGCTGCAAGCTGATGTTTTATTGGTTCACCATGGCTATTTTTGGAAAGGTGAGCCATCTCCGATTACAGGAATGCGTGGCAAGCGAATTAAATCACTCATTCAACATGATATTTCACTATTAGCTTATCATTTACCTCTCGATAGCCACCCTAGCTTGGGAAATAATGCTGCGATAGCAGATTTACTTCATCTTGATCAAATTGAAGCACTTGATCCGAGTGAACGTCATCCCATTGGAAATATCGGCTATTTAAAAAATGCAATGACACCAGATGAGTTTAAAGCTTTTGTGTCACAACAACTTAATTATGATGCGATACATTTGATGGCTGATAAACCAAGTATTCAAAAAGTTGGATTTTGTACTGGCGGGGCTCAAGACTTTATCACTAAAGCTGCCGAACAAAATTGCGATGCTTATATTTCAGGTGAAGTCAGTGAGCGTACCTTTTATCAAGCTGTAGAATTAGATGTGCATTATTACGCATGTGGACATCATGCGACTGAACGTTATGGTGTTCAACGACTAGGTCAAGCAATTTGTGAACAATTTGGTCTTGAATATCATTACGTTGAACTCAATAATCCTATTTAAATTGATTTAACCACGCGTTTTAAATTGGAGTGAGCTTATACGTATTAATTCACGCTTTATTCTGTATTCTTATTTATAAGTAATGCGCAAAATATGGTGAGAATCTATTACAATAAGTACACTTCGATGTAAAACCCAGCACAATGCAAGGAACTTAAAACATGACAACGATTACTTTACCAGCTCTTCCGTACGGTTACGAAGATCTTGCTCCACACATCAGCAAAGAAACTTTAGAATACCACCACGACAAACACCACAATACTTATGTTGTTAATTTAAACAACCTAATTGCAGGTACTGATCTTGAAGGTAAAACGCTTGAAGAAATCATCAAAGCTTCTGCTGGTGATGCTTCTAAAGCGGGTATCTTCAACAACGCAGCACAAGTTTGGAACCACACATTCTACTGGAATTGTATGGCTAAAAACGGTGGTGGTAAAGCCACTGGTGCTTTAGCTGCTAAAATTGACGAAGCTTTCGGTTCTTACGAAAAATTTGCTGAAGAATTTGCTGCTGCTGCTACAACTCAATTCGGTTCAGGTTGGGCTTGGTTAGTTGCTGATGAAGTAAATGGTAAACTTTCTATCATGAAAACTTCAAATGCTGATACTCCACTTGCTCACGGTAAAGTTGCTGTATTAACGATCGATGTTTGGGAACATGCTTACTACATCGACTTCCGTAACGCTCGTCCTAAGTATATTTCTACTTTCTTAGAAAGCTTAGTGAACTGGGATTACGCTAACGCAAAATATGCTGGTCAAGAAGCTGGCGTAGAAAAATAAGATTTAACCGTCTTATTAGGTTTAAAAAACCATCCTTTTAGGATGGTTTTTTTGTTATTTACATCAATTTGAGTATTAATAAATCAAACTATTCATTTCTTTACAATAATTGGTTGACGACTAGTAATTTCAACCCTAAAATGCGCATCAGATTCTCCAATAGCTCAGTCGGTAGAGCGACGGACTGTTAATCCGCAGGTCCCTGGTTCGAGCCCAGGTTGGAGAGCCAATCTAATCTCCCATAGCTCAGTCGGTAGAGCGACGGACTGTTAATCCGCAGGTCCCTGGTTCGAGCCCAGGTGGGAGAGCCAAGATTCTAAAAACCCAAGCATAATGACTTGGGTTTTTTTATCTCTAAATTTTTGATTTGCTATAGAATTATTCTAATTTTCTAAAAAAGTCTAAAAATGAATACACCTTGGCTTAAATCACTGATTTTCTGGTCTCTACTTGTTGGCAGTCTCATCTTTATATTTCAATGCACTCAGAAATCTGAACATAATAAAGTAGCCCCTGCACTTATGTATGAACGTTTGTATCACTGCACTTCAGAACTATCCCCTGAACACGCACTCCTGATCAAAAAAATTCAAAACGAGGTACATGTGGAATCATCACAACAAACCATGATGGAACTTATGAGTTTATGTCGTAAAGCGAATCCACTGAAAAGTAAAGCAGAGTATGTCCATTTATTAAAAAAGCTATAGATCGTTTCACTTAGATTAAATTTAAATCAGTTGATTCATATTTCTAATATTTTTCAATGTTAAGGCTTGACCTCTCTTCATTTGACTCATAGAATGCGTACCAGATTCTCCAATAGCTCAGTCGGTAGAGCGACGGACTGTTAATCCGCAGGTCCCTGGTTCGAGCCCAGGTTGGAGAGCCAAGATTCTAAAAACCCACTCAATCGAGTGGGTTTTTTCTTATATGTGCTTTTATTTACGAATTCCTGTGCTTCAATCCAGTCAAATTACTTTCTTAATTATTGGTGTTATTGCAACCCTTGCCCTGCTCACCATTATCTTTCAACAATTATTTAAAAAGCCACAACGCTTTTACCCCAAACGCATTATTACCGCATTTGAAAGTAAAATGTTTTTTAGATTAAAAGAGAGTTTTCCGCAATACCATGTGCTTGCTCAAGTCGCTTTTAGCGCTTTAATCACAAACCCCAGTCTAAAGATTCGAGCTAAATTTAATCGAAAAGTGACTGACTTTGTCTTACTGGATGATCAGCTTAAAGTTATTGCCATTATCGAACTCGATGATCCAAGTCATCTTGGTAAGGAACAAGAAGATGCTGAACGCGATCAAATGTTGTATGAAGCAGGATATCGAGTATTTCGCTATAACGATATCCCAAGTGTTCAAAGCCTCAAAAAAGATATTCTTGCTAAAAATAATTAGTTTAAAGGCTCTGCTACAGACGAAGCATTCTGCTCAAGCTGCTCTTGTTTTTCTCTAGCTTCAATTCGCGCGGCTTGTTCTGCACGTAACCGATCGTACTCTGCTTTGTTCTTTGCATCACTCTTTACTGCAAAAAAAGCGATCGCAATGATAAGCAACGGGATAAGGGGACCAAGACTTGCCAATAAAATAAATTTAGTGGTGAATTTCTTTTTTGATGAAGTCATCAACAAAACCTGTGTTATTGAGTCCGAGGCAATATAACAGAATAAAGTCATAGAAAAAACTTTAGCTTTAAGTGTCAACTAGGATGCAACACCCTAGCTGACCTAGTCACGTTTAACGCACCGGTAAATACGATTTAATAAAATCAACAACCTCATCATTTTTCTCAACAATCGCTTGTGTATGCGATGCTCCTGCCACAATATCTAATACAATTGGAGGTTGAGTCCCCAATCCATTTAACTGATTTACTAATTGTTGTGTTACTTGATATGGGACAGCGGTGTCATTTTCACCTTGAACCACATAAACCGGTTTCATGAGTTTTTGAGTTCCAGGCTGATTATTACTTAAAAAACTACTCACCACTGGATCATTTTCAAAGCCAACCTTTAACCCAGGATAGTCCATTACTTTTTGTGTTGAATTTGATTCCAAATAAGTCTTAATGTCTTTTCTAAACTCATCAATTAATGGCATCAAGCATAGGCCATTTTCACCAGTCGACCCCTCAGCTTTCTCTGCCACAGCTTGAGACCTAGATTGGAATATCGTTGCTAATGAAAATCTAGGTTCATATGCTTTAATCCCTACGCCTGTATAAGCAGCATAAGCTAATAGCTCTGAATAAATAGCGATTGCCAAATCTCTATTTTGACTTTCTATCGCTGAAATGGCATTTGGTGCGACTTGGGTAATAATGTAACCCAAACTGGATGCTGGAGCAGTCGCTACAGCCCCTTTGTAATACGGATCATTATTGGCATATTGTGCAATTCCTAATGATGCATGACCCCCTTGGGATTGGCCGACAGACATCCAAGATTTATTTAATCGTGATGGATATGCTTGGTGAACTGACTTTATTGCATGAATCGCAGATTGTGCAGCACTAGATAGATGAAGATAAGGATGAATCCCTTTAACCCCCAAACCTTCATAATCAGGGGCTACAATGACATAACCTTCTTTAAGAAGATTGTTCGCTAAAATTTCAAAATTCGAATTGAGTACATTATTGCTTGGTGCACATTCGTCTCCAACACCAGTTGTTCCATGTGCCCATACCACTACTGGCCATCCTGCTGCTGGCTGAGCAGTCTTAGGAAACATGACCATTGCTGTAGCCTTAGTTTTCTGACCCAGAACATTCGGCATTAAATAAGTCATAATTTGGATTTTGGAAGCTTGCTCTAGACTATCTTTTTGATAAGCTTTCTCAGCAACAAACACTTTTTCTTGAAAAATATTTTTATCATCATCACTATTACAAGCCGTTAAGAGTAATGCTGCCGTACAGCACATTGCGATAACCGTTTTTTTAATTGTACTCTTCATAATTCTTTCCATTCATTATTATCACTCTCCATGAGTACTTTTAATTAAACATAAAAAAAAGCATCCGACTAGGATGCTTAATTAGTTTATTTTTATTTAATGTTAAGATTAAATTAATGCAATAAAAATCCCCATAAAGATCATCACCCCTACCCATCGGTTATGTCTAAATGCCCAGAAGCACCATTGCGGATCTTTATCACGTGTTTTGGTCCATTGATAGATGAAATCACCTACCACGAGCACTAATGCGATTAATCCAAAAGGGACAAGTATGTGTTCAAGCCATAGTGCAGTACCAATTAAAATAACACTCATCGCCTGCAATAAACTGATAATTTTAATATCATTTTTTCCAAACAAAATAGCCGTCGACTTAACCCCAATCTTTAAATCATATTCGCGATCCGTAATTGCATATTGAGTATCATAAGCCACAGTCCAAGCCAAATTACCGAAATAAAGTAGCCAACACGTCCAATCCAAAGGCTTACCCATTGCAGTAAATGACATCGGTATACCCCATGAGAATGCCATCCCCAGTACCACTTGAGGTAAATGCGTATAGCGCTTCATAAATGGATAGATGAAAGCAAGTACCAGCCCAATTAAAGCACAATAAAAAGTTTCAATAGGCAGGAAAAACAATGTACAAGCACTTGCAGCAACCAGTGCGATAAACACCCAAACTGCTTCTTTTGCCGAAATCACACCTGTGGCTAATGGACGATTTTTAGTTCTTTCTACGTGTGCATCCACTTTACGATCAGCAAAATCATTAATGGCACATCCCGCTGCACGCATAAATATAGTGCCACATACGATGGCAAGCAGTGTCACTACATCAGGTATTCCACCAGTTGCAATCCACAGCGCCCATAAGGTGGGCCACAGGACTAACTCAGTACCAATTGGCTTATCGAAACGACATAAATAGTAATAAGCGCTTAAACGCTCGCGCCAGGTGATTGCTTGTGCGGTTGCCATAAAGTCTAGCTCAATGAGTTTTTATAAAACGTTCAAATGCTGGTAAAAATGTTTCTTGGACAATAAATTTACAGCCATGCCAAGTATAACAGCTCTGTCTGGTCCATCCATCCTCAAGTAAGATCACGCGACGTTGGCATTGCGGTTCTGTGCGTTGGAACAGGAATCGACCTATAGGCTGATTTCCAATATGTTGAAAGAGACGTGCTTTTTTTTGAAGGCTGGTAATTGGGAAAATAGATTTCGCTTTTACCCACGGTTCACACTCAGAACCAAATAAATGAGTCTCTCTAACCCAAGAAGTATGCTGATGTGATACACCCATCCAGCTGGCATCATGAAAATTTAAACGTTGAAATCGTTCTTGGATTCGTTGAACTTTGAATGTTCCATCAGCTAAATCTGTCAGTTGTTGGGTAAGTGAGCCTGAGGCGTACAACCATTTTTTTAACTCAGGACACATTAATTTTTCCTGATGATTAAATTGACGGCTTTCAAGCATATTTCAGACTACCATTATTTTATACTCTCAAGTGTACCCAAGCTTTAGAACTAATGCACCAAACCTATGGTTTAGTTTAAGGCATCACACTCACACATTTCATACTGCACCCCCCAAAAAAAATGCTATAAACATTCATTCGTAAACAACTTCATTAAACATGCTTAAATTTAGCTTGTACTTATTTATATCACTGTTATTTCTTTCCCAAGCTCATGCTCGTCAATTAGCACTAAGTTTTGATGATGGATTAAATCCAACTATCGATCCTACTGCTCCACACATTAATCAACAAATACTAGCGCATTTAAAATCCAAAAATATTCAATCGATCATTTTCCCAAGTTACATCAAAATCGGTGACAATGCGGGTAAAGACTTAATACGTCAATGGGATAAACACGGACATATTGTCGGCAATCACAGTGCTTTTCATGAAAATTTAAATAAACCTGAAATTTTGGCGAAAGACTACATCAAAAGCATTAGAATTAATGAATTAGTTTTTCGTGATTTAAAAAACTTTAGGAGAATCTTTAGGTACCCTTATCTCAAAGAAGGCAATAATATTGCGAAAAGAGATCAAGTCCAACACTGGTTAAAGCAAAATCACTACCAACATGGTGGTGTTAGTATTGATGCAAGTGACTGGTTTTATAATCAAAAATATCTAGCGTATCTAAAAGCAGGTAAAACGTCACACATTAAAAGATTGAAGCAGGCTTATATTGATCATCTTCTTGATCGAGCAGAATATTATGATTCACTCGCATTGCAAACCCTTCAACACCCTCCTCAACATGTATTGTTACTCCATACGAATGCGATTAATGGACAGTTTCTAGGCGAGATCATTCTAGCCTTAGAAAGCAAAGGTTGGAAAATAATCAATGCAACAGATGCTTATACTAATCCACTATATAAGAATTTCAGCTCTAATATCCCCGCTGGAGAGAGTATTATATGGTCTATCGCCAAGAGCCAAAATATTGAAAATTTAAGATATCCTGCTGAGGATGCACCTTATGAGCGTGAAAACTTACTCAAATATGACTTGGATGATCACAAGGAATAAATCTTATTTTTTAGGCGCAGACACACACATTCAAGCACTGTCTGATTTTGCAATCACTTCAAATTTACCTTGTGCTGTTTTTACTAAAATAAAACCTTCGGCACTGATATAAAATTCATTTGGATAATCAAATTGTAAAGCCAAATCAGGATTTCTCAGTTCAAGAAATTGTGCCTGTTTATAGCCTTCCATGGTTCTGCCAACTTCCAAATAGGTCACTTCAGAAAAATTGAGCTTAAATCCTTTTTCGTGGTCACTTGGATCATTCCAAGGAAAAAATCCCGTGTGCTTTTTACGTGGCTTTGCCATGAAATATTTCTCATATTTGACTACATTTATTTTAACTCAAAACACAAAAAAACCCGCGCATTGCGCGGGTTTTTTACAGCGAAATTCGTGAACGAATTACAGGCTGTAGTACATATCAAATTCAACTGGGTGAGTTGTCGTATTAAGACGACGAACTTCTTCAGTTTTAAGCTCAATGTAAGCATCAAGCATTTCTTTAGTGAATACGCCACCTTTAAGAAGGTAATCGTGATCCGCTTGAAGAGCTTCTAAAGCCATATCCAAGCTGTGTGCAACTGTAGGAATTTTTGCTTCTTCTTCAGGAGGTAGATCATACAAATTCTTGTCTGAAGCTTCACCTGGATGAATCTTGTTTTGAATACCGTCGATACCCGCCATTAACAATGCAGCAAAACCTAAGTACGGGTTCATCATTGGATCTGGGAAACGTGCTTCAATACGTTTACCTTTCGGGCTAGAAACGTATGGAATACGGATAGAAGCTGAACGGTTACGCGCTGAGTAAGCAAGCATAATTGGCGCTTCATAATGTGGCACTAAACGCTTATACGAGTTTGTAGAAGGGTTAGTAATCGCATTTAATGAGCGTGCGTGCTTGATGATACCGCCAATGAAATACAATGCCATTTCTGAAAGGCCTGCATATTCATCACCAGCAAACAAGTTCTTGCCGTCTTTAGAAATTGACATATGAACGTGCATACCAGAACCGTTATCACCAACCATTGGTTTAGGCATAAACGTTGCAGTTTTAGCATATTGATGAGCAACGTTCCAAACAGCATATTTAAACTGTTGTACTTCATCAGCTTTACGAACCATTGTGTTGAAGCTCACACCAATTTCTAATTGGCAAGATGCAACTTCATGGTGATGTACTTCTACACGACCTGGCCCCATGATGTCTTCAATTTTCGCACACATTTCTGCACGCATATCGTGGTGAGAATCAACTGGAGGCACTGGGAAGTAACCACCTTTAACGCGTGGACGGTGGCCTGAGTTACCTGATTCGTAAGAATTACCTGTAGACCAAGCAGCTTCTTCAGCGATTAATGTATGGCGAGCACCAGACATATCGATGTCCCATTTAACTTCGTCAAATACGAAGAATTCTGGTTCTGGACCAAAGAAAGCAGTATCACCAATACCAGTAGATTTTAAATATTCTTCTGCACGGCGAGCAATTGAACGTGGGTCACGGTCATAACCTTGACCAGTAGATGGCTCAATAACATCACAAGTCACCACTACAGTTGGCTCTGCAAAAAACGGGTCGATAAAACCTGTTTCAGCATCTGGACGTAAGATCATGTCAGACGCTTCGATACCTTTCCAACCAGCAATTGAAGAACCGTCGAACATTTTACCATCTTCAAAAGTATCTTCATCGATAGTATCTGCTGGGTAAGTAACATGTTGTTCTTTACCCTTAGTGTCCGTAAAACGGAAGTCTACCCATTTTGCGCCACTTTCTTGGATGAGTTGTAGGACCTTGTTCGCCATGCTCATTTTGCTCCGATGATTTTTTGTTGCACATTTAGTGCGTGTTAGTAGTTGGTAGTTTTAAAGCAATTACCGTACCAACTTTTAAAAGCAAAGCTAAAATCTTGAAATCCTTATCAGATTAACAGCTTTATTCACTTTGCTTTGCGACTATTATACTGTGCTTAAAACTAAATGCACCATATTCAGGCACAGTTCATCGCAATAAAAAATATTTATTTACAACCTGTACCAAAATGGTGCATCTCAGAGCATGATCGTTTAATTATTAAACTTAAAGTCAAGTTTATTCAGGGATTTAATTACCTAATTTACCAAACGATATATTTTATAAATTTTTATAAATTAGAAAAATGGATCAAATTTTCAGACACATGCGTTTAACACATTGTTTTATATATCATTAAATAAAAAATTTTAATATTTTATTTTTATTTGAAAGACAAATAATCCAACTCAATCATAACTTTATTAATACACATCGAGCCATGATAAATCTAAATTTTGTGCATCATATTAGTTCAGTAAAATTAAATATCTTAGATAAATGATGTAAAAGTGAACGACCGCGAGACTAAATCTTATAAATTATAAATTTACTGAGTGCATTTTGTTTGTTTGTTTTTAACACAAATCTCACTCATCAAACACAATGATTAAAAAAACTTATGAATAACACGTATGAGCTTTTAGATTCAGATCAATATTTCATTTATTAGCGCTATTCACCTAGAACCATTCATTCACACATTAATTTGATTTAAGTGATCAATATTGCTGATGTTTTGAACCCCAAAATTTAACCTGCGCTGATAAAAGAATCTGCTATGATAACTGCCACTTAATCGCTTTGAGTTACTAGACAAGGATGCAGTCAACACCCTGTGATGCATCTTATCAATGTGAATAACAAAGCTAAATTAAGTTAAATTATAAATTTCAAGAGGTTAAGCTTAAAATGCTTCTGATGATCGACAACTATGACTCTTTTACCTACAACATCGTCCAATATTTTGGCGAGTTAAATCAGGAAGTAAAAGTGGTCCGTAATGATGCCGTGACTTTGGAGGATATTGAGCGATGGCAACCAAAATATCTCGTCATTGGACCTGGTCCCTGCTCTCCCTCTGAGGCCGGTATTTCAATCCCAGCGATTCAACACTTTTCAGGCAAGATTCCACTGCTTGGGGTGTGCTTAGGTCACCAAAGTATCGGGCAAGCATTTGGTGGAGATATTGTTCGTGCAAAAAAAGTAATGCACGGGCGTTTATCTGACATGTACCACTCTGATCAAGGGATCTTTAGCAATCTACCCTCTCCATTCTCAGCGACTCGCTATCACTCTTTAGTCATTGATCAAGCGACTTTACCTGAATGTTTAGAGGTGACGTGTTGGACCAATGAAGAAGATGGTTCTATGGAAGAAATTATGGGTGTGAAACATAAAACCCTTCCCGTTGAAGGTGTTCAGTTCCATCCAGAATCGATACTCAGCCAACATGGTCACAAAATTTTCCAAAACTTCTTAGAAATTTATGCGTAAGAGCAAGACATGAATATTCAACAAGCATTAAACAACATTACGAAAAATATTGAATTAACACAGCCTCAAATGGAAGCTGTTATGCGCACCATTATGGATGGTGAAGCGACTGATGCACAAATCGGTGCATTAATGATGGGTTTACGTTTAAAAGGCGAAAGTATTGACGAAATTACTGCTGCTGCACGCGTGATGCGTGAATATGCGATCAAGATTGATGTCAGTGATCTTCCATACTTAGTCGATATTGTTGGCACGGGTGGTGATGGACAAAACCTGTTTAATGTATCAACTGCATCAAGTTTTGTAATTGCAGCTGCAGGTGCAACGATTGCCAAACACGGTGGCCGAGGTGTGTCATCAAAATCAGGCTCGTCAGATCTATTAGAACAAGCTGGTATTAATCTCGACCTAAATATGGCACAGACTGAACGCTGTATCCGCGATTTGGGTGTGGGTTTTCTCTTTGCTCCAAACCATCATAAAGCAATGAAGTATGCAGCAGGTCCTCGTAAAGAATTGGGCTTCAGAAGCATTTTCAACTTACTTGGCCCGCTTACGAATCCGGCTGGTGTAAAGCGCTTTGTAATTGGCGTGTTCTCAACAGAATTATGTCGACCTATTGCTGAAGTTCTTAAGCAACTTGGTGCTGAGCACGTCATGGTTGTTCACTCTAAAGATGGGCTAGATGAAATCAGTCTTGCTTCATCCACCTATGTTGCTGAGTTAAAAAATGGTGAAATTACTGAATGGGAAATCCTCCCTGAGGATGTAGAGATTGAGTCTCAAACATTGACGCATTTATCTGTTGATAGCTCTGCTGAAAGTTTGGCACTGATCAAAGATGCACTAGGTAAGAAAAAATCACCGAAAGGTGAAAAAGCGGCCAGTATGATTGCATTAAATGCTGGTGCTGGTATTTATGTCTCAGGTTTAACTTCGAGTTATAAACAAGGTGTGGCATTAGCACATGACATCATTTATGGTGGTCAGGCACTTGAAAAGATGGATGTGCTTTCTGAATTCACAAAAACAATAAAACATTATGAAGCTTAATTAAGTCAGGACATTCTTATGTTAGATATCGCGAATACTATTCTTGGCAAAATTGTTGACCGTAAACAAGAAGAGTTTGCTGCACGATTAAAACAACGTAGTTATAAGGACGTCGAAGAACTCGCTCAAGCCGCTAGCCCTGTTCGCGGTTTTGCTCAAGCACTACAGCACAAACGTCCTGCTGTCATTGCTGAAATCAAAAAAGCATCTCCATCTAAAGGCATTATTCGAGAAAACTTCAATCCTGCTGAAATAGCTGAACAGTATCAATCAGCAGGTGCGGCATGTTTATCAGTACTTACAGATATTGATTTCTTCCAAGGTGCCGATGAGAACATTCATATTGCTCGTTCTCACTGTGATTTGCCTGCACTAAGAAAAGATTTCTTAATCGATCCTTATGGTGTGATTGAAGCTCGCGCATTGCATGCAGACTGTATCCTTCTCATTGTTGCATGTCTTTCAGATCAACAACTTGAGGAAATGTCGAAAACTGCATTTGAACATCATTTAGATGTACTGGTTGAAGTGCATGATGAATATGAACTAGAACGTGCTCTCAAATTATCAGATCGTTGTTTATTAGGCGTTAATAATCGTAATTTAAAAACTTTCGATGTTGATTTGAACACATCAATTCGTCTAAAAAAACAACTTGCACCATCTCGTTTATTAGTGACGGAAAGCGGCATTGCAACCTCAGCGGATGTCACCATGATGCAAGAAAATGACATTCACACTTTCCTTGTGGGTGAAAGTTTTATGAAACAGCCTCGTCCTGATCATGCCTTTACCGCATTGTTTGGCGAACCTCAGAATATTTGACTCTAATATTCTGCGGTAAATTGTTCGACTAAAAATAATTCAATCTCATAAGAATGGATTTCCGAATCCATTCTTGCCTCCATTAATGCCAACAACAATATCTAGAACAAATTCAAAATAAATTAGATTAATAATCAATCTCTTTTTTTTGCTTTATCCCTTAAGTTATCTCCAATTCATCCAACACCTTAAAATCAACTTAAATACTTCTCACTACAAAGTTGAGGGATTTTCGGATTATAATCTCATTCATTCCTCTTCCACTTTAAAGTCACAAGCACGTTATGAGTAAACATGATTCTTCTTTATCAAAAGATCAATTTAATTTACTGAAACAGTTTAAGAAACAAATCAGTAATCCTACTCCTCGTGTTGAAGCTCCTAAACCTATTGAAAAGACGGTTGAACAAGAGCATGAGGAAGATTTAGAACTCTTTCGTCAGCAGATGCAAGGCGTTCAAAAAATTGATCATGGCAATATTGCAAAAATTGAGAAACCAGTAAAAAAGAAATTGGATGCTCAAACCTTAGCAAAACGTGCTGCTGCTGAAGGTCCAATGCATACTGATGAAACAGTGATGTCTGATACTCAAGCCATGCTCAATCCAGTTGGCAGTCAGGCTAGTCTGAGTTATCGAATTGCGACCTTACAACATAAAGTATTTGAAGATCTGAAAGCTGGAAATTTACGTTGGTTTGAAGCAGTTGATTTGCATGGCTGTACCGTAGAAGAAGCACGTTCAGCTGTATTGCAAATTATTCAGATGGCGAAAGAGCAAAATCAAAACGTCATTAAAATTGTTCATGGTAAAGGCCCTGAAGCTGTTTTAAAAACCTATGTTAATAGTTGGCTCAGACAACATCGTGATGTTTTGGCTTTTGTCAGTGCACCTGAAAAACAAGGTGGCACTGGCGCGGTCTTAGTTCTGCTTAAACGTGCAGAAAAGAATCCAAAATTTACTCAATAATCGGAATTTTTTCTGAATATACGGCATTGTAATCGTTTTCTGATACAATGCCGTCCTTGTTCAACATCTGTGTAAGTGAACACGTCTTATGTCTATGCAGCAATCCTACGCCAACATTTTAACTGCCGTTGGCGAAGATCTTACTCGTCCTGGTCTTAAAGATACACCAATGCGTGCTGCTAAAGCTTTTTCGTATTTGACGTCAGGTTATAGCCAAACGCTTGAAGAAGTGACCAACAATGCGGTCTTCCCTTCAGACAACCGTGAAATGGTTTTGGTCAAGAACATCGAATTCTATTCGCTTTGTGAACATCATTTACTGCCGTTCTATGGACGTGTGCATATTGCCTACTTACCAGAAGGTCAAGTTTTAGGTTTATCTAAATTTGCACGTATTACTGAAATGTTTGCCCGTCGTCTACAGATTCAAGAAAATCTAACTCAACAGATTGCTGAAGCTGTGGCTCAAGTGACTGGTGCTAGAGGCGTAGCTGTTGTCATTGATTCAGCACATATGTGTATGATGATGCGTGGTGTAGGCAAACAAGAGTCAACTACTCGTACAGTATCATTTGTTGGGGACTTTAAAACTAACAAAGATGAACGTCGCGAGTTTCTGAGCGCTGTTCCAGAAAGTTATTAATTCATAAAAACCTCAACCCTGTTGAGGTTTTTTTTAGACCGTATTCCAAGGCTCAATTTCTTAAGGTGAATATATGACATCTCTTCATATTGCAGGTCAAGGTCAACAACACGCAGAAAAATCAGTCGACTTCCCGCGTCCTGATCGTCTCGTCCAAGGCAATCCCGAACGTCACACCTACAGTCTTTATGATCACGAGCATATGGAATGTGGGATTTGGGAATGTGAAATTGGTGCTTGGAATATTCAATTTGACGACAATAAACAAGAATTCTTTCAAATTATAGAAGGAAAAGTTCGCATCCACACTCAAAGTAAAAATCACTTTATCGAAGTTTCGGCAGGTCAAGCAGGTGTAATACCACCAGGATTCATTGGAACATTCGAAGTCGTTGAGAAAGTGAAAAAGTACTATGTGAATGTAATCGTTTAAAAACAAGCCTCACCTTTCAACACAGTACTTCCTAGTACTGTGTATTTACCAATAGCGTGTAAATCCTAAACTAGTTTGATGCCAATCATGCTGTTCTTGTAATTGATAATTCCAGTGAATAGAGATAGCACTTTGCGAGTTAAGTGCATACTGAACTGAGGATCGTAGTCCGAGCTGCCAAGCCTGCTGATCTTCCCAAAAAGGGATTTCAATTTGCACTAAGCTATTCACTCGATCTGACCATAAGTTTTGACAACCTACAGTTGGCCCTAGCCCCAATCTCCAGCCCTTTTCTAAAATTTTTCCAGCTTGAATATGATTCTGCATCTGCGCATAACACAGGTGTTCACGATCTGCATCTGCCCAACTATATCCAAACTGTGTTGATAGATTCAAAACACCATGTTGCTCGCTATCACTGAAATTTCCAGAATCATCAATTGAGAGTTGTTTCCAACCGAATCCAAATCCCCAACTCAACGGCGTCTTAAAAGGTGTAATTGGATTATAAGAATTCACTTCTAAAAGATCCAAATCAGCCAACTTGAGTTGATCATTCCGAAACTCAAGACTCCCCTCAAGAAATTTCAACTGCGTTCCAAGTCGGTATCCCCCCTGAAGATCAGATAAATCGTGATAGGCTTGTCGATGGTTGATCTGCACAAACGTATCGTCTTGCACTCGTCCAAATTCAATCGATGTTTTTCGAGCATGATGCCCATCCACAGGGTCAATTCGTGGTCTTGCCACTTCAGTACGTTGTTTTTCAACAGGGAGTTGGCTTCTTAAACTCAAAATTTGTCGTATTTTAGGTTGCGCAATACTCGCTTCGATTTTTTGAGAAATGAGCTGTAGATACAAATGATCATATGCCATCTCAAGAATACGCGCCTGATCCTTGGCCGTAAATTGAGCTAAAAATTCACGCATTTGTGCTGGTTGCACAAGCGTTAATTGATGTGCCGAATGTGCTAAGTCATTACCATGTTGTTTTGCTTGATGAAGTAACTGCGTTTCAAGTGCTGGGCGATAAACAGTATCTTTAATGAGGCCTTGCTGCTGCACCGCTTTGATGGTTTCGACTGGAATTGCAATATGACTAAACTGTGCTTGTAGATTAGCATCGGGTTTTACCAAATCAATGAGTCCCAATAAGCGGTAGGCACAATTATCACTTATAAAATAATAGGGAAATTGGACATGCTTTAACTCCCAGATATGTTGTACTAAACGTGTTGTTTCTTCTGGGTTTAATGCTAATTCGTATTCCCACAAATCACGGCTTTCGAAATCACCATACTCTTTTACTTTTCGATAGTAGGGCATTAACGAATATTCACCTGGATATTGACCCGTTAAGCCTTTCCAAGCAAAAGAAAAACTATCACTATTTTCGACCGTCGCAGCGTAGTTGACTGCATAAGAAATAAGATTAAGCTCTTTTTGATCTTTAGGATCAAGACGTAGCAAGGTATGACCAAACATCGAACTTGGATTTCCCATGAAATCTGTCGCATAAATCAATGTTGCTTGATACGGTTTAATCTGTCCAATCCATTCCTCTAGAGCAGGACAATCTGCTTTAGGAAGCTCCTCTTGTTTTATTTTCAGTTGTTCAATTAACCATGCAGAGCGAGCTGGGAAACGACATATAATGGATTGATCTTGTCCTCGATCTATAAATAATTCACGAATATTTGCATTCAGCTCATCTTGTAAATTATCTGCACCATTTGCACTAAAAAAAAATCCTGAATAGCTGACTTCACTCTTCGCTTGATGTGCATACATTAATCTTTGCCAAGTTTTATTTTTATCAAGCTGATGGTGTTGTGCTTGTGCAATATATTGTTCAACTGGAGAAGTATATGCATGTGTCAGAAAGCTACTGACAATCAAGGCAGAAAAAAAAGCAAATTTCATAAAATTAACTTAATAATGATGAAACAAAAAAACCCTGCCATAAGACAGGGTTTTCGCAATTAAACGTAAGCTTTTAATACTTCGTCTTGAGACATAACAGTTTGAAGAGATGCAAGGACTTGGAATGCATCTTGATTGTCCGCTGAATAAATTTCAGAGAAATTTTCTTTTGATACTGCAAAGAAACGTGCTTTATCTTCAGATTTAATATTCAGAAGCTCTGCAAGGACGTTAAGACTTTCCCCCTCACCTACCGCCATATCACGTGCAAGAGCTTCGGCATTTTCATTTGTAAATGTTACTGCTTGTGCTGTTACTGTACCTGTACCACTACAGCCTAACGTCCCGAAAGTAATACCGAATAATTGGTTAGCAAATAAACCGTTGGTCGTACCTGCTAAGATTTTTGCAACTTTACCAGACTGACCTGCCCAAACTTGTGAACCGATACCACAACCAACATCACGGTCAGCAAATGCAGCTGTTGATCCTACTGCCAATACCGCAGCTAAAGCTAATTTTTTATACATAACATCACTCCAAACTTGATGTGCTCAAGTGTTCTTTATTGTTCCAATTTTGTTCTTTTACGAACTTCTTTAACATAGCGATATCAAGCCAAGAACGCAAAACAAATCTTACCAATGCCATCAAGTATTGAGTTTTTTTGATGAATTAACTTATTCGCCCTTCAATCGCCACAAACCCTGTGAATTCCGTTCACCTAAGATTTTTAACACCAATACTAAACTCAGCATTAGTAGGAGATACCAAGAACCAAGTTTCCCCCATCCCACCATATGCCACTGTTCCACTTGCGTTGGATACAACCAAATTTGATAAAAAGTACTGATATTTTCAGCAATCCAAATAATAAATGCCAACAACAAAAGCACAGGAAGCATTGGCAAGGTCATCTCATGATATTTAAGCTTGAACGTTATTTTAGTTTTCCAAAATATCAACACGCTCCATGCAAACAGTAAATATCGTATATCTGGGATAAAGAACTTCGTCATAAAGTTTAAATAGGACAAGATCGCTAAACTCAGCATATTAAAAAAACTAGGTAAGTCCTCAATTTCTACACGATAGAGCCTGAGTGAACGAGCAAAAAAACTGCCCACGGCAGAATACATAAATCCCGCAAAAAGTGGTACGGTCATAATCTTAAATACCGCAGGTTGCGGATATTGCCATGATGCAATCTGTGGATGTGTCAGGAAAATCTCCATGACCATGGCCACCATATGAAAAATTGCAATAACTTTGGCTTCAGCCCAAGACTCTAACTTTAAAAGCAGTAAACAGACCTGAATAACCATTGCATAAATCAAGAGGTAGTCGTATCGGTACAATCCATAATATTCTTGATGCCCCATCGAAACCGTCATAGCAAAGGCTAGCAGTAATAAAATACCAAATAAGGCAGCGGATGCTGCCTTATAATGAAACTCAAATAATGATTTTAAAAAGCTCACACATTCATCCTAAATGTTTAGCCTAAATATTTTGCGCTGTACTCATGTACCGTATCAATGAAAACTTTAGGATTCGCAGGATCTACCCATTGGGTGATACCGTGTCCAAGGTTTGCAACATAACCCGTTTTTTCACCAGCAGCATATGCATCATCAAGCATTAATTTTACTGACTTTTCGATACTCGCAGGAGAGCCGTATAATGTTGCAGGGTCTAAATTACCTTGTAGGGCAGCGCGACCAGCAACAGTTTGACGTGCAACATTTAAAGGGGTTGTCCAATCTAGTCCAAACGCATCTGCGCCAGTTGCGATCATAGGTTCTAACCATTGACCACCACCTTTGGTAAATAAAATTACTGGTACTTTGCGGCCTTCATTTTCACGCTTTAAACCCTTCACGATTTTGTGCATATAATTGAGGGAAAATTCTTGATATTCTCGATGTGCAAGTGCACCACCCCAACTGTCAAAAATTTGAATCGCCTGCGCACCTGCCTCAATCTGTGCGTTCAAATAATCTATGACTGAATCAGCCAAATGATCTAACAAGGCATGTAAAACTTCAGGTTGTGCATACATCATTTGCTTGGTGTAACGGAAATCTTTACTCGACCCACCCTCGATCATATAAGTCGCGAGTGTCCATGGACTCCCAGAAAACCCGATTAGCGGTACCTGGCCACCTAATGCTGATCGGATTGTCGACACTGCATTCATGACATAGTCTAAGTCCGATTTAGCATCAATTTTTGGTAATTGGGCTACATCCTGCTCAGTACGGACTGTTTTCTTAAATTTTGGTCCTTCCCCAGCTTCAAAATAAAGTCCTAAGCCCAAAGCATCAGGAACAGTCAAAATATCTGAAAATAAAATGGCTGCATCTAAGTCATAGCGACGAAGCGGCTGTAAAGTCACTTCACAAGCAAAGTCATTATTTTTGCATAAAGAAAGAAAATCTCCCGCAGTTGCGCGTGTCGCACGATATTCAGGTAAATATCGACCAGCCTGACGCATCATCCAAACTGGCGTGCAGTCCACAGGTTCACGTAATAAGGCACGCAGAAAACGATCATTTTTTAAGGTCGTCATTTACTTTCTCGATGCAAAATTGAAATTCCATTCATCATACCAAAAAGCTGCACTTTAAAGTATTTAGTTAGAATGAAAATAAAGATTGAGACTATCGGAATTTATTTGATTTAAACAAAACAAATACTGCATATCCGTGTTTTTTCTGCAATACTTTATCCGTGTTTTTATAAATCAATATGAATAATTCTTAAGGTTGAATTACATGTTCGTTCGCTCAATTCTTGCTTTGAGTTTAAGTTGTATTATGTCTGGAACTGCATTGGCTGCTTCTGGTACTGCTGAACAACCGCTTTCTCCAATTACAAAAACGAGTTTAGATACTATTCAAGATCCAATTGATCCTCTCGCGGTAGAATCTAGCTCTGAAGCCCAAATTAGCCAGCAAGAGCAAAATGATCTAAATCAAGCTGCAGATACGCTTCAAAACCTAGAAAGAACTGAGGATAGCACTGCGGACATTGGCAGTGCACCTGCATCTTCAGCAGTGACAAAATCAGCTCCATCTACATCAGCACCTGCTACAGCAAATTCATGGACGCTAGACAGTCTGAATAATGCTGAATGGTATGAAAATATTGGCAAAGGTCAATTCCCTGTATATGCCCGTGCACATGTAATGTTAAATAATTCACATGCTTCACCAGGTGCTATTGACGGTACAAGTGGAAAAAATACACTTAAAGCAATTGCTTCATTCCAGCAAATGAATGGTTTAAAGGCTACAGGTGTTTTGACGAAAGAAACTTGGGATGCTCTAGTTGCACGCCAAGCTGGTAAACCTGCTTATGTTGAATATACGATTACCGAAGCAGACCTAAAAGGTCCTTATGCAGCCTCAATTCCTCATGACTATGCTTTACAAGCGAAAATGAAAGGTCTGTATTACACTCGTGTAAGTGAAATGCTGGCTGAAAAATTCCATATGGATGAAGAGTTTCTCAAGAAACTGAATCCTAAAGCGACATTTAAGAAAGCGGGTGAAAAGCTTATTGTGACCAACATTCGCAATGAACTTCCAGAAAATATTCATTTAATCGTGGCTCATAAAGGCGCTAAACAACTTTATTTGTTTAACCAACAAAACCAAATGGTTGGCTCATTCCCAGCAACCATCGGTAGTGCTGACACTCCTTCTCCGACTGGAACATACAAAATTACTGGTGTAGCGAAAAACCCTTGGTATAGCTATTCACCAAGTAACTTTGTACAAGGTAAAAATTTGAAGCCACTTTCATTACCACCTGGTCCTAATGGTCCTGTAGGTAATATCTGGATCGGTTTAAGCAAAAAATCGTTCGGTATTCACGGTACACCTAATCCATCAAGCATTTCAAAGACAGCTTCACACGGTTGTATCCGCTTAACCAACTGGGATGCGAATGATCTGGGTAACAAAGTTCGTTCTGGCGTTACAGTAAAATTCTTAGAATAATCTAATTTTAAAAAGCCTGCTTCAAGCAGGCTTTTTTATCCTTTTTATGTTTCAAAATTAGAACGATACGTTGTCCTAACCTACTATCTTATTCATTTTAAACTATTAAAATAACATCATCTTTAAGAATAATGAAAGGAGCATCATCATGAATGCTTATTTACATCGCAGTGAATCACGTGGTCATGTAAAAATGGGTTGGTTAGAATCCAAACACAGCTTCTCATTTGGGAACTGGTATGACCCTAACCACATGGGCATCAGTGCTCTCCGTGTCATTAATGATGATCTCATTGCTGGTCATCAAGGTTTCGGTACACATCCACACGACAATATGGAAATTCTCACCTGTGTATTACAGGGAGCGATTACACATAAAGATAGTATGGGTAACCACGGTGATATCAAAGCTGGTGAATGGCAACTGATGAGTGCAGGTACAGGCATTCAACACAGTGAAATAAACCAAGGTGATGAAACAGTTCATTTACTGCAAATCTGGATTATTCCAAATCAGCGCGATGCAGAGCCGAATTACCAACAAATTCAACTCGATCCTGCTGAACAACCGAACAAATGGCATCTGATTTGTGGACCGACAGAACAAGCACCCATGCATATTCGCCAAAATGCGGAGGTTAAAACAGCTGTTTTGGAGAAAGGTCATTCACTTGAAGTTGTTGCAACACAACATGTCAGCTATCTACATGTGATTAGTGGTTCAATTCAAGTCGCTGAACACATTGTGAATGCTGGAGATGCTATTGCATTTATTGATCCAGCGCAGATTAAAGCATCGGAAGATGCTCGTGTGATTTGGTTCGATCTTCCAGAAAAAGTGGCTTAAACGCTGTAGAAAAACCACCTTAGGGTGGTTTTTTTATAATATGCTCAAAAAATTAAATCAAACAGTAAATATCTGTCTTAGTATCGCACCAACATGAAGAAAATAAAAAAGCCACTAATAATTAGTGGCTTTTTAAAAATTTGGCGGAAGCGGTGAGATTCGAACTCACGGAGGACTCACACCCTCGTCGGTTTTCAAGACCGGTGCATTAAACCGCTCTGCCACGCTTCCAATGGCGGCTATCATATAAATATTTTTTAAAATTGGCAAACAATTTTCTAAGAAATTTTGCTCGCCTGCCTATTTTTAAATCAAAAAGCACTATTTTGCTGAATTTTCGAGCTTTTCATAGCGAATTGAATTAATAAACCATGTTTTTTTCCCCAAGGGGGTATGTACTTCAAATTCATCATCTACTTCCTTACCTAACATTGCACGTGCCATAGGTGAATCTATTGAAATATGTTGAGGATGATGATCATAAATTTCATCTACACCGACAATCCGAATCGTCTTTAATTGTCCTTCCTCGTTCTCGATGTCTACCCAAGCGCCAAAATATACTTTGCCCTCTTGTTCAGGAGAAAAATCGATAATTCGCAACTCTTCAAGTCGTTTACCGAGGTAACGAACACGACGGTCTATTTTTCGTAAAATTTGTTTATTGTATTGATAATCTGCGTTTTCAGAACGATCACCTAAACTGGCAGCCCAATTCACTTTTTTGGTGATTTCAGGTCGTTCCTCATGCCATAAATACTGTAGTTCTGCGACCAATTTGTCATGCCCACTTCGGGTAATTAAATTCGATTTCATAGGCGATAAAATGAGTATTTTGCTTACGTTATAGCGACACATTGCAACATTTTATACCGCATTTCTACATGGAAAAATTTTATAAAGTTTTTTCTTTTTATTTATCAATATCTTAAAACCATGTTTTTTATTTTTTTTTGTACAAAATTTGACATGAGTAAAATTGACCATTAATATGCGCCCATGTTTTATCTTGATTACTTTTTGTACGAAGATCTTTTCTTCAATATTTTATCCACCCACACATGTCATTTTGAATGACGTTCATGACGCCCACCCTAATTGAATTTATCAACTTTAAATAAAAGTTTAAGGCGGTACTGCTTTTGCTTTTTTTGGGCATAAATTACTTGTAGCGGAGACAACATGCGCAGTAGTTCAAACACTGGATCGAGGCTTTGCCTTAATTCACTAACTTCTTCTCTCTCGTTTAAAGCGATGGTCCTCGCTACAGCATTTATCCCATTTCATGCATTAAATGCAACAAAGACCGACAACCAATACAACTCCATTGTAAATTCGAACAAGCTTACAGTGGTGGCCGTGTCAAATCCCACCGTGGTTTTTAAAGACGGTAACTTCAAACATGGCTTTGGCTATGACTTGGTGAGCAGTTACGCTCAAAACTTAAATGTAAAACTCGATTTTAAAACGGTTCAAAGTAATGAAGCCGCTTTGAAAATGGTGCAGCAAGGTAAAGCTCATTTCGCGGTGACCACAGCATCGATCATGACCATTGAGCAAAAGAATCTTTCAGGTTTTTCCGCATCATGTGGTGACCTTGAAAGCTTACGCAAAAATGGGCTTAATCCAGAAATCAATTGGGTTTTTAAAAATGCTGCTGATCCTTTAACAGATACTGCCAGCGGTTTTGTTTGTCAAAGCAAGCAAAATGGTGCTATCCGTCAAATGGCATCTTTCTACAACCGCAACGTGGTTAAACAAGATGATTGGGATACTATTCAGCGCAATCTGAAAACACGTATGCCAATTTATAAAGCTAGCTTTAAAAAGTCAGCCCAAACATACGACTTAGATTGGCACTTCCTCGCTGCGATAGGCTATCAAGAGTCGTTCTTAAAACCGAATTCTGTGTCTCCTACAGGTGTGCGTGGCATCATGATGCTCACCAACAACACAGCAAAAGCAATGGGTGTGTCGAATCGTGTTGATCCTGCTCAAAGTATTGCAGGTGGTGCGAAGTATTTTGATCTGATGATGTCAAAATATGATTATATTCCTAAACATGATCGTTATTGGTATGCCCTCGTGGCTTACAATATGGGGCCAGGTGCCACAGATGCGATTATGAAGCGCCTAAAAGCCCAAGGAAAAAATCCGAATGATTGGATACAGGTATATGATTTTCTTTACCGTAATCAATCGCACAATACGCGTTATAAGCAAGCGATCCAATACGTCACTCGTATTCGTGCTTATTTAGAACATATTAAAACGACACCAAGTTTGGTGAGTATTTAACAAAAAAAGCTTACCTAAAGGTAAGCTTTTTTTTGTTTAAAAAGTCTTAAGTAGTTTGCTCTAAAACTTTTTTGAACAAATCTTTTTGTTCTTGGCTTGGCTTCGCTGTTTGTAAAGCCATCAATTGAGACATATCGCCTTGAACTTTGATTTTACCAGTCATAAATGCTTGCATAGCAGCAGCCATGTCAAACTCTAAGAATACTTTGCGTAAAGTATCCGCATCTAAGTTTAAAGTTGTTTTAGCATTCGCAGAAGCGCCTTTTTGGATCTTACCGCTATCAAGCGCTAATTCAGTCGTTCCTTCGCTACCTGTTACTACAAGATTCAATGCTAGATTTGCTAATGATGGTGGTAAGTTCAAATCACCAGCTTCAGCTGTAAGTTTCTCAACGTTTGCAAACCAATCATCAGTTAAAAATGCAGGCATGTTCTTTCCTCGATGTATTTATTCAATTTATTGCGTTACCTATCCAAGATAACAACATGTAGAAGCTTTACGCTTGAGAGAGTTATAGCATGATATTTTCCAAATGCGATACGTTTTTTTGTACTCTGCGTTCGATTTTTTTTGTAAATAAAACTAATCACCTAAATATCATCAAATCTTTATTTTTTCACAAGTTTGTCAATGATTTTTTGTATCGGTACTACGACCTAAAGTGACAAAAAACATCATTTTGTAAATCGACTCAACACCTTCATTAAAATGTAAAAATCTAAGAAATAAAAAAAGCACTTCGAAAAGTGCTTTTTTTATTAAGACGAATTACTCAGCAGCAAAACCGAGATTGACCATGCTAATACGCTTATTTGGTGTATCCCCTTCGGCTGTTGAACAAGTTACATCAAAATCAACTTCACGTTGTCCATCTAAGGCTTCAAAATCGAAAAGATCTCGGTCAGCCAATTGCGATGGCGAGACATTCTGTAACGCGCCAAAAATGCTGTGTAAACGTTTTGGATGAGCTTTATCCCATTCACGCAACATATCATTGATGATTGCGCGCTGTAAGTTTTCCTGCGAACCACACAAGTTACATGGAATAATTGGGAATTTGCGCATTTCAGCGTATTTGATGATGTCTTTCTCTTCAACATACGCCAAAGGACGAATCAGAATATTCTTTTTATCCGATGAAAGTAGTTTTGGTGGCATCGCCTTTAAACTACCGCCATGGAATAGGTTCAAGAAGAACGTTGCCATAATATCATCACGATGATGACCTAAAGCAACTTTGGTCGCGCCAATTTCTTGAGCAAAACCATATAAAGAACCACGGCGCAAGCGTGAGCACACTGCACAATAGGTTTTACCTTCAGGTGTAAGCTTTTTGGTAATGCTATATGTATCTTTTTCTAAGATGTAGTACGGAATATTATTTTCTTCTAAATAACGGGGTAATACATCCTCAGGGAACCCTGGTTGTTTCTGATCAAGATTCACAGCCACAACATCAAAATTGATTGGTGCTATGCGTTTAAACTGCAGGAGAATGTCCAGCATGGTATAGCTATCTTTACCACCTGAAATACATACCATGACCTTATCGCCATCCTCAATCATTTTGTAGTCACGGATTGCATGACCTACTTGACGACGAAGTTTTTTTAATAAACGATAATATGCAGAACTTGTAGGTGGCTCTGGCTTAAAATTAAATCCTTGGTTGGATTCAACTGGCGAGTACATAGACGACATTAACCATAAAAAAAATACTGCGCAATTTTAGCCGATTCAGTGCTTAATCGCATCTAAAGAATCTGTTTTTTACATCTAATTTTTATTTTTTCATAACACTGTCTTATTCACACATCTAAAATGGACGCTTGGGTTCATTTTTTAGTCGAATTGCTTATCTTTTGGACTTTTCCACAGTTTTCCACAAAACCTGTGGATAAAATTGTGGACTTTTTAGGGGTTGACAAAGTTTTGGCAAGATAAGATGGTGCTTCCCCTTAGATTGATCATTTTTTAACCACTATTCTATATCCTTAAAATTCAATAACTTATATGTGTCAAGCAGTTGTTTATAAATAAAAATAAATAATTTTTTTGGATATTAAGCCAACAATTAAGACTTGATTTTTTTACAACGAATTGTTAAAAAACATTACATAGTCGAGAGACATCTCCATTGCAGAAAATCACCCACATATCATTTAGGGACAAAAATAGTGTTCGAATGATGAAAACTACAAATAAAATAAAAGTCATAGCGTTATTTGGGTGTGTGAATTTTCTAATATTCTCGCCACAGGCTTCTGCAGGTCAAACAATCTATCAGCTGAAAGATTCAAACGGCACTACCGTACTGACCAACCGCAAAAACAAATACAACCATCTTAAAGTTGAAAAGAAAACCTACTATCCAGATAGCAATATTCATAGTTACAGCAATTGGGGAAGCAACGAAGCATCTGTTCTCCCAAGCCATAGTAAAAATCGAAATGCCTTTGATGGCTATATTCGCCAAGCAGCTCAACGACACGGCATTTCTGAAGGACTCATTAAAGCGGTGATGCACACAGAGTCTGGTTTTAATATACATGCACGCTCCCCTGTTGGTGCTCAGGGTCTTATGCAATTGATGCCTGCGACTGCACAACGATTTAATGTCAATAATGCATATGATCCTGAACAAAATATTTTCGCTGGTGCAAAATATTTGGCTTGGCTATTGAAACGCTTTAATGGCAATACGCAATTGGCATTAGCGGGTTATAATGCTGGCGAAGGAAATGTTGCTAAATATGGTGGAATACCGCCCTTTCGTGAAACTCAAGACTATGTCAGACGTGTACTCAGTCGTTACAATAATTTATACGCCAATGGTGTAGGCTCAAATCCAATCAATAGTTATTCAGCATCGGTATCTTCTAAGTTAAGTTCACCGAGCTATAACAATCAGAATTTATCAGCTCAAGTGACTGCACCATCTAAACCAAAGTCACCTCCTCGCCAAATTATTGTGGCCGCTGATGGCAGTTTTACTGACGCACCAGCTGGTTCATATTCTACAAATAATGCCACAGCATCAGCGAAGATCTATATTTCGAATTAATCTCAATTTTTTTCGTTATATTTTTTATTTTTTTCTTGAAATTTTCCCTATTCGAAAGCATATTTGACATAGGTTTTTTAATTCAAAAAGCTTATTAAATTTTATTTATAAGAGGATTTTCTCGATGATGCGGATTGGTTTGTTTTTGCTGACCAACCTCGCGGTACTGGTGGTAGCTGGCATAATCTTGTCACTCTTCGGTGTCGGTAGTTACCATGGCGCGGGTGGCTTGAATCTTGGCAATTTACTTGTGATCTGTTTTGTCTTTGGTATGGTGGGTTCTTTAATCTCCCTATTCATGTCAAAGTGGATTGCAAAGAAAACCACAGGTACAGAGTTAATTGATCCCAATGCTCCACGCAACCAAGCGGAAGCATGGTTACTCAATGAAGTGGCACAACTTTCTCAACGTGCTGGTATTAAAATGCCAGAAGTTGGTATTTTCCCATCTTATCAATCAAATGCTTTCGCAACTGGTTGGAACAAAAACGATGCTTTAGTCGCTGTTTCAACAGGCTTATTGGAACGCATGAATAAAGATGAATTACGTGCAGTGTTGGCGCATGAAATTGGTCACGTTGCAAATGGTGACATGGTCACCCTTGCTTTAGTCCAAGGTGTAGTCAACGCGTTTGTGATGTTCTTCGCGCGTATCGTCGGCGACTTTGTAGATCGCAACGTATTTGGTCGTGAAGAAGGTGAAGCACCGGGCTGGAGCTATTTCCTCATTACAATCGTGTTAGATATCGTATTCGGTATTCTTGCTTCGGCAATTGTCATGTGGTTCTCTCGCTATCGTGAATATCGTGCTGATGAGGCTGGCGCGCGTTTAGCAGGTAAACAAGCCATGATCAGTGCATTACTTCGCTTGCAAGCAGAAACTGAAATGCCAGATCAAATGCCTAAAGAAATGAAAGCGTTCTCAATTTCATCAGGTCGTGAAGAAGGATTCAGCCTTGCTGCACTCTTCCAAACACACCCAACAATTGAGCAACGTGTAGCAGCATTACAACAACTTGATTGTCCTTAATCTGCTTCTAAAAAAAGCCTCCATAGGGAGGCTTTTTTAATGGACTCAATCTATAAGACTTTAAATAGATTGAAACCATTGCCATAAGAACGTGACACCAAACCATAAGGCAACACCAAAAATAATTAAAAACAGAAGACCCAGTAAATCAGGAATATGAATCCAAATCCATGCCACGACAGGATTTCGCCAGAAGGCAGAGTTCTGCTGTTTACGCTCTAAGTTTTCATGTAAAAATGGGTGTACCACATGATGGTCTGAATGAATCTGATACTCTTCACGAATATGATCATGAACCACATCTAAAGCCTTGCGACTCGGTCGAATAAACACATCAAAGAGTGTACCTGCAACAGGGATTAAACCTACTACACCATCCATCACAGCAAGTTTAAGCACGCCATTCAATTTAGATTGGGGCACACCGATTTTTCGAGCTTGTAATACTGCATAACACGTAAGTACAAATCCAGCTACGTCACCCGCCACAGGAATCGTACTCAATGCTGCATCAGCCCCTACCCCTTGTTTAGTGAATGGAATTCTTACGACGGAATCCATCATGTTTGCGAACTTGGCAAGATCGCGTTCCATTTTGATGACTTCAGCTTGGGTTAATTTATTTTTATTTGTCATTTAAGCAACATCCTGCAAAGATTCTCCATCAGTCATAGCCTTAGAATAAGAGTTGTGAAGCAATAAATAAATAGACCAATACACCAGTTGCATCACATATTGAAGTGACCAAGGGTGCAGATGCGCTTGCGGGATCGAGTCCTAGTTTATTGAGTACAAATGGTAAACTCATCCCGATCAGACAGCCCATCATGACAATACCCATCATACTGATCGCAAGCACTAAAGCGACCATCATATCTCCACGGATATAGCCAAGAATTGAAACAGCTGCAGCCATCGTTGCACCCAGACATAGAGCAACCATCGCTTCACGACCAAGCAACACAAACCAATCCTTGGCTTTTACATCGCCAGTTGCGATTGCTCGAACCATCAAGGTTGCAGATTGGGAGCCTGCGTTACCACCACTCCCAACCAATAGCGGTAAAAAGAAAACCAAAACAATATGCGCAGCGATGATGTCTTCATAATGGGCGATCCCAATACTCGAAAGTAGGCTGCCAAAGACCAGAAACACTAGCCAAAAAACACGTTGTCTAAATAAAAATAATATTGGTGCTGAACGAATACTGATATTTTCTTTAAGCTCTACCGCCCCACTTTTCAAAAAGTCCTCGGTAAATTCTTCTTGGAATACATCCATAGCATCATCATAAGTGACGATACCGAGTAGATGATCATCATGATCTAAAATGGGTAAGGCGATAAAATCATAGTGGCTTAATTTTTTTGCCACTGATTCCTGATCCTCATCTACCCGTCCGTAAATGACCTCAGTGGTCATGACTTCTTGGACTGTTTTATCCAAAGGTGCTTGCACAATTTCTCGAAGAGAAATTACACCCTCAAGTTTCTGAAATTGATTGGTAATATAGATCAGATATAAGGTTTCAGTATCTTTGGCGGAATGACGCAAAATCTCTAAAGCTTGTTGCATTGAGATGTCTGATGGCAAAGTGACATAATCAGATGTCATGATCGCACCAGCCGTTTCCTCAGCATACAGTGCCAAAGATTGAACTTGCTGCTTTGTTTCTCTATCTAAATTCGCAAAAACAAATGTTTTTATTTGATCCGGTAAAGCTTTGTACAAATCAGTTCGAGCATCTGAATGCATTGAACCAATTAACTGGACTGTACTTTTACCGTCCATTTTTTTAACCAACTGTACTTGATGATTGAGTGGCAGAAATTCAAATACATATGCTGCGTTTTCTAAATGGTGGATAAGTTGTATTTGTTGATCAATTTCTAATTGCTGTAAAAACAAAGCCAAATCTGCAGGATTAATCGTATCCGCAATATGATCAATCTGAGCGACATCAGAATTGATCAATGCTTGTTGTAATGCTTCAATTTTATGATCTTGTTTAATTTGATCCATAATCGCTTCATTTATTATCGTTTAGAATTACGCAAGGCATGCTAACACTAATTGAAAATGTTAGTGCGTATTGATCTTGTCAAAAACTGATATTTAAAAATGGATTAAATCAACCGCAGTACCATACTCTTTATACTGCGGATACCACATTAAGTTTCAGATGCTGATTTTGATTTATATTTAAAAATATTCCGAACGATAACAAACATAAAGGGAATAAAGGCTAGAACTAAAATTGTGCCGAAAATTACCCCACCAAGGACACTGACACCAATTTCTTGACGACTGGCAGCACCCGCACCTGAAGCAAATACCAAAGGTATAACCCCTGCACCAAAAGCAAGCGAGGTCATTAAAATTGGACGTAAGCGCAAACTTGCACCTTGTAAAGCAGCAGCAATCGCGTTAGCTCCACGCTCCTGAGCCATTGCCGCAAATTCAACAATTAAGATGGCATTTTTACATGACAACCCAATCGTCGTAAGTAACGCAATTTGGAAGTAAATATCGTTTGGAAATCCGACCAACCAACTAAAAATAATATTACCGCCAATACCCAATGGAATAGCAGCAATCACAACAGAAGGTATCGACCAACTTTCATATAAGGCAGCTAAACATAGAAAGATAAAGCCAACAGAGATGAGATAAAGCCAAATGGCTTGTGTACTCGATTGTTGCTCTTGAAACGATAATCCACTCCACGCTAGCCCAACCCCGTCCAATTGATCAACCATAGACTTGATATCACGCATTGCAGCACCACTGCTCACATTTTTTGCAGTGTCTGCTTCCATTTGTAGCGCGGAATAACCTTGGAAACGAGTCACCACATCAGGGCCTCCATCCCAATCCACAGTGGCAAAATTACCAAATGAAATCATTTGATTTTGATTATTTCGTACAGACCACAAATTGAGATCTTCAGGCTTTGAACGATACTCGGCATCCCCCTGCATCATGACGCGTTTAATACGTCCGCGATCAATAAAGTCGTTCACATAAGAACCACCCCAAGCTGCAGCCAAAGTGCTATTAATCGCAGATTGTGAAAGACCATTCGCCATCACTAATTTTTGATTGATATTCACTTTCAATTTGGCTTTATCTGGATTAGAGCGTTTGCCCAAATTTTCAAAAGTCGTGAAGTTGATTGCCTGTCGTTCTAGCGCTTGAAATTGATCTTCTAAATACTGTCGTCCTTGTCCATTTAAATCTTGCAGCCAAAACTCGATGCCGTTTGTATCGCCAAGACCACTTACAGAACCTGGCAAACTCACCATAATCCGAGCGCGACTGTCTTTTCTAAAGAACTCCATCGCTCGTTCACGAATGGATTGTGCAGCGTTTGCCTCACCTGGACGATCATCCCAATGATGTAATGCTACAAATCCTGTTCCTAAATTTTGACCCGTTCCTGAAAAATTTCGTCCATAACGAATTTGAACCAACCTAACATTCTGTTTTTCTTGTTCAAGAAAATACTCTCGAATACTTTCACCAACAAGCTGACTTTCTGTCATAGGTGCGCCTTCAGGTAAACTGAATTGGACACTGATAAAACCTTGATCTTCACTTGGAATAAAGCTGGTTGGAAGCGACTTATAAAACAAAGCAAAAATCACAATTAACCCAGAAAAACTGGTTAAAACGATCCATTTTAGTGACAGGCTTTTTTCAACCCACTTTAGATAATGCAATCGTAATGATTCCATTTTTGTATTAAACCATGTCGCCCATTTTGCTTCTTGTTGTTTAGGTTTAAGAATAATCGCACACAATGCTGGTGTGAGAATTAACGCGACCAACAATGACAGTGACATGGCTGCAATCAAGGTAATTGAAAACTGACGGTATATAACTCCTGTCGATCCTGTAAAAAAAGCCATCGGAATAAATACTGCAGTTAGCACCACTGTAATTCCAATTAAAGCCCCCGTCATCTCTTGCATAGATAAGATAGACGCTTGCTTTGCAGATAGCCCCTTTTCATGCATCAAACGTTCGACATTTTCGACCACCACAATTGCATCATCTACAAGTAATCCAATCGCAAGAACTAATGCAAAAAGTGTCAATGTATTGATGGTCATTCCGAGCGCAAATAAGACGGCGAAAGTGCCCAAAATAACAATTGGAACCGTGACCGTTGGAATAAGTGTTGCGCGCCAGCTTTGTAAAAAGATAAACATGACCAACACGACCAAGATAATGGCTTCAACTAAGGTCTTTACAACTTCTTTAATGGACTCTTGAACAAACGGCGTGTTATCTCGTGGGTAGACAATTTGATAGCCTTCAGGAAGTTTTTTCTTAATGTCCTCAAGGACTTCTTTAATTTTAGCTGAGGTTGCAAGAGCATTTGCACCAGATGACATTGAAACAGCCAAGCCTGCTGAAGGTGATCCATTAATGGTATTAAAAGCTTGATAATTTTCAGCACCTAACTCAATGCGTGCTACATCTTTTAAATAAATAAAACTTCCATCAGGGGTCGCTTTGACAATGATATTTTTAAATTCATCGACTGTTCTTAGTCGTGATCCAGCGGTAACTTTTGCATTAAGATACTGGTCTGCTACTGTCGGTAAATCTCCGATTCCACCTGCAGCAACTTGTGTATTTTGTGCTTCAATTGCGGCACGAATATCACTAGGCATCAACTGATATTGTTTCAATAAGTTCGGATCTAGCCAAATACGCATGGCATATTGAGAACCAAAGACATCAACCTCACCAACACCTTCTACACGCGCAATTTCTGGTTCAATGTGATCAGCCAAATAATCTGACAACGCAATATTATTACTTTGGTTCGTAGTGTCATATAACCCCACCACCATAAAGGTGTCACCTAAGGATTTATAGACATTGACCCCTTGACGCTGCACGTCTTCAGGCAAACGATTGATCACCCCATTAATGCTATTTTGAACTTGGACTTGTGCTGTGTCTGGATCAGTTCCGTTTTCAAAACTTAAACTAATTCGACTATTCCCAGATGCATTACTGGTAGAGCTAAAATAAAGTAAGTTATCAATTCCTTTAATTTGTTGTTCTATGACCTGTGTGACACTTTCCTCAACTGTTTCGGCATCAGCTCCTGTGTAAGTTGCTGATACAGTAATTCTTGGCGGAGCAATATCAGGATAGCGTTCTACCGGTAAGCTCATCACCGCAAATATACCAATTGCCATGACAATAATCGCAAGTACGCCAGCAAAAATAGGTCGTTCAATAAAGAACTTAGATAACATAGTCGTTAAGCCGTCAAAAGAATTCTAGAAAGTGTTTTCATTAAAATATATAAAAATTTAATTGATATTCAGTGACTATGAATAAAAAAACAAGAACTAATAACAGAAACGATCAACATTGATCGAATTAAGAAGAAAATATGAAGCCCTCACCTATGAACCGCTTATCTGATCTTTCAAAAAAAAATATGCGCAATTTCTCAAAAGTAAAAAATTTCTAAAATTACGCAGCATTAATGCCATCACCCCCTCCCAATTTGAGGATAGTCATATTCAATTTTTTAAAACTATATTCGAGGTACAAAAATACGAATGATTTGGGGGAAATGATGAAAAAAGCTCTTATAACACTGGCGCTCAGTACCTGTTTAGCAGCTTGTGGTGGTTCGGATAAATCCGCAAAAAATGATGATCAGATTAAAATAGGAATACTGACTGACAGCCCAGTAGCAGGTGCGACATATATCGTGAATGGCAATAATGACAATGCGAAGAAGACCAATGCAAATGGGGAGTTTGAATATCGAGATGGAGATGTCATTACATTTAAAATTGGTGATATCGAAATTGGTACCGTACAAGGTTTAGCTCGTGTGACACCAAATGAACTCGTGAATGAAGATTTAAATGCAGATGAACGTAACAAGAGAATTATCAATCTACTGATTTTTTTACAATCATTGGATATCGATGAGGATAAAGAGACCATACAAATCCCAGATGATGTTTCAAATTTCTCGCCAACATCGATTGATTTCAGCAATGCGACAAGTGATTTTAGAGAGCGACTTCAAGGTCAAATTATCAATATTCCTGAAATTGCCTCCAATATAGTAGTCAGTGAAGAGCAAGCTAAAGAACATTTTAGCAGCTCACTGCTCAAAGATATTCAAGGCGTATGGTATGCAAAAAATGATGAGTCTGAAATTGTGTTATTTATTGGAGAGAATGGCGAATATATGCTCGGTGAACCAATCCCGAACGAGCCTAATAGTTCTTCAAATGGCATGGAATACGCCAAAATAAATCTAGATGCCCTAAGTGGAAGTTTATACGCTTCTTCAATAAATATTACTACGCCTGTGATTGATACCAATGAAGATTGGGGACTTCTCGATCATGGGGAATCGCGTTCAATGAAACTATCTTTTGATGGTTCTATACTTAAGATTTCTGAAGCTGAAAATCCTGATGAAAGTGCAGAGTTTACGCGAGTTCCTCGAAATAATAGTGGAATTGTAGGCGCATGGCAGTCCTCAAGTGGTAAACAAATTTTCGTATTTAATTCTAATAACACTTTTATTATGGTTGATGCTGTTGGCGATGATCAACCAGATCCATATGACGGACCTTGTGGTGGCCCTGGTATTGAGTATGGTCGTTATCAATTACGCGACAACAAGCTCTTTGTTACCACGCCCCTCAGCATTGATACAAATGGTTGTGCTGGATTATCCAATACAGACGCGCATTTAGGCTTACCATTACAAATTTCTACTCAAAGTTTAAGCTTTACCGTAGCAGATGAAGGCACATTTACACTGACCAGAATGAATTAATTTTATCCCCCTTCAACATCTTCGTTAAAGGGGGATTATTCAATATGCTGAAAAGCATCAATAAATTCGATCAAAATCCGCATCATTTCAGCTTGTGAGGAGCATCCTAACTTCTGATAAATCGTTTTCAGATATGTCCGCAGTGAACTCAGCGTAATCCCACATTTCAAAGCAATATTTTCAAGATGCTGATCGTCCATAAAATGCTGACAAATTTCAATTTCTCGAGCTGTCAGTTGGAATGTTGACTTCAGTAATATTTTAGACAAGCGTTTTCGATCCTGCATTTTTGATAAGAATAATGCAACTTGATTATTGTCTAAGATCATTGAATCTGACAGCACCTTAAGTGGTGAGACTGTGATTAAGTAAGCAGATTGATGTCGATCGCTATATAACTGCATTGCACCCCCAACTTCTTCTTGATCATGCCTCTCTAATGAATAACGCTCATTCTTTTTGAATGTGCTCTGCACCAATTTTTTTAATTGAGCATTATAAGGCTCGATTATTTTTAATCTGTTATGCAAATCTATTTCAATCATACTCGTATCATTCAAACAATCCTTTGCATACTGATTCACAAATCTCACTTCTAGATTAGATTGAACGACGAGCACACCCACATTCAACTTATCTAAAATTTCGGTGTAATTACTTCTATCATTTTGAAGAAGCTTAATTTGTCGATGAATTTGAATCGCTCTTCTAAAGTGTTTTGCGAGTCTTTCTAAACTTTGTAATTCAGCAGTATCATAAGCAGCTTCATCTGATGGTCGATGTACCGCAAGTACGCCCCATTTATATTTTCCATACTCTAACAATACCCCACTGAGATAACAGATGTTTGAAGGAACTAAACAATATTCATAAAAGTTCTTCAAATCCTCATTATCTGTTTCAGCATATGATCGACAATCAATTTGATAGGCATGCTCTAATCCATAGGTATTCATTAACTGACCGTGAATACGCATGTCTACGACATCTAAGTTATACGTTTGATAATTTTGAATTCCATCAATCGGGATATTAATGGTGTAAATAAAATTTTGTTCGGGCCGAAGCTGATCAAAGTAAGTAAAGATCGCCGTTGAACTCTGTGTAAATTCCACGACCTGTTTTAAAACATTTTCCCAGTGATGTGGCTTTAAGGCAGCCTCATAAATTTCTTCTATGATTTGATTTTCTTGAACAGTTAACATCATCACCCCCAATCATGGTGTTAATGTTCCATTAGATTAGCGCTCTACTAGGCTTTTATTCAATATTTACAATAGTATTCAAATATTTATCAGACAGATGACAAAAAAATCCCCGCTTAAAGCGGGGATTTTTTAGGCTGTGGGATGAATTACATCATACCGCCCATACCACCCATACCGCCCATGTCAGGCATAGCTGGTTTATCTTCTGGGATCTCTGTAATCATGCACTCAGTTGTTAACATTAAGCCCGCAACAGACGCAGCATGCTCAAGTGCAGAACGAGTAACTTTCGCTGGATCAAGGATACCCATCTCTAGCATATCGCCGTATTCACCAGTCGCAGCGTTATAACCGAAGTTGCCTTCGCCATTTTTAACTGCATTAATCACTACAGATGGTTCATCACCTGCGTTAGATACGATTTGACGAAGTGGCGCTTCAATCGCACGACGAAGGATGTTGATACCTACGTTTTGATCATCGTTAATACCCGTTACACCGTCAAGTGCTTTAGCTGCACGTACTAATGCAACACCACCACCCGCAACAACACCTTCTTCAACAGCAGCACGAGTTGCATGAAGAGCATCGTCTACACGATCTTTCTTCTCTTTCATTTCAACTTCAGTTGCAGCACCGATTTTGATCACTGCTACACCGCCTGCTAATTTAGCAACACGCTCTTGAAGTTTTTCTTTGTCGTATTCTGAAGTTGATTCCTCAATTTGCGCACGAATTTGTTGAACACGCTCAGCAATTTGATTCGCATCGCCTGCACCATCAACAATCACTGTGTTTTCTTTAGATACAGTTACTTTGTGTGCAGTACCTAAATGTTCAAGTGTTGTTTGATCTAACTGCATACCGATTTCTTCAGAAATCACAGTACCACCAGTTAAGATCGCGATATCTTGAAGCATTGCTTTACGACGATCACCGAAGCCTGGTGCTTTAACAGCACATACTTTGATGATGCCACGCATGTTGTTTACAACAAGCGTTGCAAGTGCTTCACCTTCAACATCTTCAGCGATGATTAGAAGTGGTTTACCTGTTTTCGCAACTGCCTCAAGAACAGTAATCAACTCACGGATGTTGCTTACTTTCTTATCAACAAGAAGGATAAATGGGTTTTCCAATTCAGCAGTCAATGTATCTTGTTTGTTTGCGAAGTATGGAGAAATATAACCACGGTCAAACTGCATACCCTCTACAACATCTAGAGAATCTTCAAAGCCTGAACCTTCTTCAACAGTGATTACACCTTCTTTACCCACTTTTTCCATCGCTTGAGCGATCAGTGAACCAACAGTCGTATCAGAGTTCGCAGAAATCGAACCAACTTGTTCAATCGCTTTCGAATCAGATGCTGGTTTAGCCGTTGCTTTAATATCTGCAACAACAGCTTTAACTGCAATATCAATACCGCGTTTCAAGTCCATTGGGTTCATACCCGCAGTTACTGACTTGATCCCTTCGTTCAAAATTGCTTGAGCCAAAACAGTTGCCGTTGTAGTACCGTCACCTGCGATGTCATTTGTTTTAGAAGAAACTTCACGAACAAGTTGAGCACCCATGTTTTCAAACTTGTCTTTTAATGTGATTTCTTTCGCTACAGAAACACCATCTTTAGTGATGTGTGGCGCACCGAATGAACGATCGATAACAACGTTACGGCCTTTAGGACCAAGTGTAACTTTAACCGCATCTGCAAGGATATTCACACCTGCGATCATTTTTGTGCGAGCTGAATCACCAAACTTAACGTCTTTAGCTGACATATTTGACTCCGAATATTATTAAAATTACTAAATCTGATTGATTAAATGAGTAGTATTAAAAAGAATCAATTAGCCTTCTAAAACAGCTAAAATATCTGACTCTTTCATGATTAATAGTTCTTCGCCATCTACTTTCACAGTTGTTCCTGCATAAGTACCAAACAATACCTTGTCACCTACTTTTACATCTAAAGCGCGAACGCCATTGTCAGTGATCTGACCATTACCAACTGCAATAATTTCACCTTGAGCAGGCTTTTCTGCAGCAGAACCTGGCAATAAAATGCCGCCAGCTGTTTTTGTTTCTTCTTCAACACGACGAATTACTACACGGTCATGTAATGGACGAATGTTGCTCATAAAAATACTCCATCAGACTAAGTCTTTTGATTAATAGTCGTGATCATAATTTCCTTAGATCACCACCAAAATTATTTGATGTCACTTTTGTGGGGATGGAAAAAATTGCTTCAAGGGGAAAATGAAAAAAAATTTAATTTTTTGTATTTTTTTTAGGCATTTCGATAATTTAGCCTTCATTCCGATTTGCAACTAAATAAAATTTCTTGAATCTCGAATCAAAGCGATATTCACGCACCTTCAGTTTTTCATCAATTAGATTAAAACTATTAGAAAAGTCATGATGTAAACGATGTGACGTAGCGGTACCTGCATGAATATCCAATATTGGATGTTGAGCATTAAGTTGGAAAATCTTATTCAGATCATAAACAGCAGATACATGTAAATGACCATGTAGAATTGCATTCAACCCTGAGCTTGCCCATGTCTTTAGGGCTTTTTCAGTATTTTTAGGACGATCTTTAGACATATTTATACCGTGATCACCACTATAGAAAGGTTGATGCGTAAGCAGAATTTTTAATTTATCTTGAGGAGCCAATTTCATTTTTTGATCAATTTCCTGAATTTGAAACTCAGTAATACGACCTTTGGTATGGTACTTAGGGTGAATTGTATTGATTCCTATAATATAAAAATGCTCAGTTTCTAAGGTCTGTTCCATTTCACCAAAAAACAACTTATATCGATGAAACGGACTTAAAAATCTGCGCCATAAATGAAACAAAGGAATATCGTGATTACCCGGAATCACAATATAAGGAACATTAAGTTCTTCTAGAAATTTTTTGCAGTGATAAAACTGTGAAAATCTTGCCCTTTGAGTGAGATCACCACTGACCACAACAGCTTCGATCAAATGTTCTGCAACAAAGTGAGTAATTGCATCTAAGCAATCTTGTTGCTCAGTCCCAAAATGCAAATCAGACAAATGTAAAATCATTGTGGCACCATTAAGGTCAGTGCATTTCTTTCAACATGAATATCTAATGGTGAATCCAGTTGAATAATTTCTCCATCGATTGCTACAGTCATCTTTTTTTGATGAGAACGTATGCGCACATGATCCGCACTAAAACTATATACGTCTGCTGCCTGATCTAATTTTCCACGAACGAGTTGGATGAGTGTTTTAAAAATACTCAGCTTATCCGTGCGAGCAAGTACAACTCCCGCAACCCGACCCTCTTCTGCCGTTTTAGCGATATTGAGGTTCATTTCTTTTAATTGAAGTTGGTTATTACCTAAAAATAATAAAGGGGTTTTAACTGCATAATTTACACCATCCACCTCAATTTCTAACTTTAATTCTTTACGATCACGAATCAACACGTCTAAGCCAGAAGTATAGGCATGTAATGGTAGACGCCCTAGTTTTTGGTTATATAACTCTCTTTTTTTAATAAACAATGGATAAAGACCCAAACTCGCATTATTTAGATAAATGGCATCATTAATTTTTGCCACATGTACCGCTTTAGGCTTACCTTCAACCACCAGTTTTGCAGCTTCGAGAATATCTAAAGGAATATTCAAAACCCGTGCAACATAATTGAACGTCCCTAAAGGTAAAATTGCCAAAGGGATGGTTTGATGTAATAAATAATTAGCCACAGAATTTAACGTTCCATCCCCGCCAGCAACCACAATCACCCCCTGATTATCGTGATTTAAATGTCGAAGATGAACTTTTTCAATGAGTGCTTGAACACTCATTTCTGATGCAATATCAAAAACTTGTATTTCAAAACCTAGATCTGTCCAGTAATGCATGAGTTGCTCATAAATTTGATCATTATTGGTGGCATGGAATCCAGATTTTTCATTAAAAATCATAGACAAAGGCTTAAGCATTGAATTCATTTTATGGCTTTAAAAATTGAATTACTTTAAAATTTCGTCTATTTACTACTCAATTAAAAGCCAATTTATGTAATTTTTAAATGATGTTCATTTAATTTTTCGATGATGAGAATTGATCTCATAATTTAATTAAGTTTTTATTTTAAATAAATATTTTAACTACAAATACCAAATATAAAATTTAGAAATGAATAAGAAATTACTCATTTTTTAAAAAAATATCAAATAATTACATAAACTTAACACCAAACAAGTCTTAAGCACTATTTAAGCCTTTGGTCTTATTTTTTTTAAGAAAATATGCTTTAATACAGCCACTTTTTTTTCATACTGAATCTAGAGTCTGCAAACCAGCATCTAGATATTATTTGTACACCACATTGTACACTTTTGATATAGGCCTCACCATGACCCAAGTGAACGCACCAGAATTCGTTCGTCACCCTAAGCTTATTGCTTGGGTGGAAGAGATTGCTAAACTAACAAAACCAGCAAAAATTGAATGGTGTGACGGTAGCGCAGAAGAATATCAACGTTATATCGACTTGATGATCGCTAACGGCACAATGCAAGCGCTTAACCAAGAAAAGCACCCTGGTTCATATCTTGCAAACTCTGATCCTTCTGACGTTGCTCGTGTTGAAGACCGTACTTTTATCTGCTCTGAAAACAAAGAAGATGCTGGCGCAACTAACAACTGGGAAGCTCCAGCGGTTATGCGTGAAAAATTAAACGGTTTATTTGACGGTTCTATGAAAGGTCGTACTTTGTACGTTGTACCTTTCTCTATGGGACCTTTAGGTTCTCATATTGCTCACATTGGTATCGAACTTACTGACTCTCCTTATGTTGCAGTCAGCATGTCTAAAATGGCTCGCATGGGTAAAGCTGTTTATGACGTTCTAGGCACTGATGGCGAATTTGTTCCATGTGTACACACTGTAGGTGCACCATTGGAAGAAGGTCAAAAAGACGTTGCTTGGCCTTGCAACAAAGAAAAATACATCGTTCATTATCCAGAAACTCGTGAAATTTGGTCATTTGGTTCTGGTTATGGTGGTAACGCATTGCTTGGTAAAAAATGCTTAGCATTACGTATCGCATCATTCATGGGTCGTCAGCAAGGCTGGTTAGCTGAACACATGCTCATCCTTGGTGTGACAAATCCACAAGGTGAAAAACACTACATCGCAGCTGCATTCCCATCTGCTTGTGGTAAAACAAACTTTGCAATGTTAATTCCACCAGCAGGTTATGAAGGCTGGAAGATTGAAACTGTAGGTGACGATATTGCTTGGATCAAACCAGGTGAAGATGGTCGCTTATATGCAATCAATCCTGAAGCAGGTTTCTTCGGTGTAGCTCCTGGCACAAATACAAAGACGAACCCGAACTGTATGGCTACGCTTCATAAAGACGTGATCTATACAAACGTTGCCGTGACTGACAACGGTGAAGTATGGTGGGAAGGTCTTTCTAAAGAAGCACCTGCCAACCTAACTAACTGGAAAGGTCAACCACATACTGGTGAAGAAAAAGCAGCTCATCCAAATGCGCGTTTCACAGTTTCAGCTGGTCAATGCCCTTCTATTGATGCTGACTGGGAAAATCCAGCAGGTGTTCCAATCTCTGCGTTCATCTTTGGTGGTCGCCGTGCGGACACAGTGCCTCTAATTTCAGAAGCATTTGACTGGGTTGACGGTGTTTATAAAGCTGCAACGATGGGTTCTGAAACAACTGCTGCTGCTGTTGGTCAACAAGGTATTGTTCGTCGCGATCCATTTGCGATGCTTCCATTTGCTGGCTACAACATGGCTGACTACTTCACACATTGGTTAGAAATGGGTGAGAAAGTTGGTGAGAAAGCTGCAGCTGCTGGTAACAAGCTTCCTGGTATTTACAACGTGAACTGGTTCCGTCGTGATGCTGAAGGCAACTTTGTATGGCCTGGTTTCGGTCAAAACATGCGTGTTCTTGAGTGGATTATCGATCGCTGTGAAGGTCGTGCTGACGCTGTTGAAACTCCAATTGGTCGTGTTCCAACTTACGAACAGTTGAACTGGACTGGTTCAGACTTTACGAAAGAGCAATTTGACCTTGTGACTTCTCAAGACAAAGAGCAATGGATCAAAGAACTTGAAAGCCATACTGAATTATTTAACAAACTTGGTGATCGTTTACCAGAAGCGTTGAAAAAACGTCAAGCTGAGCTTTTAGAAGCGGTTAAATCTGCTTAAGCATGATGAGAAAAAAGGTCACTTCGGTGACCTTTTTTTTACTTCAAACAAACTGAATAAAGTGTATTTAGTAACGTTTATTAGTACCAATAAGTTGTCACACTTATGGCATACTGATTTAAACAGCTTATTAGGATCAAATAATGAAAAAAATAGAAATGATTGGCTCTTGTTTAATCGCAGTTATGCTTACAGCCTGTCAATCTGTTCCGCTACAGCACAATGGAGCTACAGGATATCAAATTGAAAATAAATCAGAGAATTCTGCCACTATTTCGTATACCCTCTCTGCACGCGCCAACCAAAATATTGATGAACACAAATTACAACGTACTTGCCAACAAGTTCTAGGGCACACTCAACAATATAAAACCACCATTTTGAGTGTAAATGAAATTGCTAATCCCAATTATAAAACTCAAGAAACTCAACAGGTTCAAATTGGTCAATCACGAACATCATTCGGACTCTCAAACACTCAAAGCCTATACAGCAATGAAGACTACAATACACGTCTTTCTTTAGAAACTAAGCCTAGCCTCTTACAAGTCGTTCGCTTTAACTGCACACTCTAAACTTAGGACACTCAATGTACTTCATTGAGTGTCTTATAAAAACTGACATTTCTAAATTCAGGTGATTCATCCAAGTCTGGCCATGTCGTTGCACTGCGTTCATCAAGCTTTTCATACTTCGGATGACTAAAGTTTTTTACACGACTATCCGCCACCCACACCTCAGGTGCAAATTTTAAAAACTCATCTAAGAAGAAACGATTGCACTGGTCATACAACACATCAGCCGCCAACAAGATATCAACCTGCTCAGCTTTATATAAGTCATCCAAATATTCGAGCTCAACATCATTCAATTCAGCATTGGCACGACACGCATCCAAACTAACTTGGTCGATATCACAGCAAATGACACGCTTTGCCCCTGCCATTTTCGCTGCAATCGCGACTACGCCTGAACCTGCGCCAAAGTCTAAAACCACTTTGTTTTTCACATGATGCGGTTCAGCCAATAACCATTGTGCCATTGCTAAACCTGATGCCCAACAGAAAATCCAATATGGCGTATCATTCCATATACGACGAATAACTTCATCATCTAGCTTATCGGTTGGAAAAACAGGTGGAATGAGCCAAAGTGAAATTGGTGTATCAGGCAATTGCTGTGCATGAAGTTCACAACCTGGAATCACATCATGTAAGGCTTTTAGTAAATGTTCAGGCGCTTTAGGAAATTGGAAAGTACAGCTCATTGGATTTTATTTTTAAATATACAAAATTTGAGTTTCAAATACGAAACCTAAATTAATAAAGAGAATTCCCTCTCCTTTTAAAGGAGAGGGTTAACGAGAGGATTTATCTAACTCAATACCCTCACCCCAACCCTCTCCCTGAGCCGTATACGGCGCAAGAGAGGGAGATAATAATATTAACCTAAAGCTTTTTCAGCTGCTTCAACTGTTTGACGAATCAACGTTGTGATTGTCATTGGACCTACACCACCCGGTACTGGTGTGTAAGCTGAAGCAATGTCTTCAATACCAACAAGTTGAATATCGCCCACACCACCGCCATCACGTGGATGGAAACCAGCATCAACAACTACTGCACCAGGTTTAATCCAATCTTTTTGAATCAATTCAGCTTTACCTACTGCACCCACAATGATATCCGCTTGCTTCACAAAGCTAGCAAGGTTTTGTGTTCGAGAGTGACAAATCGTTACAGTAGCATTCGCCTCGAGAAGCATAGCTGCCATTGGTTTACCCAAAATTGCAGAACGACCTACAACAACCGCATGCTTACCTGCGATTTCGATGTTGTTTTCTTTCAGAATCGTCATAATACCTGCAGGTGTCGCAGAACCGTAAGCCGCTTCACCCATTGCCATACGACCATAACCAAGGCAAGTAACACCATCCACATCTTTTTCAAGTGAGATCGCATCAAAACACGCTCGCTCATCAATTTGCGCAGGTACTGGATGTTGTAAAAGAATACCGTGAACATCAGGATTTGCATTGAGTTTTTCAATTTCAGCAAGCAATTGTTCTGTCGTCGTTTCTTTTGGTAGTTCAACTTTAAGTGAATCCATACCAACACGGCGGCATGCATTACCCTTCATACGCACATAAGTTGCAGATGCACCATCGTCACCTACTAAAATCGTCGCAAGAATTGGAGTACGTCCTGATTTTGCTTTTAACGCTTCTACGCGAGTTAACAAATCAGCCTCAATTTGTTTTGCCAATGCACGACCATCTAAAACTAATGCCACGGCACATCTCCCAAGTGTTGATATGAATCAATTTCGCACATTCTACATGAATATTTTAAATAATTTCCGTTATATGCTGTTTTTCTGCACATACGAATAAAAGCACTATTGTTTTTTTTTCAGAGCTTGTTAATATACGCATCAACAAGACATGGCGGGGTGGCAGAGTGGTCATGCAGCGGACTGCAACTCCGTGTACGCCGGTTCGATTCCGACCTCCGCCTCCATCTTGTTAAGCCCGAGTGGTGAAATCGGTAGACACAGGGGATTTAAAATCCCCCGCCCACAAAGCGTGCCAGTTCGAGTCTGGCCTCGGGCACCATTCTTCTAATAGAGAATAATGGTGTAAATAAAGAACCCAGCGTAAGCTGGTTTTTTTATGTCTGCATTTTCTTTAAACTCATCTGCTATAATCACTCATCTTCAGAATTTCATATTCAAATGAATCAAAATCAGCTAGTTGCTCAATATCTTCAAGAACTAAAACAACAATATCCTCAAGCGTTTAAAAAAAACTTCTTGCTCTATAGTCAGTTAAAGACCAAAGGGATTCTAGATGAGCGTAAAGAACTGATCCCGCTTGCACTTGCATTAATGATTTTCCTCCCTTGCTCATATTTGTTAACCCTTTTGCTTAAACAACACATTGTTTTTTTAGAAGGCTTTCAATCTGGCGGGAGTGCTGTGTTGTGTATCATGTTATTTTTTATGCTGATTACGCCAATCATCCTCAAACAGATCAAGCATAGTAGCATCTCAACTTACCAGCAACTTAAAAATACCCCATTCAAACTGACCATCCTCATTCTTTTACAAAGTTTAAATATCGCTTTTATGGAAAGTTGGTTCTTACAGGGAATTTTGTTTTATTTCGCTATGAATTTTGGTTTCGTTAAATTTTATAAAGAGAATTTATTCCGAGAAAATACTTCTAAAGAAAACTATTACTACATTCAAGAAATTCGTAGAGTGGCTTTCTGGAGTTATAAACAAAATTTTAAGCTTTACTTAAAACTAATCTTTTCATCCAAAAACTCAAAGCAGCATCAATTATTGATTGAACAAAAACAAAAAAATGCGCAACTTTATGTTCATTTGATGAACTATGAAAACAAATTGTGTATGCGCTACAAGCATACCGATATAGAAAAATATATCGATAGCATCATGTAGCGCTACGATCAACTTGCTTGCTGCATTACTTTAATTATATTCAAATTGGTATCATACGTTGTTGAGTGCAATCTGAGTTGATCAACTTGATACTTCTGTGAATGAATATCTGTTAAAAACAACCAATCTGCACTCAATTGCGTAGAATCAAAGCTCAATTTTAAATAGCCTCGTTGATTCAAATTACAAAATCTTAATTCATCAATCAATTGGATAAACACTTGTTCAAATTGTTGCATTAAGTTCTCAGGTAAATTGAGATATTTCTCCATACCTGGTGAAGAAACTGAACTTGTTGCTAATTCAATCCCCACCTTCTCACCATTTTGTTGATGTAATGCAGACTCCCACGCATTATGGGTATCTCCAGCCAACACAACAACTTTCTTCTGATACTGCTCATACAAAGCATAAACACGCTCACGCTCAGCATAATAACCATCCCAAGCGTCTAAATTATAAGGAATCACGGTTAGGATTCTTGATAATTCAGCGTCAGTTAAGCTCGGGTCACTATTTTTATAACGCAATTTAATCGCGACCAACACCATCAGACGTTTTTGAGCTTCTATTAAAAAGTTGTCATCTACCATTCCACTTTTGGCAACATTTAATATTTGCAATACTTCAGCAGGTACCAACATTTTCGCCATCAATACTTGCTGACCCAATACATTCCATATTGCACGAGAACTCTGAAGACTATTCGCCAACCAATTTAACTGATCTATCCCTATTAGCTGTCGCTGCTCATTCATTAATGCCGCTCTAAATTGCTCAACATTTAGATTTTCACCATCCATAAATGAAGCAAAAGCCAGTTGCTCATCTCGTGCCAACATACGTGTATCTAGCATATTAAGTTGAACTAAATCACCAAAATTAAACTGACGATAAATATGAAGAATATCGTTATTGCTTTTTTCGCGGATTGGCATCCACTCAAAATAAGCGGTTAGGGCTGCTGTTCTTCGTGCTACGAAATCTCCCTCTAAATCAGGTTGATGATTCTGCGCACCAGCTCTCCATGCATCATTTGTCAGCTCATGATCATCCCAAATCAGAATAAATGGATGACGTTGATGAACCGCTTGTAAATCAGGATCTGTTCTATATTTTGCATAACGTTTTCGATAATCTTCTAGACGGTAAATCTCGTTTTGATTATCCACATCGAGTGTTCTACCAAGCTTTTCGGCTTGTTCAGCTGCATACCCATCTTTGCCATATTCGTAAATATAGTCACCCAGATGCAGCACAGCATCCACGTCCTGCTTCGCAATTTCACGGTACACATAAAAATAACCAGCAGGATAATTTGAGCATGAGCATACGGCAAAGTTAACCGCATTGGACTTGGTTGCTAAGGTCTTCGTACGACCAATTGGAGAATGTATCTGCCCATATTTAAATCGGTAATAATAGCGAGTATCGGCACTCAAATTAAGTACATCGACTTTCAAGCAAAAGTCTTTAGCAGCAGAAGTCTTGATTTTCCCCATCTGAACAATATTTGAAAAATTCTCATCAAGTGCAATTTCCCAATCTAACTCATATGTTGCCGTCACATCTGTAGGTGTTATGCGCGACCAAAGAATTATTCGATCCTGTAATGGATCTCCGCTCGCCACTCCATGCAAAAATTCAACTTTATGCTCATTGCTGGTTTGACCATCGCCATTACATGCTGTAATCGAAACAGGCAGTGAAATCGCACCAAATCCAGCCAATGAGTTTTTAATTAATGCGCGTCTTGAGATTTTATTTTTCATTTTATTTATGAATTGGCGAGTTATTTTAACTTCGAACTTAAACCATATTTATGAAGTTAAAATTGCAATCAGATGACAATTTAATGTCCAAATATCTTAGACCATCGCCCCCAAAGTTATAATTTTTAACCTAATCAATGCAAGTTGATTGAAAAGAAAGCAAATAATACGATTTTCTCTTGCCAAGCTTAAAAGTGTCCTCTATTATTGCGCACATGCCCGAGTGGTGAAATCGGTAGACACAGGGGATTTAAAATCCCCCGCCCTCAAAGCGTGCCAGTTCGAGTCTGGCCTCGGGCACCATTCTTCTAATAGAGAATAATGGTGTAAATAAAGAACCCAGCGTAAGCTGGTTTTTTTATGCCTAGTGTTTAGTCACAACAATAACAACACAAAAAAAATAGAGAGCGATTTACCACTCTCTATTTGAAACAAGTTCTTCCATTTCGATATCTAAGAATCCCTCTTCCTGAACGACCATCATCATTGCCTCAGCAATATAGTCTGCTGCTGCATCATCAAGAGAAGAGTCAAGATCTTCGAACTGAGGTTTCATCTCATTAATTTCCGCCACAATATCATTGGCGATTTGATAAATCTCAGCATCGGAATTCACCTTAGATACCTTCTTTGAGAATTTTTCAATGAGTTGCTGAATTTCAGCCACGAGAATATCAGGATAATATTCATCGTCGAACATCGGGAGAAGTACATCATTCAACATATTAAAGCTCAAGTAATAGCATTAACAAAAACCGAGCTTATATAACACAAGCTAGACATTAAACCAACAATAAAAACGAGGAGTAAATCTCACTTTGAGTCAAAGTATAACTAAGCCAATATTTTCATTGATGATTTTAACTGCCTTAAATCACCCTTTAATTTAACTGACACTATTCATTGCTGTCCAAATTTGTATAGCTTGCACCATTTCTTTTACATCATGTGCTCTGACCATACATGCTCCTTGCTGTATGCTTAACAGATGCCCCGTCACCGAACCCACTGCACGTTCATGGGCAGGTACACCACCTAAAGCTTCACCAATAAATCGCTTGCGAGATAATGCAGAAAGTATTGGATATCCCAACTCATTTAATTTATACAACTCTTTTAATAATTTCAGGTTTTGATGTGCATTTTTTGCAAATCCGAAACCCGGATCAATCATGATATTTTCAGGTTTAATTCCCGCATTTAATGCTGCATCTAATCGAGTTTGCAATTCTGAAATCACATCTAAAGTAATATCATCATATTGATCCAACTGGTTCATTGTGGTTGGCTCACCACGCATATGCATGATAATGACTGGAATATCTAATTCCGCAGCTGTTTCTAAAGCATGTGGCTTTGTTAATGCTCTGACATCATTCCAAATATGCGCTCCAGCTTTAACCGCCTTTTTAATCACTTCTGGTTGAGAAGTGTCGATTGAGATCACTACATTCAATTTTGACAACGCTTCAACAACCGGAACTACACGATCTACTTCATCCTGAACATCAACAGCAGATGCGCCAGGGCGAGTTGACTCACCACCTACATCAATAACACTCGCCCCTTCAGCAATCATTTGCTTTCCTCTCTCTAGTGCCGCCTCTACACTATTGTGTTTACCACCATCACTAAACGAATCTGGCGTTACATTTAACACACCCATTACATGAGGCTTTGACAAATCAAGTTCCAATGCACCACATTTAAGAATCTGATTAGGTAAAGAGATAAGTTGCATATTGATGTCCCTAGAAAATCCATTCACATGATATCAAGTAAAATTTAAACATGAGGGATAATTTCAACACAAAAAAAAGAGCCTCATAAGAGGCTCCTTCATTTTAGCTTGCAGGTAACGGTGGAGGCGTTGAAGGACCATCTGTAGGGGTTACATCTACGATTGGATTCTCAGCCACATATACCTTAGGTGGTTGAGGTTCACGACCTTCCATAATGTCACGGATTTGATCACGATCAATCGTTTCCCACTCAAGCAAAGCTTTTACCATCGCATGGGCAATATCTTTATTATTTTCTAAGATATCACGTGCAACTTTGTACTGCTCATCTAGGATACGGCGAATTTCACGATCAACTTCAAGTTGAGTCGTTTCAGAAATAGTACGACCACCTAGACTACCCATAAATGACTGTTGAGCATCTTCTTCATAAACCATGACACCCATCTTGTCAGACATACCGTACTTAGTCACCATTGCACGCGCCATTTTTGTTGCACGTTCAAAGTCGTTAGAAGCCCCAGTTGACATCTGATTAATGAAAATTTCTTCTGCAATACGACCACCAAACAGAATAGAAAGCTCATTCAACATTTTGTCTTTGTAATGACTGGTTTGATCAAACTCTGGAAGCTGCCAAGTTACACCTAATGCCCAACCACGTGGCATAATCGTGACTTTATGTACTGGGTCTGTGCCTGGAAGCATTTCAGCTACAATCGCATGACCTGCTTCATGATAAGCCGTTGCGCGACGCTCTTCTTCACGAAGAACCATTGATTTACGCTCTGGCCCCATATAAAGCTTATCTTTTGCATCTTCAAAGTCATGCATATCGACCGTATTTTTATTACGACGTGCAGCAAATAACGCAGCTTCATTGACTAAGTTTGCCAATTGCGCACCAGAGAACCCTGGAGTACCACGTGCCAATACTTTGACATCCACACCAGTCACTGAAGGTAATTTTTTCAAATGCACATTCAGGATTTGCTCACGACCTTTAATATCTGGAAGTCCAACCATCACTTGACGGTCGAAACGTCCCGGACGAAGTAAAGCTTTATCTAGAACGTCAGCACGGTTAGTCGCAGCAATAACGATGATACCTTCATTACCTTCGAAACCATCCATTTCCACCAACATCTGGTTCAAGGTTTGTTCGCGCTCATCGTGACCACCACCAGTACCTGAACCACGATGACGACCCACCGCATCAATCTCATCAATGAAAATGATACACGGCGCATGGCGTTTCGCTTGCTCAAACATATCACGTACACGTGATGCACCAACACCAACGAACATTTCAACAAAGTCCGAACCTGAGATACTAAAGAATGGAACCTTAGCCTCTCCAGCAATCGCTTTCGCAAGTAAAGTTTTACCTGTGCCCGGTGGACCTACCATCAGGACACCACGAGGAATGCTCGCACCAAGACGCTTAAACTTTGTTGGATCTTTCAAGAAATCCACAATTTCAACGACTTCTTGTTTCGCTTCGTCACAACCCGCAACATCTGTGAAAGTGACTTTGATTTGGTCTTCTGAAAGCATTTTTGCTTTTGACTTACCAAAACTCATCGGGCCGTTTTTACCACCAGCACCGCCACCCATGTTGCGCATAAAGAACATGAATAACAAAATGATTAAAAGTACTGGAAAGCTTGCGATCAAAAGCTGCATCAATAAACCTTGACGTTGCGGAGCAGTGCCCTCAACAACGACATTATTTTTGATGAGATTCGGCATTAACTCAGGATCTTGAACCGCAGGACGAATACTCTCAAATGGAGAACCATTTACTTTTTCGCCACTAATTCGTTCACCGTCAATGGTAACTTGTTTAATTTGACCAGCATTAACCGCTGCAACAAATTCTGAATAGTTCAATGCAGCAGGCTTATCACGGTCACTAATGTTGCTGAAAATTAATATCAGCACACCAAGTATAACAAGCCATAAAACGGCATTCTTAAAGAGATCGCTCAAAGCTTTATTCCCATATCAATCTAATTTGATCATGCCCAAAATTGGGTGACCTTTAACAAAAAGCGAGTAAATCAATTTCGCAATAAAATATTCAAAAGGTACAAAATGCACATTTTTTAGCGACTTGGCAAGTCACTTTATTGCGATTTCTTTTTACGGCCCTGTCCAATTAAAAAAACTTCCTTCGAACGAGCACGCGAAGCAGCAGGCTTTGCAGTTTTTAATACTTCAAAACTGTCTACAACTTCCTTACGGAATTCGTCAAAACCAGTTCCTTGGAAAACTTTGACAACAAACTGTCCTTTCGGACCTAAAACTTTATTGGCAAAGTCTAATGCAAGTTCACACAAATAAATTTGTCGAGGTTGATCAACGGCCTTATTACCTGATGTATTGGGGGCCATATCTGAAATTACAACGTCTACAGTTCGTCCATTTAAAATATTTAACAATTTTTCGAAAACTTCCTCTTCTCGAAAGTCTCCTTGCAGGAACGTCACATCTGGAAGTGCATCCATTTCCAAAATATCTGATGCAATCACTAAACCTTTATCACCCACTAATTTTCCGGCGATTTGGGACCAACTACCAGGTGCAGCACCAAGGTCCACGACAGTCATACCAGGTTTAATGATTTTGTATTTCTCTTGGATTTCAAGCAATTTATATGCAGCACGCGCACGATAACCTTCCTTTTGTGCTTTTTTCACAAACGGGTCATCTAAATGCTCTCTCATCCACGCACGACTACTTTTGGATAACTTCTGATTGGTAATGCGTGTTGCCATAACTCTTTAAATACACGTAATCTTCTAACTTTTTATTGTACGTGAATTTTATCCCCCTTGCAGTATTCATCTGTATCTAATTCAAGATTATCGTTTATGTTTTTTTGATTTAAGTTGATCGATTATTTCTGAGAAACATAAGCGTTTGATCTCTTGATTTGCTATACTAAGTCGTTTTTAAAATTAGGTTATCTTTATGGCGGCTTTATCAATTCAGGAACGCAAACGTTTGCGTCAAATCGGACATGCACTTAACCCAGTGGTAATGTTAGGTGGTCAAGGTTTAACTGAAAATGTCATTGAAGAAACTCAACGTGCTTTAAATGATCATGAGTTAATTAAAGTAAAAATTGGCGGTGAAGATCGTGATGCTCGTGCAGCAGTCATTACTGAAATCGCCGAAGTTACTGGTGCAGAGGTTGTTCAAACCATTGGAAAGATTGCACTTTTATATAAGAAAGCGGCAAAACAAAATCCTAAACTTTCGAATCTTGTTCGCCACGCACATCTTTCTAATTAATTTGAGTTGCATTGAATGGCAAGTTACGAACTAAATTCTTTTGACCGTTACTTTGATATCTCCTTGGTTGGTGCAATTGAACAAGCGAGTCCATACACACTAAATGTGGGCTATTGGTTACGTGACCCAAATCAATACTTAGTTTATCCGGAAATTGTAGCTGGTCATCCACGACGAGATTTTCTTTGGGAAGAAACCTGCTTTGAAATTTTCATTGGGGTGAAAGATCAGGACTTTTATCGTGAAGTCAATCTCTCCCCTTCTCAAGCTTGGCAAGCGTATCAATTTGAAGAGTATCGTTACCCTGAAGATATGCCACCTCAAGCAGCTTATGACATAGAACTGAATTCACTCAAAAAGACGCACTATGGTTTAAATGTGAGCCTTGATCTAACGGAGTTTATGTTAAAACATAAATTGAAATGGCAGGATATTTTTATTGGCTTATCCGCTGTATTAAACACATCGCAAGCTAAACATTATTATGCGATGCAGCATAGTAGTCCTGAAGCTGACTTCCATAACAAGCGCGATTGGTTGCATCAGTTATAAAAAAAATAGTGAGATTTAATCTCACTATTTTTTACCCCAATATTTAAGTTCTATAGTTGTAGACTCTTCCGACCTCTTTTAGAGTTAAGTTTTATACAGCTGATCTCAACGTGTTATATCTAGTTATATTTGTAATTCCTGTTATTCATTTCTAATTTCAAAATTGTCCTTAATCACTTGAACAGCCAAATCTGCTCTTAAATATTTCTTCACAAACACCGAAGTAGCGTCAAATCTCTTTAAATTCGATCTCGGTTTAATTTTTAAAACCCAGCATGCTAACTACCAATTTCATCTTTGAATAATTGAACCAACGCTTTTAACAAGCAATTCAATATTTACCTCTATTTTCCATATTTAATCAGTCCTTTCTAAAATACTGGTAAATTGACCTAATCAGTACTTTGTTCGAACTTTTAGGAAGCATTTGGAGCAACTTCAACATTTGTTCTATTTAACAAATCAGCTTTTTGGAAGCTTTGTTATTCTGTTTCATAAACTTAGCTTATTAATTGTAAGTCTACATAAATTTTGATACATCGTGATAAAACTTAACTTTTGAATTATTAAATAATTCTTACATTCTTAGACTTTTGTCCAAAGTTTAAAAAGCAGACTTTTAAACAAATTACAAGGTATATATCTGACGAATTCAGGTTTATTTACGTGGACTTTATCAAGGTGTTTGCGTATAATGCCGTGTTAAGTTCAAGCGAGCAGATGTAAGGAGGGTGGGTTTTAAAGTAGCCTTCCTTTTTTTTCGTCTACTCGCTTTTTTACAGCCTAAATTTCAGGAGCTTTGGTTTGAGCACCCCAGCAATTTTAGCCCTTGCCGATGGTACGATCTTTAAAGGAACGTCAATCGGTGCATCGGGTAGTACGACTGGTGAAGTCGTTTTCAACACTGCCATGACTGGCTATCAAGAAATTTTGACTGACCCAAGTTATGCACAACAGCTTGTTACGCTTACCTATCCACACATTGGTAACACAGGTTGTAATGATGAAGACGCTGAGTCAGGTCGAATTCATAAAGTATGGGCAAACGGATTGATCATTCGTGACCTACCTTTATTGCACAGCAACTTCCGATCTACGCAATCTTTAGGCGAATACTTAAAATCTCACAATGTTGTCGCTATCGCTGACATTGATACACGTAAACTGACACGTATTTTACGTGCTAAAGGTGCACAAAACGGTTGTATCTTAGCTGGTGAAAATATTACAGAAGAAGAAGCTTTAGAAAAAGCTCGTGCATTCGGCGGTCTGAATGGTTTAGACCTTGCGAAAGAATGCTGTGATCCAAACGGTTTCGAATGGACTGAAGGTTCTTGGAAATTAGGTCAAGGTTTCTCCCAACCAGAAGCAAAATTTCATGTTGTCGCATATGATTACGGTGTCAAAACCAACATCTTACGTATGCTCGCAGACCGCGGTTGTAAATTAACTGTTGTACCTGCACAAACTCCTGCTGAAAAAGTTCTTGCTCTAAATCCAGATGGCGTATTCTTATCGAATGGTCCTGGCGATCCTGCAGCATGTGACTATGCAATTGAAGCTGTAAAAACAATTGTTGAAGATGCTCGTAACGTACCTGTATTTGGTATTTGCTTGGGTCACCAAATTCTTGCTCTCGCTTCTGGCGCTAAAACGGTGAAAATGCCTCATGGTCACCATGGTGCGAACCATCCTGTACAAAACATCGAAGATGGTACAGTGATGATTACTTCTCAAAACCATGGCTTCGCAGTGGATGCAGAAACATTACCTGCAAACCTTAAAGCGACGCACAAATCATTGTTCGATCAAACTCTTCAAGGGATTCATCGTACAGATAAGCCTGCGTTTAGTTTCCAAGGTCACCCAGAAGCAAGCCCAGGTCCACATGACTGCGCACCATTGTTCGATCATTTCATCGAACTTATTGAAGCATCTAAGAAGTAATTGAGGAGCAAATAATGCCAAAGCGTACGGATATTAAAAGCATCTTAATTATTGGTGCTGGTCCAATTGTTATCGGTCAGGCGTGTGAGTTTGACTACTCAGGTGCACAAGCATGTAAAGCATTACGTGAAGAAGGTTACCGTGTAATTCTGGTAAACTCTAACCCTGCAACGATCATGACTGACCCTGCAATGGCAGATGCAACGTATGTCGAGCCAATCACTTGGCAAACAGTTGCAGCGATCATTGAGAAAGAACGCCCAGACGCAGTTCTTCCAACAATGGGTGGTCAGACTGCATTGAACTGTGCCCTTGCCCTTGATGAGCATGGCATTTTAGAAAAATTCAATGTTGAATTGATTGGTGCAACGAAAGAAGCGATCGAAAAAGCGGAAGACCGTAAACTTTTCGATCAAGCAATGCGTAAAATTGGTCTTGAATGTCCAAAAGCAGCAATCGCTGAATCGATGGAAGAAGCTCTAGAAATTCAAGCACGTTTCGGCTTCCCAGTGATTATCCGTCCATCATTCACCATGGGTGGTTCAGGCGGTGGTATCGCATACAACAAAGAAGAATTCCTTGAAATCTGTGAACGCGGTTTCGATCTTTCTCCGACCAAACAATTATTGATCGATGAATCTTTAATTGGTTGGAAAGAATATGAGATGGAAGTTGTTCGTGACAAAAACGACAACTGTATCATCGTATGTTCGATTGAAAACTTTGACCCAATGGGCGTACACACAGGTGACTCAATCACTGTTGCACCTGCACAAACATTAACAGATAAAGAATATCAGTTAATGCGTAATGCATCTTTAGCAGTGTTGCGTGAGATTGGTGTAGAAACAGGTGGTTCTAACGTACAGTTTGGTATTTGTCCAAATACTGGCCGTATGGTTGTGATCGAGATGAACCCACGTGTATCTCGTTCTTCTGCATTGGCTTCAAAAGCAACTGGTTTCCCTATTGCGAAAATCGCTGCAAAATTAGCGGTTGGTTATACCCTTGATGAGCTTAAAAACGACATCACTGGCGGTACAACTCCAGCATCTTTCGAACCTGCGATTGACTACGTTGTCACTAAAGTTCCACGTTTCAACTTTGAGAAATTCCCACAAGCTGACGCAACTTTAACTACACAGATGAAATCTGTTGGTGAAGTGATGGCGATTGGTCGTAACTTCCAAGAGTCTATGAACAAAGCACTTCGTGGTCTTGAAGTGGGTGCAACTGGCTTTGATGAAAAAATCGAAGTGGGTGCTGAAGGCGCGCGTGAGAAAATCTTACAAGAACTTCGTGTTCCGGGTCCTGAGCGTATTTGGTATGTTGCTGATGCATTCCGTCACGGCTTTACATTAGAAGATGTATTCCAAGCGACTAAGATCGACAAATGGTTCTTGATCCAAATCGAAGACATCATCAAAACAGAAAACCAAATCAAAACTTTAGGTTTTGGCGATCTAAATGCGGACAACATCCGTTCATTTAAACGTAAAGGTTTATCTGACCTTCGCATTGCGAACTTGATGGGTATTTCACAAAAACAATTCCGTAAACATCGTTGGAACTTGGGCGTAACCCCAGTTTACAAACGTGTAGATACTTGTGCTGCTGAGTTTGAATCAGACACAGCGTATATGTATTCAACTTACGATGACGAATGTGAATCAAACCCGTCTAGCAAAGACAAGATCATGGTGATCGGTGGTGGTCCTAACCGTATTGGTCAAGGTATCGAATTCGATTACTGCTGTGTACACGCGGCGCTTGCAATGCGTGAAGACGGTTATGAAACAATCATGGTGAACTGTAACCCAGAAACGGTTTCTACTGACTATGACACATCTGATCGCCTGTACTTCGAACCAATTACACTTGAAGATGTGTTAGAAATCGTACGTATTGAGAAGCCAAAAGGCATCATCGTACAGTACGGTGGTCAAACACCACTTAAATTGGCACGTGCTTTAGAAGAAGCTGGTGCACCAATTATTGGTACATCTCCTGATGCGATTGACCGTGCAGAAGACCGTGAACGTTTCCAACAAATGATTCAACGTCTGCAACTTCGTCAACCAAACAACAGCATTGTAAAATCTGCTGAAGAAGGTATGGCTGAAGCAGCGAAAGTTGGCTATCCACTTGTAGTACGTCCATCATATGTACTTGGTGGTCGCGCGATGGAAATCGTATACAACGATGAAGAGTTACGTCGCTACTTACGTGATGCTGTTCAAGCTTCTAACGATGCCCCTGTTCTTCTTGACCGCTTCCTAGACGACGCGATCGAAGTTGACGTAGACTGCGTATCTGACGGTAAAGATGTGGTGATCGGCGGTATCATGCAGCACATCGAACAAGCAGGTATCCACTCAGGTGACTCTGCATGTTCGATCCCTCCTTACTCTCTTTCTAAAGAGATTCAGGACGAAATGCGCCGTCAAACTATCGCGATGGCTAAAGAGCTTGGTGTTGTTGGTTTAATGAACGTACAGTTTGCTGTTAAAGGCGAAGACGTTTACATTTTAGAAGTGAACCCACGTGCATCACGTACAGTGCCATTCGTTTCTAAATGTATCGGTGAGTCTTTAGCGAAAGTCGCTGCACGTTGTATGGCGGGTCAATCTTTAGAGTCTCAAGGATTCACGACTGAGATTATCCCTGAGCACTTCTCTGTTAAAGAAGCAGTGTTCCCATTCAACAAGTTCCCTGGAGTTGATCCAATCCTTGGGCCTGAGATGAAATCTACAGGTGAAGTAATGGGCGTTGGTAAAACATTTGGTGAAGCGTTCTATAAAGCTGTATTAGGTGCAAATGAGCGTTTACCAGGTCTTCCAACGGAAGGTGAAGTTAAACATGCGTTCATCTCTGTACGTGATTCTGATAAACCACGTGCAGCAGGTATTGCAAAACAACTTACTGGCTTTGGTTTCAAAATTCTTGCTACTGGTGGCACTTACGATGTCATCAAAGCGGCTGGTATTGAATGTGAACGTGTAAATAAAGTGACTGAAGGTCGTCCAAATATTGTGGACCGCTTGAAAAATGGCGAAATACACCTCATTATCAATACAACAGAAGGTAAACAAGCTCAGCAGGATTCGTTCTCAATCCGCCGTTCTGCACTTCAAGGTAAGGTCTATCATACGACTACCCTTAATGGTGCAGATGCAGTTTGCCAAGCTTTAGCAATCAAATTGCCAATGGATGTATATCGTTTGCAAGACTTACAAACAGTAGGTTAATACACTACCAAGAAGTCCCGTCACCTCTTGGTGGCGGGCTTTTTTTCATTTATAGACTTAGTATTTTTTCATACTTACTTTTTTGAGGGACAACTATGCAACGTTATCCTATGACACCTCAAGGCAAAGAAGCGCTTGAGAAAGAATTACACCAACTTAAAACTGTAGATCGTCCTCGTATTACAGCAGCGATTGCTGAAGCGCGTGAACACGGAGATCTTAAAGAAAACGCGGAATACCACGCTGCACGTGAGCAACAAGGTTTCTGTGAAGGCCGTATCCAAGATATCGAAGGAAAATTGGGTGCTGCACAAGTGATTGACGTTAAAGAACTTGAGCAAAATGGACGCGTTGTTTTTGGCGTGACTGTCACAATTGAAAATTTGGATACTGAAGAACGTAAAACGTATCAAATTGTTGGTGACGACGAAGCAGATTTTAAAATTAACAAAATATCTGTGAATTCTCCTATCGCGCGTGGTCTTTTGGGTAAAAATGAAGGCGATGAAGTTAAAATTACGACACCTCAAGGTGAAGTTGAATACGAAATTGTGAGCGTAGAATATCTCTAATTCTTGATCTTTTAGGCTATAAACCCCTCTGATGAGGGGTTTTTTTATACTCTTTTTAATTGATTCATTGTTTTTGCTAGATGCACTTTTCCAGCTTCATGAAGCTTCGTAATAACATTACGAAAATCTTTTTCCTCTCTATTTTGACTTAGTTTTGATTTAGCGATGATTCTTTCAATTTTAATTTCAAATACAACAAAATGGTTGAGCATTTCCATCAAGAAATCTTTAGGTACATCTGCCATTTTCCAAGCATTTTTACCATTCGTGATACGTTCATGTTGTTGGGTGAGTTGACCTAATACTGCAAGTTTAGTTTTCTGATCATGATAAAACTGAATTTCACCATTAATGTGTACGACTTGATAATTCCAAGTAGGTACTTTTTTGTGATCTTCAAATTTTGAAGGATAATAATTCGGTGAAATATAAGCATCCTCTGCTTTAAAGATGCATAGTATTTGATTATTCAAAATCGAATGATTGAATAGTGTATTCTGCAATGAAACATGTCCTCTCAATGTTTGTTCATCTACTAATATGAGCGGGATATGTTCAGCAATTAACCCTGTTTGGGTCTGTGCGACCAAAGATGCAAGAGGATACTCCTTAATTATTCTATATATTTCTTCAGGTCTATCTTCTCTAAATTCTGTTTCAACAAACATAGCTTTTCCATTCTTCTAATGCTCAATGAATATAAAAGTTTTCATTCAGGATGTAAGTTTTAATTGGTATATAATGCCCTAAAATCTTCTCCTTTTATTTCAACATGTCTGAAAAGCTGATCAACTCCCCTGTCAATCACTGGTGCGAATTCGAATTTATCTCTAAAACAGTCAAAAATCCGAATATTCATATTAAAGGCAATTACAGTTATTACTCAGCCTATTGGGATCAAGGTTTTGAGCGTTGTGTAGTGCGTTATCTACATGACAAAGCTTCGACACCAGAAAAACCCATCGATCAGCTTTATATTGGCAATTTTGTCTGTTTTGGCGCTGAGTGTGTCATCATGATGGGTGGAAATCAGTTACACCGTACCGAGTGGATTTCATCATTTCCTTTTGATACGCGTAGTTTTGTGCCTGCTGGCGATACTGTCATTGGTGATGGGTGTTGGATTGGTAGTCGTGCCATGATTATGCAAGGGGTAAAACTTGGTGAAGGCGCAGTGGTGGCAACTGGTGCTGTCGTCACCAAAGACGTACCACCTTATGCTGTTGTCGGTGGTGTACCTGCCAAAATTCTTAAATACCGTTTCCCTGAAGAAGATATTAAAAAATTGCTTTCCCTTAAGCTCTATGATTTAGATGAAAAGCAGTTTTTAAAAATGCGTGAACAGTTGCAGACGGGTAATGTTAATTCAATTTCAGATTATTTTTTTAATTTAGATCATTAAATGGCAATATTTTTTTTGAATATTTCACTACTTTTCGATTTTTTTCAGATTCGTGAGCAGGCCAAATATAATCAGTGTAATTAAGAGTCCAATGATAATATTTTTGATCACCACGTTTAAAATGAATATTTAGAACAGTTCCAGACTCATCGTAACAATGTGCTGAAGTCTTATAATCATGTTCTGAAAAACATGCACGAATCCTTTCAGAAGCATAAAAAAGTTGATCTGCTACTGCTAATCTATATTTTCCTTTATGATTCAATTGAACAAAGTCCGCATACTGCTCTGTTCTCCCTCCACCTGAGTAGCTTAAAAACCTATCATCAATGATAGCAATTGCCAGATCATTTTGACTTAATGGATAAAGGGCTGGATAAATTTTGATTCCTGAGCTTTGAAACTCATCGTCTACGCTAAAACTTTGATGTGAATGTCTATAATCCTTAAAATCCCAACGATTAAGTTCAATATAGTGTTCACCCATTTTTTGAAATTTGACTAGTTTGGGAGAAGAATCAATTAGATAGTAATATGAATCCTTCATATTCTTCACACGATATAATTTTGTGTCTTGTGCTCGACATTTCAATTCGTTTTTTTGACAAATTGAGTTGACCAAACTCTCAGAACTTGGAATTTCCGCAAACGATTGTGCAGAGATTATATAATTTGCATAGAGATGAGATGTTAATAATGCACCAAAAATCGAGATGCATACAATTTTACAAAAATTTATCATTTAATTTAATTAATATTTGTTCTGAGGAACTTATACCAGAATATAGAATTGATGAAATAGTATATATAAAAATAAATAAAGATATAGTTATCAAATAATTTAACCAATCTTAAATACATGTTTAAAAAAATTCCAACAAATCCACTTGGTTTTATTAATAAAAAAAGCAGTATATGATCAATACGAAAGCATAATTTTTCAACTTTATTTTGAACTATTTTAATAACGGTTAAAAAAGGAGAACAACATGAATTATCAAAATATCCTCGTTCCAGTGGATGGTTCAGAAGTAGCACTCAACGTCGTTCAGCATGCTGTTGAATTGGCTAAAGCATTTAATAGCAAAATTACTGTTGTTCAAGTGATGACACTCGATCCCTATATCGCAGCCGAATATCTCTCAGATGGGCAGTCAAATCTTTTAATTGAACGAGCACGAAAATTTATTGAAGACAACCTTGCTCAAGCTAAAACAAAGTTTAATGAATATGGAATAGATGTAGAGACTAAAATACTCGAAGGAGAAAGTATTCACCGCACCATAATGAAAGCGATTGATGAGCTTAATATTGATCTTATTGTTATCAGCTCGCACGGTCGCTCAGGATTCAAGAAATTAATTATGGGCAGTGTCGCACAAAGCCTCATCACTGAAGTCAATGTACCTGTTTTTGTCGTGAAGCAATAATATCTGATAGCTCCGTATACCATCATACGGAGCTACTCGAACCATCCAAAAATCTTGAAATCTATTTTGCCATTGTTAAACACAACTCCCTCTTCAAGCAATCTAGCTTGCTGGCAATTAAAACCTTGATCATCCAAACGCTGATGACTAATTTTACCTTGTGCATTAATGACACGATGCCAAGGCAAATCGCTACTCACATCTAATTGATTCAACACACGACCAACCAAACGTGCATGTTTAGGCAGTCCGGACATCGCAGCAATTTGACCATAACTGGCTACTTTCCCATAAGGAATTTGTGATACTGTGGCTAAGATCATCTGTGCCATTTCCGCTGATGCTGATCGATTCATCAATAATTGACCTATAGTTTATCGGATGATTGATTTGAGCAAATGCATTTCATAACAGACTCACTTAATCTAAATTTGCACAATAACAATACACAGAGAAATACAATGAAAAGGATATTTTCACACTTACTTGCTGCTTCAATTGCAGTCGGTACAATCTCTATTACATCGACAACTCAAGCCGCGCCAAGCAGTATAAATATACAAAATATTTTACAACAAGAACGTGCTTGGGCTGGACTGAATACCAAGCGCATTAAAGTCTCCGACATCGATTGGGCTTACAGTGAAGGTGGAACCAAAGGCAAACCAGTACTTATGCTTGTGCATGGTCTTGCAGGCAGTCGGGATAATTGGAACCGAGTCGCTCGCTATCTGACACCACATTATCACGTCATTATCCCTGATTTACCTGGACAAGGTGATAGTAAAGTAGCTGCAGATTTTGATTATTCAATTCCTAATCTGACAGAAAAATTACGTCGCTTTGCAGAAGCCATTCATGTTGATCAAAATCTAAATGTTGCCGGTCACTCCATGGGCGGAGCTGTAGCATTACTTTATGCGGCGCAGTATCCAATCGATACTAAATCATTACTACTCATTAACAGTGCAGGTGTATTTAAATCTGCCAATACCCCTTACTTAAAAGACCCAAATTTACTCAAAAATTTTATCGTTTCTAAACCTGGAGATTTTGATCGGTTATTTAAAATTGCTACGCAGCAACCTCCATTTATACCAAACGAACTGAAAGTCGAACAAGAAAAGCTCATGATATCCAATGTTACGAATAACACGAAACTCGTTGAGCAACTTATTCTCATGTCCAAATCATTTACACCTGAAACATTTGCGCTAGCGGCTCGCTCAATCGATCAACCAACACTCATCTTTTGGGGAGATCGTGATCAAATTATTAATGTAGAAGCTGCAGCTGAACTGAAAGGATTACTGAAAAATGCTCAAGAGCCTATCATCTTAAAAGGTGTAGGTCATACACCAATATTGGAACAAGAACAAATCCTCGTACAACATTATTTAAATTTTCTTAATCTACTCAAATAAGTTATAGACAATGAATGGGACATTTTAAATGACCCATTTTTTTTAATTCAAGAATAAAAAAAGAGGAACCGAAGTTCCTCTTATTTACATTAGTCTATTAGAACAACAAATGGTTTTTGTTCAACAAGTCTTGAAGGGAAACATCAGTATTGTTGAAAGTAATTAGGTCAACCTTGTTATAAGTTGTACCTGCGCCATCACGATCAATACTTAACTTCGTATTGTTTCCGTCTTTCTCGACAAAGATGAATTTATCAATGTTTTGAGCAGTTGCACTATCAGATAACAACTCAGAAACATCAATCTTCACATTGCTGCCTAATTGGAAGTCATTGATTGTGTCAACGCCGTTACCACCGTTATGGCTGTTGTCATTTAACACATTAAAGATCAACTTATCCAAACCTTTAGCAGAAACTGTTTCATTCAAGTAAGTAGAATTAAACTTACCTGCTGTTTCATTCGCCAATGCATCAGCATCATTCGCGTTTGCTTCTGGTGTGAATTTGCTCCAAGCCAATGGTGAACCTGATTTAGAATCAATTTGAAGTACTAATTGAGCTGTATCAGACTTACCAGTTAGAGGATCAGTAATCGTGTATTTAAATACATCCGTTTTACCAATCGCATTAAGGTTTGCATTTGGTTTGTAAGCGTATGTACCGTTTGCATCGATTGTTAATGTACCAAACTCACCTTTGATCGTCGTTGCACCATTAATCGCAACACCATTTACAGCTTTCACAACAGCACCGGCAACTACAAGATCTTTACCATGTACAGGATCAAGATCAGTAATCACATTACCCTTCGCTTCAGTGATTGACTTCACTACAGGCGTTGTACTTGTATCAGTTTCTTTAATGAGCAAGTTAGTCTGTACATAACCTGGTAAAGAAGCAAGGTTCGAGTTACTCATTTCAATACGATATTTACCAGCTGATAAACCATCTAAATTAATATGTGCAACTTCACCAAAGATACCAATAAAGTCGAATAAACCTGACGATTTATCATTAGCGATAAGTACCCACTTACCAGAACTGTCTTGTTTGTACAGATTAACTTTCACAGTGTCAAACAGTGTTTTCCAAGAAGCAGACTTCACTTGAAGTTGTACGTCAGCAGTTTTGTTAGCACCGATTGTAAACTCTGTAGCACCACTTGTTTTACCAAGCGTGATACCAAGGAAACCAATTAACCAGTTGTACGAAATCGCATCTTTAATGAATTTCTCTGTAACAGGATACTCGTACTCGATACCAGCTTTAGCAACATTATCAATGGCATCCAACGGAATGTTTGGAGCAGTCACTTGACGTGGTGCAGATTCACCCGCTACATCAGAAGCGGTCACAGATACATTTTGTCCATCATTCAAACTTGGTATCAACTTAATTGAGTAGTTTCCATTGCTATCCGCAGTGGTTGTACCAATCACGTTGTTGTTTGCATCTTTTACTTTAACAGTTGATAAAGCTTGTGCAGTACCTGTTACTAATGAACCATCTGCATTAAATGTTGCCGTTGGAGCATCTGGAGGAGTTACATCCAAATCGAAGCCGATGCTTGATGAAGGACCGATATTTCCAGCTTCATCAATCGCTTTAGCTTCAACGATAATTGTACCTTCTGGTAAATTATTGTTGATTGGATATGTCCAATTACCATTTTGATCAGCAGGAACAAGTGCAGAATCAATAATTCGACCTGTAGAGTCCTTAATCACTAATTCGACAGTAGTATTCGCTTCAGCTTTACCTGTTAATACTGGTTTCAAGTCACTTGGATCTGTAATTGGATTAATAATCACAGCATCAGGAGCTTGAGTATCAACTGTTAATTGCTGAGTTTCAGTTTTTTTGTTCTTAGCTAAATCAGTAGATGTTACTTCAACTGTGTAATTTCCATCCGCTAAATCTCTTGGCGGTGTAAATGTCCAATTGCCTGAGCTATCTACAGAAGCTGGTGCATCTACAACAGTATTTCCATTCTTATCTTTGATCACGACTTGAACTTTAGAATATTGTTCAGTTGAACCAGAAATTGCTGGAGTAGTATCGTTTGTAGGATATAACTCTTCAACTGACAAATCAGGTGAAAGTGTATCCACTGCAAACTTTTGAGTAACTTTAGCACCACTATTGCCTGCTTTATCTCCTGGTACAGCTTCCAATACATATACACCATCGGCTAAAGGCTCAGAAGGCTTATAAGACCATCGATCAGCTGTCAATATTGCAAGACCACTGGAAACCACTACACCATTTTGATCCTTAATTTCAACATTAACTTGTGATGGATTATTCTGAGTTTTACCACCAAAAGTTCGTTGCGGATTGTTAGTGTAGTTTAATGATGGATCAACCGCCGTTACTTGAGCTGCTTTTACTACTGGTTCAGCTACAAATAATGAGCGTGCAGCGAAAGCAGAGAATGCAGCAATTTGAGGCTCAGCAGCTAATGATACTGCCTGTACAGATGCAGCTTCACTCACATCCCATGCAGCTTCTTCATCATCCCAAGGATCGATATCTAACCAAGGATCATTATCATCTTCCCACGGATCAATATCGATATCTGGTGGTGTCAAGTCGATTACAAAATCTTGTTCAGTTGGATTACCTACGTTTCCAGCTTCATCCTTAGGAGTAGCTTCGATTTTGTAGTCACCTTCTTCCAACTCAGCTTCTGGCTTATACGACCATTTACCATCTTCTCCAACTTCAACAGTTGCCTTCTCTTCGAAGCCATCTGGACCAGTGATCACGATATCCACTAGCGAACCTTTCTCACCTGTTCCTGTAATTTCCGGTTGAGGATCATTCGATTCGAAATCATCACCACCAATTGGATCAATAGTAATGTCAGAAGGAGGTGTTGTATCAACTTCTAACTGTTCTTTAGAAGTATCACCTTTGTTACCCGCTTTATCAGTCGGAGTTACTTCAATATCGTAATGACCTTCTGGTAATTCTTCAGTCGGTGTATACGTCCAGTTACCTTCTGGATCAACTTCTGCTTTACCTTCAGAGACAATTTCACCGTCTTTGTCTTTGATCACAACATCAACTATCGCTCCTGGTTCTGTTTTACCAGTAATTTCAGGAGTGGTATCGTTTGTTGGCTTAAGCTCATCGATGGTTAATTCAGGCGCTACTGTGTCAACCTCGAAGCTCTCTGGCTGAGATTCACCTGTGTTACCTGCTTGATCTGTTGCTTTTGCAACTACGTCATATTCGCCATCTGCCAATTCAACTGATGGTGTATATGTCCATGTGTCACCTGTAACTGTCGCTGGACCTTCTGCAACAACTTGACCGTCTTTGTCTTTAACAACGACATTTACTGTTGTTCCTGGTTCAGTTGTACCTGTGATTTCTGGTG